>JAUNDV010000009.1 GCA_030525875.1 Eubacteriales bacterium
AAATCAAAATTTCAAAAGTTAAGCTATAGTAAAAATATAGCTTCGGGAGGTTACTATGACTAACTTTGATTTCCTGAAAAAAGATAAAAAATTTGAATCATTTTCAGATGTTGCAATAGCAGCAGAAAAAACATTTACTATTGACCCGGATACGTCTGCAATAAATTGTCGTCGTGCTATGGAGTTTGCCATAAAGTGGATGTATTCAGTAGATTCTTCACTTAAAAAGCCATGGGATGACAGACTTTCATGCCTCATGAATACAGCTGAATTTATAGATAATATAGATCAGAATATTTATAAGAGGCTTGACTATATAAGAACTATGGGAAATGGAAGTGTACATGACAGCAGAAAGAGAGTAACTCCTGATCAGGCAATGCTTTGCCTGGAAAATCTTTATATTTTCATGGATTTCATAGCATATTGTTATGCTGATTCATATACAGAGGGAAAGTTTGATCCTGAGCTTGTTCTTAATCCGTCAGATAAGCAGGTAAAGATTTCAGAATCAGAGCTAAAACTTGAACAGCTTCTTAAGGAAAATGCAAAGCTTCGTGAAGAAATGACTTTAAGGAGCGAAGAGAAGAGGAAAACATATACACCTAAGCCTCTTGAG
Source organism: Eubacteriales bacterium (assembly GCA_030525875.1). GTDB lineage: Bacteria > Bacillota > Clostridia > Lachnospirales > Lachnospiraceae > Avilachnospira. The sequence goes on from JAUNDV010000009.1 coordinate 620, forward strand.
GCTTCAGAGTATAAAACCCGTAAGCTGTATATTGATAATATGCTTCAGAATGTAGGCTGGGTCGAGGGAAAGAACTGGATAAATGAATACCCAATTTCAGGTATGCCTAATAAATCTGAAATAGGATATGTAGATTATGCTCTGTTTGGAGATGATGGACGTATTTTAGCTATAATAGAAGCTAAAAGGACTTGCAAGGACGTGGCTGTAGGAAGGCAGCAGGCTAAGCTCTATGCAGACCTGATAGAAGAAAGACAGGGAAGGAGACCTGTTATTTTCCTGAGTAATGGTTTTGAAACCCGCATTATTGATAATTTGTATAATGAGAGAATATGTTCATCTATTTATTCAAAAAGGGATCTTGAAAAGTTATTTAATCTTTATACTATGCGCAGTAGTCTTAAATATGCTGAGGTGGATAAAAATATTGCTGGTCGATATTATCAGGAAGCTGCAATAAAGTCAGTATGTGATGCCTTTGATAATGAAAATAGGAGAAAAGCTTTACTTGTAATGGCTACTGGTTCGGGAAAAACAAGAACCGTTATAGCTTTATGTAAAATCTTGCTCGAGTTCGGGTGGGTAAAGAATATACTATTTTTAGCGGACAGAACTTCACTTGTAACTCAGGCAAAGAGAAGTTTCGTAAATTTATTACCTGATCTGTCAGTTACAAACTTATGTGAAGATAAAGAAAATTATAATGCACATTGTGTATTCTCTACTTATCAGACCATGATTAACTGTATAGATTCAGTAGAGGATAATGAAGGCAAGCTATATTCATGCGGACATTTTGACTTGATTATATGTGATGAAGCACATAGATCTATATATAATAAATATAAAGATATTTTCACTTATTTTGATTCATTTCTTGTAGGTTTAACTGCTACGCCAAAAGATGAAGTTGATAAGAATACATATGATATTTTCAATCTTCAGAATGGAATTCCTACATATGGATATGAGCTTGCACAGGCAGTTAAGGATGAATATTTAGTTGATTTTATGTCAGTGGAATCAAAACTGAAATTTCCTACAGAAGGAATTACATATGATGAACTGTCAGAAGCTGACAAGAAGCAGTATGAAGACACTTTTGCTGATTATGAAGATGAGATGCCGGAATATATAAATGCTTCGGCTGTCAATGAGTGGGTATTTAATCGGGATACCGTTGTAAAAGTGCTTGATGCACTTATGACCTACGGATTTAAGGTGGATTATGGCAACAAAATAGGTAAAACAATTATTTTTGCAAAGAGCCATAATCATGCTGAATTTATATATAAGGTTTTTTGCGAGGAATATCCTAAGCTTGTTAACTATGCAAAGGTAATTGATAACAAGATTAACTATGCTCAGTCTGCAATAGATGAGTTCTCTGATCCTAAAAAGCTTCCTCAGATTGCTATTTCTGTAGATATGCTTGATACAGGTATAGACGTGCCGGAAATTCTTAACTTAGTATTTTTTAAAAAAGTAATGAGTAAGGCTAAATTTTGGCAGATGATAGGAAGAGGTACAAGACTTTGTCCTGGTTTATTGGATGGAGAAGATAAGAAAAAATTCTATATTTTTGATTTTTGTGGAAATTTTGAATTTTTTAGAATGAACCCGGGGAAGGAATCTGATATAGTAACATCTCTTCAAGGGAAAATATTTCAGCTGGAATTTGAGATAGCGTATAAGCTTCAGGATTTGGAGTATCAGACAGAACGTCTTGTAGAATTTAGAAAGTTTCTTGTAGATCATATGGTAACAAAGGTGAGAGAGCTTAATAGAGATAGCTTTACTGTAAGACAGCATCTTAAGGCAGTTGAAATATATTCCGATGAAGAAAGCTACCAGACAATAAGCTATGGAGATCCCGAGACAATAAAAAATGAGATAGTACCTTTGATCATACCAGATGATTACGATGTATTAGCATTAAGATTTGATGCACTTGTATATGGGATAGAGTTGGCTTATCTTATGGGTAAGAAGTATAACAAGGGTCGTACAGAGCTTATAAAAAAAGCTACAGCACTTTCTGGTATAGCAAATATTCCTGCTGTTCGTGAACAGTCAGAGCTTATTAGCAGTATTATACACTCGGATTATTTAGATAGAGCCGGAGTTAATGAATTTGAAAATATAAGAAATGCGCTAAGGGATCTTATTAAATATATACCTAAGGGAAATTCTGCATTTTATTATCCTGATTTCAAAGACGAAATGTCTGAGTTTGAACTTCATGAATCAAATTTAGATAATACTTATCTTGAGAGGTATAGAGAAAAAGCGGAATTTTATGTACGTCATCATCAGGACAATGAAGCTATTCAAAAACTTAGGACAAATATACCTTTAAATTCCTCTGATATAAAGGAACTTGAAAAAATCCTTTGGAGTGAGGTTGGAACAAAAGAAGAGTATAATGAGGAATTTGGAGAGAAGCCGCTTGGTGAGTTTGTAAGAGAAATTGTTGGCATGGATATGAATGCTGCAAAGGCAGCATTTTCAGAATATCTGGATTCAAATAAATTAGATAGCAGACAGATATACTTTGTAAATCAGATAGTAGAGTATATAGTTCAAAATGGTATGATGAAAGATCTATCAGTTTTACAGGATACGCCATTTACTGATCAGGGCAGTATTATAGATATCTTTACAGATATGAATGTATGGAATGGCATACGGAGTGTGATTTATCAAATTAATGAAAATGCGATTGCAGCATAATAAAAAAGGACTTTCTGTGTCTGAAATTAAAGATCAGTCACAGGGAAGTCCTTTTGCATATTATAATTATTTTACCTTATATCCAAGCTCTTTGGAAAGTTTACCTTTACGCATAAGGTATATCATTATGATTGCTGCAATTACAAGCACAAGAGAGAGACACTGTGAAACAGCGAGTGTAGTACCAGGTATGAGAAGCTGGTCTGTACGCATTCCCTCTATTATAAAACGTCCGGTTCCGTATAAAAGAAAATAGAGTGCCATGATTTCACCAATATATTTCTGCTTGTGCTTTCCATACCAAAGCATGAAAATGAGCGAGCAGAAATTCCATACTGATTCGTAAAGAAATGTAGGATGTACCTGTATATAGGATACTCCATTTTCAATAATCATATGCTCTCTTACGGAATCAGAAATCATAGATGGATTGACAATAGCTTCACGTATACGCATTGCAAAAAGTGAATCTGTATACCCTCCAAATGCCTCACAGTTAAAGAAATTACCCCATCTGCCTATAGCCTGTCCAGTTATAAGTCCAACTACAGCTGTGTCTGCAAGTTCAAGAAAATTAAGCTTTTTAACCTTAGTATATACGATGCCTACGATAAAACCAGCAATGACACCACCGTATATAGCAAGCCCTCCCTGTCTTATATTGAATATACTTGCAAGATTATCTTTGTAATAATCCCATTGGAAGGCCACATAATAAAGTCTTGCACCTATAATGGAAAAAATTGCAGCATAAAGAAGAAAATCAAGATATATATCAGGATCCTGCCCCCTGCGTTTAGCATCACGGCAGGCCACCCATAAACCAATGAGCATACCTGAGCCTATAATCATACCATAAAATGCAATATCAAAGTTTCCAAAAACAGTTATGTGATTTTTCATGTGTTCAATCACAATACCAAGGTGAGGAAACATAAGATCAACCTGAGATGGATTCATATGTATTTTCCTTTCATATTTGAGTATTTAGTAATAAGAAAATATATCACAGTAGAGTAGCCTTGTCAAAGAATTAGCTATATAATGTGAATGACGTAAAATGAGTGAATTAGAATTGTAACCATAAATGATAATTTAATTGGAAAATATAATTATTTAGAAATTTAAGCTGGATAGAAAGGATCGTTTCAGTGTCTTTATTTACAATCTATTTGATAATTATAAACATTATTACCTTTACTGTATTTGCTATTGATAAATTTGCAGCTATAAAACATAGGCGAAGAATAAGAGTTGCAACTTTATTTGGACTATCAATTTTAGGAGGTTCAATCGGTGGCTTAATTTCTATGTATCTATTTAGGCATAAAACTAGAAAAAAATATTTTACTATAGGAATTCCTATGATTATTGTTATTCAAATTTTACTTTGGATATTATTTTGGAGATAATAGCATTAAGAGAAGAACCAAAATAAGCCTTTATTAGAAGATTAAAGTATGATGTCGATTGAACAATATTAGAAAGGATTGATAAACATATGAAAGTTAATGAAAAAAAAGCAATAGTTTCTCAAGAAGATATAATGAAAATATTAGATTCTTGCCAAGTTGAGGATGAAGAAGCTTTGAGAACCTTGCATTTTGAAGGGAGTGAGACACTATGATCAATAAATATTTTCATGATGAAGAAATAACGACAAATGATCTTTATTTTATCTGCTATATGATCGAGCGTGTGGCACGAAGACTTCATCAGAGGAATCGCTACGTGGCGAATACGATTGGCAAGGATGCACTGGAACATCTGATCAGTGTGGCAAATGTGCTACACTGCGAAAATCCTTTACAGGTGGAAGATGATTGGATTGAAGAATATCATTTATCGAAAAGCGATTTCGATATCACGAAGGTGGATCTGGAACTGGCAGGGCGAATTCCAACGCCTTTGGAAATGGGAAAAGTCTATCAGCGTTTGATCGTTGATACAGAAGTACCGGGAGAAGATTATGTGGATGGAATACTTCGAGTGTATAACAATGAGATTTGCGACACCATTGATAATTACAATTGTAGCGCATTTTATGAGCCATCCTATGTGATTGCAAGAGCTTATCAGGATGGTGGATTCTAATAATGTGGAAAGGAGGCGCAGATGATGACATTATATCTGCGGCATTCACGAACATCATTTGACTGATGGATTTAAGACCATATAAATTTCGATTTGATTAAGTGTTTGAACTATCTTATAAGAATAGCTGTCACTTCGGTTTACATTGCCCCGTAGTGACAGCTATTTCAACATTATTTAGAGTTATTTCTGATAAGGTTTATGGTTGCTTCATATGAACACTTTCTAATATATCCTTAATTAGCGTTCCATATTGTTCATAAGTTTCTTGCTTTACTGTTGCACACGCACCATAAGATCCACCCATACCAATTTCCTCTGCATACCCATCTTCATAATAAGCTAAAACTCGTAACCATATCTGTTCTTCGATTTCTAGCGTTTCTGTAATCATAGTACCTGTAATACCAAGCGTATTTACAATTTCCTCTTCCTCTCCAGATACCAGCCGAAAAAGTCCTCCATCTTGGGACATGGAATCAAAAATCACAATACCCTCTGCTTCACCAAGGGCATTTATAGCTCCCTCCTTTTCATAGATATAAAGGTCAACTATTTTTTCCGGATCACTCTCGCTTGTTTCTGTCGCTGGATGCCATGGTTCTTCTACTATCGTCCATTGAGATGGATATTGAAACAAAAAATCATAATCTGTACTTTCATAGGAGGAATCCAACTCCAAATGCTGTTCTGTTTGGCTGATGTTATCATCTCTTTGCGTGCATGATGTCAGAAGAAACGACATTATACTCAAACTAATAATTATGAAACATATGTTTTTCTTCATGGTGCCCACCCCTTTTTTTACGTAACTCAAATGACCATCTTATAGAACTAAAAACATAATACAATAGCGAAAAATATTTGTCAAAGATTCTTTGCATATAACTATATATGTAATGTAAGATGTTGCTTGCTTTACTTTAGATATTATTTTGGGGATAATAGCATTAGGAGAAGAAGAAAAATATGAATAAGACAGCAGTACAGGAACAGGAATTATTGTATCTTATTTATTTTCTCCAGATTCATCGATAAGAACTACAGCCATTATTGTTGGAATTATAATGATAGGTATTGGATGGTGTAAAAAATCAAAGAATGATAAAAAGGTATTTCAATATATTAAAGAGCATGATTAAATGTACAATTTATCCTGAATGTGCTAAACTATAAGTTATTGTGTAAGACATATAAATGTCATAAATCAAAATATATTAAAGCCATTGCTAAAAGGAGAAATATCATAGATGAAATTAGGTATCGTAGGACTTCCTAATGTAGGAAAGTCAACATTATTCAATTCTATAACAAAGGCAGGTGCAGAGTCAGCTAACTATCCATTCTGCACCATTGATCCTAATGTGGGAGTAGTTGCAGTTCCAGATAAGAGACTTGATCAGCTTGCGGCACTTTACAACTCAGAAAAGGTTACACCAGCTGTAATAGAATTTGTGGATATTGCAGGACTTGTAAAGGGTGCATCAAAGGGAGAAGGACTTGGAAACCAGTTCCTTGCAAACATCAGGGAATGTGATGCCATAGTTCAGGTAGTACGCTGTTTTGTGGATGACAATGTTATCCATGTTGAAGGTTCCGTAGATCCTATAAGAGATATCGAAACAATCAATCTTGAACTTATTTTCTCTGATCTGGATATGATAGACAAGAGAATAGCAAAGACAGCAAAGCTGGCAAATAATGATAAGACAGCAAAGCATGAGCTTGAGATATTAAAGGAGCTTAAAGCTGCTCTTGAAGATGGAAAAATGGCTTCTTCTGTTGAGGTAGAGGATGAGGAAGATGTTAAATTCGTAAATGGACTTTTCCTTCTTACAACCAAGCCTATGATTTTTGCAGCTAATGTTTCAGAGGATGATCTTGCTGATGATGGCGAGAGCAATGAAAATGTTGCAAAGGTAAGAAAATATGCCAGTGAAAATGGAAACGGTGTTTTCGTTATTTCTGCAAGAATAGAAGAAGAAATCTCTGAGCTTGACGATGAGGAGAAGGCGGAATATCTTGAGTCGTTAGGTCTTTCAGAATCAGGACTTGATAAGCTTATCAGAGCAAGCTATGATTTGTTAGGCCTTATGTCATATCTTACAGCTGGAGAAAAAGAAACAAGAGCATGGACTATCAAGAAGGGCACCAAGGCTCCTCAGGCAGCAGGAAAGATACATTCTGATTTTGAAAGAGGATTTATCAGAGCCGAGGTCATAAATTATCAGGATCTTTTAGATTGCGGAGGACTTGCACAGGCAAGAGAAAAGGGACTTGTAAGACTTGAAGGCAAGGAATATGTAGTGCGCGACGGAGATACTATTCTTTTTAGATTTAATGTATGATAATACACATATTAATATCAAGATGAACAATAAAATAGTTTGATTTTAAAGATTAAATTGAGCGTAGGAGCTTGTATATCAAAGAATTTACAGCTTTCTACGCTTCATTTTTTTGTGTTTGAAAATTTATTTCATAAAATAAAAAAAGTGTGCCATTTTCACTTGACTTTTACTTTGATATGCGTGAAAATATATCTACAAAGTGGTGAAAAGTGGGGTAAAGTGTCAGAAAATCCCGCTTAGTGGAGTAAAGTGACATATTTTAAATATAGTCATAATATTGTTGCGAAACCGAGGGTCGAGGATATATGTTTAAGGGATTGTACAATCATATAATCGATACCAAGGGCAGGTTGATTATACCTGCTAAGTTTCGTGATGAATTAGGAGACACATTTGTAGTTACCAAAGGACTTGATTCATGTTTATGGATTTATAGCATGGAGGACTGGAAGAAGCTTGAAGAGAAGCTTGTATCTCTTCCTATTACAAACCCGACTGCTCGTAAGTTAAACCGATATATTATAGGAAGTGCCCTTGAAGTTGAACTTGATAAGATGGGCAGAATACTTCTTTCACAGCCATTGAGAAAAGCTGTTGGACTAGAGAAGGAAGTTGTGCTTACAGGAGTTGGAAACAAGATAGAAATCTGGGATAAGGAAAGATGGGAGGAAATCAACTCTCTTACAGATGAAGATATTGAGAGCTTCGAGAGTCTGGAGGGATTTGGAATTTAATATGTTTGTACATTATTCTGTTCTCCTTGAGGAAACGATAAGGGAATTAAATATCAAACCTGACGGTATATATGTAGACGGCACTCTTGGCGGAGGAGGTCATTCATATCATATAGCTAAACAGCTTAGTAATGGAGGAAGACTTATAGGCATAGACAGAGATGCAGATGCTATAGAGGCTGCTACCAAGAGACTCGGGGAATTTAAGGACAGAGTAACTATAGTAAGAGGAAATTACGAGGATGCCGTATCCATTTTAAATGATATGGGTATTGAAAGCATAAGTGGAATGGTACTAGATTTAGGTGTTTCTTCATATCAGTTTGATGAAGCTGACAGAGGATTTTCCTATAGAGAAGATGCAAGACTCGATATGAGGATGGATCAGAGAGACAGTATTTCAGCTTATGAGGTAGTTAATGATTATCCTGAGATGGAGTTATACAGAATAATCAGAGATTATGGAGAAGATAAATTCGCTAAGAACATAGCTAAGCATATCGTAAGAGAAAGGGCAATAGCTCCTATAGAAACAACTGGAAGACTGGCAGAGATAGTAAAGCAGGCAATACCTGCAAAGCTAAGAGAAAATGGCGGTCATCCTGCAAAAAGAACATTTCAGGCTATAAGGATCGAGGTAAACAGAGAGCTGGATATCCTCAAGAATTCTATAAATGGACTTATAGATATTTTAGAGCCAGGTGGAAGACTTTGTATAATCACATTCCATAGTCTGGAAGATAAAATTGTAAAATCAGCATTTAGAACAGCAGAAAATCCTTGCATATGTCCAAAGGAGTTTCCTGTATGTGTATGCGGACGTAAATCAAAGGGAAAGGTTATTACTAGAAAGCCGATAGTTTCTGGCAAGGAAGAGCTTGAGATGAATAATAGAGCTCATAGTGCAAAGCTCAGAGTCTTTGAGGCAATATAAGGTAAGGGAAGAACATGGGAGTAAGAACCGGTTATAACAATAAAAATGAAATATATGTTACAGAGGGAAATGCTGTAAGAGTTATCATGCCGGAATCTGCTCCAGATATAAGGCGTGAGCCTCAGGTTACTCCAAGAAAGAGGATAAGACCAGAGGACAGACCTGTTGGAAGACCTGTACATCATGTGCAAGAGGAGAAATCCTTGAGCATGGATCTTCCATTTTTGCTTATACTTATTTTGGCAGTTCTTTCAACTCTTGTGATATGCTACAATTATCTGAATTTGAATGCATCAATCAATGCACACATGGATAATATAAAGAGCATGGAAACAAGACTTGAGAAATTAAGAACTGAAAATGATGCCCTTGAGCAGAGCATAGATAATTCAGTAGATCTTAACTATGTATATCAGGTAGCTGTAAATGAATTGGGAATGGTACATGCAGGCAGTGATAACGTAATTCTTTATGATAAAACAGAAAGTGAGTACGTAAGACAGTATGAGAACATCCCAAACAAACCGACAGAATAAAAAAAATAAAACAAATCCTAAGGTATTTACGAGAGGAATGCAAGAAAAGCTGGTAGTCGCTGTAATAATAGTGTCACTGGCTTTATTTGCTTTACTTGGATATATATATTACATTCAGAAAAATAATAATGAAGAATATAACAAGATTGTACTTTCGCAGAGGCAGTCAGAGTATACATCAAAGACCATACCTTATAGAAGAGGTGATATATATGACAGAAATGGCACAAAACTTGCAACAAGTACAAAGGTGTACAATCTTATATTGGATCCAAGACAGATGTATGCTGCAGAAGGTGCAAAAGAAGGCGGAGAAAAGCTAAAAAATGTAGTAGAGCCAACAATTGAGGCCTTATCTTCGTTTTTTGGATATGATGAGGCTGAATTAAGAAAAGTTATTTCGGAAAAGAGTAATTCTCCTTACGTTAAGTACAAAAAAGAAATCAGCTATGAGCAGAAACAGGGCTTTTTAGAATATCAGGAAAATAAAAACAACGAGTATGCAAAAAGCGAAACGCCAGAGCTCAGAAAAAATATGATAAAGGGTGTATGGTTTGAGGATGAGTACAAGCGTATATATCCTTACAACGAGCTTGCATGTAATGTCCTAGGTTTTTCTTCTGCAGATGGAACAGTTGGAACAGGAGGAGTTGAGCAGTTCTACAATGACAGTCTGATAGGTACAAACGGAAGAGAATACGGTTACCTCAATGATGAAGCAAACCTCGAGCGAGTTATAAAATCAGCTGAAGATGGTAATACGCTTATACTTACGCTTGATGCCAATATACAAAAAATCGTCGAGAAGTATTTAGCTGAATGGGAAAATGGTGAAATTGGTTCAAAATCAGCGGCCTGCATTGTTATGAATCCAAACAATGGAGAAATACTTGCAATGGCAAGTACCAATCAGTTTGATCTTAATGATCCAAGAAATACAGATGATTTTACTGAGGAAGAAATCTATCAGTTTGGACTTACAGAAGCTGTAGGTGTTTACAAGAGGGAGAATCCGGGAGCTCTTTCTATAACAGAAGAACAAGTGCCTGAGCATTTTTCAAGAGAAGAGATAATGTCATATGGAACACAGGTTGCCTGGAATAAGCTGTGGAGAAATATTTGTGTAAGCGATACCTTTGAACCTGGATCAACACAAAAGATATTTACTGTTGCAGGAGCAATGGAAGAGGGAATAATAGATCCATATGATACATTTAACTGTGAGGGAAATGTAAAGCTAAGTGATGGCATCAGAACATGGAGAATTAACTGTGTAAATAGAAATGGACACGGGCTTTTAGATGTAACAGGCGGTATAACACAGTCCTGTAACGTCGTTATGATGAATATTGCCTTTCTTGAAAAAAGCGAGATATTCATGAAATACCAAAAGATATTTGGCTTTGGTGATTATACAGGAATAGATCTTCCAGCAGAAACAGATGCCAAGAATCTTGGATTTGACAATGATAAGATTGGTAAGACAACTCTTGCAACCCAGTCTTTTGGACAGAACTATAACTGTACAATGATACAGATGGTAGCTGCATATGCATCAGCAATAAATGGTGGTAATTATTATGAGCCACATGTTGTTAAGCAGATTCTTTCATCTGATGGAAGACTTATAAAGGATGTTAATCCTAAACTTGTGAGGGAAACAATATCAAAGTCAACATCAGATTTCTTAAGAGGTGCTTTATTCCAGACTGTAGAAACAGGAACAGGTAAGGCAGCAGGCATAGAGGGATATACAGTAGGTGGAAAAACAGGAACAGCCCAGAAGCTTCCTAGAAGTGCAAAAACCTATGTTGTAAGTTTTTGTGGTTTTGCTCCAGTAGAGGATCCACAGCTTCTTTGCTATGTAGTAATTGATGAACCAAAACGAAAGGGTGAGGAAGCTGCACACAGCTCCTTTGCTTCAGAGATATTTTCCAAGATTATGAAGGAAGCTCTTCCTATTGTAAATTGTTATCCTGATGGTGTTGAATCAGATGATATTCCAAATTATCTTCTTCCTGAAAATGAAGGCGATTCTGGAATGCCAATGGGAAGCAAGGAAGAAACCAGTGGAGAAACAGTTGCTCCTACAGAGGTACCAACAGATGAAAATGGAGAAACCCTGATGGCACCTACAATAGAGGGAGAAACAGTAGCACCATCAAAAGAACCTTTGACTGAAGAATTTATACAGGGAGATGACAATGGTGAAATGCTTCCAGATGAATTGAGTGATCTCATTACAGATGAAGATAATTACAATTTCTCAGTTGAAACTTCTCCTGATGCATCGGAGGAAACGAAGGAAACATCAGGTACAACGAAAGAGACGTCATCTGCAATAAAAAATACATCAGAAGCAGCTGATAATAAACCTAAGGAAAGTAACTAGGAAAACATTTTCTGAATTTTCAGAAAATAAATGAAAGAGAGATATACAATGTCAGAAAAAATATTATTGCAGTTTTTTATAACACTGCTTACAGCTTTTATACTTACAGTACTTATAGCACCAGGCTTTATACCTATGCTGCGTAGAATGAAATTTGGTCAGGAGGTAAGAGAAGAGGGACCAGAGGCTCATTTAAAAAAACAAGGAACACCTACAATGGGAGGAATAATGTTCCTGATATCCATAAGCTGTGCAGTTTTGATTTCATCAATAGGTTTTGGAATAAATAAAGAAACTCTTCAGATCTTATTTCTGTTTTTAGGCTTTGGCCTTGTAGGATTTGCAGATGATTATCTCAAGATAAAGAAGCATCAGTCAGAGGGACTTAATCCAAAGCAGAAGCTTGTACTCCAGCTTGTACTTACTTTGATTTTCCTGTTATGGGTATATTATGGAAATGATATCAAAGGAAGAGTCTATGTTCCATTTATGGGAATAGGAGAGAATACCAGATTTGCCTTTGAACTTCCTGTATGGCTTTTCATTCCTTTTGGACTGTTTGTCGTATTAGGTATAGATAATGGAGTTAATTTTACTGATGGTCTGGACGGACTGTGCAGTAGTGTAACTGTCATTGCTGCGGCATTTTTTGCAGTAGCTGGAATACTGACAGGAAATGGAACTTTTGCAGTAGCAGGTGCTGTTATAGGTGCTTTATGCGGATTTTTATTGTTTAATGTTTATCCGGCAAAGGTCTTTATGGGAGATACAGGTTCACTTGCACTTGGTGGATTCATAGCAGCAAGTGCAGTAGTTGGTGGTTTGGAATTATATGTTCCAATAGTTGGATTTATTTACATGATAGAGGTTATCTCTGTAATAATACAGGTGACATATTTTAAGGCAACACATGGAAAAAGATTTTTCAAGATGGCACCTATACACCATCATTTTGAACTGCTTGGAAATTCAGAGACAAGGATAGTCGCAGCATTTACTATAATAACCTTCCTTCTCTCATTTGCAGCTGTAATAGGCATGATAGTGTAAGAAGGTTTCTTCTAAATTCTTTATATTTCGTATTTAAATGGATGACATAGATTTGTTCGGAGGAAGAAATGAAAGAGAACAGAAAGGTTCTTGTTGCTGGAACAGGAAAAAGTGGAATTGCAGCAGCAAAAATGATATTAAAAATGGGAGGAGAGGTCGTCCTTTATAATAGCAATGCAGAGCTTGATGATTATGAGGTTATGAAGGAGTTTAGGCCTGGAGATCAGATAGAACTTGTTAAAGGAAGACTTTATCCAACACAGACGAGAGGAGTTAATCTTGCAATTGTAAGTCCGGGAATCTCACTTACAAGCGATTTTATTGCTGTACTTGACAGAGAAAAAATACCTGTAATAGGTGAGCTCGAGCTGGCATATCAGGCATCTAAGGGTAAGCTTGCAGCAATTACAGGAACAAATGGAAAGACTACAACTACAGCACTTGTGGGAGAAATATTAAAAAAACAGTACGAGGACGTGCACGTTGTTGGAAATATTGGAAATCCTTTTACCGCCGAGGCTCTTGATACAAATGATAATTCGGCAACAGTTGTAGAAGTAAGCTCATTTATGCTTGAAACTATTTTGGATTTCCATCCACAGGTAAGTGCCATACTTAATATAACACCAGACCATTTAGACAGACATGGAACGATGGCTAATTATATAAGATGTAAGGAAGCGATAGCTTTTAACCAGACAGAGGAGGATTATATAGTTCTTAACTATGATGATCCAGAACTTCGAAGATTTGGAAAGGATAAGGAGCTTAAACCAAAGGTAATATGGTTCTCATCAAAGGAAGAAATTGATGAAGGTCTATATCTGAAGGAAGACTGCATTTTCCTAAAGGAGAAAGGCACAGTTACCCAGCTTATAGATGTCCACGATTTGAAACTGCTTGGAAGACATAATTATGAAAATGTTATGGCTGCCTCAGCTATTGCCATTAAGATGGGCGTAAGCATACTTAAGATTGTTGATGCACTTAAGGCCTTTAATGCGGTTGAGCATAGAATAGAATTTGTAAGAGAAAGATGTGGTGTAAGATACTACAACGACTCCAAGGGAACAAATCCGGATGCAGCTATTCAGGCTCTAAATGCTATGCCAGGTCCAACAATTCTTATTGCCGGAGGCTATGACAAACAGTCTGAATACGATGAGTGGGTCAAGCTGTTTAAGGGTAAGGTAAAGTATCTTGTTTTGCTTGGACAGACAAGAGATAAAATATCTGCATGCTGTAAAAAGTATGGCTTTACTGATATTATGTATGCAGAGGATATGAATGAAGCAGTTAAGGCCTGTGCTTCATATGCAGACGAGGGAGATTATGTTCTTTTAAGTCCTGCATGTGCAAGCTGGGGAATGTTTAGTAACTTTGAAGAGAGGGGAAAGGTTTTCAAGGAATATGTTAACCAGCTCTGATACAAAAAATAAAAATACAAATAAGCAGACGGTTAATGGAAACAGACAAAAACCACAGCCACAAAGGCAACATCAGCTAAAGCAACAGGAACAGAAACCACAGGCACAAAAGAAACAGCAGCAAAGACAACAGCTACAAAGGCAACAACAAAAGCCGTCAGCACAAAGAAATCTGCAGCAACAAAGGATTCAGCAACAGCAGAGACAGTTGCAGCAACAGAGAATTCAGCCACAGCAGATGCAAAGGCAGCAACAAGCAGAAAGTTTTCAGCCGCAACAGCAGCCTTCTGGACGAGTTAAATATTATTATGACTATAGTCTTTTAGCTTCGGTTATATTACTTGCAACTTTTGGACTTCTTATGGTATATTCCAGTTCGCAGTATGTTGCGATGGTAAATAAAGGCGATTCCAGTTATTATTTTAATAAGCAGGCTATTATTTTTGCTATATGTCTTGTAGGCAGCTTTGCAGTTTCAAAGCTTTGCAGAAAAAAGATTAATTACAAATTATTTAGGCCTTTGGCAGGATTTATTTTGTTTTTGGCAACGACTTTGCAGCTTTTGACCTTTGTTATGGGACTTTCTTCACACGGAAAATCCAGATGGTTAAATATTGCAGGTATTTCCTTCCAGCCAGCTGAAATTACCAAGATTGCTATTATAATATATATGGCAGCTGTAATATCCAGAAAAGGAAATAGGATAAATAGTATTAAGCAGGTATGGAAAGAGCTTTTATTTGTAGCAATTCCAATATTTGCGGTTTTGATTCAAAATCTTAGCTCAGGTATAATCGCAGCAGGAATAGTATTTGTTATGCTTTTTGTAGCATGCAGAAAGTGGAAAATGTTTGCATGGATTGCCAGCTTTGGATTTGCAGCCTTGATAGGTCTCAAGCCTATAGCACATGCTTTTATTGTAAAGTTTAACATGCCACGACCAGATCATTACCAGCTTAGAAGAGTTTTTGGATGGGCAGCGCCTGAGCTTTTTCCTACAGATGCATATCAGACCTTGCAGGGGCTTTATGCAATTGGTTCAGGTGGTATTATAGGTAAAGGACTTGGAGAAAGCATACAGAAATTTGGTCAGCTTCCAGAGGCACATAATGATATGATATTTCCAATAGTAGTAGAAGAGCTGGGACTTATAGGTGCAATAGCTATAGTTCTTTTATTTCTGTTTTTGATATACAGGCTTACCCAGATAGCGACAAATGCAAATGATCTGTTTGCTTCAATGCTCTGCGTTGGAATTATAGCGCATATCAGTATTCAGGTATTTCTTAATATAGCCGTTGTAACAGGTGTAATTCCAAATACAGGAGTAACTCTTCCATTCATAAGCTATGGAGGAAGCGCTATACTGTGTACTATGGCTGAGATAACGATTGCGCTTAATATATCGAACTGCATACGTCTGGAATAGTATAGTCTGCAAATAATAATGTCGGAGCACAGAGGATGAGTAAAGAAGAATTTTATGATTATGATGTAGATAAAAAAGGCTCCGGAAGTCTTAAGATATGGACAACAATAATGATTATCCTGATTATACTTATACTGGTTGTAGGTCTTAGGATAAATAAGATAAATGTAATAGGAAACAAAACATATACAAAAGAGGAAGTTACAGAGATGATCTTCCCTGATATGTGGAGCAGAAACAGCATAGTCTGCTTTGTAAAGGATAAGTTTTTAAAAAAACAAAAATTTCCTTTTATAGAAGATTATGATATCCAGTTTAACAGTCCGCTGTCATGTGATCTTGTTATCTACGAAAAAAGTATAGTTGGATATATAGAGTATATGAGCAGCTATATGTATTTTGATAAGGATGGAGTTATAGTTGAAAGCTCATCGCAAAAAATAGAAGGAGTGCCTGAGATAACAGGTCTGGACTTTGGACATATAGTTCTAAACCAGCCTTTACCTATATCAGATAAAGATGTATTTTCAGACATAATGAATATTACGCAGAGGCTTAGCTATTACGGAATCGAAAGTGAAAAAATAGATTTCAATTATCTTAATGAAGCTACAGTATTTATAGACGATGGGAATATTGAGGTTAAACTGGGAAGCGACAGCGGAATGGATGAAAAAATTTCCCTTCTTAACGATATGCTTCCAAAGATAAGGGAAAAGGGACTTAAGGGCAGTCTTGATCTTAGTAATTACAGCGACAAAGAAAAAAATCAAAATATTACATTCAAAAAAAGAAACGAAGAAAATGGTTGAAATAGCCAAAAAACCTTATATTTCATAAGAATATTGTAAGTATTAGGTTTTAAAAAAGCTTGAAAAAAAGCTATATAGGGATTATATTTATAGTTGAATTATCATGGAAGGCGGTACATAGAATATGTTAGAGATAAAACTCCCTGAAACTGAAACAGCTGCCAAGATTATAGTGGTAGGTGTTGGAGGTGCCGGTAATAATGCGGTTAACCGTATGATAGATGAGAATGTTGCCGGAGTAGAATTTATTGGAGTTAATACAGATAAACAGGCATTACAACTTTGTAAGGCTCCTTCACCAATGCAGATTGGCGAAAAGCTTACAAAGGGACTTGGTGCTGGAGCAAGACCTGAGGTTGGAGAGAAGGCTGCTGAAGAGAGCAAGGATGATATCCAGCAGGCTTTCAAGGGCGCAGATATGGTTTTCGTTACCTGTGGTATGGGTGGCGGAACTGGAACAGGAGCAGCTCCGGTTATAGCGAAGATTGCTAAAGATATGGGCATTTTAACTGTTGGTATAGTTACAAAGCCATTCCGTTTTGAAGCAAAGCAGCGTATGCAGAATGCTCTTTCAGGAATAGCTAAGCTTAAGGACAGTGTAGATGCTCTCATTGTTATTCCTAATGACAAGCTTCTTGAGCTTGTAGACAGAAGAACAACTATGCCAGAGGCACTTAAGAAGGCTGATGAGGTTCTTCTTCAGGCAGTTACAGGAATTACAGACCTTATAAATGTACCGGGACTTATTAACCTTGACTTTGCAGATGTTCAGACTGTAATGAAGGATAAGGGAATTGCACATATTGGTATAGGTAAGGCAAAGGGAGATGATAAGGCTCTTGAGGCTGTTAAGCAGGCAGTTGCATCACCTCTTCTTGACACATCTATCGAGGGTGCATCGGATGTTATCATTAATGTTTCAGGAGATATTTCTCTCATTGAAGCTAATGAGGCTGCAAGCTATGTTGAGGAGCTTGCCGGAGAAAATGCAAATATAATCTTTGGTGCTATATTTGATGATAAGGCTCAGGATGAGTGTACAATAACTGTTATTGCAACAGGTATTATAGAGCCAAATGAAGAAGCAAAGAAGCTTGCTAAGGAGAAGAAGGCAGGACAGAATCTTTTTGGAGATTCCAAGCCATTAAATAATACAGCTCCACGCAGACAGGATAATAAGTTAAGCATTGATTTTGGTTTTGGACAGTCACAGCCACAGCGCAATACCCAGTTCCAGCCAAGAGAGGAGCAGTATACAGACAATCCTGCATCACCTATGCAGGATAGCTTCAGACCTCAGGTGAATAGAGATATGACTATAAATATTCCTGATTTTTTAAAGAACAGAAAGTAATATAAAGTGATATAAAAGAGGGCATGACCTTAAAAATACGGGTCATGTCCTTTTTCTTTTGTTGACATAGAGTAAAAGCTGAATTAAACTAGGTTCAAATGTAAATCCTACGAAAGGGGTAGAAATTAATGCAAAATATAATCAAGGAGAGCAATTTTATTGAGAAATGTAATCCGGATAATATTATAAATGATACAGACGAAGTAAATAAGGAGCTTACTATATTGTGTGAGCAGGGAAGTGAATTTTCTGAAAGATTTGGTAAGCTGCTTTTTAGAATACAGAAAAAATTTGACAGAGAAATATATGACTTAAGAAAGCTCTTATCCAAGTATAAATCTTTTGTTAAAGAAGGTATGCAAAGAAGTGAAAGATTATCCGCTCTTGTAAAAGCAGCCGTGGAGCTTACAAGTAAGGAAGAGGCAGAGTGGGAATTCATTGCTTCAAGGATTCTTTATCATCAGTTTGAAACTGAACTGGAATTAGAGCTTTCAAGGAGAGGAATACATTCATTTTATGAAAAGCTCAGATATCTTACAGATGAAAATCTTTATGGAAGCTATATTCTGTTGAATTACAGCGTGGATGAGATAGAGGAAGCATATGACTTTATTGATAATAGTAGAAATGATTTGTTGAATTATTCGGGACTTGATCTGATGCTTAAGCGATATGTTATTCATACTCATGATCATATAGCTCTTGAAACTCCTCAGGAAATGTTTCTGGGAATTTCCCTTCATCTTGCAATGGAGGAAAAGGAAAACAGGCTTTACTGGGTAAAGAAATTTTATGATATGCTTTCAAAGCTTGAGGTAACGATGGCTACTCCGACCACTTCAAATGCAAGAAAACCTTATCATCAGCTTTCCTCCTGTTTTATTGATACGGTTCCTGATTCACTTAATGGAATCTTCAGATCAGTTGACAATTTTGCTAAGGTCTCAAAGTTTGGTGGAGGAATGGGACTTTATTTTGGAAAAGTAAGAGCAAAGGGTGGTTCTATAAGAGGCTTTGATGGAGCAGCAGGTGGTGTTATCAGATGGATTAAGATTATCAACGATACAGCTGTTGCTGTAGACCAGCTTGGTATGCGACAGGGCGCAGTCAGTGTATATCTTGATGTATGGCATAAGGATCTTCCAGAATTTCTTAATCTTAGGACAAATAATGGCGATGACAGAATGAAGGCACATGATGTATTTCCAGCTGTATGCTATCCTGACCTGTTTTGGAGAATGGCAAAGGAGGATCTTAATCAGGACTGGTATCTTATGTGTCCGCATGATATCCTTGTAACAAAGGGCTATGCACTTGAGGATTACTATGGCGAGGAATGGGAAAAGAGATACATAGATTGCATAAAAGATCCTAGAATCGATAAGAGAGTTATAAGCATCAAGGAAATAGTGCGTCTTGTCCTTAAATCAGCAGTTGAAACTGGAACACCATTTACATTTAACAGAGACCTGGTTAATAATGCAAATCCAAATAGCCATGAAGGAATTATATACTGTTCTAATCTTTGCACTGAGATAGCACAAAATATGAAGCAGATAGAAACTGTTCAGACGAAGATATGCACTGAGCAAGGGGAAACCGTAGTTGTAAATACAACAAGACCGGGTGATTTTGTTGTATGTAATCTGGCCAGTCTATCGCTGGGACATCTTCCTGTTAAGGATAAAGCATATATGGAAGATGTAATAAATACAGCTGTGAGGGCCTTGGATAATGTTATAGACCTTAATTTTTATCCTCTTACCTATGCTGAAATTACAAATAAGAGATATAGAGCCATAGGTCTGGGAGCGAGTGGATATCACCATATGCTGGCAAAAGAGGGCATTTCATGGGAGTCGGAAAAACATCTGGAGTTTGTGGATGAATTGTTTGAGCATATCAATTATTCAGCTATAAAAGCATCCATGAAGCTCGCAAAGGAAAAGGGCAGATACGAACTTTTTAAGGGAAGCGAATGGGATACAGGAAAATATTTTGAGAAGAGGGGATATACATCTGAAAGCTGGCTAAGACTTAAGGAGGAAGTTCATGAAAATGGACTCAGAAATGGATATCTTCTGGCGGTTGCTCCTACAGGTTCAACTTCAATACTCGCAGCTACTACAGCCGGCATAGATCCAGTTATGAATAAATTTTTCCTAGAAGAGAAGAAAGGAGCAATGCTGCCAAGAGTTGCTCCGGATCTAAGTCCTTATACATACTGGTATTACAAAAATGCCCATCATATAGACCAAAGCTGGAGCATCAGAGCCTGTGGAATAAGGCAGAGACATATAGATCAGGCACAGAGTATGAATCTTTATATTACAAATGACTATACCCTTAGACAGGTGCTTAATCTATATATCCTCGCATGGGAACAGGGTGTTAAAACAATATATTATGTAAGATCTAAATCCTTGGAAGTGGACGAATGTGAGAGCTGCAGTGCATAAATATAGAATAAATAAGTTTATTAAAGTGTTTTGAAGCTTAAACAGAATGGAGAAATGATAATGAGTAAGAATAAGCTTATACATAAACCCTTGTTTAATCCGGAAGGAGATACAGAGGTAAGAAACAGAAGGCTTATAGGCGGAAATACAACTAATCTTAATGATTTTAATAATATGAAGTATTCCTTTGTATCAGATTGGTACAGACAGGCAATGAATAATTTCTGGATACCTGAAGAGATAAATCTGTCTCAGGATGTAAAGGACTATCCTAAGCTCGATGAGGCCGAGAGAAAGGCCTATGATAAGATCCTTTCTTTTCTTGTATTCCTTGACAGTATTCAGACGGCAAATCTTCCTTGCATAGGAGAATATATAACGGCAAATGAGATAAATCTCTGCCTTAATATTCAGACCTTTCAGGAGTGTGTACATAGTCAGTCATACTCATATATGCTGGACACTATATGCTCTCCTGAGGAAAGAAATGAAATACTTTATCAATGGAAAACAGATGAGCATCTGCTAAAGCGAAATGAATTTATTGGAAATATATATAATTCCTTCCAGACAAATAAGGATGCCAGAACTCTTCTAAAGGTTATGATGGGAAATTATATATTAGAAGGAATATATTTTTACTCAGGCTTTATGTTCTTTTATAATCTTGCAAGAAATGGGAAAATGCCGGGTTCAGCTCAGGAAATAAGATATATAAACAGAGATGAAAATACTCACTTATGGCTTTTCAGAAATATGATAAGAGAACTGAGGGAAGAAGAACCAGAGCTTTTTGATAATGAAATGATAGAAGAGCTCAGGGAAATGCTTATGGAAGGCGTAAGACAGGAAATAGCCTGGGGACATTATGTTATTGGAAATGACATATCCGGACTTACACCAAAGATGATAACAGATTATATTGAATATCTGGGAAATTTAAGATGGACTTCACTTGGATATGAAGCGATTTATAAGGGAAAGGAAAAAGAACCTCAGGATATGGCATGGGTAAGCAATTATTCAAATGCCAATATGGTTAAAACAGATTTTTTTGAAGCAAAATCTACAGCCTATGCAAAAAGTACAGCATTGGTTGATGATTTATAAACAATTTTCATTTTGAGGAGGGGAATAAAATGAGGGAAAGCTTTTTTAAGTCACTGCCGTTCAGGCTTATACTTGGGGTTACAGCAGGTATTGTAATTGGACTTATGCTGGCAGGAATGCCAGAGGAGTCGGGAATTACTGTCTTTTCACTGCAGATAGTTGTAACAGCAAAGTATATTTTAGGACAGTTTATTAATTTTTGTGTTCCGCTTATTATAATCGGATTTATAGCTCCATCTATAACAAGTCTTGGTAAACATGCATCAAAGATGCTTTTTATAGCACTTATTATTGCTTATATTTCATCTGTAGGTGCAGCATTTACATCAACCTTTGCAGGTTTCACAATTCTTCCTTGGCTGTCAATAAGCCCAAATGTAGAAGGACTTAGAGCGCTTCCAAAGGTAGTATTTGAGCTTGCAATACCTCCGGTAATGCAGGTTATGTCAGCACTTGTACTTTCAGTTTGCCTTGGTCTTGCTGCAACATGGAATAAATCTGTAACTATCATTTCTATACTTGAGGAGTTCCAGAAATGCGTGCTTAGCATCGTTACAAGATTTATGATACCTGTACTTCCATTTTATATTGCAGCGACATTCTGCGGACTGGCATATGAGGGAAGCATAACTAAGCAGATACCTATATTTATTATAATTATTCTCATAGTTATAATAGGTCATTATCTATGGCTTTTACTCCTCTATGGTATTGCAGGAGTATATTCGGGAAAGAATCCACTTAATATTATAAAAAACTATGGACCAGCTTATCTAACAGCACTTGGTACTATGTCATCAGCAGCAACTCTTGCAGTTGCAATTAAATGTGCAAAAAAATCAGAGCCAACTTTGAGAGATGATATGGTTGACTTTGGAATACCACTTTTTGCTAATATTCATCTTTGCGGTTCAGTTATGACGGAGACATTTTTCGTTATGGCAGTTTCAAAGATACTCTATGGAGAATTTCCATCACTTCCAAACATGATAATTTTCTGCCTGCTTCTTGGTGTATTTGCTATTGGTGCTCCGGGAGTTCCGGGTGGAACAGTAGCAGCTTCTCTGGGACTTATTACAGGGGTTCTTGGCTTTAATGAGGCAGGTACAGCGCTTATGCTTACTATTTTTGCTCTTCAGGATAGCTTTGGTACAGCTTGTAATGTAACAGGAGATGGCGCGCTTACACTTATACTTACAGGTTATGCTGAAAAGCACGGCATAAAGCCACAGAAACTAGAATCGGGGCTGGATTGATTATGATTTCATTTAAAAATTATGACGGGGAAGAGGCAGCAGAAGTTACAGCAGAGCTTGTACAAATAGAAAGTACGGATCCGGGAAAATACGAAGGGGAAGTTGCCTTGTATTTGGAAGAGCTTATTACAGCAGAGCTTGAGAAATATAGAAAGTGTCTTTGTGAAAAATCCATAGAAACTGATCATTTACTTTTCAATTCTGTAAGACTGGAAAGGGAAGCTGTAGCAGATGGAAGATATAATCTTATTTTCAATATAGATGGAAATAATGAGGAGCTTCCAAAAATGGTAATCCTGTGCCATATGGATACAGTAGTTGTTGGTGATGGATGGGAAAGCGAAGCTTTAGCATTTTCCGGAAAAATAGAAGAGGGAAGATTATATGGCAGAGGTGCTGCTGATATGAAATCAGGCCTTGCCTGTGCACTTACGGCTGTTATGCATGAGCTTCAGCAGATAGCTATAGCAGATAAGCTTCCAGAACATGGAATAAAGCTGGTACTTACAGTAGATGAAGAAGATTATATGCGAGGTTCAGGCAAACTGCTTGAGGATAAAATAGTAAGAAATATTGACTACCTGCTCGATACTGAGCCTACAGATGGAATGGTTCAGAACTGCCACAAAGGAAGAAGCTGGTTCAGGGTAGATATTAATGGTATTACAGCACATGCAAGCATGCCGTGGGAGGGTGCGGATGCTATATATGCAGCTTCCCTTTTTATAACAAGTCTGAAAGCAGAAGTAGACAAGCTCGAAAGTGATGCTGTAATGGGAAAAACAAGCATAGTTTTCGGAACTATAGAAGGTGGATACAGACCTTATGTAGTGCCAGATCATGCTTCATTTACGATAGATGTAAGGACAGTGCCGCCTTGTAATACAGCAAAGCTGGAGGAGTTGATAAAAAACATAAGCAGAGATATAGAAAATGAAATCAAAGGCATAAAAATCCAGTATGAGATAACAGGTGACAGAGACGGGGTAAAACCAGTAGCAGACAGCAAGCTGCTTATGAAAATGAAGACAGCAATTGAACTTTGTGGTTATGAGTTTAAAACAAGTGTATTTCCAGGATATACAGATTCTGCTGTTATAGGCTCAGTATTAGGAAATAAGGACTGTATGTCATATGGACCAGGAATGCTAGGATTAGCGCACAAGCCTAACGAATATGTAGAATTAAAGGATATTTACAGAGTTACAGAGGTTTTAAAGAAGCTTCTGGAAGGATTGAGAAATAATTAACAAATAAATATGGAAATTACTCACTATTATATAACTAATAAATAAAAATAAATTATAGCTCAAAAAAATATTGACAATTAATTAACAATATCTTATCATATTAAAAGAATTTGTTAAAAAAATATCAAATATGTAAATAGTATAATTTATTTATCAGTGTATAAAATGGAGGAAAGCAAAGGTGGAAAAGAATACCAATATTGTTGATAGCTTAGAGTCATTACAGGCAAAGATGTCAAGAATGAGAGAGGCACAGAAATTATTTGCCACATATTCTCAGGAGAAGGTTGATGAAATATTCAGAGCAGCAGCAATTGCTGCAAATGCCCAGAGAATAGCACTTGCCAAGATGGCTGTTGAAGAAACAGGTATGGGTGTTGTTGAAGATAAGGTTATCAAGAATAACTATGCAGCAGAGTATATTTACAATGCATATAAAAATGTAAAGACTTGTGGAGTAATTGAAGAGGATAAGGCATTTGGATACAAGGTTATCGCAGAGCCACTTGGAGTTATTGCAGCAGTTATTCCTACAACTAACCCTACATCAACAGCTATATTTAAGACTCTTATAGCTCTTAAGACAAGAAATGCTATTATCATTTCCCCACATCCAAGAGCTACAAAGTGTACAATAGAGGCAGCGAGAATAGTTCTTGAGGCAGCAGTTAAGGCTGGAGCTCCTGAGGAGATTATAGGCTGGATCGATGTTCCAAGCATGGAGCTTTCAGGAGAGGTTATGAAGGAGGCTGATTGCATCCTTGCTACAGGTGGACCTGGAATGGTACATGCAGCATATTCATCAGGTAAGCCAGCACTTGGAGTTGGTGCTGGAAATACACCAGCTATCATTGATGATACAGCAGACATTTTACTTGCAGTTAACAGCATAATTCATTCAAAGACCTTTGATAACGGAATGATCTGTGCTTCCGAGCAGTCTGTAACAATAGTTAAATCTGTTTATAACAAGGTAAGAGCAGAGTTTGAAAAGAGAGGCTGCTATTTCCTTAAGGGAGAAGAGCTTGATAAGGTTCGTAAGACTATCCTTATCAACGGAGCACTTAATGCAAAGATAGTTGGACAGTCAGCATACAAGATTGCACAGCTTGCAGGTGTTGAAGTTCCTAAGACAGCAAAAATCCTTATAGGTGAGGTTACAAGTGTTGAGCCTTCAGAGGAATTTGCACATGAGAAGCTTTCTCCTGTACTTGCTATGTACAAGGCAGAGGATTTCGATGATGCCATTGCTAAGGCAGAGCGTCTTGTAGCCGATGGAGGATATGGACATACATCATCACTCTATGTTAACCCTAATGAGCATGAGAAACTTGCAAAGCATCAGGCTGCTATGAAGACCTGCCGTATACTTGTAAATACACCTTCATCCCAGGGTGGAATAGGAGATCTCTATAACTTCAGACTTGCTCCATCACTTACACTTGGATGCGGATCATGGGGTGGAAACTCAGTATCTGACAACGTTGGAATTAAGCATCTGTTAAACTATAAGAAGGTTGCTGAGAGGAGAGAAAATATGCTTTGGTTTAAGGCACCACAGAAGGTTTACTTTAAGAAGGGATGTATGCCTGTAGCACTTGATGAGCTTAAAGCATACTATGACAAGAAGAGATGCTTTGTTGTAACAGACCGTTTCCTCTTTGAAAATGGATATACTAAGCCAATTGAGGACAAGCTCAGTGAGATGGGAATTCAGTATACTGTATTTTCAGATGTTCAGCCAGATCCTACACTTGCAAATGCAAAGGCAGGAGTAGAGGCAATGAAGAGCTTTAAGCCAGACTGCATGATAGCCTTTGGTGGTGGTTCAGCAATGGATGCAGGAAAGATAATGTGGCTCTTATACGAGCATCCAGATGCTCAGTTTAGCGATATGTCTATGAGATATATAGATATCAGAAAGAAGATATACACCTTCCCTAAGATGGGAGAGAAGGTATACTTTATTGCTATCCCTACATCTTCAGGAACAGGCTCAGAGGTTACACCTTTTGCTGTTATCACAGATGAAAAGACAGGCGTTAAATATCCTATCACAGACTATGAGCTTATGCCAAATATGGCTATTATAGATACAGATAATATGATGACACAGCCAAAGGGACTTACAAGTGCTTCTGGTATAGATGCAATGACACATGCTCTTGAGGCATATGCTTCTATGATGGCATCAGATTATACAGATGGACTTGCTGTAAAGGCTATGCAGGAAATCTTCAAGTGGCTTCCAACAGCTTACGAAGATGGCAAGAATATTGAAGCAAGAAATCATATGGCTAATGCTTCAACAATGGCTGGTATGGCATTTGCAAATGCTTTCCTTGGAGTATGTCATTCAATGGCCCACAAGCTTGGAGCATACCATCATATTCCTCACGGAGTAGCAAATGCATTGCTTATAAATTATGTACTTCAGTACAATGCATATGAGAAGCCGGTTAAGATGGGTACCTTCCCACAGTATGATCATCCACACACACTTGAGCGTTATGCAGAGGCTGCAAGAGCTTGTGGTGTAACAGGAAAGAATGACAAAGAGGTATTTGATAAGTTCCTTGAGAAGCTTACAGAGCTTAAGCATGCTGTAGGTATTAAAGACAGCATTAAGGATTATAATATAGATGAAGAGAGCTTCCTTGCAACACTTGATGAGATGACTGAAAATGCTTTCGATGATCAGTGTACAGGAGCAAACCCTCGTTATCCACTTATGTCAGAGATAAAGGAGCTTTACCTTATGGCATATTATGGAAAAGATTATTATGAGCCATCAGAGATGTAAGTTTGAGAAGATTGGAGAATAATCATGTCTAGAGAATTAATATCAAAAACAGCTAATAAGAGCATTTACAGAGACGGAGATAAGATATACAAGGAATTTGTAGAGGGATTTCCAAAGGATGAAGTTTTTAATGAGGCTTTCATCAATTCAAGAGTAGAGGCTATTTTAGGACAGTATGTTCCAAAGGTTCTTTCTGTAGAATGTATAGACGGAAAATGGACTATGGTCAGAGAATATATTGATGGCGAAACACTTGAAGAGCTCATCAAGAAGAATTCTGACAAGAAAGAAGAATATCTTTCACAAATGCTTGATTTACAGTTAAAGCTTCATAATTATCAGGCACCAAAGCTTCGTCAGATCAAGGATAAGATGAAGCGTCAGATCAATGAGCTTAACGGTATAGATGAGGGAACAAGATTTGATCTTCTTTCAAAGCTTGCAGCAACTCCTCTTCACAGAAAGCTCTGCCATGGAGATTTCAGACCATCAAACATTATCGTTGATAATGATGGAAATTACCATATCATAGACTGGGTACATGCAACAAAGGGAAATGCTTCAGCTGATATAGCAAGAACTTATCTTATTCTTGCACTTTCAGATCAGGAGTCTGCTGACTGGTATTTAAAGAATTTCTGTGAAAGAACAAAGACAAGCATAGATTATGTACAGAACTGGCTTCCTCTTGTAGCTGCAGCTCAGCTTACAAAGCACAGAGAAGAGGAACAGGCTCTTCTTGAGAGATGGACAAGTATCTGTGATTATACCTGATAAGAATAAGCTTGCAGTAATACTGTAAGAATACCTTATAAATATCGTTTTGATTTAGTTTGCATATTATAACAGGGCTGTTGCTATGGCAACAGCCCTGTTTTTCTATTTTATTTTCTTACTTTGCCCAGCTCCCAAAATGCTACAGCGCTTGCAGCAGCTACATTAAGAGAATCCACTTCATGTGACATAGGTATTTTAACAGTATAGTCACAGTCAGCAATGGTAGTACATGCGAGCCCGTCTCCTTCAGTTCCAAGAACTATAGCAAGTTTTTCTTCATCATGTAATTTTTTATCATCAATAGAAACCGAGTCATCACTTAGAGCCATGGCAGCAGTTTTGAATCCTATATCTTTTAATTCTTTTAGTGCTTTATCAGGCCATGAATCTTCTTCAAGTATTGTCCAGGGAATCTGAAAGACCGTTCCCATACTTACTCTGGAAGATCGTCTGTACAGAGGATTGCTACAAAATGCTGTAAGTAATATTGCATCTATATTTAATGCTGCTGCGGAACGGAAAATAGCACCTACATTGGTCGGATTTACAACATTTTCAAGTATGGCTATACGTTTTGCATCTGAACAGATTTCGTGTACCTGTGGCAGAGGTTTTCTTTTCATGGCGCAAAGCATTCCTCTGGTAAGCTTAAAGCCTGTGAGCTGTGTCAAAGTATCAAAGGAAGCTGTATAAACTGATACATTGCTATATCTTGCTATGATTTCTGCACCTTGTGTTTTTATATGTTTATCCTCGATAAGAAATGAAACAGGATCATAGCCTCCATTGAGAGCACGCTCTATTACTTTTGGGCTTTCAGCTATAAAGATTCCTTTTTCTGGCTCATGACGGTTGAGAAGCTGATTCTCAGTAAGTCGTGCATATATATCAAGTTCTTCTGCTTCAAAGTTATCTATATAAATAATATTGTCCATAATTGATCCTTTATATTTTATCTGAATTTTCTAAAAAAATTTAAAAAAATTTTTTAAAATATGAAATTTTTAGATTCCTCATACGTATATATATTAACATAGATAATAAGATAAAAAAATTAAAAATGATAACTATAAAACAGGTAGTAAAATCAGGTTTAAAATTAAACCGGAAATTAACCTAAAAATTAAGCCTTTTGACATATATAAGACAGCAATGTAATGTAAAGTTAAGTATTTAAAAATAAGGCTGTATGATATAATTATTATATCAAAAAAGAACGTGAAATTAACCTTTTTCAGTCATTATATGACCGAGATATTTTATAGTAAAGGAGGGTATCGGTATGATTAGAAATTTAGGTAAAAAGGCTGCGTTGGCAGCAGTTATGTCAGTATTTTTTGGAGCGATGACAGTACAGGCAGACTGGCTTTTTCAGGGAAACCAGTGGTATTATCAGGATACACCGGGATCTGGTTATGTAGCAGGAGACTGGCGCTTTATAAATGGGGCATGGTATTATTTTGATTATGACGGAGTTATGGCAGCTAACAGAGCCATTCATGATGGTAAGGGATATTATTACCTCAATGAATCAGGAGCTATGGTAAGCAACCAGTTTGTAAAAACAATACTTCCTGGTGAATCAGAGCCACGATGGATGTACCTTGGATCTTCAGGAAGAGCAGTTGAAAGAGGCTGGCAGGATATAGGTGGCAGATCCTATCATTTCACTGATGCCAAGATGGACTATGGTTTTCTTGATGCAGACGGAAATATGATGTATGCATATTCTGGGGACGAATTTAAGCAGGCAGTTTATTATTGCGGAGGACCGGACGAGGGTTACAGATGGGAGAATCAGTGGCTTGGAGTTTCAAATGAATATGACAGCTACAGACATCATGGTTCAACTCTCTGGCTGTATTTTGGCTCAAATGGCAGGAAGGTTACAGATAGAAGAGATGATATCAGATATGCAAATGGTCTGATGTACAGATGTACCTTTGATAGAAATGGAGTAATGGTAAGTGAGCAGCAGATGGGCGGCGGAGGCGGCTCTATGGCTGAGGCTCAGTGGGTATACAGAGTTCCAACAAGATCTGAAAATAGAGAAGATTTTGAGAATGCTGTTTCAAGATGGTTCTATCAAAATTCAAGCGGTTCATACGCTAAGAATCAGATTAAGAAGATAAATGGACAGTATTATCTCTTTGATGCTTCAGGAATTATGAGAACTGGACTTGTACTTTGCGACAGAGATGGACATTACATCAAAACCTTAAACGATCCTGATAATTATATTTATTCAAGCAGCCAGCTTGTAGCGGCAGCATATAATTTAGGAGATATTTATTATTTTGAACCTTCAGGAGCAAGAAGAAGCGGAAGAATCAGCATCGATTTAGACAATGATACATTTACTATGGGATTTGCATCAAATGGCAAGGCAATGCATGGACCTGAAAATAGCTATCTCTACAACAGAGGATTCTTAGTCACAGCAAATGACAACAGATATGCAGTAAGAGAAGTTGATGGCAAAAATTATCTTGTTAATAACTCAGGAAAAATAATGAGCAACGGAACATACACAGATGATTCTGGAAATAAGTACAAAGTTGAAAGAAATGGAGACAATTATAATATC
Source organism: Eubacteriales bacterium (assembly GCA_030525875.1). Classification (GTDB taxonomy): domain Bacteria; phylum Bacillota; class Clostridia; order Lachnospirales; family Lachnospiraceae; genus Avilachnospira. The sequence continues at coordinate 30,708 of JAUNDV010000009.1, forward strand.
ACAAGAGTCTGATTAGGTCTTTGGCTTTAAACACACATATTGAATTAAACTATTTAAGGGTCAGGAGTTAATCTCCTGACTCTTTGCTATAAAGGAGGAAACATGAAAAAGTCTTTGGTATTGCCAATTATGCTTTTTACATCAATTATACTTTCAGCCTGTGGAGCAAGTACTAGCGCTGTAAGCAGGAATCAGGCAGCAATGGATATGTCATATGGTGAGAATGCAATGATTGAGGAGAGAGCTTCGGATGTACCAGTTGCGAAAGCTATGAATGCAGGTGCAAATTATGGAATGGAAACCGTTGTATCCGAAGAAAATCTTAATACAGATATTGAAAACGCAGACATTCAATCAGAACGCAAGCTCATACGGACTGTAAATATGGAGCTCAAGGTTGAATCAGATATTTCAGAAGCTGTAAATGAAATAATTAGTCTTGTAGAAGCTCAGGGTGGATATATAGAGCAGAACAGTTCATATTTTGGAGATTACAGTCAGACAGTTAATCTTAAGCTAAGAGTTCCAAAAGATGGTTCAGATGGACTTATTGATGAATTAAAAGGAAAATACAAGCTTTTAAATATAGATGATTCAGTAGAGGATGTAACGCTTAATTACACAGATATTAAGACAAGACTGGAAGTGAAGACAAAGACCAGAGATAAGTATATGGAATATCTGGACAAGGCAGAAAGCATAGAAGAAATACTTGCCATAGAGGAGAAGATATCCCAGGTTACAGCCGAAATAGAATCTTATGAATCCCAGATGAGAGTAATGGATAATCAGATAGACTATACTACTATATACTTAAATCTTCAGTCTGACGAAAAAGGAGTAGAGCGGGGATTTTGGGATAAGGTAAAAGAGAGATTTAATAACTTTTCTGAAAATGTTCTAAAGGTCATTATGAGCATGATAGAGTGGACAGTATATGCACTCATAGTGCTTATATTTGTAATTCCATTAGTTGGACTTACTGTTAAAATTTTAATGAGAATAATAAGAGGAAAGAATAAAAAAAGTAAAGATATTAAGTCTGATAAAAATGATATAGAGAAACAGTCGGTTAAAGACATTTTGGAAAATACAAAAAAGGATGAAAAAAAAGATGATAAGAAATAAAAAAACTACCTGTATTTTATCTTTAGTATTTATCTTTAGTCTGATGTTATGTGGATGTGGAAAAACAGATAATGATATAAAGGCTACAGAGACCTCAGTTAATGCTGGGATAGATGAAGTACAAAATGAAACAGCTACTAAATCGGATGTTAAGTATCCAGAGATTCCATCTGATGATGAGGAACTGGAACGGTATATAGAGGATAACAGACCTAGTGAAGAGGAAATAGAAGAAATACAGGATTTTTCATGGGAAACAACATCAAAGCTTATTTCAAACACAGGTGTAAATGAAAATTATTCACCAGCCAGTCTGTATTTTGCCTTATCTTTACTTGCAGCTGGTGCAGAAGGTGAGACAGCTGATGAATTATATGAGCTTTTAAATATAGATAGCAGAGAGGCACTTATAGCAAGGTCGTCCAAGCTTTTCAGATGGCTTAGCATTTTTGAAGATCCAAGATATAGCTCTGAAACAAGTGACTTGAAGATAGCAAATTCCCTATGGCTGCAAAATGGAATAAATTTTAAGGAAGAATATAAGAACACAGCTATAAATGATTTTTATTCAGGTATTTTCAATGTAGATTTTAAAGATCAAGAAACAGGAAAACAAATTTCTGCCTGGATAAATGAGCATACGGAAGGTCTTTTAAATCCTGAAATACAGTTTAGTCCAGAGACACTTATGAGTATAGTAAATACAGTTTACTTTTACGCTGAGTGGCAGGATGGATTTGATAAAAACAATACCTTTGAAGGAGATTTTTATATCTCAAATGTTGATAATTCATCTGGCTTAAAGAGAGATTTCATGAAGCAGGAAGTCATGAGTAAATTTTACAAGGGAGATGGATTTACCAGATCAGAGCTTAAGCTTAAAAATAGATCTAAGATGATATTTGTACTTCCTGATAAAGGCGAGGATATTGATTCTTTCATACAGGATGCAGATCGTCTGGAAGATGTATTTACAAAGGGTGAGGACAGTAATGTTATGGTTAACTGGGAGATTCCTAAGTTTGGCTTTGACAGCTCTTATGATATAACAGCTAAAATCAAAGCCTTAGGTATCGAACAGATCTGCTCACCCCTGGCAGATTTTTCATATATAACAGATGAAGAGATAAGCGTAGATAAAATATCTCAGGAAACACACATAGGTCTGGATGAAAATGGTGTAGAGGCTGCATCGTATACGATTGTACAGTTAATTGAGTCAGCTATGCTGCCGGATGATAAAGCTGAAATGATACTCAACAGACCATTTTTGTATGCAATAATGACAAATGACGGAATTCCTCTCTTTATAGGTACATATAGAGGAAGTGAAGATATGCTGATATGTGGAACAGAAGAATAAACCATACAGACACACTTAATGTGATAAAATGTGCTTAAAATTTATAAGGGCTACTCTGAAAATACTGACTCACAAAGAGTTAGATTCAGAGATAGCCCTTATTTTGATTTTAAAGCATATTTATTTAAGTCTGTTTAAATCAGAAATAAAGCTGTCAACATTTTCCTCCTTTGTTGCCCATGAGGTACAAAATCTTACTGCACTTTCGTGTTCATTTATCCTGCACCAATAGTTAAAGGAATAATTGTCTTTCAATTTAGCGATAAGGCTGTCAGGTAAAATAGGGAATTGCTGGTTGGTGTAGCTGTCTCTATATAAGCTAAAGCCTGCATCAAGGAAGGCTTGTTTAAGCTTCATAGCCATAGCATTTGCGTGTCTTGCAATAGAAAAGTAAAGACATTCATCATTTTCCTTTTCAAAAAGACACTCATACTGGATACCAAGCAGTCTTCCCTTGGCAAGCAGACCACCCTTCTGCTTTATATAGTATTTGAATTCATCATAGCAGGTTGTACTCTTAAAGACAACGGCCTCGCCAAAAAGTGCACCAACCTTTGTGCCACCTATATAAAAGACATCGGTATAATTATAAATATCCTGCAGGCTAAGGTCGCATTTTTCTGAGGTAAGGCCATAGCCAAGTCTTGCTCCATCCAGATAAAGGTAGAGCTTATATTTATTGCAGACCTCATAGATGGATTTCAATTCAGCCTTTGTATAGAGAGTTCCTTCTTCAGTTGAAAATGCTATAAATACAACCTTAGGCTTTACCATATGCTCCTTGGATTCATCATTTAGATGTCCGAGAACGTACTCTTCAATCTGTTGGGCAGTGATTTTTCCATTGTGCTCAGGAAGAGTGATGACCTTGTGGCCTGTAGCTTCAATAGCTCCTGATTCATGGCAGGCGATATGACCTGTGGTAGCAGCTATAACACCTTCATGTGATCTCATAAGATAATCCAGTACAGTTGTATTTGTTTGTGTACCACCTACAAGAAACTCTATGTAGGCATTGTCATCGCCAAGCTCCTTGCGTATCATTTCCTTTGCATGTGCACAGTACTCATCCTCTCCATAGCCTATAGTCTGAACAAGATTGGTTTCTGCTAATCTTTTTATAATTTTTTCATGTGCTCCCTCAAGATAGTCACTGTTAAACATTATCATAATAAAACACCCCACTAACATTTATTTTTTATACTATTATAGTTTATATCTCTTTAAAGAGCATAATGTCAATTGATAAGCTTACTTCACATAAAAAAATGAGTGTAATAAAATATTAAGAAAAATATTTATAAAAATGTTTTACAATATAAGTATAAATACAAAAAAAGAAGATAAGAGGTTAATAGATATGAAAAAGGTTATACTTGATTTTAATGTGCCTGAATCAAAGGATAAGGTAATTGAATATATAAATGAAAAGCTGGAGCTGCCAGAATATTATACAAAAAGCATGGATGCACTTTATGACTATCTGACTGAGCTGAGCGAGCCAACAGCTGTTGGTTTTTTTATGCCTACACCAGAATATGAAGAAATAGATCTGGACTATTTTATGTATATTGAGGAAGTTAGACAGACCTTCATAGATGCTGAAAAGGATGGAGATAATCTGGCTGTTATATTTGGAGACCTTCCAGACAATTATGATATAGATGATGATTTTGATGATCTTTATTCAGATGATGAGTGGGATGATAGTGCTGACTACGAAGATGAAGATGACTACAGCGATGACGACTACAATGATATTGATCTGTTTGGAGCTTTCAAATGATAAAAACAAAGAAGAAATGGATGGTATATGCTAAGAAGGCTGATTTTAAGTCACTTTCGCAAAAATATGGCATGGATCAGGTTGTTATGCGTATACTTAGAAATAGAGAAATAAATACAGACAAAGAAATCATGAGCTATCTCAATGGAAAGATAGAAGATATATATGATTCTTCTCTGCTTCCTGATGTAAATAAGGCTGTTGATATACTTAAAGCAAATATAGATGCAGGAAATAAAATAAGAGTAGTCGGAGATTATGATATTGACGGAGTTTGTGCTACCTATATTTTAAGTGCTACTTTAAAAAAATTACATGCAAGTGCTGATTACGTAATACCTGACAGGGTAAGGGATGGATATGGAATAAACCGCTCAATAGTAGATAATGCAGTAAAGGACGGTGTAGACCTGATCATAACCTGTGACAATGGAATTGCTGCGATAGATGAACTGGGATATGCTGTTAGTAAAGGGATAAAAGTAATAGTTACAGACCATCATGATGTAAGACTTGATGAAGCTGGAAATGAAAATATTCCTACAGCAGATGCTATTGTAAATGCAAAGCTAAAGAGAAGCCAGTATCCATGTGCGGATATATGTGGAGCTGTAACAGCGTGGAAGCTTACAGAGCTATTGCTTGAGCAGTACAAAATTCTAAAAAATGAGTGGCTTGAGCTTATAGAGTTTGCAGCCATTGCTACCATTGGTGATGTAATGAAGCTGGTAGGTGAAAACCGCATTATAGTAAAGGAAGGTCTTAGCAGAATAAACAAAGGTTCATTTAATCTAGGTCTTAGAAAATTAATAGAAAAGTGTGATATAAGTGGCAAAAAAATAAATACCTATCATATAGGTTTTATTATAGGACCTTGTATAAATGCAGGGGGAAGACTGGAATCAGCAGAGCTTGCCATGAAGCTTTTTATGTCTGAAACAGAGGCTGAGGCCGAGCATTATGCCATGAGGCTGAAACTCTTAAATGATGACAGAAAGGCTATGACAGAAAGGGGGATGCAGGAGGCCGAAAAAATAGTAGAAGAAACGGAAAAAGACCGAAAGGTACTTGTTGTATATCTGCCTGAGCTTCATGAATCACTTGCCGGCATTGTTGCCGGAAGAGTTAAGGAAAAATATGGTAAACCAACCTTTGTTATTACTGACAGCGAGGATGGATGCAAGGGAAGCGGAAGATCGATAGAGGCTTATCATATGTTTGAAGCCTTATGTAAGGTCTCAGATCTGCTTGAGAAATTTGGTGGACATCCTATGGCAGCAGGTCTAAGCCTGAAAAAAGAAAATGTAAATAAGCTTAGAGAGAGATTAAATGAAAATGCAGATCTAAAGGAAGAGGACTTTGTACAGAAGCTTATGATTGACTGTGCCATGCCTATTGGATATATATCTTCTAAGCTTATTGAGGAGCTAGATACTCTTGAACCATTTGGACCAGGAAATGAAAAGCCGGTTTTTGCAGTTAAAAATGTAATGCTCACAGACAAGCGTATATTAGGCAAAAACAGAAATGTATTAAAGCTTATAGTAAGAGATGAAAATGGAAGCAGTGTTCAGGGCGTATTTTTTGGAAATCCAGAAGAAATGAACGATATTTTAGAGCATGAAACTACAGCAAGTATTTTGTACTATCCTCAGATAAATGAGTTCAATGGAAGAAAGACACTACAGCTTGTGATAAATGAGGTAAGATTTGAACAGTAAATGCTTTTAAGAAGGGAGAATTTCAAAATGAGATTAGGTATCATTAGTTTTGTTATTGGTATCGTATTTGTTATTATCGGTATATTACTTAAAATGAATAATAATACGGTTTCTGTAATTGGAGGTGCAGATGGGCCTACTTCAATATTTGTTGCGACAAAACTTAGCAGTGTATCAGTAAATATATTTCTTATTATAGGCGTTGTTCTATTGGCAGCAGGCTTTGTTTTATACTTTAGAAAAAAGAATAAAAGATGAGATATATAAAATATAATCAGGAAATATAAGATAGTCAGAAGACATGAATAAATGCAGAAACTGAAAAAGAAGCTATCCACCAAGTTACTAGTGAGATAGCTTCTTTTCCCTCGAGCTAAATATTAATGCACCAGAGAAGGCTCGAACTCCCAACCTTTCGGTCCGTAGCCGAACGCTCTATCCAATTGAGCTACTAGTGCATGGCTTTTTCAAGCGCATATTGAATTATATCATATATGAAATAAATGTCAATAAAAATTTAATTTTTGTGAAGTGATTACGATATATTATAATAAATATTTGCAATGCACTTGTAAAATGAATGAATATTGAATATAATAAATGTGGAAGTTATCAGAGAAGAAGAGGAGGAGTGTTTTATATGGCAAAAGAAAATATGACAATTAGAATGGAACCGGAGCTGAAAGTACAGGCGGCAGCTCTCTTTAAATCCCTTGGGATGGATTTGAGTACGGCAACCGGCATTTTTTATAGGCAGGCACTTCGTTGTCATGGACTTCCATTTGAAGTTAAGATTGACGAACCAAATGCAGTCACATATGCAGCGATGAAAGCGGCAGAAAAAGATGAGGATGTGTACGGGCCGTTTGATAGTGTTGCAGATCTTATGGAGGCTCTGAATGCTTAAGCCAGAGTTTACGGGGCAGTTCAAACGAGATTATAAGCTTGCTTTGATTTTGAAATTGATTAGGACAGGTTCGCATAGCGATTTATTTTAAGAAAAGGTGAAAACACCCGAATCAATAAGAAAAGAAAAAGGTGTCTGCATGGAGAAAACAGTCTGTGCAGGCATCTTTTTTGTTAAGAGGGAATACTTTAGATAAAACGGATAATCTATTTTCTAAGGAAAATTTAAGACTATATATTGATAAAATAGTATATAATGTATACAAAGAAAATGTAGCTTTCGTATATAGTACATAAGTCTATATTTTACAGAATTCAGCATTTTCAGATATAGGGGAGGAATATTAAAAATGGCTTATGCTGATAAAGTATTTATAGATATGTGCAGAGATATTATAGATAATGGTACAGATACAAAGGGAGAGAAGGTCAGACCTCACTGGCCTGATGGGACACCTGCTTATACAATTAAGAAGTTTGGAGTTGTAAATAGATATGATCTTAGGAAAGAATTTCCTATTCTTACACTTAGAAAGACAGCTATAAAATCAGCTACGGATGAGCTCCTTTGGATATGGCAGAAAAAATCCAACAATATCAATGATTTAAACAGTCATATATGGGATGAGTGGGCTGATCCTGATGGAAGCATAGGCAAGGCTTATGGTTATCAGATGCAGGTAAAGCACCAGTATAAAGAAGGAATGTTCGATATGGTAGACAGGGTTATTTATGACCTTAAGAATAATCCTTACAGCAGAAGGATCATGACAAATATTTATAATTTTCAGGATTTACATGAGATGAATCTTTATCCTTGTGCATACAGTATGACATTTAACTGTACAAAGAACAGTGAAAATGGAAAACTGGTACTAAATGCTATACTCAATCAGAGATCAAATGATGTGCTTGCTGCAAATAACTGGAATGTAGTTCAGTATGCCGTGCTTCTACATATGATGGCCCAGTGCTGTGATATGGAAGTTGGAGAGCTGGTACATGTAATTGCAGATGCACATATTTATGACAGACATGTTCCTATGATAGAAGAACTCATTTCAAGGACTCCATACGAGGCTCCTAAGTTCTGGCTCAACCCTGATAAAAAGAATTTTTATGATTTTACAGCTGACGATATTAAGCTTATAGATTATAAATATGGAGAGCAGATAAAGAATATTCCGATTGCTATCTAAAACTTTATCTTGAAGGAGATTTATAATGAAAGCTATTGTAAATGTAAATGAAGAATGGGGTATAGGCTGTGAAGGAGATTTGCTTGAATATATCCCGGAGGATATGAAGTTTTTCAGAAATGAAACCAAAGGAAAAACCGTTATAATGGGCAGAAAGACCCTGCTTGGCTTTCCAAATAAGGCTCCACTTAAGGGAAGAACCAATATAGTTCTTACCTCTTCGAGTGATAATATTCCAGAGGAAAGCAAGTCTGCTTTAATGAGCGAGGCTTATATGGGAAGTAATACCAGTCTTATAGTGGTTAATTCTGTAGATGAACTAATAAGAAAGCTTGAAGAGCTTGAATGTGAAGATCCTTATGTAATAGGAGGAGAGAAGATATATAGATTACTGCTTCCGTACTGTGAAGAATGTCTTGTCACAATTAATAATTCAAAGAGAAAGGCAGATACATATTTTCCTAATCTTTTTGAAGAGGGTTTCACAATGACAAATGAGAGTGATAAGCATGAATATGAAGGAATAAGTTATAGATTTACTGTATTTGAAAGAAAGAGCAGATTAGCTTAGTATTTTCAGTTACAAATGTAGATAATTATATTTACAGAAAGAAGGGAGGAAGAACATATGGCGATGATGATATTTTGGCTTATAGTATGTATTGTTATGATAGCTATAGAGCTTAATACAGTTGCCATGATTTCTATCTGGTTTGCCGGAGGAGCTGGAGCTGCCCTTATTGCAGCAATGCTTGGAGCCGGCACAAAGATGCAATGGATGGTTTTTGTATTGGTATCATTAGTTCTTCTTGTTGTATTTAGAAAAAAGATAGCTGCAAGATTTAACAAAAATGTTACTCCAACCAATACTGACAGAATGGTAGGCATGAAGGCAAGAGTTATTGAAGCCATTAATAATACTGAAGACAAGGGAACGGTAGAATTAAATGGGCAGGAGTGGATGGCAAGGAGTATTGCAGACTCTGAAATAATAGAACAGGGAACAAATGTAATTGTAGATCACATGGATGGAAATAAGCTTTTTGTTAAAAAGGCTTAAAATAAAGCGGCATTTTTATTAAAAATGAGTAGGAGGGCTTATGTTTATTATTTTAATTGTATTGTTTATTGTGGCATTATTTATTTTAACGGCATGTGTAAAAATAGTACCTCAGGCTAATTCATATGTTATTGAGAGATTGGGCTCATACCTTGATACATGGGGAACTGGTGTGCATTTTCTTATGCCATTTACAGACCGTATAGCAAAGAAGGTCAGCCTTAAGGAACAGGTAGCAGATTTTCCGCCACAGCCTGTAATTACAAAGGACAATGTAACAATGCGCATTGATTCAGTAGTATTTTTTGTTATTACTGAGCCTAAGCTTTATGCATATGGAATTGTAAATCCTCTTGCAGCTATAGAAAATCTTACAGCTACTACCTTAAGAAACATAATAGGAGATCTTGATCTTGACCAGACACTCACATCAAGAGAGATAATCAATACTAAGATGAGGGAAGTGCTTGACAAGGCTACTGATCCATGGGGAATAAAGGTAACAAGAGTTGAACTTAAAAATATAATTCCTCCTGATGCTATTCAGGCAGCAATGGAGAAGCAGATGAAGGCCGAGAGAGAAAGACGTGAAAGCATACTTAAGGCTGAAGGTGAGAAGAAATCAACAATTCTTGTAGCTGAAGGTAAAAAGGCAGCGGCTATACTTGATGCAGAGGCGGAAAAGCAGACAGCTATTCTTAGGGCAGAGGCAGAAAAGAGAAGACAGATTGAAGAGGCTGAGGGTCGTGCTGAGGCAATAAGACTGGTTCAGGATGCAACTGCACAGGGTATAAAGATGCTCAAGGAAGCTGGGGCAGACGAGGCTGTGCTTAAGCTTAAGAGTCTGGAAGCATTTGAGAAGGCAGCAGACGGAAGAGCAACAAAGCTGATTGTTCCTACAGAGCTTGCATCTGTGACAGGTCTTGTACAGTCTATAGCAGAGACTGCACAAATGGCTAAGTACGAAGCTAAGGAATGAGATTTATAAGATAAGGATTTAGAAAGGGCAGCTTTAGCTGCCCTTAATGTGTGTAAATATGAATAAATTCAACGAACAAAAATTGTACAATAATACAGAAGCTACTATTAATTCAGCAAAGAAAATCCGCAGCTTTCTTCCAGAAGAAGAGAAAAATACAGAAATAAGGGTTTTTGAAACAATAGACTCCACAAGCACTTATTCAAAATTATATATAGATGAGCTGATGAAGGCTGAAAATGAACATTCCATAGTTATTGCCTATGAACAGACAGCTGGCAGGGGAAGACAAGGAAAAACATTTTCATCTGAAAAAAATAATGGTATTTATATGACACTTAGCCTTGGTGTTCACAGGAAAATGGAGGACTTCCTTTTTATTACAAGTGCCTGCGCCGTAGCCTTAGTAAGAGTGTTAAAACGCCTTTATTTGGAGGCTGGAATCATACCTCAGGAAAGTCCTAAGATTAAATGGGTAAATGATATCTGGCAGGGAGATAAAAAGGTATGCGGAATTCTCACAGAAGCTGTAAATGATTATTCAAAAGCTACTATAGAATATGCCATAATAGGGATAGGACTTAATATAGGAACTGATACTGACAGACTTCCAGAGGAAGTTAGGGGTATTGCAGGAAGTATCGGACTAAGCATTTCAGACAGGGATTATATAGTGGCAAAGCTTGCACAGGAAGTATTTTCCATTGCAGAAGCACTTAAGGCTGATAAAAATATAGCAGAGGAATTAATTAAAGAGTACAGAGAAGAATCTATGATAATAGGAAGAGATATAAACTGGACTTCCTCTGGTACTATGTATGAAGGCGTTGCTGTTGACATAAATAATGAAGGTAATTTACTGGTTAAAACAGATGAAGGAATCATAAAGCTTAATTCAGGCTTAGTGTCAGTAAGACCTAAGAAGTGCAGAGAGGAAATGAAATGAGACTTGATAAATACTTGTGTGAGCTTGGAATAGGAAGCAGAAGTGACGTAAAAAAGCTTATATCAAAGGGCAGAGTCAAAATAAATGGAAATATTGTTAAGGATGCCGGAGCAAAGCTAAGTGAGGAGTCTGATAAGGTAAGTGTAGATGACAGGGAGCTTAGCTATGTGAGGTTCGAATATTACATGCTTAATAAACCCAAGGGCTATGTGTCTGCTTCAAAGGCAGACCTTAGAAATAAAGATGAAAAATGTGTCATTGATCTCATAGATACAAAAATCCGCAAGGATCTATTTCCAGCAGGAAGACTGGATAAAGATACAGAAGGCTTGCTGCTTATTACCAATGATGGTGCACTTAGCCATCGCCTGCTTTCTCCTAAACATCATGTGGATAAAACATATTATGTTGAATTGTCAGATAAATTAAGTGAACAAAATGCAGAAACTATTATGAAGGGTGTAGATATAGGAGATGAAAAGCCAACTATGCCGTGCACTATAGAAAGACTTGATGATAACAGCTGTAACATAGTGATTCAGGAGGGACGATATCATCAGGTCAAGCGTATGTTCGAAACACAGGGACTTACGGTTACTTATCTTAAACGTTTAAAAATGGGATCTCTTGTCTTAGATGAGAGGCTTAAACTTGGAGAGTACCGCAGGCTCAGTGAAGAAGAGCTTGAGGAGCTAAAGAACTTATAAAATTGTGATAAAATGTTTGCAAAACAGCACAAAACTGTTTATAGAGTGAGACTTTTAAAACATTATATCTTATGCTACAATTGATTAGATTAAGTTTAAGGCTTCTTATGCCTGTATAAAATATGTGAGGTCGTGAGTATGTACAAGAAAAATGTTTATACTGTTCTTGAGAATGAGTGCATAGCCGAAAGTGTTTATAGAATGGTACTTGAGGGTGATACAAGCTATATTACTGTTCCGGGACAGTTTATTAACCTTAAGCTGGAAGGAAGATATTTAAGAAGACCTATTTCAGTATGTGACTGGGATGAAAATACAATCACAATAATATATAAAGTGGTTGGAGATGGAACAAAGGATATGTCTGAGGCTGTAAGGGGAGATCGCTTTGATATCCTTACAGGACTTGGCAATGGTTTTAGTACAGGTCATATGAAGAAAGGCCAGCATGCAGTTGTAATAGGAGGAGGTGTAGGTGTACCTCCATTATATGCCCTTGTTAAGAAGCTTATAGCAGAGGGAGTTAAGGTTACAGCGGTGCTTGGCTTTAATGAGAAGGCTCAGATATTTTACGAGGAAGAGTTTAAGAAAATAGGTGCAGAGGTATTTGTTACAACAGTGGATGGAAGCTATGGAACAAAGGGCTTTGTAACAGATGTACTTAAGGATATAGATTATGATTTTTACTTTACCTGTGGTCCTGAGCCGATGCTTCGGGCTGTTCATAAGTTAGGTAAAGAAAAGAATGTTTGTGGATTACTTAGCTTTGAAGCAAGAATGGGCTGTGGCTTTGGCGCATGCATGGGTTGTTCCTGCGAAACTATAGCAGGTAATAAGCGTATATGTGTAGAGGGACCTGTAATGAAGAGCGAGGAGGTAATGCTGTAATGTCAGATATTAGAGTATGGCTTGGGGATTTTGAACTATCAAATCCGGTTATTCCGGCTTCAGGAACCTATGGCTTTGGATATGAGTTTGCTCAGTTTTATGATATAAACATTTTGGGAAGTATATCTCTTAAGGGAACTACCATTGAAGCCAGATATGGCAATCCTCTTCCACGAATTGCTGAGTGCAGAGAGGGTATCATAAATGCAATAGGTCTTCAGAATCCTGGTGTTGACAAGGTTATATCAGAGGAGCTTCCTAAGCTTCGCAAGGTCTTTTCAAAGAAGTCTATTGCAAATATTTCAGGTTTTTCAATAGATGATTATGTAGCTACAGCAAAGAGATTTGATGAGATCGACGATATAGCTATTCTTGAGATAAATATCAGCTGTCCAAATGTTCACGGAGGTGGCATGGCCTTTGGTCAGGATCCAGAGCAGGCAGCAAGTGTATGTAGAGCGGTAAAGGCAGCCTGCGAGAAGCCTGTATATATGAAGCTTTCACCTAACGTTACAAGCATAGTGGATATTGCAAAGGCTTGCGAAGCAGCAGGTGCAGATGGACTTGTGCTTATCAATACCATGCTTGGAATGAGAATTGACCCAAGAACAGGTAAGAAGGTAGTAAGTACGGGTGCAGCAGGATTTTCAGGACCAGCAGTAAAACCGGTAGCGGTAAGAATGGTATATCAGGTTTATGATGCAGTTAATATTCCTATTATAGGCGTTGGTGGAATTCAGTCAGCAGATGATGTTATAGAAATGCTGTATGCAGGAGCAAGTGCAGTTCAGGTCGGAGCAGCAAATCTTGTAGATCCTTATGCCTGCAAAAATATAATCGAAGAGCTTCCAGTAAAGATGAAGGAATATGGCATTGACAAACTGACAGATATAATAGGTAAGGCACATTAATAGTTTAGATAAATATGATTAATTTAAGGAGCATTAGTTATGGAAAGAGACGTTATCATTGCATTGGATTTTAAGAATAAGGCAGATACACTTGCCTTTCTTGATAAGTTTACAGATGAGAAGCCATTTGTAAAGATTGGTATGGAATTGTTTTATGGAGAGGGTCCTGATATAGTTCGTGAGATAAAGAACAGAGGTCATAAGATATTCCTTGATTTAAAGCTTCATGATATTCCTATGACTGTAAAAAAAGCAATGAAGAATTTAGCAGTTCTTGGTGTTGATATGACAAATGTTCACGCTTCAGGAACTATAGAAATGATGAAATATGCTCTTGAAGGACTTGAAGAGGGCGCTAAGGAGGCAGGAAGAGAGAGAGCTAAGCTTATTGCCGTTACACAGCTTACATCAACCTCAGAGGAGCGTATGCAGAAAGAGATTCTTATAAACGCATCTATTAATGATACAATTGTAAAGTATGCAGAAAATACAAAGGCAGCCGGTCTTGACGGAGTAGTATGTTCACCTCTTGAGGCAGCCATGGTTAAGGATGCATGTGGTAAGGAATTTCTTACAGTAACTCCTGGTATCAGGTATCCAGGAGCAGGAGTTCAGGATCAGGTAAGAGTTACATCTCCAGCAGATGCAAGAGCAATTGGAACAGATTTTATTGTAGTGGGACGTCCTATTACGGCTCAGGAAGATCCAGTAGCAGCTTATCATAGAGTTTGTGCGGATTTCCTTGGTTAATATTTTTGAGAAAAGCTTTGGTGGCTCCATTTTAAATGGAGCCATTGATTATGAATGGAGGTTTATATTTTGAAGAAGTTAGGAATAATAGGCTGTGGATATTTGGGGATGACCATTGCAAAGGCATATGTCAAGGGCCTTTTATCAGATTATGAATTTGTAGGAGCTTATTCAGGCAGTGAAGAAAAAAGAGAAGCATTTTCAGCTATGACAGGAGCAAATCCAGTAAGCAGTGTAGATGAGCTTATTGAACTTAAGCCTGATTATATTATTGAGACGGCTTCGGTTAAAGCCGTTAAGGAAAATGCCTTAAATATACTTGAGCATGGTATCAGCATGGTAGTTATATCTATTGGAGCATTTGCAGATAAGGCTTTCTTTGAAAAAATCAAAGAAACAGCAGATAAAAATAATGCGAAGGTTCACATTGCATCAGGTGCGATAGGTGGCTATGATGTACTTCAGACAATTCATGTGATGAGTCTCGCAGGTATGGGAGAGCAGAAGGCAGAGCTACACAATATTACTAGTCCTGAAGTTTTTGAGAAATTTGACTACTTTAGAAAAAGACTTACAACAAAAACTGAGGATTGTGAAGTGTTTTATGACACAGCACAGCATGCAATAGAATTGCTTCCGGGAAGGGTGAATGTTGCTGTTGCTACAGGACTTGCAAGCTGCGGACCTGAATATGCTATGTCAAGACAGACCTCAAGACCGGGCGTTGTAGGCGACTATCAGCATATTAAATCTGGTATTGAAGGATATACAGCAGATATAAATGTATATTCATGCAGAAGTGATATTGCGGCATGGAGTATGGTTGCCTTACTTAGGAATCTTGCCTCACCTGTACAGTTCCAGTAAAGAAAACATAGTTTGGACACATTTTTGAGGTATATCATGATGTGGGCTAGAAGTAGATTTTAAAATTAAGGTTGTTATGACAGAAAAAAATTTAAATTCACAGTCCGGAAAAGGAAGACCACGAGGAAGAAAAAATAAAAAAACCAGCACAGGATATATAGCTGTTATAGTGCTTTTACTTCTGGTATTGATATTTTCAGTAGTATTAATATATAGGAAAATAAATAGCAATACTACTGACAAAATTAATACAGAAAATGAATCAGTTTCAAAGATAGAAGATATGGAAATAGCGGAATCTGAAACAAAGGAAACTGAAGTAGATGATTTCGGGGTAGAAGATGCAGAAGGCAATATTATTGAGACGGAATATATCGAAATAACGGTTCCTGAAACAGAGGCTGCAAGGGATGAACCAATAGAACTTCTTTTTGGAGGAGATATATATCTTTCAAATTACGTTCTCAATGCATATGATAGTGCAGGAGGAATAAATGGAGTTTTATGTGATAATTATCTTCGGGAAATAGAACAAAGCGATATGTTTATTGCAAATCAGGAATTTCCATTTAGTGACAGAGGCGAGCAGGCTCCTGATAAACAGTTTACCTTTAGACTTTCCCCTGAACGCATAAACATTTTTACTGAGTTAGGTCTTGATCTTGTTACACTTGCCAATAACCATAGCTTGGATTTTGGAGAAGCAGCACTATTAGATTCAATAGATGTGCTTGATAAAGCTTCAATAAAGCATATGGGAGCGGGTAAAAATAAAAAAGAAGCAATGGAACCTGTGATTGTAGAGTTTAAGGGCAGGAAAATAGGTTTTATTGCAGCATCAAGGGTTATACCAGTAAGCAGCTGGGCAGCCGGAAAGGATAAGCCGGGGTTATTCATATGCTATGACTCGGCAGAGCTTATCAACAGTGTAAAAGAGCTTGAAAGCGTATGCGATTATACTATAGTTTTTCTTCATTGGGGTACGGAAAAGAAGACTGTTCCTGACAGCTATATGGAAGATATGGCGGAGAATCTGGTTCTTAGTGGAGCTGATGCCGTCATAGGAAGCCATCCACATGTACTTCAGCCAATAGAGATTATTAATGGAAAACCAGTTGTGTATAGTCTTGGGAATTTCATTTTTGGAAGCCGTATAGAAAGCACTATGCTTTTTAAGCTGATTATCGAAGATGATAAGATAAGTTATGAATTACTTCCCGGTAAAGGCAGCATGGGATATACACAAATGCTTTCTGAACCAGAAAAGGAAGCTTTTATTAAAGCTTTTCCTGTAAGCAGCAGAGAAATAGGCAATTAATTTTAAGGAGGTAAGAATATTGGATAACAATAGTACAGAATTGGCACAGGCACCAATAAAAAAATTGCTGTTTAAGCTAGCGTTGCCAACAGTTTTCGCACAGCTTATAAATCTTCTATACAATATAGTTGACCGTATGTATGTCGGACATATCGAGGGTGTAGGTTCAATGGCACTTGCAGGTCTTGGAGTGTGCTTCCCGATAATCATACTTATTTCAGCTTTTGCAGCACTTGTAGGTATGGGCGGAGCTCCTAGGGCAAGTATGGCATATGGAGCTGGAGATATAAAGGGTGCAAGAAAGGTTCTTGGAGCAGCGACAGCATTTTTAATCGTTATTTCAATCGTTCTTACAGGCACATTTTGGTTTACTATGGAACCAATTTTGATGATGTTTGGAGCATCTGAGACTACATTACCTTTTGGACTTTCTTATCTTAGAATATACCTTTTGGGTACAATGGCTGTTCAGCTTGCTTTAGGACTTAATCAGTTCATTTCAGCGCAGGGCTTTGCTACCAAATCAATGATTGCAGTTTTAATAGGTGCTGTGACAAATATTGTCCTTGATCCTATTATGATCTTCGTATTTGATATGGGTGTTGCAGGAGCAGCAGTAGCAACAGTTATTTCACAGATAATCTCAGCTGTGTATATAGTAAGCTTCCTTTGCTCAAAAAAAGCAATTATAAAGATTGAAAGAAAATATTTAAGACTTGATATACCTGTACTTAAAAATATTATAATGCTTGGAATTGGACCATTCATTATGCAGTCTACAGAATGTCTGATTCAGCTTGTATTCAATATAGGTATGAAAAATTACGGAGGAGATTATTATGTTTCAGTTATGGCAATTTTGTTTAGCCTTAACCAGGTAATGTTCCTTCCTATGCAGGGCATCAGTATGGGTGGTGTTCCAATTATTTCTTATAACTATGGTGCTGGAAATATGGACAGAGTTAAAGAAGCATTTAAGCTGATGTTAAAGGTAAGCCTTATTTATTCAGCAGTATTTACAAGCTTATTCTTAATTGCACCAAAGGTATTTATAATGCTGTTCTCAACAGATCCTGAGGTAATAAGGATTGGTGCAGGCGCAATGAGAGTATACATGTTTGGATTCATATTTATGGGAATACAGATTGCCTGTCAGCAGACCTTCCTTGCTGTAGGCCAGTCAAAGATTTCTGTTTTCCTTGCGCTTCTTCGTAAGGTTATACTGCTTACACCACTTGCGCTTATTATGCCTAAGTTTTTTGGAGTTTCAGGACTCTTATTCTCAGAACCGATATCAGACATACTTGCAATTACCATAACAGCGATTACTTTTGCTTTATCATCCAAGAAGATATTTGATCCAGAGTATGCTAAAAAACATATTGGATAAAATATATAAAATGTCTGAAAATGTATAAATAAGCTAAAGATTGATTGACATAAAATTTTACATTAGATATACTAGGAAACGAAATCCCGTCATGACTTCAATATTACGGACATGACGGGATTATTTTTAAGTCGAACGGAGAGACGAAATGAACGATAATTTCGAAAAAAGAGCATATCCATGTGATGTTGAAACTAATAAGAGAGCATATCCATGCGATATAGAAGAACCAAAGAGAAGCTATCCATGTGATACAGAAGATACTAATTCAAATGAAAAGGTAGCTATAAAGGGAAAGGGACGCAGAGGCGGAAATGCAAGTGCGTCTATAGTTGTGCGCTCAGGAAAAGAACCAGAGCATGGAGACTATACTAAGGACAGATATCAGTGGAGAGAGGAAAGGGAGAAAGCAGAAAAGGAAAAAAGCTTTTTGAGAGATCCTCGTGACAGAAGAGATAGTTTTAGAAGAGACGCTTTCAGAAAAGACGATAGAAGAGATAGTTTCAGAAGGGATGACAGAAGAGACGGCTTCAGAAGAGAGGATAGAGAAAGTTTGATTTCTGAACAGGAATATGCCACACCGCTTAAGCTAAAGGTTATTCAGAATACTGAAATAGGTGCCTTTTTGGATTTAGGAAACAATAAAAAGGTATTGCTTCCATTTGCAGAGCAGACTGTAAGACCTGAGGTTGGGGAAGAGATAACTGTATATCTTTATGAAGATAAGGGGGGAAGAGCTACAGCAACAATGCGTAAGCCTATCTTAAAGGATGGAGAGGTAGGAATACTTAATGTTGCTGAGGTTACAAAGATAGGTGCATTTTTGAATAATGGAGTTCCTAAGCAGATACTCGTACCATTCAGAGAGCAGATTTGTACACCAAAAGAAGGTGATGATGTACTTGTTTACATTTACAGAGATAAGTCAGGAAGACAGGCTGCTACTATGAGAGTCTATAAGTTCCTCGATAATAATTCTCCATACAAGGTAGATGACAAGGTACAGGGCTTCATTTATGAAATCAATCCTAAGCTTGGAGTATTTGTTGCTGTTGATAATAAATATTTTGGTATGATTCCAATCTCTGAGGTTTATACAAAGTACAAATATGGAGATATAGTAGAAGCCAGAGTAACTAAGGTAAGAGAAGACGGAAAGTTAGATCTTTCTGGCAGAGAAAAGGCTTATATTGCTATAGAGCAGGATGCAGAAGCTGTTATGTACGAGCTAAAGCGAAATAATGGAAAGCTTCCATATGCAGATAAGGCAGATGCAGCTTTTATAGAAGAAACTTATGCAATGAGTAAAAATCAGTTCAAGAGAGCTGTTGGACATTTATTCAAACAGAAGCTTATTATGGTTGACAGGGAGAAGGATACAATTACTTTATTGTAAATGAAGATATGAAATCAATAATTTTTGATGTAGACGGAACACTTTGGGATAGTACAGGTATGGTAGCCGATGCATGGAATACAGGTCTTATGGTATTTCCTATGATAAAAAGGAAATTAAAAAAGGAAGATCTGAGAGAACAGTTTGGTTTGCCTATGGTAGAAATCTTTAGAAATCTATTTCCAGAGATAGCTGAAGAAAGAAGTGAAGAAGAGGCCGCTGAGCTTTATGAAGAAATAGCCGGTGTACTATATGAATCTCAGGAAGAAGCAATGAAGCTTGAGAGTGGAATCTTATATCCTGGAATTGAAAAAACTATTAAGGAGCTGGCTTCTAGAAACAAGTTATATATAGTGTCCAATTGTCAATGCGGATATATAGAGAGTTTTCTTGAAAAAACAGAGCTTTTAGATTATTTCGAGGGACATCTTTGCTTCGGAGACACTGGACTTTCCAAGGGACAAACAATAAGAAAACTTATGGAAGATGAGCATATAGAGGATGCTGTTTATATTGGAGATATAGAGCCTGATGCATATGCCTCCAAGGAAGCTGGAATTCCTTTTATATGGGCTGCTTATGGCTTTGGAAATGTCAAGGACGGATTGTATGAGCATAAAATAAATAATCCGGAAGAGCTTTTGGAACTGTTTTAATTGAATAGTTAATGCGCGAAGAGTTGTATGTTGAAAATGCATGCAGCTCTTTTTATTGTTTTTAAACATACAACGTAATAGCTATTTTATTCCACATATAAATGTGCTATATTTAACTTAATAAAATTAAGTAACATACAAAAAAAATAAGGTAAAATTTCAATATGGAGGTGTTTCGATGAAGATAGGTATTAGGGGTGGAAATGTTGTAAGTTCTGATGGCGTTATGAAAACTGATATTATTATCGATGGGGAAAAGATAGCAAAGATAGGTGAAAATCTTTGTGCTAATGAAGAAGAAATCGATGAGATAATTGATGCTAAGGATACATATGTAATGCCGGGGTTAATTGATGCTCATACGCACTTTGATCTGTTTGTTGCTGGAACAGATACCTGTGATGATTTTTATTCAGGTACCAGGGCTGCTGTAGCTGGGGGAACGACGAGTATTATAGATTTTGCCAATCATTATAGAGGCGAAAATCTGCATGAGGTTAAGGCAAACTGGGACAAGAGAGCAGAGAAGGGCTGCTCATGCGATTATAGTTATCATATGAGCATAGCAGACTGGAATGAGGAGATTTCAAAGGAATGTCAGGACATGATGGATGAGGGAATAACTACCTTCAAGTGCTATATGACCTACCCTGACAATATGCTGGATGATGAAACTTTATTTAAGGTTTTAAAGAGACTTAAAGAAATAGGCGGAATCACAGGTGTTCATTGTGAAAATGCTGGTATGATAGATGCACTTAGAGAAGAATATTCTAAGGATGAAAGACTTGGGAAAATAAGCAGTCACTATCTTACAAGACCTGCGGCAGCAGAGGCAGAGGCTATAAACAGACTTTTGCATCTTGCAGAGGTGGCAGACACTCCTGTCATTGATGTACATCTTTCCTGTGAAGAGGGACTAGAAGAGATAAGAGCGGCCAGAAGCAGAGGGCAGAAAGTATATGTTGAGACCTGTCCACATTATCTTTGTCTGGATAATTCTGTACTTGATACAGATGATTTTGAAGGTGCAAAATATATTTGTTCTCCTCCTTTAAGAACTAAGCATGATAATGATGTTTTATGGGATGCAATAAGAGATGGAGAGATTCAGACCATTTCAACAGATCACTGTTCATTTACCTGGGAACAAAGACTTATGGGAAAGGGTGACTTCAAAAAAATACCTGGAGGACTTGCAGGAGTAGAGCTTAGAGGACCTCTTATGTATTCTGAAGGTGTAGATAAAGGAAGAATTTCTATTGAGAAAATGTGTGAGGTTTGTTCCACAAATCCAGCAAAGCTTTACGGAATGTATCCTCAAAAGGGAATAATAGCAGAGGGCTCTGATGCCGACATCATTATAATTAATCCGAATAAAAAACAAGTGCTCTCAGCTGAGACTCAGGTTTCAAGATGCGATTATTCAAATTATGAAGGAAAAGAAATAACAGGAGTTATTGAAAAGGTATTCCTTAGAGGACAGCTTGTTGCCGAAGAGGGCAGAGTAGTAAAAGAAAATCAAGGTAAGTTTATTAAGAGAGGAAAATATTCTTTGTAAGCCTTAATAAAAGAACCTGTTGCTTCAATGGTTAATTTAACTATGAAGAGCAGGTTCTTTTTATATAATAAAAATGGGACTGAACGCCAGAGCGAACAGTCCCAACGAAAATTCAATTTATAATAAATATCATCCTCTTATATTATCATTAATTTTCAATCTGCTTGATATCCATGTCCTTAGGAAGAACAAGGCTTAATACTATAGATACGACGAATACTACAGCAACAGGATTAGCTGAGAAAACATCTCTTACGAGCTGAGGGAAAATGTTCCATATTGCCATTTCACTTGCTGAAGTAAAGCCTATGCCCATGGCAAGAGAAAGAGAAGCTATAATTATATTTCTCTGTGAAAAACCACATTTTGCTATCATCTGTATACCACTTAACATAATGCTTCCAAACATCATTATAGTACATCCACCAAGAACAGACTCAGGGAGACTTGAGAAGAAGTTACCTATAGGAGGAAGAAGTCCTGCAACTATCATGCAGACAGCTCCTGTCATAATAGTAAAACGGTTAACGACCTTGGTCATATTGATAAGTCCAACGTTCTGGCTGAATGATGTAACAGGAGGGCATCCGAAAATTCCTGATAAGGAACTTGCAAATCCGTCACAGGCAAGTGAACCTGAGATTTCCTTCTCTGTGATATCTCTTCCAAGACCACCAGATACCATGGCAGTTGTATCACCTATTGTTTCAGCAGCTGAAACCATGAAAATGATAACTACTGAGATAATTGCATTAAAATTGAATTCTGGCATAACAGGAAGAAGATGTGGAAGTGCTACTATTCCTCCTGACATGATATTGCTTAAATCAACAACGCCCATTATTAAAGCAACGATATATCCTACAGCAAGACCAGCAAGTACTGACAGCTGTTTGTAATAGCCCTTTGCAAATATGTTGAAGAGAAGACAGGTTATAAGTGTGATTATACCAAGCAGAAGATTTTGCTCTGATCCAAATGAATCTGTATATCCTCCTCCAAAGGAACGTGCTGCAACAGTAAATAAGGAATATCCGATTGCTGTAACTACAGAAGCGGCTACTATAGGAGTAATTATTTTCTTCCAGTATTTAGCAAGAAGACCTAGGATACCTTCACATATACCACCTACTATAACAGCACCTATCATTGTTGCATAGCCGTAGGTTGAAGCGACATAACATAAAATTGTAACGAAGGTAAAGCTAACACCCATAACAATAGGAAGTCTGGAGCCTATCTTCCATACAGGATAAAGCTGGATAAGTGTTGCTATACCGGCGATGAACATAGCGTTCTGCATCAGCATTCCTATGGTCATATTATCAAGGCCAGCAGCAGCACCGATGATTGTGATTGGAGCAAGATTAGATACAAACATTGCAAGAACATGCTGAAGTCCAAATGGAATGGCTTTGGCTACAGGAACTCTTCCATCAAGCTTGTAAATATTACTCATACTAACATTACTATTGTCTTTCATGATTTAACCTCCTTAATATTTGTGGGTTACATGTATAAGCTACGCTGTTAGTTTTTATAAGTCCATTCAGAATTTGGGCTGCTGTGATCTGAAGGCTGTTTAAAAACTTATCTATAAGCCCATAATATTATTAAAAATGAAAAAAAGCAATATAAAATAAACAAAAAAAATTAGTTTATATAAAAAAAAATATGAATTATAAACAAAATATATGTACAGGTCGTAATAATGTACAAAATATGTAAAAATATATAGTAAAAATAACTTATAAAATGTATTAAAAAAGAAAATAAATTGTGCTAATATAATAAAAAGTAATAAGGAGGCAGAAATGGATTATACAAAGTTCCAAAAAATATCCAAGATGACACTTGGCGAAGAAAAGGCTGATCTTGTAATAAAGAACGGTAAGGTTCTGGATGTATTTACAAATGAAATACATAAGGCAGATATAGCAGTATGCGATGGTATAATAGCAGGAATAGGAACCTATTACGAAGGAAAGACAGAAATAGATGTAAATGGTCATTATGTTCTTCCGGGATTTATAGATGCACATTTACATTTGGAATCCACTATGGTTACACCTAATGAGCTGGTCAGTATGGCAGCTTCTGCTGGAACTACGACATTTATAGTCGATCCACACGAGGCTGCAAATGTTTCAGGGGCATCAGGAATAGACTATATTCTTGATCAGACTGAGGCATCGCCTGCAAATGTATATGTTATGATGCCTTCGTGTGTGCCTGCAACCTCTTTTGATGATAATGGATGTGATTTTACAGCAGCTAAGATGAAGCCATATCTTAAAAATGAGAGGATACTAGGACTAGGCGAGGTCATGAATGATCCCGGTGTTGTATATGGAGATAAAAAGCTTCATGAGAAGCTTGAACTTTTTGCAGGAAGACCTATAGACGGACATGCACCTTTCCTGCCAGGTTCAGAGCTTTCTGCATATGCTCTTGCAGGAATTACTACGGATCATGAATGTACAACATATGAATATGCAATGGAAGAGGTAAGAAGGGGAATTCATGTACACATAAGAGAAGGAAGTGCAGCACATAATCTTGAAGCCATAGTAAAGGGAATTGTAAAAAATAATACGCCTACAAGTGAATTTTCATTCTGTACAGATGATAAACATATAGAGGATATACTTAGAGATGGTCATATAAGTTACAATATAAAGAAATCTATAAAGCTTGGACTTAATCCTATAGATGCAATAAAAATGGCAACGATAAATACCGCAAGGTGCTATGGACTTAAGCATCTGGGGGCTCTGTCTCCAGGATATCAGGCTGATATGGTTATAGTAGACAGACTTGACAAATTTAAGGTACTTAGCGTTTATCACAAAGGAAAACTGATAGATTCTTCCAGTAAACCACAGATAAAGCCATGTCCTGATGAACTTAAGGAAACTGTACATCTTGCTCCTGTCAGTGAAGAAGCCTTTGTTCTACCAATAAAAAATAAGCAGGCGCATATTATAGAGCTGGATTCATCACAGATTACAACCAGACATGTCATAAAGGCAATAGGCAATACTGATAATTATCAGCCTGTAAATGGTCTTAACAAGGTTGCTGCTGTAGAAAGGCATAAAGGAACTGGCAAGATAGGAGTAGGAATTTGCTCACATTATGGTATAAAAAATGGTGCAGTTGCTTCTTCAGTATCACATGATTCACACAATATAATAGTTGTTGGTGATAATGACAGGGATATGGCTATCGCAGTAAATGAGATTATCAAAGCTCAGGGCGGATATACTGTTGTAAGCAAAGGTAAGGTTTTTGACACTTTGCCACTTCCTGTCATGGGACTTATGAGCGATGCGGGATATGAAGAGGTAAATAAGAAGCTCAAGAGAATGATAAAAAAGGCACATAATATGGGCGTTTTGGATGATGTAGAGCCATTTATAACCCTGTCATTTATGGCACTTCCAGTTATTCCAGAGATAAGGATAATTCCAAGAGGACTTATGAATACATCAAAATTTGAACTGATAAAACAATAAAGTTATAAATATATTATAGCCGGCATAAAAGTGCCGGCTTTATAATGAATGATGATAGTATGGATGAAGTTATTTATTGCAATTTTAGAGAAAGGAAAATTAATCATCTAAATAAGATGATTAGATAAGATTTTGAAAATGAGTAGTTTAAAGGACAAACTTATAATAGTAAGGGGAGGAGGAGATCTTGCTTCAGGCGTAATATATGTACTGAAAAAAGCGGGATTTTCAGTGTTATGTCTGGAAATAGAAAGACCATCGGCAATAAGGAGAACTGTTGCATATTCAGAAGCTGTGTATGATGGAAAAGTTATGCTAGAGGGATATAAGGCTGTATTATGTGATGGTTTCAACTCAGCTATGCATGAAATGCATAATGGAAATATAGCCGTGCTTGTAGATCCGGAAGCCAAGGTTCTAAATGCTGTTACTCCATTTGCTCTTGTAGATGCTGTACTTGCAAAAAGAAATATGGGCACAACAAAGGATATGGCTCCATTAACCATAGCTTTAGGTCCTGGATTTGAAGCGGGCAAGGATGCAGATTATGTCATTGAAACCATGAGAGGACATAATCTTGGACGCATTATTGAAAATGGAACAGCACTTCCAAATACAGGTGTGCCTGGGCTTATAGCAGGGCATTCGTCAGACAGAGTAATCCATGCTGAAAGGGAAGGAATTCTTTATAACAAGGCAAAAATAGGTGATATTGTTGAGGAAGGACAGGTTATTGCAGAAATAAAAACTGAAAATGGAGAAATATGTGAAGTTAAAGCTAGTTTCAAAGGACTGCTGAGAGGACTCATAAGGGATGGCTTTTATGTTACAGAAGGTTTTAAAATTGCAGATATAGATGCCAGAGAAAATGAACATGACAATTGTTATACTATATCAGATAAAGCAAGAGCTCTCGGAGGAGCTGTTTTGACAGCTTTATGCGTTAATCTTTGAAAAAAATAACCAATTTTATTGGTTGAATGGTATAAAAAATTATGCATTTTTTTGTTTATTTTTAAGATAGCAAAAAAAAATTTTACATGATAAGATATTTTCAGAATAATTGAATAGCATATGTATATCCTGGAAATTTGGTCCAGAGTCTCTACCAACTACCATAATAGTTGACTACATTTAAATCTCTATTTTAAATGTAGTCGGCTTTTTATTTTTTTCGATTACTTTTTATAGCAGATTTAAAAGCTATTAATATGTATCGAAAAAAGGAGGAGACAAATATGGCAAAGAGCTTTATTTTGAAGGGAGATCTGGTTTTTAATAAGGTTAAAGATAAGCTGGAAACTATAAAGGACGGCTTTCTTGTATGTAAAGACGGAGAGGTTGAAGGAGTATATAAATCTTTTGATGAAATCGGAGATGAATTTAAACAATTTGAGTTGCATGATTATTCTGGACATTTAATAGTGCCAGGGCTGACAGATCTTCATGCACATGCTCCACAGTATATGTTCAGAGGCTTATGGATGGATATGGAGCTTCTGGACTGGCTTAATACACATACCTTCCCAAATGAAGCAAAGTATGCAGATATGGATTTTGCAAAAAAAGCATACAGGATATATACAAATGATATCAAGAAGGGTGCAACAACAAGGCTTGTGGCATTTGGAACTATTCATACAGATGCAACACTCATGCTCATGGATCTCATGGAAGAAAGCGGAGTTGTAAGCTGTATAGGTAAGGTAAATATGGATAGAAATTCTCCTGACTACCTTGTAGAAACCACAGAGGAATCTATGCGTGAAACCAGAAGATGGCTGGAAGAGGTATGTAAGAAGGATTACAAAAACACCATGCCGATTCTGACACCAAGATTTATTCCTTCATGTACAGATGAGCTTATGAAGGATCTGGGAAAGCTTTCCAAGGAAAACAACCTTCCACTCCAGTCACATCTTTCAGAAAACCTTTCAGAAATTGAATGGGTAAAGGAACTTTGCCCATGGTCTGAAGGCTATGGAGATGCATATGACAAAATGGGCTGCTTTGGAGGAGAAGGACGTAAAACAGTTATGGCCCACTGCGTGTGGTCATCTGAAGAAGAAAGCGGACTCATGAAGAAAAATGGTGTATTTGTAGCACATAGTCCATCTTCAAACAGCAACTTGTCATCAGGAATAGCCCCTGTAAGAAGATATCTCAATGAGGGTGTCAATGTTGGACTTGCCACCGATGTGGCAGGCGGATCACATGGTTCTATATTCAGGGCTGTAAGTGATGCAATACAGGTTTCAAAGCTATATTTCAGATATATAGATGAGAGCATGAAGCCACTTACCTTGGCAGAGGCCTTTTATCTTGCAACAAAGGGCGGAGGAGCATTTTTCGGAAAATGCGGAAGCTTTGAGAATGGATATGAAGCAGATATTCTTGTTCTGGATGAGAAATCTATTCCTACACCTCTTGATGATCTCAAGCTTGATGAGAGACTGGAGAGATTTGTTTATCTGGCTGATGAGAGGGATATCATTCACAAGTATGTCAGAGGAAATCAGTTATTCTAAAGATTCATTTTTATATCATTTTCAGACGTTATTCTTTAATGAAAATAATGTTTGGATTTACAAAAAGAGTTATAATATAAATTAACATAGTAAATGTTAATTATTAAAATTGGTAATACGAAAGGGGCTATGTAATGGATATAGTAGGACAGAAAGTCACTCGTGTAGATGCCTATGGTAAAGTTACAGGAGAAGCTAAATATACTGCTGATACAGAACCTAGAGATATTCTCCATGCAGCTGTTGTGCATTCAACAATTGCAAATGGACTAGTAAAGAGCTTTGATCTTAGCGAAGCACTTAAGGTGCCTGGAGTAGTTAAGATAGTAACCTGCTTTGATGTTCCGGATATAGGATTTCCTACAGCAGGACATCCTTGGTCTGTTGAGGAAAAACATCAGGATATATGTGACAGAAAGCTGCTCAATAAGAGAGTAAGACTTTATGGCGATGATATTGCGGCAGTTGTCGCAACAGATGAGGTTGCTGCAAAGAAGGCAGCAAGACTTGTAAAAGCAGAATATGAGGAATATAAGCCTATAACAACAGTTGAAGAGGCTCTTGCTGAGGATGCTACAGTTCTTCATCCTGAGGTAAGAAAGGACAATGTTATTGTTAAATCCCATATGACTATGGGAGAGGCTGATTTCAAATTTGATGAAGCTGTTAAGAAGGCAGAAGAAGAGTATGGCAAGGACAATCTTGTTCTTCTTGAGAAAGAATATGATACTCCAAGAATATCTCATTGTCATATAGAGCTTCCTGTATCATGGGCATATGTAGAGCCTAACGGAAAGGTAACAATTACAAGCTCAACACAGATTCCTCACATAGTTAGAAATTCTGTTGCAATGGCACTTGGACTGCCTATAGGAAAGGTAAGAGTTATTAAGCCATATATCGGAGGCGGATTTGGAAATAAACAGGATGTGCTTTATGAGCCGCTCAATGCATATCTGTCAATGGTATGTGGAGGAAGACCAGTACGTCTTGAGATATCAAGAGAGGAAACTATTATTGGTACACGTACAAGACATGCTATCAAGGGTAAGGTAAAGGCTCTTTGTACAAAGGATGGAAAGCTTCTCGCCCGTAAATTGGAGGCATATGCAAACAATGGAGCTTATGCTTCACATGGACATGCAATATGTGCAAACTGTGGTACAGTATTTAAGGATCTGTATCATGATGATATGGGTACAGAGGTAGACTGCTGGACAGTTTATACATCATCACCTACAGCAGGAGCTATGAGAGCCTATGGTATTCCTCAGTCTGTATGGATTACAGAATGTATGACAGAGGATTTGGCACATGCTATAGGTATGGATCCATATGAATTCCGTATGAAAAACTGTATGGAGGAGGGATTTAAAGATCCTGGAAATGGAATCACCTTCCACTCATATGGTCTTAAGAAGTGCATGGAGATAGGTGCAGAGCGTATTGGATATAAGGAGAAGCTTGAGGCATACAAAAATCAGACTGGTAAGGTAAGACGTGGAATTGGTATGGCTATCTTCTGCTATAAGACAGGTGTATATCCTATTTCACTTGAAACTGCTTCATGCCGTATGGTACTTAATCAGGATGGATCAGCACAGCTCGTTATGGGAGCAACAGAAATCGGACAGGGTGCAGATACTGTATTTTCACAGATGGCTGCTGAAACCACAGGAATCAGCTTTGATAAGATTTATATTGTTTCAACCCAGGATACAGATGTTACACCATTCGATACAGGTGCATATGCATCACGTCAGACTTATGTTTCAGGTATGGCAGTTAAAAAATGTGCAGGAATATTAAGAGAGAGAATCTTAGATTATGCTGCATATATGATAAATAACGAAGTTACAGATATTTCCAAGACTATATATGCTGATGTAGTTAAAGCTGCAAAGGAAAGACTCTTAAAGGCAATGCCTGTAGATGAAGTTCAGGGATCTATGCTCGATATCGTAAACAGCAGAGTTGTTGCACACAAGGGAGAGGAAATAATAGATCTCTTTGATGTAGGAGTTGTTGCTGATACAGCATTCTATTCACTTGACCGTTCAGAGCATATTACAGCAGAATGTACAAATCACTGCAAGGACAATACCTTTGCATCAGGCTGCTGCTTTGTTGATGTAGAAGTAGATATGGCTGTTGGAAAGGTAGATATCAAGAATATCGTTCAGGTTCATGATTCAGGAATACTTATAAATCCTAAGCTTGCTGAGGCTCAGGTGCATGGTGGAATGAGCATGAGTCTTGGCTATGGACTTTCAGAGGAACTGCTTGTAGATCCTAAGACAGGAAGAGTGCTTAATGATAATCTTCTTGACTATAAGATTCCTACAGCTATGGACACACCTAAGCTCAATGTTGAATTTGTCCAGCTCGAAGATCCTACAGGCCCTTATGGTAATAAGGCACTTGGTGAGCCACCTGCAATACCTGTAGCACCTGCAATAAGAAGTGCTATTCTGAATGCAACAGGAGTTTCTATGGATGTAACACCTATGACTCCTCAGAGACTTATCGAAGCATTCAAAAAAGAAGGATTGATTTAAGGAGGGTAAGAAATGTTTGATATCAAGTCATTTTATGAGGCAAAAGACGTAAAAGATGCGGTAAGAGCCCTTGTAAACGATCCTGATGCAGAAATAATCAGTGGCGGAACAGATGTACTGATCAGAGTCAGAGAGGGTAAGGATGCAGGAAAAAGTCTTGTATCCATTCACAATATTGCAGAACTTAAGGGAGTGAAGCTGCTTCCTGATGGAGATATATTTATTGGTGCAGGAACTGCATTTTCACATATTACAAATGATGCTTTGATAAAAGAAAAAATCAATATGCTGGGGGAGGCTGTAGATACAGTAGGAGGACCTCAGATAAGAAATACAGGTACTATTGGAGGTAATATCTGTAATGGTGCTACATCTGCTGACTCAGCTTCAACTATGTGGGCACTTAATGCAGAGCTTGTTTTAGAAGGACCTGACGGAGAGAGAATTGTGCCTATCAATGAATTCTATACAGGACCAGGTAAGACTGTCAGAGACAGATGTGAGGTTTGTAAGGGATTTATAATTAGAAAAGAGAATTTTGAAGGCTGGTATGGAAGATATATTAAGTACGGAAAGAGAAATGCCATGGAAATAGCAACTCTTGGCTGTGCTGTAAGAGTAAAGCTTTCAGAAGATAAGAAGAATATTGAAGAAGCAAGACTGGCTTATGGGGTAGCAGGACCTACACCGCTTAGATGTCACAAGGCAGAGGCGGCAGTAAAGGGCAGAGCAGTAAATGATCCTGAGTTATATGACGTTTTTGCTAGAGAAGCTCTGACAGAGGTAAACCCAAGAAGCTCATGGAGAGCATCAAAGGAATTCAGACTTCAGCTTATTGAGGAGCTTTGTAAGAGAGGACTTAAGGATGCAATTGAACTTGCAGGAGGTGAGGTAGATGCTTAAGATTGTACATATGACTGTTAATGGCAGAGAGGTTGAGCTTGCTGTAGATGAGAGAGAATCTCTTCTGGATACACTTAGGAATCGCCTTGGTCTTACATCAGTAAAAAAAGGCTGTGAGGTTGGAGAATGCGGAGCATGTACAGTCCTTGTAAATGGCGAGGCAATTGACAGCTGTATTTATCTTACACTTTGGGCTGAAGGCAAATCAGTTATGACTGTTGAGGGCTTAAAGGGTCCAAATGGTGAGTTATCTCCTATCCAGAAAGCATTTATTGAAGAGGCGGCAGTACAGTGTGGATTCTGTACACCGGGACTTATAATGAGTGCTGTTGAAATTGTAGGTACAGGCAAGAAATATAATAGAGAAGAGCTCAAGAAGCTTATCTCAGGACATCTGTGCAGATGTACAGGATATGAAAATATACTTAATGCCATGGAAAGAATCGTCGAGGAAACATATAAGGTTTGTGGAGATGACAAGTAAGCATATAAAGTTTTAAAATAAAAAATTCTTCTGTGATATAAGGCGGAAAGCTGAAATCATGGAAGGATTTTTTATTTTCCTGAATAATTCAAACTGGCAGATTTTATGAACAAATTTTATAAAAATATCTACAATGGACAGAGTAGGATTTCTTGTATATAATATTGCTGATAAAATAAGAATAATAATAAATATTACGTGAAAGAGAGCTATTTAATGAGTATATTAACTGTTGAACATTTGACACATGGATTCGGAGACAGAGAAATATTTGAGGATGTTTCATTCAGACTTCTTGCCGGAGAACATATTGGATTTGTGGGAGCAAATGGAGAAGGCAAGTCTACGTTTATGAGTGTGATCACAGGCAAGCTTCAGCCAGATGAGGGTAAGGTAGAGTGGGCTAAAAATGTAAAGGTTGGTTACCTTGACCAGCATGCTGTGCTTGAGCCGGGCATGACTATTGCAGATGTTTTAAGAAGTGCTTTTGCTCCATTATTTGATATGGAGCAGGATATGAATAAGATCTGTGACAGAATGGGCAGTGGCGAGCTTTCAGATGATGAAATGAACTCATGCATGGAGGAGCTTGGAACAATACAGGATCTTTTGATGGCTCATGATTTTTATATGATAGATTCAAAGGTGGAGGAAATAGCAAGAGCCTTTGAACTTACGGAGCTTGGCTTAGACAGAGATGTTACAGAGCTTTCAGGCGGACAGAGAACAAAGGTCTTACTGGCTAAGCTACTTTTGGAAAAACCAGAGATACTTCTTCTGGATGAGCCTACAAACTATCTTGATGTACAGCATATAGAATGGCTCAAGAGATATCTTCAGGAATATGAAAATGCATTTATTCTTATCTCACATGATATACCATTTTTAGACAGTGTTATAAATATTATTTATCATGTGAATAACAGACATATAGATAGATATCCTGGAAGCTATAAGCATTTTGAAGAGGTTTATGCAGCTAAAAAGGCACAGCTCGAAGCAGCGTATAAGAGACAGCAGCAGGAAATTGCAGAGCTTGAGGATTTTGTTGCAAGAAATAAGGCAAGAGTTTCGACTAGAAATATGGCTATGTCAAGACAGAAAAAACTTGATAAGATGGAGCTTATTGAGCTTGAAAAGGAAAAGCCTAAGCCAGAATTTTCATTTAAGCCGGCACGAACCTCAGGCAAGCTTATTTTTGAAGTAAAGGATCTTGTAATAGGATATGATGAACCACTTTCAAGACCTATTAATCTAGTAATGGAAAGAGGAGAGTTCATAGTATTAAAGGGTGCGAATGGTATTGGAAAGACAACACTTTTAAAGAGTATACTTGGTGAGATAAAGACTCTTTCAGGAAGTGTAGAAAAAGGTGATTATCTTTATCCAGCTTACTTTGAACAGGAAGTTCAGGCAGGAAACAATACCTGTATTGAAGAGCTTTGGAAGGAGTTTCCAGCCTATACCCAGTATGAGGTAAGAAGTGCTCTTGCAAAATGCGGACTTACAACAAAAAATATAGAAAGTCAGGTAAGAGTGCTGAGTGGAGGAGAACAGGCCAAGCTTAGATTGTGTAAGCTTATGAATAGAGAAAGTAATGTTTTATTTCTTGACGAGCCTACAAACCATTTGGATGTAGATGCAAAGGATGCATTAAAAGAAGCGCTTTCTGAATATAAGGGAAGCATTTTGCTTATATGTCATGAGCCTGAATTTTACGAAGATATCTGTGACAAGGTTATAGACTGTACAGAGTGGTCATTAAAACTTTAAAATGTTAAATTTATTAAGGGTGTTCATTTTACGGACATCCTTTTTTTATGAAATGATACTTTGTTATTGACTCTGGTTTGCAGAGTTAACCAATATACATTTAGTGAAACAATAGTAAACAAAATGTACAGTATAGGTAAAAATAAACAAAACAGTACAAAAACAAGATATAAATAATGTCAAAATGTATAAAAAACTCCTCGGATTTAGGCGAAAATGTCAATGGAAAGGGAAAGTTAAAAATGATAGTATATTCCTATAACAAATTCAAAAGAAAACTTAAGAGAAATAGATATGTATAATTTGGAATTATGGTCCAATGTTTCTACCAACTGCCGGAATAGTTGACTACATATAGCTATTGAAGCTGTGTGTATGTGACTATTTTTTTATTTTATTCAACAATTATTCATTTTTAATGGTATTATATACAATGTTAAAAGTAATGGATTGTCTTGAGGGCATGAGTATTAAAGACAAATCATACAATAAAATCTTTTAAGGAGGAAATGGTATGGAACGCTTTTTCAAACTAAAAGAACATGGAACAGATGTAAAAACAGAGGTTATCGCGGGTATTACAACATTTATGACAATGGCATATATCCTTGCTGTTAACCCAAGCATGCTTAGTGTTACAGGTATGGATCAGGGAGCTGTATTTACAGCAACTGCTCTTGCGTCTGCAATAGCATCATTCCTCATGGCATTTTTAGCAAACCTTCCTTTTGTTCTTTCAGCAGGAATGGGACTTAACGCCTATTTTGCATTTACCGTTTGTCTTGGAATGGGACTTACATGGGAGATAGCACTTACAGCAGTATTTGTTGAAGGTATTATATTCATTATTCTTTCTTTAACAAATGTCAGAGAAGCAATTTTCAATGCTATCCCAGGCTCACTTAAGATTGCGGTTTCAGTAGGTATCGGATTATTTATTGCATTTATCGGACTTCAGAATGCAAAGATAGTAGTATTAAATGAGTCAACAAAGGTTGCAATGTTCTCATTTACATCATCACTTAAGGCAGGAACATTTAATTCAGAGGGAATTACAGTTATTCTTACCTTCCTTGGAATTATTATCACAGCAATACTTGTTATAAAGCAGATAAAGGGAAATATCCTTATCGGAATTATTGCTACATGGCTTCTTGGAATAGTTTGCGAGATCACAGGTCTCTATGTTCCAAATCCTGAGGCAGGCTTCTACAGCCTTATTCCATCAGCTATTATTTCTATGCCAGCAAGCGTTGCTCCAACCTTTATGAAGCTTGACTTTAGCTATATAACAACTAACTTCCTTAACTTCGTTGTTATTATGTTTGCTTTCCTTTTCGTTGATATGTTTGATACACTTGGAACTCTTATCGGTTGTGCATCAAAGGCAGATATGCTCGACAAGGATGGAAAGCTTGAAGGCATCAAGGGAGCTCTTTTCTCAGATGCAATCGGAACAACAGTAGGAGCTATGCTTGGTACATCAACAATTACTACATTTGTAGAGAGCTCATCTGGTATAGCAGAGGGTGGAAGAACAGGACTTACAGCAGTAGTATCAGGATCACTTTTCCTTCTTGCACTTTTCCTTTCTCCTATATTCCTTGCAATACCTAGCTTCGCAACAGCACCTGCACTTGTAATAGTAGGATTTATGATGATGCAGCAGGTTACAAAGATTGATTTCAATGATCTTCTTGAAGCGATTCCTGCATTTGTAACTATTATGGCTATGCCATTCATGTACTCAATTTCTGAAGGTATTTCACTTGGAGTTATCTCATATGTAATCCTTCATGTATGTACAGGAAAGACCAAGAAGATTACACCTCTTATGTATGTACTTGCATTATTGTTTATTGCAAAGTACGCTTTGGTATAATAGGGGGATATATTTAGAGGATGCCCGTACAAGACAGAAAAAGAACTTTTAATTCATTTTAATAATACATCTATATAATAAGAGGGATATATATAGATGAACAAAGATAAACTAGAATTTAATATTCAAAAGTGATAAAATCCTCACAGAAAGATAATTCTGTGAGGATTTTTGTATGTTTAAGCTTCTAGACAATGCTAAAAAAAGAAAAGCATATTTTATGTGCTGTATTTGCTATATATCAAGTGGTATGATGGCTCTTGTATTTGGTGCAATTTTGCCTCAGTTGATCAAAGAGGCGGGATTTAGCTATACTCTTGCAGGAGGTCTTGTTTCATATATGGCTTTAGGTCAGGTGGTTGGAAATCTTTTTTTACCAGAAATAATCAAGAAAATCGGAATCAAAAGAGCAGCTATGGGATTTACACTGTTGATTCCTGTGTGTCTGTCTATTTTTACTTTTCTTCCTCCGGTTGCAATTATGTTTATGATGGTAATATTGCTTGGCTGTTCCAGAGGTACAATAACTATCACTACGAGCCTTGTATCAAATGCCGTCTCAGGAAATTCGTCATCCTGTATAAATTTTATAAATGCCTGCTTTGCTCTTGGAGCAGTACTTGCCCCTGCACTTATAAGTATTTGCAGTTCCTTGGGCTTTGGATGGAGAATACCAGTTTATATAATATCTGTATTTAGCTTTATTTCAGCAATTCTTTATAGGTTTATAGATTTTGACTATATAAATTCACTTACAGAAGACAAAAATAATCCGGTTTCTGAAAATGTAATAGAAAATCAAAATAATAAAAGCAATAAAAACTTCCTGTTTAGTTCATGGTACATATTTGTAATATTAGCTAATTTCTTTTATGTGGCGATTGAAAATAGTATAAATGGATGGTTTACATCCTATCTTAAAGATACAGGAATAATGAGTGCCAATATGTCAAGGTATATGGTATCAGTTACCTGGGGAATGATATTGATAGGAAGATTTTCTATGGCACAGGTACCTGAATCTGTTCCGAAAAAGAAACTTATGCTTTTGGATGCAGTTTTTGGATTCGTGGGACTATTTATTGTGCTTAGGGCATCAAATATAGCTATTATTTTACCTGCACTTATGTTGACAGGATTTTGTATGGCAGGCATGTATCCTACAGCACTTTCATATGTTGGAGAAAAGCTACAGGCGACAAATAGCAACAAAGCCAGAGGTATAGCCTGGTTTTGTGCACTTTCAACTTTAGGCGGAATGATAGGTCCTCAGCTTATAGGAATGGCAGCAGATTTCATAGGAATAAAGCCGGCCATGGGAATAATGGGACTTTATGGTGGATTGTGGCTTCTGTTTACAATCTTACTCTATATAAAGAAAAATGTTTAAAATTCAAAGTTTAGATTTGGTAGTTATTATTGTGGGCAAAGGGGCGCAGCTGTTTGCCATTTAGACTGTGATTATGATATAATTACAAAATCTATATCATATGAGAGGTCTTGTATATGCATATAGGAGCTGAGCTTTTTACAAATGAAATAAAGAAAAATAAAATAGCTGTGTTCGATTCAGGACTCGGAGGACTATCTGTACTTCGAGAGCTTGTTATGCTTATGCCAAATGAGGATTATTTGTATTTTGGTGACTCCCTAAATGCACCTTATGGTATGAAAACAGTTGATGAGTTAAAAATACTATGCAGGAAGAATTTAGAGATGCTTCTTCAAAATGGAGCTAAGTGCATAGTTATTGCCTGCAACACAGCAACGGAAGCAGCAGCAGAGTATCTTAGGGCAGAATTTCCAGATATACCTATAATAGGGATAGAACCTGCTGTTAAGCCCGCAGCAATGCAGGGAATGAATCATAAAATACTTGTTATGGCGACACCTGTAACAATAAATGGAGGAAAGCTCCACAGACAGATTGAAAAATATAAAGACAGAGCGGATTTTTATTTGCTTGAGTCACCAGATATAGTTAGGTTTGTAGAATCAGGAATTTACGACGGCCATGAAAATGAAGAGTTAAAGCTTTATCTTAAAAATCTTTTGAAGCCATATACTTGTGGGGAGAATAAGATAGATTCAATAGTTCTTGGCTGTACACATTTTCCTTTTGTAAAAGAAAATATAAAAGCGGTTTTTCCTTATGAAACGAAAATTTTTGATGGAGCAGAGGGGACTGCCAGACAAACACAAAACAAACTTATCGAAAACGGACTGAGAGCTCAAGAAGATAAGAAATTTAACATAGATATTCTTAATTCAGATAAAAATAAGATAGATCTATGTAAGCAGATAATTGCAAATTTTAATATAGACAGATGATAAATAGTAATGACAAATATATGGAAGAAATGGAAATGTTATGAATATAAATAATG
>JAUNDV010000036.1 GCA_030525875.1 Eubacteriales bacterium
ATTTATATTTGAAACTCCTGCACTTCCTGCGACTGGAATTGAGTGGACTTATATGCTTTATCTGGCAATTATCTGCAGCGTGTTTGGCTTTACACTTCAACCTTATGCTCAGAGCGGGACTACTGCTGAAAGAGCGAGTGTACTTTGTGCATTAAACCCTATTACTGTCGCTGTTTTAGGTGCGGTGTTCTTGGGAGAAACACTTACTGTTAAGGGGATTATTGGCGCAGTATTGATTATTGCGAGTATCATTGTTTAGGATAGGAGCCAATTGGTTTTGTTACCAGTTGGTTCTTTTTTTGTGCAATCAAAAAGGAACCCGATTCATCAGATTCCTTTTTGATACTATTTTGAAAATCTATATCTACCTTTTCCGTAACCAGATACTGGTACAATAATACCTTCTCTAACTAGATTAGAAAGCAACTTAGATGCACTAGATTCTTTAAGTCCAACTAAATTAACAACGTCTACTCTTCCAAAAACTTGATCATATCCAAAATTATTAAATAATATCTGAATATTATTCAAAGTTTTAGAAGTGAATTTTTCTATTTTTCCTGTAAATATACACTCAATATTCATCTTTTCCTTTTGAATATCTACTTTATCATTTTTAATATCTACTTTTTCGCATTGAATGTCTACTTTTTCATCTTTAATATCTACTTTTCCATCAAAAATTCCACTAATATGCATACTTCTATTATGAAGAGGGTTATTCTCCCCTAAAAGCAGATTTCTTAAAAATAACTCAAGATATTCAGTTGTTTCATGAACATTATCCTGCAAATTTGTATAATTGGCACGAACAAGAGCATTTCTAAAATACCAAGAATTCTCAGCAAATATATCATTTGTAGCTGAAAATCCAAGCGTTCTCAAATATTTAATTAAAAATACAGCAGTTGTCCTTGTATTACCTTCTCCAAAAATATGAATCTGCCATAATCTTGAAATAAATACAGCAATATGATGAATAATTTCATCCATCGAAAGACCTTTATAGCTAAAGTTTCTTTCCTGCTCAAAATCATACTCCAAAGTAGCTCTTAACTCACTTGCACTTCCATAGGTTACACTTGCTTCGTCCAATACCCATTCTTTTTTTGTAATATTGTAGTCTCTTATTTTTCCAGCATATTTATATATCCCATGAAATAATTTTTTATGAATAGAAATATACTCTGTTGGCGAAAATGAAAAAGCTGTTTCAGAAAGTAACTCTGCTATACGAGCAGAAACCTTATCAGCTTCCTCTGTACGTTCTTCATCAGATACATTCTCTGGCCTTTCCTCATAATACGAGTCGATAAGATTTTTAGCCTCATCCATAGTAATTTCGCCTTCAATATTAGAAATTGCCGTCTTTATTAAATATTTTGACGGTGTAAGTCCGTCAACATCTTGCAAACCAATGGCTGTACTCCATGCATAACCTTTACTAGCCTTATCTGGTTCAGATGCTTGGATATATTCTTTAAATGGGTCTTTTTTCAAAATCATCACCCCAAACTCTACATTGCATTTTCATTTATCTCATCAATCTTTTTAAGAATTTCCGCTCTAATATCTGCTCTAT
>JAUNDV010000010.1 GCA_030525875.1 Eubacteriales bacterium
TTAATTTTCTGCAATAAATCATCTGATTGTTCAATGCCTAATCGAAAAAATATTTCATCTCTACCATACATGTTTGGGTACATTTTAGAGTCCTTTCTTAATCAAGCAACTGGGAGTTATCTATCTATCAAATATCAAGATTTAAACGAATTAACTCATCTATGGATATAATTCTTCTGCTTCTTTGATTAATATCGTTTTCTACTTGAAGTGGTGGATAAAAAAATAGCCATTCTTTAATTGAATTTTTGAGCAATCTTCTTTCCATTTAGTCCATCTGAAATATTCATAGAATTTATTTACACCTTCAGGATTATTAATTAGCCAATTTATAAATTGCGTGTAATATATTTCTAAACATTCCCATTCATTTGTATCTGGAGCAAAATAGTAAACAAAATCATCTTTCAAACCGAACAATCCGCCTAAAATATCTTCTGCAATTAGAATATCCATAGTTTGATTTGCGTTATATAGTTTATTCTTTTCAATTACATTCAGTTCGCCACAACCATATATTCTTATCCAATTATCAATAACAACCACCAGAATATATAAACTGTTCGTAGAAGAATTTATCTTGGAAATTGCTGTATTTTTCAGAAAAATCTTTTACTAATTCATCTTTGGGTTTCAGTAACAATATATTATTTTTAGTGCTTATATCTTCAAAAAAAGCCTTTGTTTTCATAAATAAGTACCCTCCTTTCCAACTTCCGATTTTTAATTCAATTAACTCCCCGATAAACTGGAATTGTTTATTTAGGTTTCGTCCAAATATATTTCTACTTTGATGTATTCCTGATTTTTTGCATAGGCAAAAGCCGCTGATTTTCTAATGTAGTCAAATATATTTTCACTTAAATCTTCGTTCCATGTTGCTTCACTAAATATTTTATTTTCACTGGTAGGCTTATATAAAATGTCCACATGGATTTGGGAATATTCTTCATCATCATTTGGGAATTGCCTGACTAACGCAATTTCAAACACAGGTTTAGGCGTAAAAGTAGAAAATGTCCCAGTTTCAAATAAAATCATATCTTCTTTAAGCGGAATACTGCACATCTGCTCAAATACATCTACAATTTCTTCCAGTGACATTGTATCAATAATTCTGTCCTTCAAAAATTTAATTAAACTGTCCATTGATTTTCCTCCTCCATCTTCAAGTTTTTTCTACCTCCATCTTCTTGCCCTGCGGACAAGAAGCATCCCTCGCTTTCAGCTCGGTCAATTCCGATTTATCAATTTGTTTTTCCATTTTACTACAATTCCGATAGCATGGAAATAAAAAGTTTTCTGGCTGGTTTCAGACCTTATGAATATAAGGGGCGGGCGGTCTTTTAGGTGTAGACTTAGGGTAATCATCGATAATACTATATGATATTTACAATATAAAACCTGGCTTTGCCCTAACAACTAAAAACTCCGGAAAGCAATCAAGCCTTCCGGAGAAAATATATTTTATATATTTAAATTTTTACATCATTCCCATTCCTGGATTCTGTGGCATTGCAGGCTGCGCTTCCTTGATATTAGCTACAACTGCCTCAGTTGTAAGAAGAGTTGATGCTACTGAAACTGCATTCAACAGCGCAGATTTTGTTACCTTACATGGGTCAATAATACCGGTTTTAACCATATCTACATAAACCTCATTGTAAGCATCAAATCCTATTCCCTGCTCTGCTTCCTTAACCTTGTTAACAATAACAGATCCGTCAAGTCCTGCATTTTCCGCAATTCTATATAATGGAGCCTCAAGTGCCTTAAGAAGAATCTTAGCACCAGTTCTCTCATCACCATCAAGTGAATTTACAACTTCCTCTACCTTCTTTGTTGCATGGATATAAGCTGTTCCGCCTCCTGCAACCATACCCTCTTCAACAGCAGCTCTTGCAGCATTGAGAGCATCTTCCATACGAAGCTTTGCTTCCTTCATCTCAGTTTCTGTTGCAGCACCTACTCTGATAACAGCTACACCACCTGCAAGCTTTGCAAGTCTCTCCTGAAGCTTTTCCTTATCGAAATCAGATGTTGTTTCAACAAGCTGTGCCTTAATCTGGGCAACTCTGTCAGCGATTTCCTGCTTATCACCAAGACCATCAACGATTATAGTATTTTCCTTGCTAACCTTAACTGACTTAGCTCTTCCAAGCATCTCCATAGATGTATCCTTGAGTTCAAGTCCAAGCTCATCAGAAATAACCTGACCGCCTGTAAGAATAGCTATATCTTTAAGCATCTCCTTACGTCTGTCACCATAGCCTGGTGCCTTAACTGCAACAACCTGGAATGTTCCACGAAGCTTATTAACAATAAGAGTTGTAAGAGCCTCACCTTCTACGTCCTCTGCAATGATAAGAAGCTTTGCTCCAACCTTTACTATATTCTCAAGAACTGGAAGAATATCCTGAATATTTGTTATCTTCTTATCTGTAATAAGAATGTATGGATCATCAAGATTAGCCTCCATCTTATCCATATCTGTGCACATATATGCTGAGAGATATCCTCTGTCAAACTGCATTCCTTCGACAAGATCAAGCTCTGTCTTCATTG
This sequence comes from Eubacteriales bacterium, assembly GCA_030525875.1. Taxonomy (GTDB): domain Bacteria; phylum Bacillota; class Clostridia; order Lachnospirales; family Lachnospiraceae; genus Avilachnospira. The sequence goes on from JAUNDV010000010.1 coordinate 2,566, forward strand.
TCTTAGACTCTTCGATAGTAATAACACCATCATTTGAAACCTTATCCATAGCCTCTGCAACCATCTCTCCAACTTCGTCATCTGAAGCTGAAATAGCAGCTACTCTTGCAATCTGCTCTCTGCCATTGACAGCCTCTGACTCTGCAAGTATAGCCTCAACTGCTGCATCCGCTGCCTTCTTCATACCTTTACGCATGATAATAGGATTTGCACCGGCTGCAAGATTCTTCATACCTTCATTAATCATTGCCTGAGCAAGAACTGTTGCTGTTGTTGTACCATCTCCTGCTACATCGTTAGTTCTTGTAGCAACTTCCTTAACAAGCTGTGCACCCATATTTTCATATGCGTCTTCAAGCTCTATTTCCTTAGCGATAGTAACACCATCATTTGTAATAAGTGGTGCTCCAAATGATTTGTCCAAAACAACATTTCTTCCCTTAGGTCCTAATGTAACTCTGACTGTATCTGCAAGCTTATTAACGCCTGCTTCCATTGCCTTGCGGGCATCTACTCCATATTTAATATCCTTTGCCATGACTAAAACGCCTCCAAATCTATATGAAAAATTATCTAATATCTTTTATTAAAATGCTCTATCTAAACATTACTCTATAACAGCTAAAATATCTGACTGCTTTACGATAAGGAACTTCTCACCATCAAGCTCTACCTCTGTTCCAGCATACTTAGAATATACTACCTTATCTCCAGCCTTAACCTGCATCTTGATTTCCTTTCCTTCAACAACTCCGCCAGGGCCAACTGCAATAACCTCACCCTGTCCTGGTTTTTCCTTATCCTGACCAGGTAAAACGATACCTGACTTTGTTGTTTCCTCTGCCTGCAATTTCTTAAGTACAACCTTGTCATCTAATGGTACTAACTTCATAGTAACTGCCTCCTATATAAAACATAATAATTTTATAGTTTAGATTGATAAATCTTTATTTTCCTTACCAACATGGCTCATTATACTACCTCGTGTTAGCAGAGTCAAGTGTTGAGTGCTAATCTTTTTATAAAAAAAATAAAATGCTTATAAAATAAGGCTTTTAGAGTAGTGCTTTTTTGTTAGATATTGGATAATTTCAAATTTATCCAACTTTTATCCTATTTCAAGCTTAAGTACTATCACATTATAATATTTAACATATATTACTGCTACTTATATACTCAAGCATTCTTTCCTGCTCTTCTTCTGTAAGCACTTATTTTTTTTCACATAAAAAAACACCTTGTTAAAATTTTCAAAACAGTATTTTTTAAAAAAGTGTATGGATTGTATATTGATACTTTCCATACACTTTCTGGTTATTATGTAATTATAAGGCTAAAGCAGTCTTAAAAGCTGTATCAGCTCATGCGACTCTTCTTCATGTGATGTTGCTTCTCTCCATGAATTTCAAAATATCTTCTGAACCTTGCAAGTAGGTAACATTAATTGGAACACGAGGTGTTCTGTCGTTGGCAGATGCTTCAATCGCATCAGCAAACATCTCCACCTGCTTCTGACCGGATATGATAAAATTCTTAGTGATACTTGAAGTTGCCATATAAACACCTCCTTTGCTAATACAGCTCATCTTTCATTTCTTTATACTATCCTAATTATATTGTAGTGTGATATGCCAGGTCTTGCAACCTATTTTTTGAATGTAAAAATTTTATAACCTTTTTTACATTGTACATCTATAATACTTATTTTCCTAATTCCTGATCTCTCTTTATAATAAGCTTCATGGCTTCAATAGCTACTCTGATAGCCCTGTCTTCTACGTCTATATTTTCCTCGCCCGGTTTAGGATCAGCATATGTTGTTGCACTTGCCATAACGCTGGCTGTTCTTATTCCAAGGGAAGAGCCTATAGCAAACAAAGGCGCACATTCCATGCTTGTTGAAGAAGCTCCTCCTCTCTTATATGAATCCCACTTATACATAAGCTCTCTGGCTACAGGCTTTGTTTCAGGTGAGGTCTGTGTATAGAAGGATGCCTTTGTAATAGTCACTCCTATATCATAAGGAAGTCCAACATTTATCGCAGCCTGCTCAAGTGCCTTTAACATCTGAAAATCAGGTACACAAGGAAATTCCATAGGGAGATAATGTGAACTTACTCCCTCCATGCGAATAGCTCCATTAGGAATAACAACATCTCCTCTTGATACCTTTGGGGAAACAGAAGCACAGGTTCCAACACGCATCATAGTATCTACACCACACTGATAAAGTTCCTCAACCGCTATAGCTGTTGAAGGTCCGCCTATACCAGTACTTGTAACTGCAACCGGAACTCCATTAAGCTTGCCAACAAAAGTTCTATACTCTCTGTGGTATGCAATCTCCTTTGGCTCTTCAAAGTAAGCCGCTATCTTTTCTGTTCTCTCTGGACTTCCCGGAAGAAAAACATATCTTCCTACATCTCCTTTTTCTAATGCGATGTGCATCATCTTTGCCATAATATCGCTATCCTCCTGTTATTTGTTTATGTAGTAAAAATCATCATCTGGGAGACTGGCTCCTACAGATTTTGGATTGGCATTGTATAGTACATTTAAATAACCTGAAAGCGCTGTTTTCATTTCCTCTCCTGTAATACAGCTTAGATTACATTTTGGAAGTGCCATTTTAGCTATAGCTGCTTTCTCAATTATTCCATATTTTTCAATCAGACCTGCTGTCTTATCAGGATCTGAAAATGCTGTTTCAACTGAGTCTTTCTGCTCTTCAAGAAAAGCTGCTATAAGTTCATCAGGATACTCTTCTAATATAGAATTTCTTATTACGGTAACTCCCGTTACCATTTCTGAACCATCCTCACTTACCTTTTTCCATTCTTCTGTAAGGTTTAAAAATTCTTTTATATTGTCATTTTTAGCCATGCATACAGAAGCAAAAGGCTGAGGAAGTACTGCTATAATTTCAGGATTTTCATTCATAATTGCAGCTATTTCTGTAGCTTCATTTTTGAAAATAATATTAACCTTATCAGTTAATCCATTTTTATCGAGGATATACCTAAATGCGAACTCTGGTGTTGTTCCCTGACCTGTCATATATACATCTTTACCCTCTAAATCTGAAAGTGAGCTTATACTTTCATCTGCTGTAACTCCATAAATCACACCAAGAGTATTTATGTTTAATACAGATATTCCGGAAAGTTCATCCTTATTTTCCTGATTTTTCATCTTATTGTAGAGGATTGAGGCAAGATTTGCTGGAATAAGAGCAATATCCAAATCTCCGCTTACAAGCTTAGCTGTAATTTCATCCGGTGCTACAGCCATAGTAAATTCAGCCTCAAAAGGAAGCTCTCCATTTTCATTTTTATCCATCATATTTACAAGTCCCATCGTTGTAGGTCCTTTAAGTGATCCTATCTTAAGCTTGTATGATGATAAATCTATTTCCTTCTCTTCTACATTTTCTTCAGCGACTGAATTCCCTGCTTTCGTTTCTACCACTGTCTGCTCTGTAATTTCCTCTTTAGCTTTATCAGCAGAAGTACTATTTTGACCGCAGGCAGTAAGCAGCATCATTGCAGCTGCCATAATCAACGCTAATTTTTTCATTTTATCTCCAATCCAAAACCTAATATTTTCTAAAATCTAATATTTATAAAAAACAGATCACAATTCAATACTTGCCATTGAAAAATGAAGTTCTCCCCTGTCATCCTCTTCTATAAGAGTGAAAGTATGATTCCTGTCAAATTGTCTAGGATAACTAAGACTACCTGGATTAATGCATAAAATACCATTTTTTTGTGTAAAATCAGGTCTGTGGGTATGTCCATAAAAAGCATATCTGCAACCTCTTTCCTCTGCTTCATCTACCAGATGATCCGTTGTTATATTCACTCCATACCTATGTCCGTGAGTAAGAAATGCTTTTTCTCCTCCAAGCTCAAATTCCAGTTCATCAGGAAGCTCAGAAAAATAGTCATTATTTCCCCTGACCATATAAACTTCACACTTATCTCCCACAAATGACTTAATATCACGCTCCAGGCCCTCTCCATCTCCGCAGAATATGAACATATCAATTGGAGCATTCTTCTCTATAATATCCTTCAAATATCTGTTGTTTCCATGTGTATCACTGGCTACCAAAATCTTTTTCATATATAACTCCAATACCAAAAGCTTTTTTATATTATATCAAAAAAAGCTCCGACATTAAAGCCGGAGTTTTTTAATAAATTATAAATTGTTTGGTTTTATAAATTTTCTTTTAATATCTTTTCTAATGCTCTAAGAGCCTGTCCTCTATGAGAAATCTTATTTTTTTCTTCATCACTTATGGTGGCAGAAGTCTTTCCATATTCTGGAAGATATAAAATCGGATCATATCCAAAGCCATTAGCACCAGAGATTTCACGAGCTATTTCTCCACGCATTACTCCTTTAGTGTAAATTGCCTCTCCATTCTCCAAAATAGCGCAGATACTGCATACAAAGCCTGCGCCTCTCTCATCCGCTTTTGCATCTTTAAGCGCATCAATAATAGACTGGTTTTTTATGGTATATGAAGTGTCATAGCCCATGTATCTTGCAGACATGATACCCGGCTTTCCGTCAAGATAGTCTACACAAAGACCACTGTCGTCAGCTACTACAACAGTATTTTTCTTGTCCTCCAGCTTGTCAAAGCACTCTCTTGCCTTGATATAGGCATTTTCCTCAAATGTGTCTCCATTTTCCTCTGCAACAAGCTTTATGCCAAGCTCTCCTGAAGATATTATCTCACTGCCAAGGTCTTTTAATATTTCCTTGAATTCTCTCAGCTTATCCTTGTTACCAGTTGCAACTACTATTCTCATTCGCTCTCCTTATTTGCACGCTTAGCCTGTCTTATTGGTTTCGCACCAATGTATGAATAAAAATAAGTCTTCATCATTCCATTATATATTTTTCTATTTTTATCAGCTTTTCTTCCAATATATTTCTCAGCATCCTCATAGCCAGTGATGAGATACATACTCCAGCTGTCAAGTGCAGCATATCTCTCTCCAAGGGCTGTATATATTGGAGGCATATCCGACTTTTCTTCGAGTCTTTCGCCATAAGGAGGATTTGTGATAATGAAACCATATTTCTTAGGATGACTTAATTCTTTTACATCTCTCTCTTGAAAATGTATAAGCTCTCTTACTCCTGCCTTCTCTGCATTGTATCTTGCTGCATATAACACCTCAGGATCTATGTCAAAGCCCTGAATATCTACAATCTGCTTAAGCTCTTCAATATTAACAGAATCCGCTAATGCTCTTGCCTCGTCATATGCATCATACCAAAGCTGTCTGTCAATAATATTTTTCCATGAGGTTGCTGCAAAATTGCGCTCCATTCCAGGTGCGATCTTTGCTGCCATCATAGCCGCCTCTATTAAAAAAGTTCCTGAACCACAAAATGGATCAACCAAAATCCTGTCTTTATTCCATGGCGTAAGCATAATCAGAGCTGCTGCCAATGTTTCAGTAATAGGCGCCTTTGCAGTCATTTTCCTATATCCTCTCTTATGAAGAGATTCACCGCTGGTATCAATTCCTATAGTAATATTATCCTTATATGCTGAAACTCTCAAAGCATACGAAGCCCCATCCATTGGAAGTCTTTCACCTTCCATATCATAGGCCTTCTGAAGACGCTTTATAATAGCCTTCTGAATGATAGTCTGAAAATCTCTTGGAGAAAACAGCTTGGATTTAATGGATGCTGCCTTTGCAACCCAGACTCTTCCATCCCTTGGTATATAATTTTCCCATGGAATATCGTAAACTTTGTTGAAAAGCTCATCCCAGGTATATGCCTTAAACTCACCTGCCTTAAGCAATATACGCTCGGTTGTCCTCATAAAGATATTTGCACGGCAAATTGCCCTCTCATCTCCGATGAAGGTTATCTTACCGTCAGATACTTCTTTAATTTCATATCCAAGCTCTGTTATTTCCTTTTTTGTACAGGCTTCAAGTCCAAAATGACAAGGTGCGATTAATTCGTATACCATTAAATATTATCCTCTTAATTTAATTTCTTTAACTATATTTCCATCAAAATCATAAATAGTAAACAGCTCATTATCTAAAAGTGCATAGCTGTTTGGATTATTTTCCTTAGGAAGACTTACTGAACCAGGATTAAGCCAGTAAATGGATTTTTCCCCATCCTCTGAAACAAATTTTTCTGCAACAGGAAGATGAGTATGTCCATGAATGAGAATGTCCCCATTTTTTATTGGTGGAAGATTTCTTCCTCCATTATCTGTATTAAAAAGATGTCCGTGCGTAGCAAAAATATCCAGATCATTAATATTTAATACCGCATAATCTGCCATGCAAGGAAATTCGAGTACCATCTGATCAACCTCAGCTTCACAATTTCCTCTCACACAGATTATATCTTCTTTTATTTCATTGAGCATAGTCATGACTTCCTTAGGCGCATATTCCTTAGGAAGATCATTTCTTGGTCCATGATATAAGATATCTCCAAGCAAAATAAGCTTTTTTGCTCCGCTTTCTTTAAATCTCTCTATAAGCTTTCTGCAGTAAAATGCTGAACCATGAATATCAGATGCAAAAATATATTTCATTAATATCTCCTCCTGCCATTTAAAAGCCAGAATAGCAATATTATTATCAGTATCGGGGCAATAAATGGACTAAGCAGTCCTATAATTGCAGAAACAACTGAAAATACCACCATACTTACAAGAATAGACAAAATACATCCACCTATTCCGATACCTCTGCTGCTTATATTGATATTTTTCCAGCCATTGCTGTTGTCTGCTCTTCCAGAATAATTATTCTCTGTCCCTGCTGAATTACCAGACTCATCAAAAGTCTCTGTCTGGGAATTATCATCGTAGGATGACCAGCTATTTTCTCTGTAATCCCCCTCTGATTTCTTTCCACCATATATCTGGGATGAAAAATCATTGTCATCATCTGTATATGGTATCCCATCAGCTCCGGACTTTACAGCGTCAATAATACTTCCTGCTATAAGATTAGGATCACCCAGCTCATCCAGAATATCCTTTATGTCTCTTCCTTTTTTTAATTCAGCATCAATATAGTCACTATAAAAATCGACATTGCTTCTTACAAGCTGCATAGGCAGATCATAAGAAAGTCTTTCTTTTAAATGTGATAAAAACTCACGTTTATTCATGTAAATTCTCCATTAAACAAGAATTAATCTTCCTTGTTAGCTTCATTCTGAGCCTTTAAAACCTCTGGATCTATGAGTATACCAAGCTCAGTAAGCTGCTTGTCATCAACCTTATCAGGTGCTCCCATCATAGCATCTGAAGCATCCTTAAGCTTAGGGAAGGCCATTACGTCTCTTATAGAGTCAGCTCCTGCCATCCACATTGCAACTCTGTCTAAGCCGTAGGCAAGACCTGCATGAGGAGGTACTCCATACTTAAATGCTTCAAGGAGGAAACCAAACTGCTCGTTTGCAACCTCAGGAGTAAATCCAAGAACCTCAAGCATCTTTTCCTGAACATCAGCCTGATGAATTCTTACAGAACCACCACCAAGCTCAGTACCATTAAGTACGATATCATATGCCTTAGCTCTTACTCTTCCTGGATCTGAATCAATATACTGCCAGTCCTCATCCATAGGTGCTGTAAATGGGTGGTGCATAGCCATGAATCTGTTCTCTTCTTCTGACCACTCAAGAAGAGGGAATTCTGTTACCCAGAGGAACTCCCATGCATTCTTATCAATAAGATCAAGCTGCTTACCAATCTCAAGTCTTACATTTCCCATTACATTTCTTACTGTTGAAAGCTTATCAGCTGCAAATACAAGAAGATCTCCCTCCTTAGCACCCATAGCCTCAACAATCTTATCAAGTTCTTCCGGAGTCATAAACTTAGCAAATGAGCACTTGTGAGCACCATTTTCACCACAGTTTACACAAAGATAAGCAAGTCCCTTTCCGCCATAGTATTTTGCAACATCTACAAGCGCATCTATTTTCTTTCTAGGCATATGTCCCTCTCCCGGAACACAGATACCTCTTACTACTCCATTATTATCAAGAGCTGATTTGAATACTGCAAATTCAGTTCCTCTTACAACATCTGAAATATCCTTGATAGGAAGATCAAAACGAAGGTCTGGCTTATCTGAACCATAGACATCCATGGCTGTCTTCCAATCCATTCTTCTTAAAGGAAGTTTAACATCTACACCAATTACTTCCTTGAACATTCTCTTTATGAGTCCTTCATTGACTGCAATAACATCATCAATATCAGCAAATGAGAGCTCCATATCAATCTGGGTAAATTCAGGCTGTCTGTCAGCTCTTAAATCCTCATCTCTGTAGCATCTAGCAAGCTGGAAATAACGGTCAAAGCCAGAAACCATCAGAAGCTGCTTAAGAAGCTGTGGTGACTGTGGCAGTGCATAAAATTCTCCCTGATGCACTCTTGATGGAACAAGATAGTCTCTTGCACCCTCAGGAGTTGACTTGATAAGAGTAGGTGTTTCTATCTCAAGGAAACCATTTTCAGCAAGATAATTTCTAACGCTGATAGTAAGCTTTGATCTAAGAGCAATATTTCTCTGTAATGGTGCTCTTCTTAAATCAAGATATCTATATTTAAGTCTAAGCTCTTCTCTTGTCTTTGTTTCTGCCTCGATAGGGAAAGGAAGTGTAGCAGACTGGCTAAGAATACGAAGATCCTTTGCCTCTATCTCAATAGCTCCTGTAGCAAGCTCTGTATTGACATCCTTACCTCTGCTTCTAATAACTCCGGTTACTGCAATACAGTACTCTGAATGAAGGCTTCCTGCCTTTTCGAATACCTCTGTACCACAAATATCCTCTTCAAATATTACCTGTACAATACCACTTCTATCTCTTACATCTGTAAATACAAGACTTCCCTTGTTTCTTGACTTCTGAACCCAGCCCATGGCTGTAACTGTCTTACCGATATCCTCTGTTGTAAATTCTGCACATCTAGCAGTTCTTTTTAATCCCTGCATACTCTCTGCCATAATTGTTTGCTCCTTATATCTAAATAGATTATTTAAAAACTAATTTTATATGTAAATGTTTTATCTTTTAAGTTCTTCTCTGTAGAAATCCCTAAATTCAGTATAGCCTTCCTTCATAAGATTTTCCTTTTGATGCTTTTTATTTTTAGCCATCCAGACAACAAGAACCTGATGTCCCTCATTTCTCTCTCTGATAGCTTCATTAAATATCTCACCAAGCTTTGAAGAATTCATGTTCTTTTCAACAAGATATGCCTTCTTAAGCTTCTCTCCCGGAATACTAAAGCCATCCTCCATAAGGATAGTCATAATTCTCTCAAATCCAATTGAAAATCCTACAGCCGGAGTATCCTGTCCTGTAAACTTTCCAATCATCTTGTCATAGCGTCCGCCGCCTCCAACAGATGAACCAAAGCTGTCAACCTGTATCTCAAAGATAGTTCCTGTGTAATAACCCATACCTCTTACAAGAGTAGGTTCAAATGAAATATTGATTTTCCTGTCTTTAACTGCCTCAACTGATTCCATAATATCTGAAACATTTGTGCAGGCTTCAAGTGCCATTTCACTTCCAATCATCTCAGCCATCTTCTTAGGTCCGGTTGAATCTGATGAATATGCTGAAAGAAGTCCTCTGAGCTTCTTGACACAGTCATCACTATATCCCATCTCCAGAAGTTCTCTGTCAACCCCCTCTGCACCAATCTTATCTGCCTTATCAAGGACGATAAGTATCTTCTCCATATCATCTAAAGGAAGTCCTGAATAGGAAATCATCTCATGAAGTATACGTCTGTCATTGATGATAATTCTAAAATTATATTTGCCAAATCCAAGCTTTTCCAAGGCCTCTGTTGTAGCCATGATAAGCTCCTTTTCTGCAAGATTTGTTGCATCTCCCAAAATGTCTATATCGCACTGTACAAACTGACGGAAGCGTCCTCTCTGTGGTCTGTCAGCTCTAAATACAGGTCCCATCTGCAATGCCTTAAATGGCTGAGGAAGAACTGACTGATTATTTGAATAATATCTAGCCAAAGGAAGTGTAAGATCATAGCGAAGCCCTGAATCTGAAAGCACATCCATGTTTTCTTCGGTAAGTGAAGGAAGCTCCTTTGTAAGCTTATCCCCTCTCTTAAGTACCTTAAAAATAAGCTTTTCATTATCTCCGCCCTGCTTTGAGGTCAGATTTTCAATATGCTCAACTACAGGTGTCTCCATTGCTGTAAATCCATAGGCTTTATATACGTCCCTAATTACCTGCATAAGGTAATTACGGATTTCCATTTCCTCTGGAAGAATATCTCTCATTCCTGTAACAGGCTTCTTTACAAATGCCATAAATTTCTCTCCCCTACTCTAAAGCTATTTTTCAAGGTTATACTATTTTCTAAAAAAGAGCATAGTACACCACTTTTATATTCATTATCAAAATGTAAGTCTAACACAAAAAGCCCCTTTTTTAAAGGGGCTTTTTGCATGAATATGGACTTTAGTCGGTTTCTCCCATTGGAGTTTTTAGTTAATCCAAAAAATGGAGATGGGCAAAAGGCAGACATCAGAGATATCTAAAAGTTTAAATCATATTTTATTGTATTTTGTATTTTAAAATAGCCTACATCCTTGCGTTTTATAATATAATTATAAACTATATTATCTACTGTATCAAAAGTTTCATTTACTTCTATTTTCATTCTTTTTTCTACAACTATTAACTCTGTATTACCATTGTTTAGATTTTCTGTATTAAACTTAATATTATATGTATTTTTATTTGAATCATAGTCTAAGCTTTCTATATATTTATCATCTAGCTTTGTCCAATCTCCTCCACATACATCTTTTAAGGATATTCTTTTATCAATTGGCTCCTTTATTCCGTATTCTTCCATACCAGCTGGGAATGAAATTATAAAATTTCCATCATCTGAGACTTTATCGGTTTGTTTTAACTCCATATTTTTTTCATAATACACATTTCTTATTTAAAAAGAATAGCGATTTTTCTATATCTTTTCATAAGTCCTCGAATTGCCGATATATCCTTATTTTATAAGGTTTGTCGGCTTTTTCCATTTCTCCATTCTACCGCAGAACTGGGTCTACACTACGCATATCTTCGCTCTCAATCGTTGTACATTTCGTTGTAAATCATGCTATCATACTTCTCATTTCCTTGTTTGCTCCTACCTCTGAGGCATGTGCATATAAATTCAAGGTAAGCGTGATACTGGCATGTCCCATGATATACTGTAAATTCTTTGGGTTCATTTTCTTCTGTGCTAATCTCGTACAAAATGTATGCCTTAATGTATGTGGTGTTATCTTCGGTAATGCGACTTCATGGGTTTTATTGTATTTAGGTGTAAAACATCACGAATAATCTTTAATGCGTCTGTGGTAGGAAAGCGAACACGAAAATAATCAATCAATAAAAACAAAGGTTCTTGAGGATTGAAACGCTCAATCTGTTTTTCAAATGTTTCTTTCAGTTCTTGTGTCAATGGAAGTTTTCCTGTTTCAATGCGGTTATAATGTTCTCTACTAATACCACAGGCAACAGAAAACCTTAATTGTGTTACTCCATATTCATCACGCTTACGCTTTAATTCTTCCATAAAATCTTTATCATTCATTCTTCAATTCCTCCAATCAAAAAAGGCAACTACCATATTTGATAATTGCCTGTACTAAAATTCTGTAAAAAGAAAAAGACAATCAATTTCTTATTTGAAATCAACTGTCTTTCTTGTATCATATTCAATTTTTCAAAGTGATAATGACATGTTTCATATCACATCATATAAAATGCGGTTTTACCTTGTAAATACAGCGTTTTCCGCTTGTTAGTGTATATTGTCTCTTGTTTTTTGTGCCCCCCTTGTTAGATAACGGAGGCTTAATCTTCGCTCGCCACAGGCTCGCTCACAGACGAAGTGAACCAGCCACTTGCAAGACATGGCAGAAAATCTGAGAGATTTTCCTGCCAACGTGTCTGGATCACTCCGTCTGTACAAGAGATTTTGAGCGTATCTCCTACACAAATTGAAATTTAGAAGTTACTTTTTGACTTCCTTTGTGATTTCAGTTGTCTCTAATTGTACCTGATAAGTGTTTTCTTCTCCGCTCAAATTGGTTGTTTTCAATTCAAACCACAAATTATCAGTCAACTTATCAGCGTCACTATCTCTGAGAATGTCACCAGAAATTTTTCCAATATTTCCAGAAACATCTATTGTCCCACCTGTCTGATCATCAACACCATTAGAAAGCAAAGTTTCTTTTTCATTCCCATTGATATAAATGGTAGTTGAGTATGTGGTAATATCAGCAAAATCGTCTGACATCACTTTCAAATCGCCACCATAGCAAATTTCATCTTTGCCATCTAAAATAATTACACCATTCGACACAGAAATATATTCATTTTCTCCGCTAAATGAATATACCTTTAAGGACTGTTCTTCATTGCTTTCGGAGAAAGTGTTGCACCCTGCAAGCAGAACCGTACAAGCAAGCAACGATAGCATAACTGCCATTATCTTTTTCATAATATCACCATCCCATCAAATTCTAATTTGTATTTATCTTTATAAAATTATAATATCATCAAAAAAATGGGAAGTCATTCTTTTTTTGATATTGAGAGAAAATATTTAGAGAAATAGATATTGTTATAAGTCGTTATATAAGGTCCTTTCATTTGTTGTAATATCGTTGTAATTTTTTTGAATTAAATACTTAAAAATCCATAAAACACAGTAATTATGAGCAATTTCAAATAAAGTTATCTTTTTTTCATAAAAAAATTTATTATCTTTCACCATAAAGTCTATTATGGTTTTTGTATTATTAAGCTTGGAGGCATCTGTACCTTGTTCCTTTATTATTCCCGTATAAGTTATTTTACCTGAACTTGCATTCATTGTATTTTCCCAAGCTTTATTAAGATATACAGTTTTAGAGCCAGTATTTTGCAAATATATAAACAAAGCTATTACTATGAATATTAATAAACATATTTTCTTTTTCATATTTAGCCTATAACTATAATCAATCTTCCGCTTGATTCTGCTCTGCCATATTTTTAATAACTTCCATCCTGTTATCGAGCATGGCACTTATTTCGGCACATTCATAGAGATCTTTGGACAAAGCCCTAAGTGTTTCCTCAGAAAGATTTTTCTTATATCTTATTCTATGTTCAAGGCTCGCCCAGAAATCCATCGCAATAGTTCTAAGCTGTACTTCGACCTTCATCATACGTTTTTCATTTTGAAGGAAAATAGGTATTTCTATAATCAAATGAAGGCTCCTGTATCCATTAGGCTTAGGATTTTTTATATAGTCCTTACTATTTATAAGCTTAACATCATCCTGCTTCAGAAGACAGTCACAAAGAAAATATATATCCTCTGGGAATGGACATATAACCCTTATTCCTGCAATGTCACTAAGCTCCTTTTCAGCAGACTGGATATTTTGAGGAAGATTTTTCTTCTGGAGCTTCTTTACTATGCTCTGAGGTGACTTAAGTCTGGTCTTTATGGTTTCAATGGGATTTCTATCGTAGGCCAATGAAAATTCTTCATCCAAGACCTTGAATTTAGTTTCAACCTCCATAAGAGCACATTTATAATAGGCCATTATCCTCTGGTACTGTCTCATATTTTCCTTGAAAATATCCTTATAGCGGTTCTGCTGTTCCTCTTCTTTATTATCTAGTATATTATCATTCATCTCCATTAAGTACCTCATCCCATAGAACTTCAATAGCTTTATCTAACTGTAAATCCTCCTCAGAGCCTTCTTCGTTTGCAATAACATAATCTGGTTCAATGCCCTTTTGATGTATCATATCTCCGTTTGGAAGAATATACTGGTCTGAGGTATACTTTATAGCTGATCCATCAGAAAGAGGAGTTATAGTCTGTACAATTCCCTTTCCGAAGGTCTTTTCTCCTACAACTGGATAACCATATGATTTAAGTGTACCTGCAAATATCTCAGCAGAAGAAGCAGTATTCTTATTAACAAGCACTACTATTGGAAGAGGATATTCCATTGAATCATCTGAACAATATGAAAATCTCTCTTTTTTTCTATTTTCATATGCGAGAAGTAAGGTTTTGCCTTGCTCATACCAGTCAGCTTCTTCCTTTGTATATGTGTCTATATCATTTGGAAGAATTCCATCAAGCATGGAAAGACAGACATTAACATCTCCTCCTGCATTGTCCCTCATGTCTACAACTATGCCCTTTGCTCCCTCAGCTTCAAGTTCGCCAAGTGCTGTTTCAAACTGATCAACTGTAACGCCTACAAAGGAATTGACCTTAACATATCCCAGCTTATATCCATCTATCATGTTATAGCTTACTGTCTTTGTTTCTATTCTTCTTCTCTCGCATACAAGCTCAAGTTCCTCTCCACCTCTAAGCACAGTGAGTTTTACACTTGTTCCTGCCTCTCCTATGATCATTTTGTCAACGACTTCAGACATATCCTTTTCTCTTATGTCCTCGTCATTAACTTTAATCACAATATCATCTTTTAAAACTCCGGCTTCGGCAGCAGGTGTTCCTTCACTTACCTCTACTACAAGAATGCCGCCCTCTTCACCAGGGTTCTTCTGAACAGTAAAGCCTACTCCAACATACTCTCCTGCACTTTGCTTCTGCTCGTCCTTGAAAGCTTCGTTGGTATAGTATGCGGCATATGGATCCTGCATATAGATTCCATACATCATTCCCGTGTAAATGCATTCCTGTATAGTCTTCCTATCTGCCTCATATAAGTAATTTTCATTGAGGATAGTATTTATCTCATGGATTTTCTTATTTACAAGTCTTTCATTTACTCCATTTACATTCTTTCCCAAAAGCTTCAAAGTAGGAAATTCAATATTTATGATGCTCTGTCCACCGTTAATAGGAATCTGAATGTAACCCCTGAAAATAATCGCAGCAAAAAGAAAAACTAAAGCACCAGTAACAAAGCCTTTTAAAAAGCTGAATCTGCTATTTCCATTTTTCTTCTTTTTATTGTCATCAATTGAATCCTTAGGCTCATTATCTACAGGCTCTGTTTCCTTATCTGGGAGCTTGATTTCCTCATCAAAAGTTTTAGGTTCTTCATCTAAGTTCTCAAGCTCCTTATCTGTCAAATCTTTTTCTTCACACATTTAATTCACCATCCTGACTATATTTTTATCAAGGACTAACATACTTAAGCGGATCTATATATGTTCCATTGTTTCTAATTCCAAAATGCAGATGAGGTCCTGTGGAATATCCAGTAGAACCAACTGTTCCTACGCTTCCACCCTTTTCTATACTATCTCCAACCTTGCATGAAATAGAATTCATATGCATATATACCGTATATACACCACCTCCATGATTTATCATTACATAATTACCAGCAGAGGCTGAATAGGTGGCTATAACTACATCACCTGCTGCCGCTGCTATAATCGGGCTTCCCTTTGGAGCTCCAATATCCACACCCTTGTGATTTGAGCTTGCACCCTCTGTAGGCGACTCTCTGTCTCCAAATTTTGAAGTAATTCTTGATGAAGAAGGCAGTGGCCATATAAAGCTTATATCTCCGAGTGATTTGGTTTCATACTTTTCACCTTTATCCTCGGCCTTCTTCCTTGCTTCCTCTTCCTTCCTCTTAAGCTCAGCCTCAATAGCAGCTATATTATTTTCCTCTGCCTGTATAGCCGCCTTTATACCAACAATATCTCCCTGAAGCTCTGAAATATCCTCATTTGCCTCATTCATTTTCTGCTGATATGAATTAAGCTCCTGCTGCTTATCATTCTGGAGCTTCTCAACTCCCTGCTGCCTGTCCTCAGCTGCCGCCTTGAGAG
This sequence comes from Eubacteriales bacterium, assembly GCA_030525875.1. Taxonomy (GTDB): domain Bacteria; phylum Bacillota; class Clostridia; order Lachnospirales; family Lachnospiraceae; genus Avilachnospira. Next base: position 18,475 of record JAUNDV010000010.1, read on the forward strand.
CATCCAGCTCCTCATATTCTGAATTAAGCTGCTCTTCCTTTGTCTCAATCTCAAGCTTTATCTGCTCATATTCATCCAGTTTTTTTCTGTCATATTCTGAAACTCTCTGGATATATTCCGCTTTATTAAGTATCTCTGAAAATGATCCAGACTCGAAAAGATCGCTAAGATAGCTTGTCTTTCCTCTTTCATACATATGCTTTATGCGTGATTTCATAGAATTATACTGGCTGATTTCATTTTCCTTTGCCACAGAAAGCTCTTGTTTGGTAATCTCTATTTCCTCTTCCTTCTTTGCCATATCAGCATTCAGGCCTGCAATCTGTGAGTCAAGCTCTGAAAGCTCCTTGTCAAGCTTAGCTATATATTCAGCCGCATCCTTCTTAAGTGCCTCAAGCTCTGAAAGTTTAGCTTCGACAGCATACTTCTGCTTTTTGACCTCTTCCATTTTCTTCTTGTTTTCTTCTATTTTCTTTTTAGAATCCTGAATTTCTGAATTAGTAGCATAAGTGTTAAGAGGCAGACACAACAATGCTCCAGCAAGGACAATAAGTCCAGCTCTTTTTATATATCTATTCAAAATAAAAGCTCCTTTGTTATACCTTTAAATGTTTTCTTATTGTAAAGAAAGAAACAAAAAATCCCATTCCTACTCCAAGAAGCAGGCCTGTCATCAGGAGAACAGGATATATTTCCATTACAGGTATCAGTCTTACGATTTCTGAAAATGCAGACGAGATAGCATTTCCAGCAAACTGTGAAACTAAATACAAATTAATGTGCTCATATATAAAATAAAATCCAGCAAGTGGCAGAGCAGCTCCTATAAATCCTATGAGTACACCCTCTACCACAAATGGCGCCCTGATCATAAAATTAGTAGCTCCTATAAGCTTCATTATCTCATTTTCACGCTTTCTAAAAGCAGCTGCCACAGAAATTGTATTGCTTATAAGGAATACAGAAACAGCAAAAAGAACGGATATGATAACTATAGAAAGTATTGATATAACCTTGTTTGCCGATTTAAGAGCTGAAACAACTGTATTTGCATAATTCACTTCTCTTACTCCGCTAAGTCCGCTTATATATTCAGCCATACTTTGCTGATCCTCTATGTCAACCATAAATATCTCGTAGCTGTCACTATGTGCGAGTGGATTATCATCCTGAAAGGCATCTGAAAGAAGCTCCGCCTTATCTCCTAAATAATCCTCCTTAAAGCTTTCCCAAGCCTCCTCTGCTGAAGTATATTTTATATCCTTTACTCCGCCTTTATCTAAAACAGCCTGTTTTATAGCTTCCTTTCCTGCTTCATCCAGCTCTTCATCAAAGAAAACAGTAATTCCAACCGTAGTTTCCGCCTCATATACAAGATTCTTTACATTCATTATTATTGAAAAAAACATACAAAATAAAAATATACAGGCTGAAACTGTTGCCATAGATGCAAGTGAGAAGAGAATATTTCTGAAAATATTTCTAATTCCCTGTTTTAAACAATAGAAAAAAGTATTTATCTTCATTTATGATCTCCCCCTCCTGCTCTCCATCTTTTTATTGATATTTCTGTTTTGAGCAGATCTTGTTAACTGTGAATTTGTTGTTTTGCCCTTTTGAACTTGCCTTTCCGGCTTGGAATTCATATTTCCGCCCCTTTGAACTGGTCTTCCTGGCTGTGAATTCACATTTTTCCCTCTGCCATGCCCCGGCTTCCTTTCACGGTTTCTAAATTCACTGGTATCCATTATCTTAAGCTCTTTTTTTTCTATTATCTCGCCATTGCTGTCTACCTTAATTGGAACAACATCGCTGATTATCACGCCCTTATCCATGGTAATTACTCTCTTATTCATTTCTTTTATCATGGCTTTGGAATGTGTAATAACTACAACTGTAGTTCCCATCCTGTTAATTTCTTCAAGCAGATTCATTATTTCCTTACTATTAGCCTCATCCAGATTTCCTGTAGGCTCATCAGCCAGTATAATTGAAGGCTTATTTATAAGAGCTCTTGCAATAGCAACTCTCTGCTGTTCACCTCCAGAAAGCTGGTTTGGCATATTTTTATACTTTGAAGAAAGTCCTGTAAGCTTAAGCATCTGAGGGACATTTTCTTTTATCTCTCTTATTCCTGCACCAACAACTCTTTGCGCAAATGCAATATTTTCAAAGACATTCCTGTCATTTAACAATCTGAAATCCTGGAATATTACTCCAAGCATTCTTCTGTATTTTGGAATATCCCTTTTTCTGATACTGTTAAGTTCTATTCCATTTACCTCTATTTTTCCTTCTGTAGGCATAAGCTCTCTTGTAATAAGCTTAAAAAGCGTTGATTTTCCCGACCCTGATTTACCAATAATAAAAACGAATTCTCCATCTTCTATAGTAAGATTAAGATTCCTTACGGCTTTATTTCCCGTTTCATATATTTTTGAAACATTATTTAATCTAATCATTTTTATTCCTTTTCAAAATTCATCACAAAATGTATAGCAAATTTAACTATCCCTTTATCAAAGTTGACTCTTAATTATAGTATACTTTATTCTGCTAATGCAATAATTTTTATATTAAGTCGTAAACTTACAAAAGCTGCTGTAGCAAAATGTTACAGCAGCTAGGTATCTTAAAATCAATAATCCATTTTTTCCATATATTCCATATATTTAACAACCATCATTGCAATCTTAAAGGTTATTGCATCATCAAATACCCTCAAGTCAAGCCCTGTTGACTTCTGCAGCTTATCAAGTCTGTAAACCAAAGTATTCCTATGTATAAACAGCTGTCTTGAAGTCTCTGATACATTAAGATTATTTTCAAAAAACTTATATATAGTAGAAAGTGTTTCTTCATCAAAATCCTCAGGTGATTTACTGCCAAAGATTTCAGAAATAAACATCCTGCAAAGATTAAGTGGCAGCTGATAAATAAGTCTTCCTATTCCTAAATTGTTATATGCAACGATCTTTTTATCTGCATAGAAAATCTTTCCTACATCCAGTGCCAGCTTTGCCTCTTTATATGACTTGGAAACCTCTTTTATTTCATCAACTATAGTTCCGTAGGCAACTCTGGCATCCGTACCAACTTCATAAACTGATCTGCTTATGTCATTTGCACAGTTTACAAGCTCAAGATAAGGATTTTCTGTGTTTTTAATCTCCTTGATAATTATTACATTAGTTTCATCTACAGTTGTAATAAAATCCTTGGAACGTCCCTGGAATAACTGCTTAATTGTTTCCTGTGCATTACTGTCATGCCCCTGTATCTCAACTATGAAAACAGCTCTCTTGACATTAATATCTATATGAAGCTTCTTAGCTCTGTTATATATATCTATAAGAAGCAGATTGTCTAAAAGAAGATTCTTTATGAAATTATCCTTATCAAACTTTTCCTTGTAAGCAACCATAAGGTTCTTTAGCTGGAAAATAATCAGATTAACAGCTACCTTAGCCTCTGGATTAGCATTTCTTACAACAACTATATATTCAGCCTCACCTTCATCATAGGCCTTACAAAATAAAAAAGACCCAGAGGACTGTTCTTTAAGAGCAGAAGAAGCAAAATTAAGCAAAGCTGTTTCATCTACACCATATATACTGCCTGTCTGGGCAATAAGCTTTCCATTTATATCATATACTGCTGAATCTGTACCTGTAATTTCTCTAAAACCATCAATCGTTGACTGGAGTATCTGGCTTGTTAACATATTTTCTCCTCTCTCAAAAACATCCTTGAGATATAAAAATGTCATTTTTTTATCAATAACTGACACGATATAATTTTATACTTATTCTTATTTAATTGCAAGATTTTTTTAACATTTTATCTAATTTTTAGGATTTTTTTTGTGCATTTTTGTTTATTTTTTATCCATTTGTAGATAAAAGAAATCCTAAAGCCAATACTTGTCTTATGTATCAGCTTTAGGATTTAAAACTTTTAATATTCTTTTATAGCTTAAAGGCCTCTTCTAGATTCATTGCTTCCTGACTGTCTATATTGTTGGTTTTGCAAAGCTTATTAAAATAGTTATAGAAGAACTTCATAATGTCCTTTCTTGTTACAATACCAATAAATTTATCTTCATCATCAAGAACTGGAACAAAGTTTTGATTTAATGCTACTCTTACAAGGTCCTCCATATCAGCCCTTACTGAAATAGGGATATAGTCCCTTCTCCTGTCTATATTTGTTATAGGGATTCTTTCTGCCTCTCTCAAATCCAAATTATACTTATTCTTAATATTCCAAAGCAAATCTCCCTCTGTGAGAGTTCCTACATACTGTCCCTGTTCATTAAGCATTGGGATAGCAGAATATTTTCTGTGCTCCATCTTCTCAAGCGCCTGACGTAAAGTATCGTCATCATATATATAAGCGCACTCACACTTTGGAGTTAAATAAAACAATACATTCATATTACTTCCTCATAAAAAACTTTAATCCATCATATAATCTAAGCCCCAAATCATATGATTTAAAACATCTTATACTCAAATTATATGGTCATAATTTGAATGAATTGTGAACATATTATTTAAAATGAATAAGTTTATAAAATATTAATAATTATAAAAGTCCCCTATTAAACGTATCTTCATTTTCTGTTTATATATTCATATTTGCGAATATATATTCCTCTATTAAGGCTCTTTCCACTGTGAACTCCGGAGTACCCATATAGCCTGGAGAAACCTCATATTTATCAAATGGAATAACCAGATTGCCATCCTTATCAAAGTAATAATTATGATCAGCTGATATTCCCTCAAACTTTGCTCCTAGAGAATCCTCTTCAATCCAGTAGAACTCATTTTCATCCTTTTCCATTCTTTCTGCCATCTGTCTCTTTATGTCTTTTTCAACTATATCGTAAAATTCATCATTTGTAACGAGATCAGAAAGCTTGACAATATTTCCTGTCTTCTTATCAACATTATAATATTTATAATATGTATCGCTGCTTCCCTTAACTTCATTTACCAGCAATTTTAAGGTAAACCAGTTTTCTGTATCCGTTACCACTTCATAATCAACATAAAGTGAGCCATGTGAATTCTTCCCTAAAGCTTCCATCTCTGCATAAAATCCATCTACAAGCTTTTTTGTGAGTTCCTCAGTATCCAGATTTATCTTATTAAGCTCTGATTCCTTATCCGCTTCCAGCTGTGGAACATTTACATTTAGTTCATGATTATCATCCTGATAGAAATAATTTCTTATTGTGACAACCTTCACTATACTTCCAATGATAGGAAGCTTCTCCATTGTCCTCGCATATGATTCACTTACATTTGGGAAAATAAATAAAAATACAACTGCTACTCCTGCTGCCATCTGACCATATTTTTTCCATACTGAACCTTTTTTCCTTTTATCTTTCGCAAGCTCAATATCCACTATTTTATCCTGTTCTCCATTTTTGCCTGCTTCATTATTTTCATTTATTACCTTTGCATTTTTATCAGCTTCTTCTACATTTTCAGGGAGCTTTGAAAGCGTTTCATCGATTTTATTCTTAACAGAAGCTGGAAGCTCATCTTTTTCCATTGAAAGCTGGTCTCTTAAATAATCATCAAAATTTTTACTCATCTGTCATATTCCTCCTTTAAGGCTTCTAAAAGCATTTTTCTTGCTCTTTCCAATTGTTTTTTTACTGCTGCTGTACTGCTGCCCATGATGCTGGAAATTTCATTTATCTGAAAATTCTCATAATAAAATAAAATCACTATTGCCTGATATGGCTGTTTTAATCCGCTTACTGCCTCTCTTACTGTAATTTTTTGGGTTATATTTGTTTCATAGCTGATATCATCTGTATCGGGAATTTCATCTGTATATATCAGTTTTGAATTTTTTCTTATCATCTCTACTGCTGTATTATGAACTATTTTTAATATCCAGGGCTTAAACAGATCTATATCTTTTAATTTATCAAGATTTACATAAGCTCTATATATTGCTTCACTGACGGCATCTCCTGCATCATCCTCATTTTTCAAAATCGAAAATGCCAGATGATACATGGACTTCTCACATAATTTTACATTTTCACAGAAAATTTCTTTACTGTACAAGCTTACTCACCTCCATTTAACAGCTTTGCTGTCTGCTCTTCTATCCATCTTCCCCATGTCACATAATATCTTGCATATAAGTGCGCATTATCTGATGACATATCTCTCCTCAGTGCACCTTCGCTATCATCAAAAACTGTATTCGCATCCAGATAATAAATCCTCTTACCATCTGCAAATCCTTTAATCACCTCATTAAGATTATTGATATTTGAATTATTATATATCTTATCTTTGTCTGATCTTGGCTTTGTAACATGCAGATTTGCCTGCATAAATATAATTGTCTCTGGCTGTTTTTCTTTTACAAAATCTACCAGCTTGTTATATTTTCTAACTATCTGGTCAAAAGGATAGCCCAGCTCATTTATACCTAGCATAATGTAGATCCTGTCATATTTTTTATTTTCGAGAAGCTCAGACAGCCTTATCTTCCCTATACCTGGCATGTCTACCTTTTCATCGTAAATATCGAATATATTCATACCTACTGTGCAAAAAAAATCTGCACCTTCTATCTTAGCATATTCCATCAAACCCACTGTTCTTGAATCTCCAATGAATAAGGTATTTTCCATACTGATTTTTGTTTCACTTTCTATATCCAGAGAATTTACCTGAGCTTCGGTTTCAGCTTCAGTTTCAGTCTGAATATCTGTTTGAGTCTCAGTCTCTGTTTCTGATTTAGCCTCTGTCACTTGTTCTGTCTGGATTTCTATATGAAATTCAGATTCTGTTTGTGTTTCATCCTGTATAATGCCTGCTGAAGTCTTTATTTTTCTAAGCTCTGAAAATGCAATTACTGCAATCATTGATGCACATAAAAACAGGAATGTATATAAATTTCTTTTATTCATAACTACGTTCTCCTCATCACGTATTAAAATCTAAAGTATAAAAATGGATCATCAAAGCCCTTGTACATACAATAGATACTTCCAGCTAAAATCACGAAAAGCAATAGATTAACAACTATCTTCTTATCCTTTATTTTCATAAGCTGTCTGTATGGAAGTCTCGTAGATAATATAAAACCGGCAATAAAGAATGGATAATACATTTTAAAATATTTTATATAATCATATTCGTAAACTGTACCACCTGTTTCTCCGAAAAAAGGAAATAGTCTTGATAAAAATATTCCTAACTGAGAAATATCAGTAATTGCAAATATAGACCAGCTTAAAGGGATGAGAAGCATCATATAAATATGTCCTAATGCTCTGTTTCTATCGAAAAAATTTCCTAAGAAATACTTTTCACATACAATAATCAAAAATAAAGTAAATCCCCATAAAAGGAAGTTATAACCTGCGCCATGCCATAGGCCTGTAAGCAGCCATACAACAAACAAATTCCTTATTGTAGCAAAATTCCCCTTTCTATTTCCACCTAATGGAATATACACATATTCTCTAAACCAGCTTCCAAGTGTCATATGCCATCTTCTCCAAAATTCCGTCATAGTCACACTTGTATATGGATGATTAAAATTCTTAGGAAGATTAAAGCCCATCATTTTACCAAGTCCTATAGCCATCAGCGAGTATCCAAAAAAATCAAAATAAATATGAAATGAATATGCTGCTATTGACATCCATGCAAGCGGAGTCGATAAACTGTCAAATCCTATAGTAACAGCCTGTGTCCAAAGCTTACTTATAGGATTAGCAAGCAAAACCTTGAGTCCAAGTCCAAATATAAATATTCCAATACCACTTTTAACTGTCTGAATTTTTATTTTTCTTCTATATAACTCTCTTCTAACCTCACTATAGGTTACTATAGGTCCCGCAATAAGCTGTTCAAACATAGATATGTATACTGTATATCTAAGCAAATCTCTTTCTGCCTTTACCTTTCCTTTGTATACATCGGCAATATACGATATTCCCTGAAAGGTGTAAAAGGATATTCCAATAGGAAGAACTATATTGAGTGATATGTTAAAAGCAGGTATAAATCTACCCAGCTCACCAATTGCAAAATCCAAGTATTTAAAAGTCATAAGACTTATAAGATGCATTACTACACCTGCTATAAGAAATCTTTTTTTATGTTTAGGATGTTCCTCGATCATTATGCCTACTGCAAAATCAAGCAACATACTTAAAATAAAAATAATAAAATGTTCAGGATAACCTATAGTTCCAATAAAATAAAACACAAGACTTCCAGTAAGTAAAATAAAATTTCTATACTTTGAAGGTACTAAATAATAAATTATAAAAAATATAGGCAAGAATACCAATACAAATCTCAAACTGCTAAAAACCATTAACCTGCTGCCCCTCTTTCTGTTATATATATAAGATGAATTTAAAGACAAAAAGGTGACATTTTTTCAATTTTTTTTAATTTTTTATTCTATGTTTTCCAGTTTCATTGTAATAGAGAAAAAGCAGGAAATCCTTTTTTAGATTTCCTGCTTTTTCTTATATTTTCATCCTGTGTTTTTCAATTTATTAAAATATCAAATTCATTATATACTTCACTCTTCCTCTGCAAGCTCTGTCGTTGGATTCTTTGGCGGCATAATTAATGAAAATACTACAAATCCTATCAAACCTGCTACAAGGCCAGGCACTATAGGCTGTGTAAAATGAATTCCAAATAAATAACCAGCTGAAATATTCTCAAGGTAAACAACAACTATGGTTCCTGCAATCAAGGATGCTATTGTTCCCTGTGTAGAAGCTCCCTTCCAATAGTGACCAAGTACATATGGGAAGAAAGATCCGGCTGCACGAAGTGTAAATGCAAACATAAGTATTGACAAAATACTTGATGTATTAAACAGTGCTATAAGTGTTGCCGCTACACCAACAAGAGCCATTGTAATTCTTGTTACAACCATGACTTCCTTATCTGTTGCCTTAGGCTTTATCAATATCTTATAAATATCGTTTGCGAAAATAGAACCTGCACCAAGAAGGTCTGAATCAGCACTTGACATAGTTGCTGAAACAATACCTGAAAATAAAAGTCCGCAAATAACCGCTGGCATAGCTTCCATTGCTAATACAGGAAGTGCATATCTTGCTCCAACATCTGCAAAATCTGCTGCATTGAATTTACCCATATTTATAAGTGCAAGAACAATTATACCCATAATTGTAGGGATAAATGCATAAATAAAGTTAATTATTGCTGCTAATACAGAACCCTGTCTGGCTGCCTTTCCATCTCTTGCTGCATAATAACGTGATACAGCTTCCTGTCCTACTGTAAAGGTAGCAACATACATAACTGTCAGACTGACTACATCCATTAAACTATAGCCCTTAAAAATATCAAAGGTCTCAGGTGGAACATTTGCAACGACAGCATCCCAGCCACCTGCAAGATTTGTTGCAAAAGGAACGGCTATAATCATACCTATTATAATAAGGAATACCTGTACAAAGTCAGTAAGCGTTACGCTCCACAAGCCTCCCATAATAGCATAAATCGTTACAACAACACCAACTATCATAACTGCAAGCTTATAATCCAGATTTAACATGGTTGAAAGTATTACAGATGAGGCAATAAACTGTCCTGCTGTAAGTCCAATCAATGGAATAAACATTATAATTGCTGTTATAACACCAGATGGCTTACCATATCTCCTTCGGAAATACTCTGGTACTGTCTTTACCATTGCCGCTCTAAATTTAGGTGCCAGAAAAGTAAGTATCACAAATGCAAAGCCCATAGTAATAATGTACCAGGCGGCACTTAATCCATGGCTCTGCATTCCCTGCTGAACAACTCCAAGTGAACTTCCCCCTCCTATCTCGGTCGCTGCAAGTGTTCCGGCCATCAGTACAGGTCCTAATCTTCTTCCCGCTACAACAAAATCATTGTTTGACTCGATCTTCTTTGATGACATGTAACCAATAAGCAACATAACCAGCAAATAAATTACTACTACACCTGTTACAATAATATTTGACTGCATACTTCCCCCTTTTACACTAAAAACTTAGTGCTCTCCACACTCATCTGCATGCTCATGCTCGTGACATACAGATCCTGTTGATATAAGCTCTCCTGTAAGATATGCCTCTGCTGCTTCCCTGGCATCGCCACTAGCTCCTACTACAACCTCAACCCCTCTTTCATTGAAAATATCAACGGCACCGCCGCCCATACCTCCTGAAATTATTACATTAACTCCCTTGTCAGCTAAGAAATTTGGCAAAAAGCCCGGTTTGTGTCCCGGATTAGGTACTGTTTCAAATGCAATAATCTTCTCATCTGTTGCATCAAACAGTATAAAATTCTCACAATGTCCAAAATGTCCTGCTACATCCTTACCCATGGCTGCTACTGCAATTCTCATAATAAATACTCCTTTTTAATTATATTTTTATTTATTTTATATACTTCATTTATATAATAACGCCATTGTCCCTTCATAGATATGCCTAAGTGCATTTCCTGAAGGACAATCTACTTCGACAAGACTTCTTCCCTGATTTACCAAAGCCTGAGCCTTGTCATCGTATGGTATAACACCTACAAATGGGATAGCATTTTCTTCACAAAAATCTTTGATTCTCTTTGTAAGCTCTGTGCTTATATTATATTTATTAACGCATACTGCAAGCTTTATCTCCTGACCTGAACATGTCTTTATCAAACGCTTTAAATCACTAAGACCCGAATAGCTTGGTTCAGCAACAATAAGTATCATATCCATTCCACTCATGGAAGCCATTACTGGACAGCCTGTTCCCGGAGAGCCATCAACTATTGCAAGCTCTTCGTCCTTGGCATTTTTCAGCATGGCAAGCTTAACCTCTGTAACAAGCTTTCCCGAATTACCACGTCCCATCTTTAATTCTGCCGTTGAAAATACCCCGTCATTGAAATAGAGAGATTTTTTTCCAGCTATATCTGCTTCAAGTCTTACAGCATCAAATGAACATACATATTCACAAACACCACAGCCCTCACACAAAAACTCATTTACTATATAGCTGCCCTTCATATCTTTCTCTATAGCCTTGAACCTGCATTTTTTTATACAGCTTTCACATGAAGTACATTTCTGCGAATCTATAAAGGCCTTTTCTCCTCCATAGAAATCTGAGGTAACTGGATCTGACATTTTTCTATTTATCAAATGCAGATTTGGGGCATCTACATCACAATCTGCAACAGCTCTTGCACCCGATAGCTTTATAAATGCTGCCGCTGTAGTGGTTTTACCCGTGCCACCCTTACCGCTAAGTATCAACAGCCTCTTCATAGTTCGCCTCCAAGCTTCGTATAAAGTTCATCGAATATTTTCCTTGCCTTATCACTATATTTATAAGCAAGCTTTCCTTCTGCCATCAAAGCTCCTAGCTCTTCATCAAAAGGAATCCTTCCAAGAAGCTTGATTTCATGCTCCTTTAAAAAATCCTCAAGTGGTTCATATAGCTTAGACTCTTTATTTATCAGTACTCCTGTTTTTTTACCAAGGATACTGGTAAGCTCATAAACCATTTTAAAATTGTGAAATCCAAAAGCTGTAGGTTCAGCAACTATGATACAATAATCAGCATCAATAATACTTTCCATCACACTACAGGCACTTCCGGGAGGGCAGTCTATTATATTTATTTTGGATTTAGCTTCTTCAAGAGCTTTATTTATAATAGGAATTCCAGAAGCTTCACCTGTATTAAGTATTCCTGTTACAGTTTTAACCGAAATATCCTCTTCCAATTTAGTATTTCCCAGCTCCAACCTTCCTATAAGCTTTTCCTCTTCGCTCACAGCCTTGGCCTCGCATACAAGCTCACAGCCTCCGCAGCTGTGACATAGTTCATCAAAAAGCTTAGGTTTTCCTTTTATAAACATCAGAGCATGAAAATGACAAAAATCTGCACATTTTCGGCAGGAAGTACACTTATCAGTGTCAAAAGCTGGCAATATCTTAGAAACAGGCTTAATTTCTGTTATTTCCGGTTTTAGAAAAATATGACCGTTTGGCTCTTCTACATCGCAGTCAATATATGTTACATCTCCTGAGCTTGCAGCAGCAGAGGCAAGATTTACTGCCACAAAGGTTTTTCCCGCTCCACCCTTTCCGCTCAAACATGCTATCTTCATTGAGAACCTCCATATCAGAGTATTCCATGGTATCCGCCATGAAAATGTTCAAGCTCTTCTGTTTCGCCAGCTTCATAAGCCCTTAACTCTTCCTCAGCTGTCTTGTGCTTTGCTTTAAGTATCTTTATATCTGCTGCCTTAAGAACCTCTGCCACATTTTCCCCACATCGTACAGTAATTAGTACATCTATCTCCTTGTCACACAAAAACTGAGCTGCCTCTACGCCTGCCCCGCTATTTGCACTTGCTGCAGGATTTTCAAATATGCTTTCACTTCCGTCTTCACATATTAAGAAAAACGGTGCTCTTGATAAAACTATACAGACATCCTTTTTATTTTCATCTAATGGAATTGCTATCCGCATCCTTTTCTCCTCCCTTGTAAAATGCAGCCATACCTAAGCTACATCCACTAATATAAATTTCTATTTGATTTTCTTATCGATAGTATAACCATCCCTGTCTGAGCCTGATACTACAGTATAAACCGTATCATCTATATCCTTATACTCACCTTTATCCATTATTTTTCCCTTGGTATTAACCAGATACTGCTTACCAGACAGCTCAACTATTTCATATTTTGTTCCATTGCAAGCAGCAAGCATTACTCCTCTGTCATAGATTTCACCCTGATAAATTCCCTGAGCTGCTCCATCTGAATTTAGCTTTATCATTCTTATTCCATCTGAAAATGCTATACTTGCTTTACCTATTATCCTTGAGCCATTTTCCTCATCAAAATACATAAGTCTTCCTTCAGCTGATGCTTCCTTTATATCTTCTGATTCACATAAAATATCATCTTTCTTATTGAAAATGGTTCTCATATATTTGTTATCCTTGTCAACAAGTACTATACCTGTCTTCATAATGCCATTACTGTCAAACAGATAGGTTTTACCATTGATTCTGCAAAGTCTGTCAGTTACAAGCTCACCGCTTTCCTTTTGAAAATACCATCTTTTTGAACCTGCTGCATAAGGATCTTCTTCATCACCAGGTACATGCTCCAGCCATCTTCCACCTTTAAGCTCCTCAAGTTCTCCCTGATTTACCCATTTTGAAGATTCCATTATTCCATTTTTATTGAAATAATATTTATATATATTTCCATCAACCTCTTCGGTAATACTGTAGCTTCTGATCATTTTGCCATTACTACCAAAATAGAACCATTTCTTACCTAAAGGTGCTCCATAGGCATCATTTACAGCAATATATTTCCAACCTGTTGCAACTTTTCCATCGTCAGGATCTCCACAATAATAGACTGCATCGTAAAGGTAGCCATCATCTCCATATACATCTGTTCTGTTGCCATCCTTATCAACCCAGCTATATGCCATCTTTCCATCACTGTCAAAAAGATATTTACTGCCATCTATTATATAGCTATCTCCTACAGCCTTATTTCCATCAGCCTTTATAAATGTCCAGTATTCCTCTCCGGAATTATTTTCCTTTGACCAGGTGCCAGTTATTTCCTTACCACTGTATATTGCTACTTCAGCTTTAACAACACAGGGATTTAAAAAAGTTCCTGTAATAATTGCTGCAGCAAGTATAATTTTACCAGCTCTCATATGTTTCCCCTTCCAAAATGCTTTATTTAAAATAGTTTTCACGATCAATACAATAATTCTTCCATAAATATCATAGCAATTTAAAACTTTAAAATCAATCAACAGTGAAAAGAACCTATAAAGTAGTTACTAAATCGTCAACAACGGCTCAAAGAAACACATATGCTGATATTATCAATTACAATTTCTTCAAGTATTCAGTAACTCTATCCTCAATACAAAATGAACCGTCATTTATACTTTTAAGATATTTGCTTAATTCATTCATTTTACTCAAAAACCATTCTTTAGCTCCCTTAGCAGCTACATCATCAAATAAAACAGCTTCTTCCTTTTCATCAAATCGAAATAATGCCGTGTATACCTCTTGTATCTCCTCGTTCAATGTGTTTAAATATTCATCTGCATCAACCTGTTCTATTCCTGTACATAATTCAGATCTTTGAATATCAAATTTATCCTTTAAAATCGGTCCATTCATATACTCTAATTCCAACACAAGTTTTTTCATACTACTACTCTCCTTTCACACTAATCGGATATGCTGAAACAAGAAAACCATTACTACCTATACCAGCCAATATATAATATTATCCGTGATACTTGTATACTCTTTCACAATAAAAATAGCCACTAGAAAATCTAGTGGTTATTTTCCCCCATCTTTTTATTTTTTGGTTACTCTCTCCATCCATCAATACTTAAAAGCTGTCCGTTGCCGTCCTCCCAGTCTCCCTTGATAGTGTCGTGACCGTTGGCTATAAGTTCCCAATCCCTATCATTAACGCTTATATATCCGATATGCTCTCCGTGTTTTATACTCCCTTTTATTTATTATTATATGCGAGGCAGTTTCCCGCCCCCTATTGTTTAGTTGTCTTCAATACCTTTTTGTGTGTCATCTATGAGTCTATCGACCATTTTCTCAGCTTTACAATACTCTTTATTTTTTAACGCTTCTTTAAGGTCTCTTAAGTCTTGTAATAATCCTCTTAAATAACTTTTAAAAACTCTCATATCTTCCATGTCCTCCCCTTTCCACCTGTTCAGGTTGCTTGTAAGTTATCTTCTTTACAAATATATGATACATTATTTTTAATGTTTTTATTTTACTTCATTTATACATTATTATTAATTTTTTCACAATAACTTTACATTATAAATAATGCACAGTTTTCAATTCAATCATTACTCATCAAAGCTATTTTTCTTCGCCCTGCCATTATAAACATTGTGCTTATTCTTGCACTGCATACTCTTAGGAGTCCATTTTCTGTTTTAGGGCATAAACGGCATAAAACAGAACTGTTGCTCTAGTAGCTTATTTATCTACTAAAGCAACAGCCCCTTAAAATCTAACTTTCTGTGTCACCTCAAAGTTTCTAGTGATTCTTCTGTCTACTTTATTTCATTTTACGCCATCGTGCCACCTTAGTATTAATCCGTAAATTAACACTTATTTCTTTTTTCTTATAAGGATAAAACTAAGTCCTAATGCAGATAATATAGCTAGGATAAACAGATACATTCCTTCATTTACATCTCTTACATCTTCTTTCTTATTTGAAACTGAAGACTCCTCGTAAATTCCAGCCGCCTCTATTATCTCCTGCTTTTCCTGCTCGCTCTTAAGCTCAGCAGACTTCTTAGACAAAAGCTCTGATTTATTGAATATTTCAGTATCTCCTGTCTCGGCATTAAATGAATATACATACTTATCGGAAGTCACCTTCTGTGCTGTATTTTCTGCTATCTTATCGGAAGTTTCAGCATCTGTCACTGCTTCTGTAGTGGCATTTTCTGTCTCATCAACCTCATTAGATTCCGTAGAAACATTTGCATTATCTGTAGCATTTGCAGATTCTGTATGGACAATTTCAGATTCAAGCGCCGTATTATCCGGTTCTGCAAGCATACCTTCAGATTCAATCGTGGTATTATCATCTATATCCACATTTTCCTCTGCTATGCTTTCAGTTGCTTCTGTCTGAGACTCGCTCATACTTCCGTTTGATTCAGAAATACTGCTCTTATCTAAAGAACCATCTACACTTGAATTTACGTCTGCATCTGATAAAGCTTCTGTATTCAAATCTCCATTTGCATTCGACAAACCTTCCGAATTTGAACTTCCATCTACTTCTGAAGTTCCATCTGCATCCGAAATTCCATCCTTATCAGATCCGATTGATAACTCGTCTGACATATCATCTGAGAGCTTTTCTGCCTCTTCTTCACTTTCCTTTGCACTTAGGATTTCCTCTGCTCTAAGAAGTTCTTCCTCCTTTATTGGATTTAGATTCAACTTCTCCTTAAGCTCTCTTAACTCTGCAAACTCAGGATTTTCTCCCTCTGAAGGATTTAAGAGTTCATTTAAATGAGCTAAGGCAAAATCAAACAAGGATATATCTGAAAATGCATTTTCAAGCTCCAGCTCCTCGCCAGTAATATAGTTAAATCCCTTAGCTTCGCCACTCTTATATCTTACAATAAGATATGGAAGCTCAGAATCTGTATTAGTGGTCATATGTGCTATATTTTTTCTTGAGAAGCCATCAGGTGTCCTGATGTGATCTGCCATATCCTTGAGCTCTGATTTGCTGTTTAGGATGCTTGCATATACAAGTCCATTATACTCGTCTATTACATATCCCTCTGAAATATCACAGCTTTCAAATGAATACAGCTTGCCATTCTTTACTATAAGCTGTTTTTCCTGAATAAGTGCCTCTCCCTGTTCTCCATCATAGATCTCAGTAAATCCACCGTAAGTCTTAAAGGTTTTGTCTTCAAACTGTGTCTCAAATAAAGCATTATTTGCAGTCTGAGCTTCTGATGAAAGTGTATCTGGCTCATTAATATCAGCTAATTCATTAACATTATCAGCTCCGTTAAGCTCATAAACATTTCCGTCAGCATCCAGCGCCTTGCCTTTATAAAGATGGATAATATCCTTATCAAGCACTACTCCCTGCGAATTCATAAGCTGTCCGTTGCAGGTGTAATAATAATCATCTCCCCATAGCATAACAGTTCTTCTGAGTTCACTTGAGTCGAACTCCTTTGTAGCTTCGCTGTATGTCTGTGGTGCATTTGATGCACTTAACTTATCTGACACACCTGCTGTATTAATACTTTCTGCCTTAACCGTAAGATTGGACTTATATCCATATTTTAGAGAAATCACTCTGCCTTCTGGCTTAGCCTGATATAAAAGCTTATCTCCGTCATAGACAGTGAGCATTGACACGTCTTCATAATCATTTGGAAGCTCAATATTAACAGTTTCAATTCCAGAAGGATAAGCCTTGATGTTTATATCACTGGCCTCTGGTTCAAGCTTAAGTTTACTTGAAGCATCTCCCGGAATCTCTATTCCTCCATAATACAACGCATCCGTTCCATCATAGAAATTGTAGCTTCCATCTTCGTTTATAAGACTGTCGTCTTCTCCTATATCTGGAAGTATACCCTCCTGTGAACCTCTTAAAGGCTGATTATTTCCTAGGCCTAAAACAGGCATATATCCCTTAGTCTGTACCTTTATGATATTTGAATAATAATACCGGTTTGCATCCTTATCATAAACTCTTGCCAGATAATATCCTCTTCCTGCAAGCTCTATGCTGTCCTTATCCTTTAACTGAAGATCTATCATATCATATCTTCCGCCATAGGATCTGTACCATCTTATCTCACAGTTGTCAAACAGCTCCTTATCATCCTTAACTATGGTAGCGGTAACTATTTTGTCCCCAGCATCATAGAGATTAGTTGTATCCAGAGGTATCTGCTTTCCATTTACTGTTAAGTTGATTTTCTTATCTGCTGAATTTACTGGGAAAGCTTTAATATCACTTTCTCTTTCTTCATCCATCCGGCCTGTAGGTTCTGTCTTCCAGTTATTGATCCAGTTAAGTCCACCCTTTTCATGTGATAAACTGTATAATCTTCCATCATATAGGTCTGTATTTCTCACAAGCAGAGATTTCTTAAGCATCTCGTTTCCTGTTTCAGCACTACCACCTGCATCTGTAGGCTTGAAAGTATACCAGTAATCCTTATACTTATCCTTTGCTGTTTCTTCTGAGATTTTCTGTCCATCCTCTGCTACTGTAATAAGCTTTGAATGTTCATATAATCTGATATATTCCTCATTATGCTCATATCCAAGCGATGGGTCTATATTCATTATAAAATCTCTATTAAACTCTGACTCAACATTTCCAAGCATTACGAGAGAATGCATTCTGCTGCCATCCAGTACAGGGCTGTTTTCATTTTGGTTCTTAGAATAATATCCTACAAAACCTCCAGCATAGCTCTTTGCCTTTATATCACCCTTTACATATGCATTATAAAGCATTGACTCTACCTGAGTGTCATCAATTCTATTATCTCCATCAAGTCTTCCTACTATACCTCCGGCATATGAGCCCTCAGCATCAACCACGGAATCCGCAAAATAGTTATCCACTATCTGACTGCCATCGCTATAGCCCGCAATACCACCAACACAGTTGCCTTGTGCTGTTATCTCAGAATCTCTTACAAAATTGCTTGTAATATTTTCTGTAGATAAAGTATAACCGATTATACCTCCTGCATAGCTGTTCATTGTATCCATATTGCAGCTTGCATCTATCTTTGTATCCATAACTGCATTTCTACTGATACTGCCAGGATTTGAAGTAGCATCTGTACCAACTATTCCTCCTACATTAGTACCACTTGATTTTATAACGGATCTTGAAACAAGATTGCTGCCTACACTTATTTTTCCTCCATTACAGCCAATGATTCCTCCTACTGATACTGGTGCCTTTACAGTTGTTCTGTCAACAATATTATTGCTGATAATTGTATTACATTTTCCTACAACACCTCCGGCATTTTCATAATAAGCTTCAACATTACATTTATCTACATATCCTTTTTGATGTGCATATCCTATACCTACAGCTCCTCCTACATTGGAATAACCCTTTATAGTGCTGTTTTTAATAGAGAAATCAAATGGTGAACTTGATATACCTCCTACGTTATCTCCCCTTGAGCTTCTTACAATGATATTATCAGCATCTACATAATAGCTGTTTCCAGATGCTACGCCATAGATTATGGATACTGTTCCTTCTGGATTTTCATTCATTGTTTCTATAAGGGAATCAGAAATTTTACTTCTATTTTCCTTCTGCTCAGACTGAGTAGAGCCTGCTGACGGAATTGTACCTGAACCTACAATACCTCCTATTGAAGAAATTCTCTTTTCGCTTGTCTTCTTCCAGTTACCATTTCCTACTACATGAATGCCTTTTACATCCAGTTTGTCACTAGCTGAACCATGTCCGCAGATACCTCCTACATTAAAGTTACCTACTATTTCGTAACCATACTTTGTATCCTCTGCTCCAAGCTCACCGCTAATGCTGCCTTCAGCCTGAATCCTGTTAACAACATATTTTGTATAGCCTACCAGTCCGCCTGTATTATTTCCTTCAGATCTTACCTTTATATCCTTTAGCTTTATGTCACTAAGACTTCCTATATTGTAACCAATACAGCCTGTATTAGTGCATACTCCAGCATCTATTTCTATATTACTAAATTCAACATTAGATATTTTACCTGAATTAGTACCTATAATGCCTATCTTTGTAGAAGAATTTTTCCACTCCTTTGGATCTAGTGGAACCTTCCATGTAATATCTTCAAATTTTACATTATCTGCTCTTGACAAGATTTCTGTAATAAGATTATCTCTGCTTTTGTTTATCTCATGGTTTATACCGCTGATAGTATATGTTCCACCATCACTTGTAAGAGAATTAAGCTTTACATTATATACATTATCCTCATCCTTTAATCCGGAAAAATCTATATTGCCGGTAAGAACTACATTAGGATAAGAGGTTCCCACAGCTCCCTTAAGCTTCTCATTCCATTCCCTTGCATTGGATATTCTTATTGAAATAGGAACTACCGGCTTTACTGAGCTTGTCACTTCGATTACCCTTCCTGTGGAAAGCTCTCTGAGCTTGGCTCTAAGGCAGTATATATCTCCTCCAAATATTTCCTTTACAAAATGGAAATTAAATACATGTCTGTTTCCTAAAACAGTTTCTTCATATCCATTTTTGCCATTTATTGTAGTATTCAGATTTACTCCGTCCATAGAAAGCTCAGCACAATCAAAGCTATATTTACTACTATCATAGCTTAATACAAAGTGCAGCTGATAAGGATTTATAAGCTCCTGCGGCAAAGCGCCCTTATCTATGAGCCTGTGATAATCATCTACATAATCACTGTTTATTTCCATCAGTGTTTCTGTAAGTGAAATATCTGTCTCATTTATCTGCATAGGCTTCTGATTTGGCAAAATGTTTCCATCAGTTCCTTTTAGCATAGGAAGATAGCCCTTACTTATATCCTGAACCTCTCCATTGTGAATCCAGCTGTGTGCATAGCTGTCATTCCATTTTAATATGTCAGCATAGGTTTCCTTATTGCTTAGCTGTTCCTTGGTCAAAAGCGCTTTAGCATCATCCTTATTGTCACTTATTCCATTTAAGAGCATCTGGCCATTAAATGCATAGTTATCTGCCATTTCTGACTGAACATATCCAAAGATTCTGTGTATAGAATCTAAGGAAGTACTATGAGTAAATACATCGCCAAGGCTAAGGTTACCTGCTATAAGTTTAGCAGCTCCGGCATGACCGATTATTCCTCCTACAAAGCCTCCGTATATATCCATATCAACCATTGAAAGATTGTTTTCAATAACCGGACTTCCATCTGAATATCCACAGATTCCGCCTGCATAGTTGAACATAGAACTAATACTTCCTTCTGCAAGGCAATTTTTCACTGAACAGTTGGCACTTCCGATAAATCCGACTATTCCACCTATACCTCTTCCTTCAAGTCCTTCAATTGCATTTATTTCTATGCCCTGCACAAAGCTGTTCATTATATCTGCATCATCAGCTGTGCCTACCAGTCCTCCTATATTTAAAATAGTTACAGCATCATTCATTGATTCTATAGAGCTATTTGTTACTGAACAGTTTACAATCTGTGTATTTCCGTTTGCTGTTCCAACCAAGAGTCCGGATCTATAGCCTGTAACAGATTTTGAGTTAGAAATGTGAACATTTTCTATTGTTGCTCCGCTTGCCGTAGCGATTAACCCGACATTACTGTAGCCAGTCGCATTTTTAGATGTATTTAAGCTTATATTGTCAAAGTACAGATTTTTGATGCTTCCATTAAAGGTTCCAAAGAGATAAGAAAATTTTCCAAGCTTCATATTCCTGATTACAGCATTTTTAACCTGTCCATTCTCTGAAATATGTGCTCCATCTATCTTTCCTCTGAAGTTAGATGTAACTCTGTAAGCTGTTGTATAATCACTTTCACTTATATGCGAGAAATCCAGCTCATCTGCAGTGATCCTGATATTGCCAAATTCATCCAGATTATTTTTGAGGAAGGCTTCTCTCCATTCGTCAACAGTTTTAACCTCTCTATAAAACTCCATCAGAAGCTCAGAGAATTCTCTCTTAGGATTATCATATTCCTTATATGTATCCTCGTATCCCTTTAAGCCTGCACTGAAGCTGTCTATAAAATACTGCGAACGGTAAAGCTCTACACTCTTTACCTCTGCTGTTACATAATAGACTCCGTCCTCTTCTATTCCCTGTGATATGATAGCTATATCTGAATCAATTTTTCTAAAATTCTTGATACCATCAGTCTTGCTGTTATCCAGTACTGAAAGCTTAAGCTTATTAATATCCAGATAGCTCCTGTTTATAAAGCCTATTTTTATTACGGCTTTATTATTTTCATTAGAGATAACACTTGTAGATACTACCTCAGGAGCTGCTGGCAGAGTCCTTTCAGGCAACCTCATCTGTGGCTGTTTATTGTCCATTTCCTTTGGCATCTTTAGCTGTGGATAATATCCAGCATCTATCATTTCAGTTTTAAATGCAGAGGTGGAATTGATAGCATTATCAACCCAGACCTTATCATGTAATGAATTTACAGAAACTCTGTTATTATATGTATTGTTATAACGGGAGGCATTTAAATTGTCTCTTGTTTCTACATATGAAATATTTGAGAATCCAGTTCCTCCCTCTACTGCCACTCCGACAGCCGGTCCGTACTTGACCGGAGCCTGCCCATTTGAAAGTGTAACACCTACACCAAGTGCATTTTTAACTGAACCTGAATTTGAATAGGCTGTTATAGTACCCATCCTCTCTGAACTTGTCGCACTTTCATCATGTATATCTTCTATATCAACAACAGAATATACATTTTCAATATTTCCTGAGTTTTCTGCAACCAGACCTGCTCTCTGGGCTCTGCCTCCTGAAGGCGCTGCATCAGTAATTATCTTGTGATTTCCTGAAAGCAGGTATCCATTTCTTACAGTTCCATAATTAAGTACTATTCCCGGAGATGCATAGTTTAAAACTTTAAAATCATCTGTAAGCTGTATGGCAAAGTTTTCCACAGTGCCATAATTATTATAGGCTATACCTCCTATTCCCTCATTTGAAATATTGTTATTAAGGCCGATCTTTAATATAAGATTCTTTATAAGTCCATAGTTAGAAAAACAAAGAGCACCTCTCCATTTTCCTATATTCTTTGAATCTATATTTACATCTGCTACGAGATTTTCTACTACAGCGCCCTCTTTGATATTTCCAAACACTATGGCCATGTTTTCCAAACTTAGAGTATGTCCTCCAAAATCAAGATGCCCATAGAAATTATCTATATTTCTCTCTCTTGTAAGCTTTATATCCTTACTTACATAATAGCTCTCTGTAGGGTTATAGGTCACAGCATATAGAGCTGCCTCAGACTTTATTATATTTGAGTGTCTTCCTGTATTAATATTTGCAGAGCTAAGAGCTATTCTCTCTTCGCCTTGTTCTACAAGAATCTCAAAATAATAATCCAGATCCGGCTTTACAGGCATAGTAATACTGGTGTAATAATCCCTGTTTTCATCAAAATCTATCTTATGTATTTCTGTATCTTCATAAGCTACAGCTCCTGATTCATCCCTTGCAATATAGTGAAGATAATATTGAGGAGCACTTCCTAAGGTATCTGCCTGATCATGGATATCCACTGCCAGATTAAGCTGCATCTGTCCCTTTGTATATGCCGGAGCACCTCTTCTAAGCTCTGGCATAATTTTATCATTTTCTCCAAAGTTGACATTAACTCTTACATAGTGACAATTTTCTGGAATTTTTATTCCTGAATTATCGCTTCTATATGAATATCCTATAAAGTTCTTTTTATCATCGTACAGTGCGCAACCGGTTACATACATAGCTTCATAGGCAGAATTAGGAACTACCTTGATATAATCACTCACTCTTTGAGACTCTAAGCTGTTCTTCACTTCTATTCCATCTGAATTAATAAGCGTTCCGTCTTTAAAACCATCTTTGCCATTAAGAAGATTAGGGCCAAATATCTTATCAGAAACTATGCCAAGATATATGCTGTCTTCATATCCCTTTTTGACATTCATCCTGATGTAGCTTACACCCTCTGGTATTACTATATTTGCATAATATTCTCCATAATATAATGCTTTAACAAAATTGTCATTTTTATCAAACATATATACTGTTGAAACTAAACCATTGGATAAAAATGGCTCAAGGCTTCCATATCTTGAATACATTCTATCCGCTTCAACAGGTATTTTATCTGTATAAGAATAATCCTTGTTCGGCTTAACTGTTACTTCGTTCCCGTTTACATTTAAATAACTGTCAGGTATAAGCTTAACACCATCAAGAAGATTTTTTCCTCCACTCTCTTCATCGGAAAACAGGGCTTCAGCAAAATACATACTTGGTGCGGAATAAATATGCACATTAAATCGAACATAATATGCATTGTCAGGTACATGTACTAAACCTGAATATTTATTCATTCCGTTATATTCCATTCTTCCTAACAGCTTATGATCCTTATCATAAAAGAAGGTGGATGAACTTGCTGATACACCTTTTATATAATTTTTCCCAGGCTCAACCGGAATATAATCAGAAACTAACCATCCGTTACTATTAATAATACTTCCATCAGACTTAATCAGACTGTCAACCTCGCAGTCATTTATATCAAATAGATTATTGCCGGAAACACCTATTCCATCTTCAGCCTGCTGCATTTCATAATCTGTCTGGACTCTGTCTATAACGATATTTCCATACATAGTATTTTCTGTCTTGAAGCT
Source organism: Eubacteriales bacterium (assembly GCA_030525875.1). Classification (GTDB taxonomy): domain Bacteria; phylum Bacillota; class Clostridia; order Lachnospirales; family Lachnospiraceae; genus Avilachnospira. The sequence continues at coordinate 42,537 of JAUNDV010000010.1, forward strand.
TATAGTGCTTCCATCAGGTCTGTAGAGTGTCTTCTGATATTCAAGACTTGTGTTGTCATAACCTTCGTTATATTCTGTAGCATTTACGCTGACTACGTATGAAATGCCCTTTTCAAGTCCTGTATACTGAAGCTTGCCAAGCTTATTGATCTCGTCTATGCTATATACTCTTGCATCCAGCTCAGCTCCATTTGCCAGTCTAAGTCTGATAACTACCTTGTCATTAAGTATAGCTCCGTCAGGATCAACTATCTTAAAGCCATAGAAGGTAGCCTGATCATCCGAAATATAGCTTGTCTTATAATCAAAATATGCCTGTTTCTTAAGAGTTGTAAAATTGTCCTGTTTATTCTGTCCGGTTACATTTTCCTCTAGCTTCTCTCCTCCTACATTTGTGCCTCTTACACCTATTGCAGCCATCTCAACCTTATATCTGGAAGCTGAATTTAATCCCTTCTCCTTAAATGAAACCTTTATAATTCCATCTCTAAAGAAGCTATCCCATGCAGATAACTCGTCTTTACTCTTATTGATTATGCTTATCTCAGGATCCAGATAGTTAAGCCCTGTTTCTGAGGCAGCTGTCTTATATGTATATTCGGATTCCGGAGCCAGTCTTACTCTTTCAAGCTCTGATTTATTGATTCTATATGTAAATATTTCTCCATTAGGATCTGTTATCTTAAATTCAAAGGTTTCAATAAATGGAATCAGATTCTCATTTACAGTTCCTCTCTTACTAATCTCTATGTCAGCACTTTCTGAGGTTATATTAAGTATTTCAAATGAGAAATTCACTGTCCCAAGTGTTGAAAGTGCCTCTGTATATAGGTTGCCGCTTCCTATAACCTCCTCATCATGCTCTAAACCATCTTCGCAGTCATAGCTTGCCTTGACCCATATGGTATAGGCAGTATTTGATAAAAGATTAGTAATGTACAGACTTTCACTGTTCCTTTCAAGTATGTGATAAGTTTTTTCTTCCTTTTCATCTGAAAGCTTCATGCTTATAGGGACATCCGGTCTGTCGGCATAGGTAATATATAAATATGGCTTAACTGTACCCTGGGCATTTTTCTTAAATACAGCCTTATCCTCATTGCTTATCTCTATCTTTATGCCCTTTTTTGTGATAGGTGACTTAGCTTCTACATTTACATAAGCCTTTGGAAGCTGCTTTGAGGTTCTGAAGCTTCCGCTGAGCACAGCTTCACTTACAGCAGGCAGCTCATTTCCATATCTGTCGTAAAGTTTAAGCTTATATTCATAGCTGCTGTTTGAATCAAGTATGTCCTTTGACTTCCACTCGGTAATCTTGCCTGTCCTAAGGTCATTAAGTATAAGATTTGAAAATGTAGCTTCCGGACTCTGCCAGTCAGGAGAGCCCTTCTTTTCAAAGCCTAGCTGTACAGCCGCAAGATTCATGAGCGCATCAGTATCCTCATTGTAAGCGTCTATCTCTATCTTGCTTCCATTTACATGAGTTTCAGCTTTGATATTATTAAGCTTTACTGAAAATGTAGACGGTCTCTTAAGCTCTGGCTCCTGATAGATATAAATTGGATTTAAGGTAGATACCGGCAAGGTCTTTCCGACGTACTGTCTAGGGAAAAATTCAATTTTTACTTTTCCATACTCAGGATGCTCAAATTCAAAATATCCCTCAACCTCATATTCTGTATCAGGTCTTAACGGCTTAAACTTTACAGTTCCTTCTGAATATATTGTTTTTCTGAAGGAAACTCTTGAATCATCTTTCTTGTAAAAATTAAGCTTAATATTTCTTATCTTAAGCTGGTTTGGATTATCTATCTTAACATCAGCTGTAATATTATAGACACCAAATTTAAAATTAGACAGACTTATCTCAGGTGCCTTAAATTTGTCATTGTTATTTCCCTGTGTATCTCCTGAATCTGAATCGCCTTCTCCGTCTTCATCTTCACTTCCATCATCACCGGAAGCAAAATTCTCATCATCACCACTTCCACCCTGTGAAAATGGCCACTTATTGTCCTTTCCCGGATATGGAGGATGCAAAGGATCAGTTTCCTCTATTGATTCTGTTTCAGTCTGATTTTCTGAAGCTTCACTGCTTTCTATAACAGCCTCATCTGTTTTCTTAAGTGCTTCACTATCTTCATTTTCAGGCTTTACATCGTTATTTGCCTGAGTTTCTTCAACTGTGGAGCTTTCCTGTACTTCACTTTCATAAGCTTCTGTTTCAGGCTCTGTTTCTTCGGTTTCTACTACAGTTTCCTGCTTGCCCTTATCTCTTTCTGAAAGATTCTTGAGTTTGCTTAGGAGGTCTTTGTATAGCATGCTTACACTTCCAATTTCAACTCTTGTATCTTCGGTTATAGGAATATTATTGTATACATATTTTCCGTTTTCAAAGGAATAATAGCTTATGCTGTCCTCTTTAAGATTCATAAGACTGTTAACAGCTATCTCAGAAACCAGATTTACAGACTCAAGCTTCATATCCTGAACATTCATAAAGAGCCCATCCCCAGTTTTTATGAAAATGAACTCTTCATCATCTGCCTTGGTTCTGTCCTGATTGTAGCTTGTACCATCCACTATATAGAGTCCTTCATATGTATCCAGTATACTAAAATCAGACGAGATCATCTGAATCTCGTCTCCATAGCTCTTTAGCCTGCTTCCGTCATTTGTATATACAGGATATTTTATATTGAACTTTTCAAAGTCTTTTCCTATATAATATCCACCCATTCTTGTATAGACAGGTGTCTGCGATTCATACGGTCTAAGCTTAAGCTCTGTTTCCTCTTCATCAGGCAAAGCATCTCCAAAGTCTTTTTTTAGATTAGCTGCCGCACTTTCTGTATCTATAACAAAGCTAAGCTCATCTGTATATGCAAGCAATCTGTAATTATAAAAATGCATAAACAGCATTATTATTGAAATAACTACTGCAAATATGCCGGCTTTTTTCATATGTAAACTCCTAAAAGATTATTATAAAGCTTATTTATTCCAAAATGCCAAATCCATCCGGAGAAGGAGGAAGTAACATTGAAAGATTATTGAATATATGTATGTCAGCAATGTCATTACTCATATTTAAGGTATAATCCCCTGAATCAGGCTTTGCATATACGATGTCCTCTCCCGACTGCACAAATTCTGATTGTTTGTCCTGATATGAATAATAATAAAATCCCTGATTATTAAATACCGCTATATATGACAGAGGTGAAAGGCGTAAGCTCTTCATATTTTCATTTTCGCCCCAGCTTACTGTTACTGGCTCAAGAAAAAGATATACATCCCCGCCATCATGAAGCCAGCTGTTTCCTACCTCTTTGTATTTTCGTCCATCTGTACTTATAGAACAGATATCGCCTTCTTTTTTTATTATGGCAAAATGATTTACCTTTTTTACCATATCTGCTGAATAGTTTGAAAATATCATAGGAGCTGACAAAACAAGTGCCTCTTTATTTTCATAATATACAGGTATACTATTAAGACTAAAGCTTCTGTCCTCAGCTATAAGCTCTGTTTTCATATCGTCTTTGTTGTATTTAAGCTTACAACCCTGTCTGTAGCTTTGCTTTTGCCCCATCGTACTAATAAATACAGGCTCTTTTATATTGATCGTGTCCTTCTTGTTGATAAAAAAAGCTGCAGATAAAGCAGCTATCAAAAGTGCGGCTATTACAGAAACAGAAATCTTTAATTGTCTTTTTCCTGATTTAAAGCTTTTCTTTGCCACGTTTTATTGTCCTTTCCTCTGAAATATTTTTTATATCTTTAAGAAAGAAATAAAGACTGTACATTATTACAAAGGCTCCAAGCAAAATATAAATAAATAATATATTCCACTCAAACTGTATTTCCTTCATATATGATATAAGTATTCCTCCTGTATATATGCCTAAAATGAACAAGGCTGTATTTCCAAGCTCAAGCAGCAACTTTGCAGGCTTTCCAGAAAGTATCCCGGAAATAATTCCAAACACAACAAGCATAATAAAATATGCCGGACTATTCATATTAAGTGTAATTACACACCAAAATATCATGACTTCTCTAAGATATAAAAATGCAGTCCGAAGCTGTGATCTTTTGTCCAGTTTCATAAAATAGCCATGAATTTTGATCAAAAACCCTTTCCATCTAAAAAATCTAAGGCTCATACTGTAAAGAAGAGCTAGAAGAAGTCCGGAACAAACTACTGCTGCCATATAGCCCTTTAGATTAAGAATTTCTGCAGCTATTCTTCCAAACATTTAAAGCCTCCGCCAATTAAAAGAGAAAAAAGGTTTTTCCTTATACTAAAATATCCGTTTATATTTTCAAGCTTATACTCTCCCTGAGAGCCTACTATAGTCACATTCCCGTCTATTTCACCTATAACAGGCATGTAATCTTCCATAATAAGAAGATTATATTCACGGCTGATTACACGGATAAGACTCACCTCATCTATTTCCTTAAGACCATCCTTCATGCCCATTATTCTTACTTTTATCTTGCCTGTCATGATAAACTTCCTATCATAAAGAATTTACTTTCATCAGTATCATCATATTTTCCGCTCAGGATATCCTCTACATCATTGAGTACATCCTCGATCTTTACGTATTTTCCTTCCATGCCTGTAAACTGCTCTGCAACAAACATTGGCTGGGTAAAGTAATTTCTAAGCTTTCTGGATCTGTAGAAAATAAGCTTATCCTCTAGTGAGAGCTCTTCTATTCCAAGAACTGCTATTATCTCTTCCAGCTCCTCATATCTGTCCATGTATCTAAGTACTTCACCTACAAGTCTGTAATGGCGCTCTCCAACCTTTTCTATATCGATCATAGAGCTTCTTGTGTTGAACACATCTACAGCTGGATAAATTCCTCTTTCTGCTACCTTTCTGCTAAGCACTACCTGACCGTCAAGATGCTGGGTTATAGCCTGAACAGCCTCGTCAGTTATATCATCTGACGGGATATATATAGCCTGAAATGAAGTTATTGAGCCATTTGGAGTAGAATTTATTCTCTCTTCCACCTCACTGATAAGAGTTTCCAGATTAGATGGATAACCATTTTCAATAGGCATACGCTTCATATCAGCATATATCTCAGAGCTCGCCTGTACAAAGCGGTAAATATTGTCTATGAACAAAAGCACATCCTGTTTCTTTTCATCTCTTAAGTATTCTGCGGCTGTAAGTCCTGAAAATACTGCCTTGCTTCTGGACATGGAATTGTCTCCCATCTGTCCAAATACCATACAGATCTTATCAAGAAGATCTCCGGACTTAAGCTCATCATAAAGCTCCTTACCCTCTCTTGATCTCTCTCCTACTCCTACGAATACGGAATTTGATCCAAATCCCTTGTATACATTGTTTATAAGCTCTTTTATAACAACAGTCTTTCCTACTCCTGCACCTCCAAGAAGCCCCATCTTAAAGCCCTTTTGCATAGGTGCAAAGAAATCAAGAACTTTTATGCCAGTCCAGAGTATTTCTCCGTTATTTTTAACCTCTGAAAGCTCAAGTGGCTTTCTGTATACACTTTTTTCGTGCTTATATTCAATATTGGTATCATCGATCAACTTTCCATATGAATCAAATACCCTGCCAAGAATATTATCTGAATATTCCATAGACAGCCCCTTTTCTTCCTTTTCAACTTCCATTCCCTTCTTAAGTCCGTAAACACTTTCAAATGGAATGGCAACTGCTGTTCCACCATCTATTTCAATGACCTCAAATCTTCTTATATCTCCATTGTCCTGAGTGGTATAAAGAATGTCCCTGTTTTTTACTGAAACATCATTTAACATTATCTCAACGCTCAGCTCTGAAACTGAGATTATTTTTCCTGCTGCCATTTTTATTCCTCTCAATCAATCTATTAGAACTCAGCTCTTATCTCCATCTTCATATTGAAGCTTTGCAAAGCTGTCTATTACCTTGGCAAATTCCTTTTCTCTTTCTGCCTTCAAAAGAGCTGTTCTCTTTCTTTCTTCTATCTCATCAAGTCTGTCCAAAGATTCCTTTGTGGCATTCTGCCTCATCAGATTTTCTCCTGCACTGCTGAAAATGTCTGCCAGCATTATCTCATAGCAGATATAATCCACGATCATATTCTGGAGAAGCCTTTCAATATTTCCTTCTATTACAAAATCATCTCTGTATTTACGTTTTTTCTCCGTTACTACAGGATAAATCTGCTTTCTTCTAAGATGGATATTGGTAGTATTTTCATAATGATTATAAACAATCGTTACCTTCTTAAACTCTCTCCTGAAAATACCATTTGTAACCAGACTCTGTACTTTACTCATATCTGCCCTGAATTCTTCACAGCCAAGCTTAAGCAGGGCATCCTTTCCATAAAGCTTTCTTCCTATGAGAACAGACACACCTTCATCCTTTTTTATCTGCTCATTTACTCTTGTATTAAAATTGCTGCAAAATCCGTAATCACTTCCAAGATATATAAACAGCTCAGGAGCATTTTCATCAGGCTTTATTACCTTTTTATCCAGAACAAGGTTTTTATTGTTCATGATAACATCTATCATATCGATCAGCTGTTCTTCCATCATCTGGTATTTATTTGCTGTCTGCTTTGCTTTATTTACTCTGAGAAGTGAATGAAAGTTCATTACCTTTACTACATTTCTGACATTCATATGTAACTTCTACTCCTTCAGATTAATTTAATTAACAAGTCCATTTACATCCTTAGTGAATGTCTCAATGATTTCTTCCTTAGCTCTAGGTGAATACTTATACTGGTTAAGATCATCAAGTATTGCCTTGCCCTTTCTAAGCTTGCTCTTTAGCTCATCACTCATTTCGTCCTCATTTGCAAGCTCATAGACCTTTCTTGTCTCCAGATAACTTAGAAGCTCACGTCTTACGACCGCACCCAGCTTCTTCATCTCCGGAAGCTGTACAGCACCACCAAGTCTTGAAACTGAAAGACCATAATCTATAGCTGGCTTCTGTCCTTTCTGAAAGCTTGAGGCTGAAAGAATAAGCTGTCCGTCTGTGATAGAAATAATATTTGTAGGAATATATGAGGTTGCATCTCCTCCCTTTGTTTCAACTATAGGAAGAATGGTTATTGAACCTCCATTCTTGTGCTGACAGCCCTTCTCCAAAAGTCTGGAATGTGTATAAAAAATATCCGCAGGATATGCCTCTCTTCCCGGAGCTTTTCCTACTAACAGGCTCATTTCCCTGTGAATATTTGCATGCCTCTTAAGATCATCTATTACAACCAGCACATCCATTCCAAACATCATATATTCTTCTGCAATTGAAAGTGCAACATATGGTGTAAGGTATAAAAGCGGAGATGGATCATCATTAAATGCAGCAACTATTATTGTATGCTCCATGGCTCCCTTCTTTGAAAGCTCATCATAGAGATTTACAATATTTTTCTTTGTCTTTCCAATAGCTACATAGATGCAAAGCACCTTTTTATCCTTCTGGTTAACTATCGTATCAAGGCAAAGCTGGGTCTTGCCGGTTTTTTTATCTCCAAGGATAAGCTGTCTCTGTCCTTTTCCAATTGGATAGATAAGATCTATACCTGCGATACCTGTTTCCAAAGGACGTACAACAGCTGTTCTGTCCATGAGAGGAACATTTTTCTTCTCTACCTCTATCTCATGTATATTGTCAAAGGAGCTTCCTGTAACTCTGTCATGTCCAAAAATATCTATAATATGTCCAACAGAATCTGTAGAATAAAGTCCCTTAAACAGCTCTCCGCTTGCAACAGCATCATCTCCTACATATATGTCATCATTTTGTTCAACTATTGCAACCTTGCATGAGTGTCTGCCTATAGAACATACATATCCTGTAGAATTATTGCTTACAATTATCTTTTCCATAAAGCAGGCCTCATCAAGACCTGAAACTTCGACTATGTATTCTTTTACTGCAATTACCTTACCAATAGCAAAGGTATTGTCTTTTTTCTTTATTTCTTCAATTTTTTTTGTAATGAGTTCGTCAAGATATTTACCCACTTTGACCTCCCAGCTTATATGCTGTAATCATATAGCTTATTTTTGTATATTATTTTAGCTCCCTCGCAAATCGAGTTATCATTTTCATATCTTATCCTGTCATCTGTTTCTGACAGCTTTGTATGATCTGAAGCATCTGTATGCTCTGTAGAATTTGATGGAATTCTCACTTTAACCAGATTATCTGTTCTTTCATATTCAAGCTTAAGCCAATCCCTAAACTCACTGATATTTTTTGAAGTATTCTTTATTGCCCACTCTGAATATATTTCGTATTCACTATTGTTAAGTACATCTCTTAAAACAAGCTCATATTTATCTTTTTCTAGCAATGAAAGCTTGTAGGTATTTTCAAAGCTAAAAGTGTCCAGCATGTCTGCTATAAGCTTTCTATATTCTGATTCTTCAGATGACTCGGCCTCAAGAGCATTTACAAAGTTTTCAGCAAGGCTTTCTGAATCAACTGAAAAACCTTCCTTGATACGCTTGTAAGAGCTTACATATGTATCATCATGAAATGGAACCGCTTTCAGGCTTACACTTTCATTATGCACAGATTTATTCCTGTTTGTTTGAATTGGAAATCCTACGCCTGATATTTCTTTCTTTTGCTCTGCCTTAAGCTCATTTTCTTTCTCTTTAAGCTCACTAAGCTGCTTACTCTTCTCTTCTATAAGCTCGTCATATACAGCAAGCATCCTTCCGGCATCCTTTTCGATCTGCCTGCCGGTTGATTTTACCATTTGATGCAGTATAAGCATTATAAAGATATTCATTAATATCAGAACAATAAAAACTGAAATAAAAATATATAACATATTCGTTTACCTTAATATCAAACTATTAAAGGATTAAAAAACAGAAGAAGGAAAATAAATGCAAAAAGAAGAAGTAAAAGCACAGTAAGCACAATTGCAAGTATCATAACTCCCTGAACTATATCCGCTTTAGTTTCTGGATTACGACCTATAGCCTCTGCCATCTTAGATCCAAGAATTCCGAGGCCTATACCTATACCCAAAAATGCAAGTCCAAGCATAAGTCCAATTGCTGTCATAGTTGATGCTAAAATTGTATCCATAAAATACACCACTCTTTCTTAATTTTATTAAAGATTCCACAGACAAGGCTGTTACACCTTGTCTGGGTTAAGCCTCAGGTTCTTAGTTTTCTTCTGTCTGAGGCATTGTTTCTACAGGAAAAGTTCCGCTTGATGAATCTTCTTCCTCTGTACTTTCAGGCTGAGGCTGAATATCTTCAGATTCTGAGCTATCATTTAAATCTCCCTCATCTGTATTTAGGTCAGACTCTTGAGATTCTGTCTTATCAGACTCCTCACTACCTATCGTACCAGACTCCTCATCTGCTTTATCTGATTCTATTTCTACATTACCAGACTCTGTTTCTATGTTAGAATTGTCTGATTCTGTTTGATCCGGATAACTTTCTATTTTATCTGAATCACTTTCTGTCTTATCTGAATCACCATTCGCATCTGGTGTCTCGTTTTCTTCGCTTGAAGCTCCATTATCAGGCTTAGTTTCCGGACTTGTTTCTAAGCTGTCATCGCTTGCAGAGCCTGTTCCGTCAAATGAAGGAATATAGAAGGAAGCAGAAGTAGCTATATCTATACTATCAAGCTTTAGCTTAAACTCTAATCTTACAAAGCTATCCTGAACACTCTTGTCAGAAATAGTAGCCGTTCCTGTAACAATTCCCTTGGAAATATTATTGGTATTAAAATTAAATTTAACACCCTGTATCTCTGCTCCTGTTTCCTCAAGAACAAGCTTTGCTGATGGATTTCTCAGTATCAGCCTCTTGTCAAAGTTAGCTTCAAATTCTATCCTGCTTGACGTAATTCTCTCTACTGAAAGATTAATACTGTTAGAAAGCGTAATAGCATAAGCTATATCCATCTCGACAGTCTGTCCTTCATTGTTAATGTAAAAAAGGGTAAATTTATATTTTGTATCTTCCTTAAGATCGTAAACAGAAAATGTGGTTTCATTAGGGTTAAGATCGTATATTTCAGCCTTGTCAGCATCTCCTCCAACCTCTTCCTGCTTAAGTCTTACAACACTATAATCAAGTAAAGGATCTGCTACTACATAGTGAATATCGGCAGCATTTGCATAGGTTTCAATAGTACGAATATACATACCCTTTCTTCCTATTATATCCTGGTCTCCCTGACCGCCTCCGGCTACACCTGAGCCGCCTTGACCACCAGCTCCACCGTCACCGCCTCGGCCACCTGAACCACCTTGGCCACCCTGGCCTCCCTGACCACCGGTTCCACCTGCTCCTCCAGTTCCGCCTTGGCCTCCATCTCCGCCCTTAATATCAAGCTCTATGACATCCGGCTGCGTTTCAACCATATTTTCGCTGGAACTCACAGATAAATCCTTCTTTAAATCAACGACAAGCTCACCATAATTTAACATAAGCTCTTTGAGATTAAATCTTAGGTTACCTGCATTTATCTCTCCCGGTGATGCAGTTTTAACATTCGTATTTTTGTTTACCATTCTTGAGTTGCCATTTTTATCAAGAAGTACATAAACATAATCGGAAGTATTCACATGTCCGCTGCTGTCCGTTATATCTGATCCAGTAATAAGATAATCATTGTCACCAAGTTTAAAAAATCCCGGTGTTTCAAGATCAGTGACTGGTACATAGCCATCTATACTGCTCACAAATCCATTTGACTTTATCTGATAACCATCCGCAAATATCTTTAATATTCCTGAGGACTCATCCTTTACTATAGCCTTATCTCCGAGACTTTGCTTATTTTCTCCATCTGAAAGAATAAAGCTATCATCCCAGCTACGTTTTATTGTACTTTCATTTTCAACTGTAATAGCCTTTCCGTTGGAGTCAAATACTGTGTTACCGGAAGCAATTATATATACTGTTTCCTGATTTGAAAGAGCTTTTTTTACACCAAATCCCATGGTTACAGCAGCTGCTGCAACCATGAAACCGAAAATATTAAACATTAGCTTATTTCCAAATGTTAATTTACGCATTTACTTATATTTCCTCCCGGAAGGCTAAAAATTAATTTATCATTGTTACTGATATAGACTTTTTATCCTGATTTGTTAAAGTCAAAAGCGGCTTGTTAAGATTTTCTCCGTATAACTGACAGCCTATAGTATAGTCATCCTCTATTCCAAAATTCACTTTAAGAGTTATGTCTGTCCTTCTTCTGCCATTTATATTCTTGGTAACCATATTCTGACCTTCTACAAGTTCAACATATTTAGTGTCACGGCTATACTCCTGAACACTCTCTGTAGCAGGCATAAATGAGCATCTTATAGCTTTTGCCTTACTTATACCAACTGCATCATAAATCCTTATAACAACAGTATCCTTGTCCTGCTGGATAAATTTCATATCTTTTTTATCAATGAGGATTCCATTATCGCCTACAGTTCTTTGGATGTATTCTGTTATAAGTACTACATTTTCCGTATTACCAGAATAAATATTTCCAGGCTTTATTCCAGGCATATACTGGAGACCTGTATTTTTCTTAGCATAGATTTCAAGCTTGTACTGTGTATTTTTCTTTAAATTCTGAAGCTCAATATGCTGGGTTCCATGAATGGCATTATTTCTAAATAGCTCAACCTGTTCTGGTGAGAGTATATTGTCATCCACAGTTACCTGTCTCCATTTAATAGGAACATTATGCTCCTTATCTGAGGCAGCATATTCTGCTTCATAAAGCTTAAATACATAAGCACCCAGCAGATCCTTCTCTACTCCATCGGTAATATCTTCTGCAATATATTTGCCATCAGCATCAGTTGCCGGCGTGCCGTCATTTTTAAGCATGATTCTTACCATTCTATACTTACCGCTCTTATCCTTTACAGGTGTGCCATCATCATTGAGCTTTACAAAAGCGTCTGTAGCAATTATATTTTCTGGATCGTTAAGAGCTGTAGTAAGTGTCATCTTTGAATAATCACTATCATCAAATAATACAGTAACTAAAGCCGTTGGATCTACCTGATAAGAATATGTAATAAGCTCTGTCCACTGCTCTCCTGCACATGATGACTCATAGCCTGCTTTTGAATAATCTGTTCCCTTTGGATAAGCAGAAAGCTTAACTGCATACTTATGTCCTGGTCTTATCTTCCACTCCCTGTCCTTTGAAGCAGGAGGTGCAAGATTATATCTCATGTAGTTATTTGTAAGAGATAATGCAGCTTCGGGCATTTCAAAAAATCTTTGCTTGTCATCAAACTGCTTATATTCATCTCCAGCTTCTGCTTTTCTTTCCAGCAGATCTTCATATGAATAAATAAGCTCAGGCTCATTTTCATTATCCATATTGTAAATGTCATATCTCAGCTGGATGCCGGTGATAGAATCCAGTCCAAACTCTACATCAAGCATCTTATATCCATGATACTCATTTATTATCTGACTCTTTAAAACGTTAAACTTAACCTCTGGAAGTGTCTTAAAGATGAATTCTCCCGGCTTACCATTTGCATCCCTAAACTGTGTTTCCTTGGTATCTCCCTTGAGAACACTATAAACTCTTACTGTATACTGGGTATTCTTTGAAAGCTCACCCAGACCTTCAGCATTAAGTCCCAGTGTCAGATTATATTTACCATCTTTCTTAGCTATATCCTTCAGACTAAATTCATATGATCTTACTGTATTATCACCTGAAACCTCAAATCTGATTTTTCCATCCATGCCACCTTCTATAAGATCTGCAATAGTAGATGGAAGTCTGAAGTTGAACTCTGTCTGGTTGATAGATGGAGTAAACATTGGCTCTTCAACGCTAGGAATTATATAACCCAAAGTTTCATTTTCAAGCTTTTCTACATAATTTGTAGTTTCTAGCTTCATGAGATTGATGCCGACTCCCAGACCTGCTCCTGTGCCATTAATTGAAAAGCTATAGGTTTGCTGTGATGCATCCTTGATCATATCCTTTAATGTTACGAGTATCTTATCATCGTCTCTCTTAACAGTCTTGATATGTTTAAACAAGCTTCCCCAAGCAAGCTCCTTTGGTACAAGTGTATGGCTCATATCATCGGTAATATAGAATCTTCCATCATTACTCTGCAGAGCCACAAGATCACCATCAGCAAGACCTGTATCATATCCATAGGTATCTGATAAATACCAAAGCTCAAAATAAGCAGTAAACTTCTCGTTCATAAATATATCCAGGTCATTTCTGTCGAACATTACTATATAAGTATTTCCTTCCTTATGTAGTAAAGGAGCATAGAGCGTCTTCTTTTTACCAGACTTTCCTGCATCAAAATATACAGATACTCCAGATATAAGATCCTCGACTTCAGCAGCCTTAAGATTATTTATTGTAAGCTCATAGATGACAGCATTTTTATCTTTTTCTAAATCTGCATCCTGTGTTCTTCTTACACTAAATGTAGGCTTCTTCTTGTTAATAATGTGATTTATATTGCTTTGTGCTTCCCTTGAGCTACTATCAAGCACATAGTATTTATAACCAAAAGAAACAACCTCATTAATATAATTTTGCTTAGCATATTCTGCATCTAAATTAAATACTATTTCCTGATATCCGCTTACCGAAGGATCATAGTCTGCATATTCGGTTTTAGTACCTTTATCGTAGTTCAACTTAAAGGCTTCAGACTGCGGAAGTGCCTTGTCTATATCCTTAGCCTTTACCATCCAGACAGATTTATCTGAGGTAACCTTTGATGGATAGGCATAGATTTCAGGTTTAACTTTTTCTGCCTGTGAAATTCCTTTTAAGATTTTATCAGTGTCTGTGTAATCTACATGCATATATGGATAGCTAAATGGCTTTCCTTCAAGCTCAAGCATTACATCGTATGCAAATACATACTTATGTCCTCTCACAAGATTATTAAGGTATCTGTATTCTGTACCTTCGTATCTTCCACTTTTGACAGTGCCTGGGTTTCCTTTACCCATAAGCACAATCTGCTTTGGCAAAGTATAGCCCCACGAATTATTGCTATACATAGTATAACCCGTCTGGTCTATAGCATGATCCTTTATTTTATTTAACGGATCCTTCTCTGTAACGCTAATCTTGGCAATTTCTGAATTATATGTTTTCTCTTCAAAAACATACATAGTATAGCTCTGGGCAAAAAGTCCACTGTTGTCATACTGTGGATTCAGATAGAAGCCTACGACCGCATCACCCGGAAGTTCTTCATAAGCGGTTATGTCTATACCCATTTCCATAGCTACATTCTTTGTAACAGGCTCTACATCGAGTGCATTTTCCGGAAGCTCTGGAGGTGACTGCTTCTTAATAAGATCAATCTTATTATTTTCTACTGAAATTGTATTTACAAAATTAGTAGGATTAGAATCAGTACCCTTATATCTATACTCGTCGATACTTGTATAATCCTCGAGTCCTATTATCTCAAGCGTATAATTACTGCTATCGCTAATCTGATTGTCATTTATATTGAAGGTATCAATATTGTTTATAAGCAGATATTCTGAAGGTGTACCATCTACGTCATCTGTATATACCCTGTTGTAGAAATTACTGTCAAACTCAGCTGTACCTGTTTTATCAGGAGGAAGTATGTCATATGGTATCTTAGCTTCTGCCATCATACTTCCATTTTCAAGCAATCTTAAGCATACATTGCTGACCTTGTGTGCTTCATACTGACCACGATCACCTTCCATTGCAGCCTTGGAACCTCTCGTAAAATAAAGTTTGGCATTAAGCGCTCCCTTTATTTCATCATCTTCCAAGGTATCATCAAATCTTGCAGAAATAGATTCTGCCTTTGGTGTAGTAACAATCATGGAAGTAAGAAGCTGCTGGGATGATGAATCCTGATAATATCCGTACAAGCTAAATCTATAGGTTGTATTTTGCTTTAGACCTGTAAGATCTACAGGCACAGTAATCACACTAGTATCACTTCCTACAAATGGATCTGAATACCATGTCTGATAAGGATATTGTCCAATAGTTTCATTGAATATACTAAGTGTAAGTGGTTTTGTTGAATCAATATCTGCAAGCTCTGCACCATTTAAGTGTATTTCCATACTTCCTTTTATGGTTTCATAATTGAGCTTTTCCTTATTAAATACCAGATATGGAACACCTGTTTCTCCGCTTATATAAACTTCCTTAGTAAAAGGAGATTCATATTCAACAATTTTTTCATTGTCATCAAATTCAAGAACGAGCTTAATCTGATAATGCACGTCTCTTTTAATGGTTGTGCCATCAGGATATATAGCTGCTGTATTTCCATTATCTCTCTCAACACTTGTTACAAATGTACCATCTGGTGTGTAGAAATCATATCTATAACCCACTATTCCATGATCTTCATCTGTAATAGATGAAGTATCAGGGCGCAGCTCAAAATATCCTCTAGGATTCACAGCAACAACCGGTGCCTTTGTAATGAGCGGTGCTTTCTTTAATGTCTTATATACGGATTCAGATATCTGAACATTTTTTTCATTTTCATCCTTAGCATCAGGATTTGTAACCACAAGTCTGACCTTGTACTCAGTATTTGATTTTAATCCATCAAACTTGTGCTTAATTGTTCCTACATCTAATCCATTCAAAGGCGCTGTATGTACCTTTTCATCGCCACTGTAAATAGATAATTCAGCATTAACAACTCTTGAATAATCCTTCTTTTCTATATTAACTTCTATGGAATCAGAGGTAGCCTTATTAAAGCTTTCAATCACACCATAGGATGTAGTTGAAAATGATCTGTTAATATAAGTTCTTGTACCTGCTGAAACACTTTCGTCCTCAGCCTGTGAAAGCTTATAGGAAACCTCGAGATACATCTTATAGCTGCTGTCCGGCTTAAGTGCATCTGTTTCAAATTCCAATGATGCTGCTGAAAGATCTGTACCATCATAAGACTCTGAATATACTTCCTGATTGCTGTTTAAATCAATGATCTTCAGAGTACCTGACAAAATTTCAACCCCATTAGGATCTACATCATTTTGAATTGTTCCCTTAGCTGATGAAGTATCATAGTCAAATTTAATTAAAATGTAGTCAGGGAAAACGACCTTCTCTGAAGAAACTGATCCACCACCTGTGCCCCGGTTCCACCAGTTGAGCCTGTAGCACCGCTACTACCCTTACTTCCTGATGAGCCATCCGAGCCTTGTGAACCTTCCGCTCCGTCAGTTCCTACCTTTCCGTCCTCTCCCTTTGTTCCTTCAGATCCGTCTTCACCTATTTCTCCAGATTCTCCATCTGCTCCTACATCGCCAGCCTGCCCATCTTTTCCATCCTGAACTGTTATGTCAAAAACAGGAACCTTAGGCTGGCTGTTTAATGACGGAGTAACTGAAATATTATTGCTGTCTTCCAAATATATCTCATCAAAGCCAAGGCTTACTCCAGCATTTGTAAGTATACTTCTTTCAGACATATTGAGTGCTGTGCCACCTGAAACTGACAGATCGCTTCCCTTTGCAAGTAACATGTATGCATTTTCATCATTTGCAAGACTTACAATTCCATCCTCTGGATATTCAACCTCAAGATAGTCTCTTGCATCCGCTGTAGTTCCATCTGGAAATGTAAGATTCATTGTATCTGAAGAAACTAAGAGCTTATCATCACCTGTTTTCCAGATGAAATCATTAAATACTATAGGTACACCATTGTTATCCAAAGTATAGCCATCATTCTGCTTTACCATTATTGAATCGCTGCCAACTTTATAATAGTTAAGAAGTCCGTCATTTAATTCATTAAATTCAAGGATTACACTGTCCTCGAAGGTAGATATTGAACCATCAGCATAGTGAATAAAGCTGTCACTCTTACAGCTCTTTGTATTGCCATCTATATCCTTAAATTTTATATCTCCAGAATATGATTTTTTGTATTTGGTTCCTGCGGTAAAGTAAACCGGCAGTGCTGATGCATTGCCATTGTCATCCTCTGTATATTCCAGAAGGGCTATACTTGGAGAGGATAGAGAAAGGGTGCGTCACACGAGATAAAAGTACATAAGGAAGGGAGGTTAAAACCGTGGCAAAAAAAGAAGAAATAAAAATCACAGCGTTGTATGAGCGACTGTCCAGAGATGATGAACAGGTCGGAGAATCCAACAGTATCCAGAACCAGAAAATGTACCTTGAAGAATATGCCCGTCAGCATGGCATGAGAAATATCCGGCATTTTTCGGACGATGGATACAGCGGCACGAACTTCAATCGTCCCGGCTTTAACGCCCTTCTGGAAGAAATTGAAGCAGGTCATGTGGCTGTCCTGATCGTAAAGGATTTAAGTCGTTTTGGCAGAAACTACCTGCAAGTCGGCTACTATACCGAGGTTGTTTTCCCGAAAAAGGGCATCCGGTTTATCGCCATCAACAACAGCGTGGACAGCGCCAACCCCTCAGACAATGACCTTACCCCGTTTTTGAACATCATGAACGAGTGGTATGCGAAAGATACCAGCAATAAAATTAAGGCGGTATTCAAAGCACGGATGAAAAACGGCATGAGGTGCAGCGGCTCTATCCCCTATGGCTACAAGCGCACCAAAGAGGACAAGCAGCAGCTGCTCGTGGATGAACCGGCTGCCGAGGTTGTCAGGAAAATCTTCCGTCTGGCGTGTCAGGGCATTGGAGTGACTGCCATTGCCGAAATGCTGTCAGCGGAAAAGATACTGATACCGTCTGCTCATGCCGCCAAGTATTTTCCTGAAAATTGCAGACATAGCGAGGTTGCAGACCCCTACCGCTGGAGTGCAACCACCGTAGGGTACATTCTGGACAGGCAGGAATATCTGGGACATACGGTGTTGGGCAAATCCATCTGCGAGAATTTCAAAACGAAGCAGCGCAGAGCCGCCACAGCCGATGAACTGATGATTTTCCCCGATACCCATGAAGCCATTATTGAACAGGACACATGGGATATTGCCCATAAACTGCGGTTGCAGAAGCGTCCGAAAGCAGCCAACGGAACCTATACCCACCGTCTGTCCGGCTTGATTTACTGTGCAGACTGCGGTGCAAGGATGAATTTTTGCAGCCCGGACAGGGTGAAAAGCGGGAAACGGTTTGATTCAGATTCAGCTTTTCAGTGCGGAAATTATCGGAATACTGCCGGTCAATGTGTATCCCATTTTGTCAAAACATCGGTTCTGGAAGCGGTAATTTTACAGGCAATTCAAGCAGTCAGTAAATATGCCCTTGAAAATGAAGCCGAGTTTGTTGCCCAGCTCAAAAGCATCTGGAATGAAAACCAGAGCAAGAACACAGACAGTGGACAGCGGGAACTGGAAGAAGCCAGAAAGCGCATGGCAGAACTGGACACCATGATTCAAAACCTGTACGAAAGCTCCGTGAAAGGTGTACTGCCGGAACGACAGGCGCAGCGCATGATTCAGCAGTATGATGAAGAACAAATCCTTCTGGAACGTCGGGTACAGGAGCTGGAAAGCCAGATTCAGCAGGAAACCGTAAAGAAAGCGGATACTGAGCGTTTTCTGGCACTGGTCAGGAAATACCGTGACTGTACAGAACTGACCGATGCCATGCTCTACTCTTTCATCGACCGGGTGGAAGTTCACGAAGCAACTGGTGGGCGCACCATCTACCGCCAGCAGAACATCGACATCCACTTTAATTTCATCGGCAGCTACTACCCGCCTGTTGAAACTGTGTCCGAAGAAGAACGGATTGCCGCCATAGATGCGGAGCAAAAACGGAAGAAGAAGGAAAAAGGCAGACGAGCCAATGAACGCAGGAAACAGAAAATAGAAGCTCTACGGCTGGCAGCAGAAGCCGGTGATCCGGAAGCCATTGCCCAATATGAACAGCATTTGAGCAAACTGCGGGAGCGAAACCAGAAGTACCGCCAGAAGGTTCGGGAAGCCAGAGAAGCTGACCCGGAATATCTCCGGCAGCTGGATGAAAAAGAGCGTATCCGTCAGGAAAGGCTGCTGGAAACCGAGCGTAAGCGTATAGAACGAGCCACCCGGAAAAAGAAGCTGTCACGAGCAGAGCTGAAAGAAAAAGCCAAAACTGACCCGGAAGCTGCCGAGCAATGGGCGGCAATGAAAGCCAAAGAAGCCGAAGCCCGGCAGCGCAAAAAGGAGCGTGAAGAAGCCCGGATAGCGTCAGACCCGGAGTATGCGGCTATGATGGCAGAGCGTAAGGCTGAATATACCCGCACACGGACAGCCAAACGCAAGGCTGAACACGATGCACTGGTTGAGCTTGCCAGGACTGACCCGGAAGCTGCCCGGCAGCTGGCTGAAAAGCGTAAATACCAGAGCGAAGCAACCACAAAATCCCGTCAGAAAATGAAGGCGGCGGCAGAAGCCGGTGATCCTGATGGCATCAGGCGTTATGAAGCCTACCTTGCCAAACGCAGGGAGGATTATCATAAAAAGAACCAAAGTAAGGAGGAAATTTCAGCATGAAAGAGTTAAAACCGAGAATCCACGAAAACGGCATGGATTATGTGCTGGTGGGCGATTACTATGTGCCGGATTTGAAGCTGCCGGAGGAACACCGCCCCATTGGTCACTGGGGACGGCTGCACCAGTCCTATCTGAAACAGTTTCGCCCGATGGTTTATAGTGACCTGCTTTTGTCCGGCAAGCTCCACACTGTCCTTGCCGATCTGAACAAACAGGCAACGGACAGGCTGCACCTGATTATCCGCCAGATGGCAGAAGCCGAGGGTGTGACCGAAGCCATGAAAGCTGAAAATCAGATGTTATGGGTGCAGTCCATGAACTCTATCCGCAGCCGGGCTGAGGAAATCATCAAGGTAGAGTTAATCTACTGCTGAAGGGAGGTGATGTCATGATTTTGGAAGAAATGTACAGCGGGAGGTTTTATCCATGTGAAACAGTTGTCCCTACATCGGAAGTATACCGCAAGGCGGTCAAAGCCTGTGAGAAACTGATGGAACAGCTGTCCCAGCAGCTCAGCAAAGAGGACTATGAGCTGGTGAAGGAACTCCGGGCGCAGACAGCAATCGCCCAATGTGAAGAAAGCGAAAGCCACTTCAAATACGGCTTTTCCGCTGGGCTGATTGTTCAGCATGAAGCCTATGAACAGGTCAATGGGGAGAAATAGCCATGTTTCTGATAAAGATGTTGGCGTTGCCGCTGGTGGCAGTTGTGACCCTGATTCAATGGGTGGCAATCTTTCTGACTTCCTTTTCTGCTATCCTGTTTGACCTGCTGTCAGGAATTATCTTCATGATTACACTTGCCGGGCTGATGTTTGGAGTGTGTACCGGCATGGAAGCATTGAAAATGCTGGCAGTCAGCTTTGCAATCTTCATCATCCCCCAGATAGCGGAATGGCTGATTGAAAGAATTGTAGACATAAACTACGGACTGCGTGATTTTATCAAGTCCTGACCCGACAATTTCATATCGTTCACAAAGCGACAGGTATTCCTATGGGAACTATCTGCCGCTTTTATTTTTATCAACTTCAAGGAGGACTATTTTATGAAAATGAGCATTGGTGAAAAGAAAATCCTGTTTGTCTTTGGCTGCCCCAACCGTGAAGCAACGGTGGATCGTCTGTATCAGGTGGCAGACCTGATTCCCGACCCTGCCGGAAAGAAAGTCGTGGAAGCTCTGGCTGACAAGCTGGACAGCGAGGGCGTAGAAAAGTGGTATCGCTGCTTCTTCTACAATATGAAGCTGGAGATGGAAGCCTATTACCGGCACAAGGCTATTTTGAATCGCATCGTGGGCGGCAGCATGGAGGTTGACAATGACGAGATTGACGAAGATTGAGAAAGAAACCATCATCCTGTTCAACGAGGGAGAAAGCACTGCCAGCATCTACACCTACAATGCCGGGCTGAAAAAGCGGCTGGCAGCGTTCAGCAAAAAGTATCCTGATCTATGCTGTTTGGAAAAGCCGGAGCATCTGGGCGGCGTGTCCTATCTGATCGACAAGTCCCGGCTGTCCATCCGCTTGCAGCCGCCGTACAGCGAGGAACGCAGGCAGAAAGCCAGCCAGTACGCCCGGCAAAACGGTTTCAGTGGCAAGACAAAGTAATGTAGCGATAAGGGGCTTTTTGCGGTCAGAATGTCGGGTCTACACCCGATGTTCTGACTGTTACATACAAAGCGTTTATCATCTAAAAAGCGGTTGATAGACATTGGTTTCTATGGTATAATAGTATGAATTGATCTGCGAAGTCTGCAAATAAAAAGTCAATAGAAAAATGAAGAAAAATTGAGGAGAGAAA
>JAUNDV010000011.1 GCA_030525875.1 Eubacteriales bacterium
CAAAAATCCCAATGAAATAAGACAGTGGCATCTTAATATAATTTTTTTGAAAAATGCTCTCTTTGCCGAATATCTTTGTTATTCCCATATCAACGGTGACTACCAAAGCCATACCAACTATAGCTGCCAATACTGTATAAATAATATTCATTACTTAATCTCCATAAGTTTATAGGTAGTAATTTCATCTGCTAATTTCCTTTATCATATTTTATCATATGTACTTTAGGAAATATATTAAATTTTTCCCTGATTTTTGTAGTTTTTTGTAGTATATATGTTAAGATACAAAAATATATGCCTTATTAAGTTGTGTTTGATAGATGCTATATTATCGTTCATGGTTCTAACATCCACAATGGAGAAAATTTATGCTGATTAAAATTCATATATCCGTGTTTTTGGTTCTATATATAAAAATAAAATAAATTAAAACTATTTATATTGACTTTTGGTTTTAAATGCGATAGCATAAGTTTGAAAGGAGGAAAAAACATGACTACTGCATATAACGCAAGTTTACTACCATTAGATAATTCTCTAATTAATCAGACATATTTCTTTGAGGAACTAATCGATGCCACAGCAAAATTGGAGGTTTATAAAGAAAAAATCAAGGATAGTAAATTGGATAGTTCTTGGTTTATGCCTACCTTGCAGCAAAAAGAAGCGCTAGCTTCCTCTATGCTTGAAGGCACGCAGGCAACATTAGATGGGGTTTTAATTAACCAAGTCGCTCCAAACGATAAAGATAAAAATCTTAATGAAGTGGCAAATTATTATGTTGCAACTGTGCATGGTTATGAAGTTCTTCGAAAACGAGATTTTTCTGATGAGTTTTTCTTTGATATTCATCGAGCACTAATGCAAGGGAATGTGCGTAAGCCTTCTCTTATCGGTGAATATCGAACCGAGCAAAATTATATTGGGAAATATGACAAAACACATGCTATTACTTTTGTTCCACCAGCTCCTGAGAAGGTCTATGGGCTTATGGATAATCTGATTGAATATATAAATAATCCAACAGACAAATATCGTCCATTGGTTCGTACAGCAATTATTCATGCTCAGTTTGAAATCATTCACCCTTTTATGGATGGTAATGGACGTGTTGGCAGAATGCTGATCCCAATGTATCTCTTTGCTCAAAAACAGATTGAATTACCGTGCTTCTTTATCAGCGAAGCCCTTGAACGTGATAAACTTCGGTACTACACTTTATTAAATAATATTCGCACAAATGGCGATTGGAATGAATGGATTAAATTTTTCCTTGCAACAGTTATAAAACAATGTGAAAAGTATATTCAAATTATAACGGAAATTAACGTTCTTTATATTAAACATATGGATATGGCATGTAATATGGTACGATCGTCTAATATGGTCGATATTATCAATGCTCTGTATCAGTATCCTATTACTAGTGCAAAGCAGATTGCTGAAAAGACTGGAATTCCAATGACAAGCGTAAATCGCTATCTGAATTATCTTGTTGAAAGCCAAATATTATTTACAGATAACAAAAGCAGAAATCGCACGTTTTTTTATTACGATTTGCTTGAAATTCTTCGAACTTAATATACATATTCTAAGGAGGTGATGTTTATTGCTTGTATTTAGAATGAAAAAGCACCTTACAAGTTGTTGGAGCAACAAGTAAGATGCCTTATAGTCGCAGAATGTGCTGTATGTACACAATCTACTAGAATAATGTGAGTATAGCATAACCTTTCTGCGATTGTCTATTGTAAGTATTGACAAATCGAGACCCCCGTTGGGGAGAAAGGATTAAGCTTTGAAAACTAAACGAAATGTTATTGATGATGGTTTTACTCCAGAACTGGTTGAAAAGGCTATTTTCTGTGGAAACCTTGAAATTCCAAAGATTCATAAACCGAATCAGCTTATTGTTCCTCCGGGATTGATACCTTTTACGCAGATGCTTCGTAGTAATGAGCATACAGAAGCAATTCATTTCTATGAGTACGATTACAAATTTGCAGATTTGTTAACTAATACCTCAAAGTATGTAGAAAAATTATCTTCATTTTCTGCTGTGATTTCTCCAGATTGTTCGCTTTATAGAGATATGCCACTTTGTCTTCAAGTTGCAAATACATATATGAATCGAGCTATTGGGCATTATCTACAATCACAGGGGATCTATGTTATCCCGAATATTCGTTGGGGAGATGAACGTAGTTATACAACCATAGCCATGCCTGAACGTTTCGCTTTCCTTGGAGTCGACAAGCATAGCATTGTTGCAATTAGTAGTTACGGTTGTATACGTGACAAGGAAAATAGGCATTATTTCCAAGAGGGATTAGAATCCATGCTTTTTACTTTAGAACCAGAAATTGTGTTAGTCTATGGGTCTATGCCAGATTCTGTTTTTAGTGCTTATACAAAGTCTACACAATTTATACATTATCCTGACTGGATTTCCTCTAAGCGAAAGAAGGTGGGATAATGGGAGCGGGCAACTCTGGAAAGTATATTGGTACAAAAGGTGCATCCACGAAACAAGCAATTCTGCCTAAATCTAACATACAAGACAATGCAAAACCACTTGCCCAGAAATACGGACTTACTTCAAGCGGCTATTTTGGAGAAAAGGGCAAAAATTGTCGTGTTATTGTCACAGACACTCCAGAAAATACATCTATCGCTTTTTATAAGCAAATTGCCAAAGGTGGACATACAATTTCTCTCAATAACAAGAAAGGTACAATGACTGTTTTGGATGATGAAACTCGTATTGTACATAGGTTGATTACATCCACAAAGGGAAGTCCGGCAATAGAGATTACTATTTCGGGCTCACCGATTGTTAAGGATCAAAAAATCCATTTTATTAAGGAGGAAAAGTAAATGATTTATGCTACTTTTAATGATTCTATGATATCTATGCTTAGGAGCTTTATAGGATGTGAATTCAATTCATACAAATATGTCTCCATTGGAAATGGAACTTATGGGAATTTACACATTCAAATAAATGGTGAACCTTATGAAATCCGAAATCAGCAAGGAATTGTTATGATGAATAATGAGTTTGTTGACCTTTCAAGTTTATCTATAAAAAAAGTTGCTGGAGAATTTGAGCCGGTATGTGGTGACCAGATCTCTATAAATATCATTAATGATATCATACAAGATGTTCAAATCTTTCAAGATTCAGTTTGCCTTTCTAGTGGAGATGAAATTTTAATGGATATGGCTGTTGTGTTTAAGACAAAGCACACAGATATAATGTTTTCTCGTGATGTCTGGTTTTCTGAATTCATTACGATTAGTGAAACTTCAGATTTTGATTCTGTATACCCTATTTGCAGAGCCAAAGATAGTTGGCGAAATGATGATGAATCAGAAGTGATTATTCACAGGATCACCAAATCATTACTAAATATTTGAGTATATGGCAAAGAGTATAACTGCTGATTTTTAAATAAAGCCACCGGTTTAGTAGCCGGTGGCCCTATGTATTTAAGATATGATTTATTTAATTTTGAAAAATGTTATTTACTTATCCCTTACAGATACAAAATATCCTCTGTTTCGCCGATATCAAAGGTGAGTATTTTATCCGTATTCATTTTTTCTTCAAGTCGTATTGCCTTTATTCTTCTATTTTCTGCTGGAGTATAGTAATAGGTTTTGCTTTCTGCACACATTGCGGTCATGCATAAGGTCATTTCATAAGCTTCATGATCAGGATGAGCCTTTATGAGTCCCTGTGGAATATCTACAGGAGCAAATGCCTTGAACATTCTGCTTATGCCATTTATTTCATTTTTCCCTTTTACCGCAAATTCTTTTACAAAAGACATTCTTATGAATCTGTCAGGAGAAGCATATCCTCCCGGAAGGCCAAAGCCTCCTCCTATTCCTGCTCCAAACTCATTTATTAAAAGTCCGTTTACCTCTCTGGGATTATGCCCCAGATTATTTACACCAACATAATTTCTAAGATTAGTTTTATGCCAGCTGTAATCAGGGCTGTTTGCCATAACGCCTGTACTGTTTCTGTATATGTTAAGTTTTCCGTTAACAGGCTCTATGATAACAGCTTCTCCAGTACCGTCACTGATAATGTAATGAGCCTGAGTAGGCTGTCCCATTATAAGCTCATCTTTTATTTCTATGTCAGAAATATTGCTGCACATATCTGAAACAGAATCGTATTGTGAAAGAACATAGGCAAGAAATCTTCCGGGATGAACGATTACCTTTCCTTCCTGTATTTCTTCAGGATATTCAGCATATCCCGGAAAATGAAGAAGTGCGCCCATAAGTCCATTGTCATTTACTCCATCAACTATAACAGGCTCTTCGAGACCAAGTACTGCCATACCAGTGTAAGCATGCTTACCTGAATATATGTGGTTTTCAGTTTTTTCTAAAACTGTTTTGCAAACAGCATTTTTAGGAACGACTATAACCTTATTTGCTTTTAAATCTCCATATTGATCATAAGTTCTTCCTAAAAGGTGTTTATTATCAAGTGTATCCCAGGAAAAAGATGGACATCCAAAATCCATTTTAATATTCTCCTCTTAAATTATAATTGCTAAACTAAATTTTATTGAAATAAAAATTAACACTATAATGTGTTTTTACTGTGTTCATTAAAAGTATAAACTATGCTGTTACTGGACGGTCAAGAATAAAAGTCTAATCGGATTAGAGAAATTTTATAATGTTTTAAATACATATGAAAGTGATCATTTTTAAATAAAAAATAATATTGCTACACATAAACTCATACTATATCATATAGGTATATGTAATATGCTTTACAATATGCTACATCAGTTATTTTTTATCAGTATTTTTTAAGCTTTGTAGAGGAGGTGGGAAATTCATGAAGTCAAGAACATATATTGCAATTGATCTAAAGAGCTTTTATGCTTCGGTTGAGTGCAGGGAACGAGGTTTGGATCCTATGGATACAAATCTTGTCGTTGCAGATGAAAGCCGTACTGATAAAACAATATGTCTTGCAGTTACCCCTCCATTAAAAAGCTATGGTATATCGGGAAGATGCCGGTTATTTGAAGTCAGACAGCGTGTAAATGAGGTTAATAGTGAAAGAAGATATAATGCACATTTAAGAAAATTTAATGGAAAATCATATATTTTTTCTGAGCTTCAGAAAAATCCTGGACTAGAGGTGGATTTTATAATAGCGCCTCCAAGAATGGCCTATTACATGGAATACAGTACAAAAATATACGAGATATATACAAGATATGTTAGTGATAAAGATATAATAGTTTATTCCATTGATGAAGTATTCATGGATGTGACGGATTATATGGACTTGTACAAGCTATCAGCACATGAGCTTGCCATGAAAATAATACTTGAAGTATTAAAGGAAACCGGCATAACAGCTACAGCGGGCATAGGGACAAATCTCTTTTTATGTAAAGTAGCCATGGATATAGTGGCAAAGCATATTCCAGCCGATAAAAATGGCGTTCGCATTGCCATGCTGGATGAACAAAGCTATAGAGAAAAATTATGGGATCATCAGCCACTTACGGATTTTTGGAGAGTTGGAAAGGGCTATGCAAGGAAACTGGAGAAATATGGCATTTTTACAATGGGGGATATAGCTCTTTGCTCTGAAAGAAATGAAGAATTATTATATAAGCTTTTTGGAAAAAATGCTGAGCTCTTAATAGATCATGCCTGGGGATATGAGCCTTGTACTATAGCTGATGTCAAAGCATATAAGCCTGAAACAAATTCTATCTGTCAGGGACAGGTGTTACATGCCCCTTATGAAGCGGAAAAAGCTGGCCTTATAATAAAGGAAATGGCAGATCTTTTGTCCATGGAGCTTGTAGAAAAGGGACTTGTTACAGATCAGATAGTCATTACGGTTGGCTATGATATTGAAAATCTTAAGGATGCTGACAGAAGGAAGGGATATCATGGGAAGATAGTAATAGACAGCTATGGAAGAGAGCTGCCTAAGCATGCACATGGAACCTATAATATGGAATATACCTCATCTTCCAGACGAATAATGTTAGCAGCTTATGAATTATATAACCGCATTGTGGATAAAAAGCTTCTTGTACGTAGACTTAATATAACAGCAAACAGGGTTATAAATGAAAATGTAGCCAGTAAGAGCAAATCTGAGTTTGAACAGCTGGATCTTTTTACTAACTACGAAGAACGTGAGAGAAAAGAGAAGGAAGAGCGTGATAAAATAGATAAAGAAAGGAAAATGCAAAAGGCAGTTATAGAACTAAAAAAGAAATTTGGCAAAAATACTGTGCTAAAGGGTATGAATCTTGAAGAAGGGGCAACAGCCAAGGATAGAAATGCACAGATAGGTGGTCACAAGGCATGAATGACATATGAAGAAAGAGATAAAAAGAATAAAAAAAGAATCCTTATTTTATATCAGTAAATCCAGATATTTAAAACAAGGATTCTTATTTATTAATAATAAAACTTACTTCTCGTAGGTATAGTTCTCAACCTCTACCTTATCGACCTCCTGAAATGGAGCGAGTGTTGAAATCATCTTGATAGGAGCATCATAAGGGTTAACACAGTAGTGAACCTCGCCCGGCTCTATATGTATAAGATCGCCAGCTGAAAGGGTATTAACCTTTCCGTCAACAACAATATCGATTTTTCCTTCAAGTATGAAGAAATTTTCTTCCATAACATTGTGGTAATGCGCCTTAAAATCCTGACCTGGCATGAACTGAACGATTGCAAAGTTCATTCTAGGACCTTTCATAAGGTACTTAGGACCGCTGTCTCCAAAGCGGTATTCTCTTTCATTTTCATTTATTACGTACATGGTACTTATTCCTCCTACATTCTATTAAATATCGATTAAATAGTATTTATACACCCGGTGCTGCCCACATAGGTTTAGTGATACCACTGTTTGTTATATCAAGCTGTGCCTTATAGAGCTTTCTCCATTCGGTATACATTTCATTGTAAATCTTGTGATTTTCCATATTTGGTTCATATACGTGATCTATCTTTACAAGTTTCTTTGCTGTCTCTGAGATATTGTCATATATGCCTACGCCATATCCAGCTATAAGAGCAGCTCCGAGAGCTGTAGCTTCCTTTACAGCAGGAACCTTTACAGGAATACCGAGAACGTCAGCGAGTATCTGGCTCCAAAGAGGTGACTTTGAAGCGCCTGAAGCAAATATTACTTCCTTAGGCATATTTCCGGTTGACTCCTTGACAAGTTCCATGTGGCCCTTTGTAATGAGTGCTGTATTTTCAAGTATGGCACGGTAGAAGGTATAACGGCTGAACTTTACAGGATCAAGCTCAAAATTAGTAAATGTAGGAGCGGCATGCTTCCAGCTTATGAAATTCATGACATCTGAAAATGTGCACATCATGCCATAGCAACCAGCAGGAATATTCCTGGCTTCGTCGTTCATTATGTCATAAACATCTCTTCCGGTTTCTTCAGCTATTTTCTTCTCAAGCTGGCAGAATCCATCTCTGAACCAGCGCATTACAAGTCCCGGCTTAAATGCAAGAGCTTCATACTGCCATACATCCTTAACAGCGTGACAGTTTACACGGACACGGCACTGTGGGTCTGTAGCAGCTTTGTCAGTATTGTATTCATACTGCCAGAAGCTTCCGCCGAAGATGGCTGCTTCATTTGCATCAACTACGCCTACACCAATACATCCAAGCTGGGCATCTCCACCTCCTACAACGACAGGAGTGCCTGCTGCAAGTCCGGTTTCTAAAGCAGCTTTCTCAGTAACCTCTCCAATTAAGCTTCCTGACTCTCTTACCTCAGGGAAAATGTCACTTCTTAATCCACATTTTTCAAGAATTGAGGCATCCCAGTTTCTTGTCTTTAAATCCATAAGTCCTGTTGTAGATCCGTTTGATGGTTCTACAGCAAGTATGCCTGTAAGCTTATAGATAAGCCAGTCATTGAACATACCTATTTTTGAAATCTTATCATATATCTCAGGCATCTTGTTCTTTACCCATAGGAGTCTTGGAAGAGCATCAAGGGCATATGACTGTCCTGATTCAAGATATAGCTCTTTCTCAAGTCCAGGATAAAGTCTGATGAGCTCTGAAACCTCGTCATCTGATCTTGCATCAACATTTGCACAAGCCCATATTTCATTTCCGTCCTTGTCATAGAGAACTATTCCTTCACGCATACAGGTTGTGGATATAGCTGCAATTTCAGCTGGGTCTATAGAGGTATCTTTGAGTACTCCTATAATGCAGTCTTTTGCAAGCTGCCAGTTATGTACCCAGTCAAAGTCCATGCTTCCCGGAAAACGAGGATCTTCTGCATGCTCCCATTCCTGCTGTGAACATTCAAGCTGATTTCCCTCTAAGTCAAAGAGGACGGCACGCACACTTCCTGTGCCGGCATCAATAGCCATTAAATATTTCTTCATAATCATTCTCCTAAAAGTTTTCTTGCTGTATCTTCATCTGTTATCAAGGAATCAATATATCCTCCCTTGAGAGTTGCCTTAATAACATTAACTTTCTGTTCTCCTCCGGCAATACCAATCACATTGCTTAATTCTTTAAGTGTTTCAAGTGGTGTACTTATAAGTCTGTCTTCGATACCTGTATGTATAGGATTTCCATCCTTATCTATAAAGTGTGTAAGTACATCTCCTACTGCTCCCTGCATTGTAAGATAAGTAAAATCGTTTTTGCTTAAAATACCATTTGAAATAATTGTAGCTTCACTATTCATAGCGCCTATGCCGACTATTGAAAATGAAGAGAGCTTTACCATCCTGCTTATTTCTGCAACGCTTGGCTCTTCTTTGATGGCCTGACAGACTTCCTTTGATGAAAGAAGCAGAGGCGCTGGGTAGAGATGCAGCTTTGCTTTAAAAATATTAGATGTTGAATTAGGCAGATAGTAGTTTACTCCTCCAGTAAAGGAAACAATGGATATAGGAACATCCGTTATATTTGCCAGATGATTAAGTACCCTTGAAGGAGTATCACCATATCCCATATTAATGAAGGTATTTTCTGTAACCTGATCAGCCAGATAATTTGCTGCTGCCATGGCCAGATATTCATTAGTAAGAGAATGGTCATCTGGTGTTGGAATAACAAGGACATTCTTTAAATTCCACTTGTCACGAAGCTTTTGTGAAAGAGGAAGCTGCTTACCAAGCTCTGGAGATATGCGGAATTGTATAGCTCCGGTTTCTTTGGCTGCATCAAGAAGGCGCATAACTTTCATGCGTGATATGCCAAGCTTCTCGGCAATAGTCTGCTGGGTAAGACCTTCTATATAATAGTGCCAGGCTGCCTTTAAAATTAATTCATTTTCGTATTTCATACTCTAACCCCTGAAATGTAACAAATGTTTAGCTATGCAACAAATATATCATACGAAAGACGGGGTGTCAATTTCATTTGAAAAATATAAAATATGAAAATCAGTAGTTAAAATATATAACATATTTATAGAAAAAGCAATAAGCTTGTTGATAATATATGAAAATGAACGTGAAATAACTTGACAAAGAAAAAGCATATGTTTATACTGTGGATATAAAAATGTTCAAAACAATTACAAAAATATGTTTTTAAGAGGGGGGACAACATGAGCCTGACCGTACAGGAAACTAACAAAAAAGACTTATTATCTGTATCTGGAATAACAAAAAGATTTGGTTTGAATGTTGTACTGAAAGGAATTGACCTGAGCGTGGCTCAAGGAGAAGTATTAACATTAATCGGAGGAAACGGAGCTGGTAAGTCTACACTTATGAAGATTATCATGGGTATTTATCAGCCAGATCAGGGAGAGATGTATATAGATGGAGAAAAGATTACAAGCTTTAAGCCATCCGTATCATTACAGAAGGGAATCTACATGGTTCCTCAGGAGCCAATGCTTTTCCCTAACATGAGCGTAGAAGAAAACATTCTTATCGGATTTACAGAGCCAAGAGCAGAGCTTCACAATAGACTTGTCAAAATTATAGAAGAGATAGGCTGGAAACTTGATCTTACAAGAAAGGCTCTTAGCCTTTCAATTGCCGAGCAGCAGCTTGTTGAGCTTCTGAGAGGTATGATGAGAAATGCAAAGGTTCTCATTCTGGATGAGCCTACCTCAGCTCTTACCTTTGATGAGGTTGAATCTCTTTTTAAGATAGTAGAAGACCTTAAGAATAAGGGAATAGGAATTATATATATTACTCACCGTATGGGAGAGGTATTTACAATAGGAACTCATGTTGCAATTATGAGAGATGGTATCATAACCCTTAGAGGACCTATAGGAGATTTCACAAGAGATATGCTTGTTAAGGGTCTGCTTCCTCCTAATATGGATGATGTCGAAAAGAAAGAAAGCGAAGAGTTCACTATTGACTACGAGAATCTGGAGCCGGTTTTTAAACTTGAGAATTATTCAGGCTATGGATTTGAAAATATCAATCTTGAGGTATATCCGGGAGAAATACTTGGAGTAGCAGGTCTTGTAGGAGCTGGAAGAACAGAGCTTGCGACAACTATTTTCGGAAGAGAAAAGGTTCTTTCAGGCAAAGCTTATCTTATGGGTAAGGATGTTACAGGAGTATCTACCAGAGAAGCAATTGCGGCAGGAATAAACTATGTTCCTGAGGACAGAAGACTCAATGGACTTTTTGGTATGAGCTCAGTTGCAGCAAATACAACTTCTTCATTATTATTTAATGTAGCTATGGGTAAGGTATTCCTCAATAGAAAGAAGGAAAAAGAAATTACACAGAAATACATAGAGGATTTCAGAACTAAGGTTACAGGACAGGAGCAGTCCTGCGGAAGCCTTTCAGGTGGTAACCAGCAGAAGGTTGTTATAGGAAGATGCCTTTCATCACTTCCAAAGCTTGTTATTCTTGATGAGCCTACAAGAGGAATTGATGCCGCAGCAAGAGGAGATGTTTACTCAATTATTCTTGAATTAAGAAAGCAGGGAGTTGCAGTAATGCTTATCTCATCAGATATGGAAGAAATCATTGAGCTTTCAGACAGAGCTGTAGTAATGTTCCAGGGACATATGACCAGAGAACTTAAGAAAAATGAAATAGATCAGAATACATTAATGAATGCATCATTTGATGTGAAGGAAGAGAAGGAGGACTAAGGTGAACAGCGTAAAGAAATTATTAAAAGCTCGTGAGTCGGGAAGTCTGCTCTTCCTTGTACTTCTCATTTTATTAGTAGGATTTATAAACCCATCATTCTGGCAACCAGCGAGCCTTTTAGGCTGTCTCAATGACTCAGTCGTATTTACACTTCTTGCTGTAGGTATTGCATTTGTAATACTTACAGGAGAAATTGATGTATCTATCGGTGCTACTCTTGGTATGAGTGCTGCTGTAGGAGCAACCATACTTAGAGATGGAGGAAGTGTTGTAGTAGCAGTTTTAGTAGCACTTCTCATTGGAGCTGTGATTGGCTTCATAAATGGATTTGGAGTTTCAGTACTTCAGGTTCCATCACTTATCTTTACACTTGGTGTAAATGGTGTTGTAAGAGGCCTTATCTATGTATATACAGGCGGAGCATGGGTAGAGAACCTTCCTGCAACATATACAAGAGCATCTAATGTTAAGCTTATAGGCGAGCTTACAGTTTTCTATGCAGCTACCTTTGTTTTTGTTCTTATTGCAAATTACATCGTAACAAAGACAAGAAGAGGAAAATATTTCACAGCTGTAGGAGATAATATTTCAGGTGCTACACTTGTTGGTATTCCTACAACAGCAACTAAGGTTTCAGCATATGTTATCTGTGGAATTCTTGCAGCAGCAGCTGGAATGGTTTATACTTCACGTATAGGATTTATTACACCAACAGCAGGAAATAACTACGAGATGAAGGCTATTGCAGCCTGTGTACTTGGAGGAGTTGCTCTTACAGGTGGACAGGGAAGTCTTTTTGGAGCAGCTATAGGTGCGATAATCATGTCATCTATAAGCCGTATCCTTGTATTCCTTGGATTCTCATCAGACTACGATAATACTATAACAGGAATAATGCTTATTGTTATAGTTGTAGTAACAACTGTTGCACAGAACAGATCTATTATAAAGAACCGTCATGAGATACTTATGGCAAGAACAAATAAATCTGGAGAAAACAAGAAAGGAGAAACGGTATAATGGGAAAATCTTTTCTTGAAAAGGCAAAGAAGTTTTTTAAGAGCTGGGAGTTTGTGCTTTTACTGATTCTCATTGGTGAAATAGTTATTTTTGCCACAAAGAATCCTAAGTTCCTTATGCCTAGAGTTTTATTTGGAAGCTTAAATGATATTATTTCAATTTGTATAATTTCACTTTTTGTTACATTTGTAATGATTACAGGTGGAATAGATATTCAGGCTGGCTCTATTGTTGGATTGTCTTCAATAGTTCTTGGTGTAGCATGGCAGGATGCGGGAATTAATATCTGGGTGGCAGTATTACTTGCAATCTTTGTTGCAGCAATCTGCGGAGCAATTTCAGGATATTTTGTAGCATATTGCGGTGTACAGCCGATGGTTGTTACCCTTGGAGGAAGCTTCCTCTTCTCTGGTATAGCCTTGCTTGTATCTAATCTTTCTTCTACAGCAAGCTATAAAGGAATAAGCGGATTTCCAGAGAGCTTCTTACAGCTTTCAAAGTTCAGACTTTTCGGAGTACTTCCGGCACAGGTTATCATTTTCCTTGTTCTAGCTGTGATAGCATATATACTTCTTAACAGAACAAAATATGGAAGAATGATTTTCCTTGTAGGTGTTAACAAGGATGCAGCAGAATATTCAGGAATTAATGTAAAGTTTATTACAATGACAACTTATATTCTTTCAGGAATAAGTGCAGCAATAGCTGGTATCATCCTTACAAGCTATCTTGGAACAGCTAAGTCTGATATAGGAATGACATTTACTCTTCCTATCATTACAGCAGTAGTACTTGGTGGTACACTTTCAACAGGAGGAAAGGGAACAGTTGTTGGAACAGCACTTGCAGCTATAGTTATCGGTGTTCTTAAGTTTGGACTTCCACTTTGCTTCAAGGTTCCACAGCAGTATCTGGATATACCTGTAGGTATGCTCCTTTTGGTAGTAGTTATCGGAAGATCTCTTTTAACAAATCCAAAGGTCATAGCTTTACTTCACAAAGAAGATAAAAAATAATCAGTATCTAATGGAGATTTCCATTAAAATAAAAGTAAGCGTTTTAAAACGCATAACAAGGAGGAATTTCTTATGAAGAAAAAAATCATGGCATTAGCACTTGCAGCTTCTATGGTTGCTTCACTTGCAGCATGTGGCGGCAAGAAGGAAGAGGCACCTGCAGAGACAACAGCTGCAGCAACAGAGGCAGCAACCGAAGCAGCTAAGGAGGAAACAGAGGCAGCTAAGGAAGAAGCAGCTACAGAGGAAGGGGTTAAGTCTGTAGAGGGCCTTACAATTGCTTTTGTTCCTAAGCTTACAGGAAATGCATTCTTTGAGTCAGCAAACAATGGTGCTCAGGAATATGCTAAGAAGTGGGGATTCACAGTTGATTATCAGGGATCATCAAATGCATCAGTTGCAGATCAGGTTCAGGTTATCAACAACGCAATCGCATCAGGTGTTGATGGAATCTGTGTATCATCAGTAGATGCTACAGGTCTTGATTCAGCTCTTACAGATGCAGCAGCTGAAGGCGTAACTGTTGGAACATGGGATTCAGACGTTTCTGATACAGCAAGAACTCTTATGGTTTCTCAGGGAACACCTGATATCCTTGGAAAGATGCTTATCGACATGGGAGCTGATGCTTTAACAAAGAGAGGCAAGGATCCTAAGAAGGATGAGATCAAGTACTGCTGGCATTATTCACAGGCTACAGTTGCTGACCAGAACTCATGGCAGGTAGCTGGTGAGGCATATATTAAGGAAACATACCCTAACTGGGTTAACGTAGCTCCAGATAACTATTATTCAGAGCAGGATGCAGAGAAGGCTGTATCAATCGGTGCTTCAATCCTTGAGGCTCACAGCGATATCGACCTTATTATCTGTAACGACTCAACAGCACTTCCAGGACAGTGTAAGGCAGCTCAGAACAAAGGCCTTACAAAGAACGACATCACAATTACAGGTTTTGCATCACCTATGTCAATCAAGGACTACTGTGAAGCAGATGTAATTGAGGAGTGGGGACTCTGGGATTGCGGAGTACAGGGAGCAATGGGATGCTACCTTACAGCATATCTTGCAGCAGGCAACACAGTTAAGGTTGGCGACAAGATCAACATTCCTGAGATCGGTGAAGTAGAAGTTCTTCCTAACGATTGCCTCGTTGAGGGAGCTACAACAGCTGAGACAAACAATGGTGTAGTTCTTATGCCAGAGAGACTTATATTCACAAAGGAGAACGTAGGAAACTACAACTTCTAATTTAAAGTATTAAAATAAGATTTTTCTTATGAACAATATACTTAGCTGTTCCGGGTGTCATAGCCCGGTTCAGCATTTACAGACCTAAGAGGTCTGGGATTATAATTTATTAAATATTTTTGAAAGATAGGAGAATAAAATTATGGCAGATCTTGAAGGCGTAAAGGTTGCAAAGGATTATCATCTTGATGTACCATTTGCAAATCAGGAAGGATTCTATGTAAAGGGAGCTAATGCTCTTGACTGGGGCATGAAGAAGCATATGGCAAATATTTTCGATGCTAAGAGCGGAAATACGGTTATGTTTGCTTTTGACCACGGATATTTCATGGGATCAACAGCAGGTCTTGAGAGACTTGACCTTATTATTCCAAAGCTTATTCCAAATGTTGATGTATTAATGGGAACAAGAGGAGCACTTAGAAGCTGTGTTGACCCTGCACTTACAGGTGGAAAGGGAATTGCACTTAGAGCTACTTCAGGTTCATCAATGCTTCAGGATGATCTTTCACAGGAGATTCTTGCAGTTGATGCTATGGAAGCATGCAGAATGAATGCAGACTGTCTTGCTATTCAGACCTTTATCGGTGCAGACGGCCAGCTTTCAAGCTTAGATAACCTTTCTAAGGCAGTTAATCTTGGACAGCAGTATTCAATTCCTGTAATGGGCGTAGTTGCTGTTGGAAAACAGATGGAGAGAACAGATCGTTTCTTCAAGCTTGCAACACGTATCGTAGCTGAGCTTGGAGCAAATATCGTTAAGTCATATTACTGTGACAATTTTGAAGAGGTTGTAGCTGCTTGTCCTGTACCTATTGTTGTTGCAGGCGGAAAGAAGCTTCCTGAGGATGAGGCACTTACACTTGCATATAAGGCAATTCAGGGCGGAGCAAGAGGACTTGATATGGGAAGAAACATCTTCCAGTCAAATCACCCTGTAGAGATGAGCATGGCTATCAGAAAGATTGTTCATGAAGGATTTACAGACAAGGAAGCACTTGAGTTCTATCAGGATGCTATTCATTAATAGTTAAAGGCCTTGCAAAGAATTTAATATTTAAATTATTCTGGAAACGGGCTGTAATACAGCCCGTTTGTTTTAATATAAATCACGGAGGGAAAATAAATGTTAAAAGGAGTACCTAAATTAATATCGCCTGAATTTTTAAAGGTTTTAAGTGAAATGGGACATGGAGACAGAATTGTTCTTGCAGATGGAAATTTTCCTTGCGAGAGCATAGGAAAGAACAGCATAGTAATACGCTGTGACGGACATGGAGTGGAAGAAATTCTTGATGCAGTTCTTACTGTATTTCCATTTGACCAGATGGCAGATAAATCAGCCTGGCTCATGCTTCCTCCTGAGGAAGGTGCGGAAGAGCCACCAATATGGGCTGAATACAGAAAGGTTATAGAAAAGCACGAGGATGTAAATAAGCTTGATGTTATATCTAAGCCAGAATTTATAGAAGCTGCAAAGAATGCCTATTGTATAGTGGCTTCATCCGAATCAGCTTTATATGCGAATATAATGTTGCAAAAGGGTTGTGTATAATTAAAATTATTAAAGAGCAGCTTTCCCACTCCTGTATAGGAAAATGAGAACGCTGCTCTTTACGTATATTTTGTTTAATTTAATTACATTTCAATTCTTCACGTCTTTCAAATTCATGCAGCATCGCCTGACATAACAAAACTGTTGTGAAGGTAAAAAACAGCTCTAAGGCACTGCTTATTATCCCGGCAAGGATAAGAAGAAAAATGCTGATAAGTATAATAGCAATTACGGAATAAAAATATTTTTGGTATTTTTTATCTTCCTTACTGAGCTTGTATGTAAATATAAGTAAAAATAATAAAAGAAGTACAGATGATACAAAGGCAAATACAATATGTAAAAATGATTTAAACGGAAGCTCGTTAGGCAGATAAGGCGTTGTAACTGCAAAAAACAGGAGCAGGAGTGCAGATGGAATTACAGGCTTTAGGAAGTTTGCTTTTCTAAAGCCTTTTATAAGCCTCGAGGTAACTATACCATAGTAAACTGCAACTATGATGCCCCATATAATAAAAGCACCTTTTCTTCCTATTGTGTTTCCTATAACAGAAAAATTACTTGTAAACCAGTCTGAGCCTAATGTGAAAAAGAAGGTATAGACTGGAATTACCAGATATGCAAGTAGATTTAAAAACATGTAAACTCTCCAAAAAAATATAATAAGTAGCTTAGACTATAAAGTATACATACGGAACAGAAAGTGAAAAAAGTGTGTTTTTTCTGTGAAACAGCAAACCTTAATTAACCTTAATTTACATTTAGTCTCGTTGTGTTTATAAAATGAAAGTATTATTATTGTATGTATTATTTAGATAATAATAAACAGAGGAAGGAAAAGGCTGAAAATGGAAAAGGAAAATATAGACAATATAGATAAAGAGATAGATAAGGAAATTGAAGAGCTTATGCAGACTTCTGCTCCTAAAAAGAGAAAAAAAATCCTAAGTAATTTCAAATTCAAAAAAATAAAAAGTAAAAAGCTGTTATTTGTGTTGGCTTTGATCGTTGTATTGCTTTTTCTTATGAAAGCATGTGGGGGTGGAAAAAATAATACTATCGCTGTTTCGGCAGGAATGCTTGAGAAGAAATACATTGCTGAAACTCTCAGTATAACAGGTCCTATAGAAGGAACAGACAGCGTTGAAATCACTTCAAATCTGCATGCTAAGGTAAGTGAGCTATATGTTAAGGAAGGTGACAAGGTTAAAGCTGGCGAAACTGTACTTTTAAAGATAGACACAGAGGATCTTGAAAAGCAGCTTCAGATAGCAAAGGGAAATTATGATCTTGCAGTTGCTACCAAGGGAGAAAAGCAGAAAGAGGATGAGAGGGCTTATGCCAAAGCAAAGCAGGATCTGGATACTGCAAAGTTAGATTACGACAGAAAGTCAGCTCTTTTTCAGACAGGCGATATATCTAAGGTGGATTTAGATGCAGCACTCAATGCTTACAACGATGCGAAAAGAAATATTCAGGCATTTTCCTTTGAGGATGGAAAGCTAAAGACAGATGAATCCCTAGATATTCAGATAAATAATGCTAAGGCTGAATATGACAAAATAGTTGATATGATTGAGGATGCCAAGGTTGTCGCCCCTATAGATGGAACTGTAACCAGAGTAAATGTTAAAGTAGGAAGATTTGCAGATGACATAGGCGATGAAAAGGCTATGCTTACAATAGAAAATCTCGAAAATCTTCAGATGAAGCTCAATATAAGCGAGTACAGCATAGGAAAGATAAGCCTTGGACAAAAGGTTGAGATTCAGGCAGACATTCTTGGAGAAGGCAACAGTGTTATGGGAGAGATAACTAATATAAGTCCTACAGGTGAGTTAAAATCCCAGACCGCATCCGAAAGAGTCATTCCCGTAACAGTACAGGTTAAGGATAAAAATACAAAGCTGATTGCTGGAATCAATGCCAGAGCCAGAATTATTATAAATGAAAATGAAGAGGCATTTTCAGTTCCGATTTCTGCCGTAGGTAAGCTTCCTGATGGAAAGAATGTTATGCAGTTTATCCTCACAGACAAGAATGATAAATCAAAGGGAATAATAAAGACTCTGGAAGTAGAAACAGGAATTGAAAGTGATATAGAGGTAGAGCTTAAGGCAAATCCTCTGGATGTGTTAGATGTAGGATATGAGCCTTTGTATAATATAAGCTATAATCCTCAGCTTATGGACGGAACAGAGGTAGTGATAATTCCGCAGTAAAGCAAGAGGCAAAGTTAAGAAGATGAAGAAAGGCGAAGTAAAATGGATGAAATTATAAGGCTTGAGAACCTTGTGAAAATATATGACACTGGAGCAGTTAAGGTACTTGGGCTAAATAAGATAAATCTTTCTATAAAAAAAGGTGAATTTGTAGCTATAATGGGTCACTCAGGCTCAGGAAAATCTACACTTATGAATATACTTGGCTGTCTTGATAAGCCTAGTCTTGGAAATTATTATCTGGATGGGAAAAATGTTGCAGTACTCGAAGGCGATGAGCTTTCAGAAATACGAAATAAGAAAATCGGCTTTGTGTTTCAGTCCTTTAATCTGATAAGCCGTATGAGCATAGAGAAAAATGTAGAGGTTCCGCTTATATATGCAAGAGTAAAAGCTTCAGAAAGAAAAAAGAAGGCTATGGAGCTTCTTGAGCTTGTAGGACTTGGAAACAGAACAGAGCATCAGCCAAATGAGCTTTCAGGAGGACAGAGACAAAGAGTTGCGATTGCGAGAGCCTTAGCAAATGATCCGCCGCTTATACTTGCAGATGAACCTACGGGAAACTTAGATTCAAGAGCAAGTATAGAAATAATGGAGATGTTTGCCAAGCTACATCAAAGAGGTGTAACTGTAGTCGTGGTAACTCATGAAGAAAATATAGCAAATTATACTCACAGAATAATTACATTTAGTGATGGAGTAATAAAAGACGACCGTATAAATGAGAATCCAACGCCTATATCTGAAGATGCTTCGGGGCTTATGTACAGAATGAGCTAAGGGGGGATAGGACTTGATAGAAAATATGAAAATGGCGATAGCCTCGCTTAGGGCAAATAAGATGAGATCCTTTCTTACCATGCTCGGAATTATAATAGGTATAGGTTCTGTAATAGCCATAACCTCTATTGGCGATACGATGAGAAAAATGTTTTCAGATGTATACAAAGATATAGGAGTTACACAGTCCTATCTTTATATAGGCTATTGGGTAGAGGATACCAGAGATTCAGATTGGTTCACCATGGATGACTTTGAAACCTATAAGGAAGTTTTTGGTGACAGACTTCAATATATAGATGCCAGTAATATGGCATCGGTAGATGTGCAGACAGAGATAACCCAGAAGAAGTTTGATATATACGGGGTTGACTACAATTATATAGATGTACAGCCTGTAGATATTGTATATGGACGCTATCTCAATGAAAGTGATATAAAGGGAAGAAAACCAAACTGCGTAATGGAGGCATCTGCCGCAGCAGAGATTTTTGGAACTGAAAATGCTGTTGGAAAGACTATAAGAGTACCTATAAATGGCAATATAACCGATTTGAATATTATTGGTATATTCAAAAAAGAAGTTAGTCCATTTCAGAAAATGATGATGGGAAATACAGGAAGAGGAGAAGCCTATATCCCTTGGACACTCATGAATTCTCCTGATGATTTAATCTATAACTGTAGGTATTTTGCAAATATAAATATGGATGAGGCTGAACTTAAGCAGTTCAATGCAGAATTCAAGGCATATGTAGAAAAGCAGAAAGGAAGAAATCCCGGAGATTATTTCCTTAATTCTGCTCAGGAGCAGATGGGACAGATGGATACCATGCTCGGCGGAATATCTGCTGCTGTAGGAGGCATAGCTGCTATTTCCCTTCTTGTAGGTGGAATAGGAATCATGAATATAATGCTTGTATCAGTTACAGAGAGAACAAGAGAAATCGGTATAAGAAAGGCTCTCGGAGCAAGAACAAAGGATATTATGATCCAGTTCCTTACAGAATCTGCAGTTCTTTCTGCAATAGGAGGAACTATAGGTATTTTGCTTGCAATAGGTGTATTATATATAGCTGGCAAAATATTCAGCCTTCCAATAGTTGTGAAACCACAGATAGTCCTTCTTGCAGTCGGATTTTCTGCTCTGGTTGGAATCTTCTTCGGCATTTTTCCGGCAAAGAAGGCAGCTGAAAAAGATCCTATAGTTGCATTGAGATATGAATAAATATACTGAAAATAAAAATAGCTGACATTTGTTTCAGAAAAACTAAGAGTTTCCTTGTATGGGAACTCTTTTTTTGCTATTATTATTTTGGCGTTACATCGCAAATATATAAAATCTGGAGAGAGAAATGAGTCTATCGGATGTATCAAATATTTTTAAGTTTTTAGGTGGAATGGGAATGTTCCTGTATGGTATGCAGATCATGTCAAATGGTATGCAGAAGGCAGCAGGATCAAAGCTAAGTCATTTTCTTAGTATGGTAACAGACAACAGGCTTATGGGAGTGGTTTTAGGTGCACTTATTACAGCACTTATACATTCATCATCAGCTACGACAGTAATGGTAGTAGGCTTTGTTAACGCAGGCATACTTAATCTTGTTCAGGCAGCAGGCGTTATTATGGGTGCCAACATCGGAACAACTATTACTGCATGGATGGTATCACTTACACAGCTTGGAGATTCATTTGAGATATTTAAGCCGGATTTTTTTGCACCATTATTTTTAGGTATTGGTGTATTTATACTTATATTTGACAAGAAGAAAAAAGATAATCTTACAGGTGAAATACTTACAGGTGTAGGTCTTTTATTTGTAGGTCTTACTTATCTCTTTTCAGCAGTTGGTCCATATACAGACCTTCCTATATTTGCAACAGCATTCAGAGTACTTGGAAAGAATCCTATTTTAGGTGTTCTTGCCGGAGCAGCAGTAACAGGTGTTTTACAGTCATCTACAGCCTCTGTTTCTATACTTCAGTCACTTGCAATAGGTGGAGTAGTAAATAGAGGAGCAGCTATATATATAACACTTGGACAGAATATTGGAACCTGTGTTACAGCGCTTTTATCTTCAGCAGGTGCAAACAGAACAGCAAAAAGAGCAGCTGCCATACATCTTTTGTTCAATACAATAGGAGCAGTGATATTTGCTACAGGCACATTTATAATTTCGCTTATAGCACCGGAGTTTATAAGTGCACCGATGTCTATAGTAGAGATATCTATATTCCATACATTTTTTAATGTTACAAATACAGTTATGCTTTATCCTTTTGCAAAACAGCTTGTCCGAATCTCTGGTATTATTGTAAAGGAAGCTCCAGAAGCTCCTGCCTCTGATAAGTACCAGTCAGAAGCTCAGGAAATGGTAAAGAGACTTGATCCACGTATCCTTGAGACACCGGCAATTGCTATACAGGCTGCAAATGATGAGATCATTGTAATGGGAAATTCTGTTCTTAAGTCAATGCGTAATTCTATACAGGCTATTACAGCCAAGGACAAAGAGCTTGCAGCAGCTGTAGAATATGATGAAGAGACAATAGACCAGATGTCAGATATACTTTCACAGTTCCTTATAAAGGTAAACAACCTTTCACTTACAGAAAAGCAAAAGGCACATGTAAATAACCTTTTCTATACTATAAGTGACATGGAAAGAGTAGGAGATCATGCTGACAATCTGGCACAGATGGCCGATTATATCATTGAGCACAATATTGATTTTTCTGAAACCGGACACGAGGATATTCAGGAAGTTGGCATACGTGCCATTAATTCATTCAGATATGCAATAGAATCCAGGATGACTGGTGCTCTTGAAGAGGTTAAGCTCTGTACCAAGGAAGAAGATGAGGTCGATTCACTTACAGATGAGCTTAGAGAGAAGCACATCGAGAGATTGTCAAATGGAAAATGTAACCCTCAGGCAGGTGTTGTATTCCTTGATATACTTACAAACCTTGAGAGAGTAAGTGATCATGCTCTCAACATAGCAGGCTATGTAAAGGACGAAATTTAATAAATTTTATTTAAGAGGGACTTCAGATAAGGAGTCCCTCTTAGTATATCTCTGGAAGCTTGCGTTAAAGCAATAGGTGTAAATAGTTAAGACAACAGGTATAGAT
Organism: Eubacteriales bacterium; assembly: GCA_030525875.1. Classification (GTDB taxonomy): domain Bacteria; phylum Bacillota; class Clostridia; order Lachnospirales; family Lachnospiraceae; genus Avilachnospira. Next base: position 22,142 of record JAUNDV010000011.1, read on the forward strand.
ATATGAAAATGAAAAAAACTTTCAAAAACAGTACTCTTATACAAAAAAACAAGCGTTGAATCTGCGAAAAAGAAAGTAAAATAAGGAAAAAAGTTCCATTTTTGGTGAAAAAATACAAAAAAAATACAATACTGACATTTATTTAACAAAAAGTGTACTTGAAAAAAAACTTCATAAAGGGTATTATATTAGAAGCTTGCAAATATTTATTTTATGAGTTCACATACATATAAGGAGGAACAGAAATATGGCAGTTAAAGTTGCAATTAACGGATTTGGACGTATTGGTCGTCTTGCATTCCGTCAGATGTTTGGACATGAGGGAACAGAGATCGTAGCTATCAATGATCTTACAGATCCTAAGATGCTTGCAAACCTTTTAAAGTATGATTCATCACAGGGCAGATACGCTCTTTGCGATAAGGTAAGCGCTGGAGAAGACAGCATTACAGTTGATGGAAAGACCATCAAGATTTATAAAGAGGCTGATGCTTCTAAGCTTCCTTGGGGAGAGCTTGGAGTAGATGTAGTTCTTGAGTGTACAGGATTCTACACATCAAAGGCTAAGGCTCAGGCACATATCACAGCAGGAGCTAAGAAGGTTGTTATTTCTGCACCAGCAGGAAATGATCTTCCAACTATCGTTTACAATGTAAACCATGAGACTCTTACAGAGAATGATGATATCATTTCAGCAGCATCATGTACAACAAACTGCCTTGCTCCTATGGCTAAGGCTCTCAATGACTATGCTCCTATCCAGTCAGGTATCATGGCTACTATCCATGCTTACACAGGAGATCAGATGCTTCTTGACGGACCACACAGAAAGGGTGACCTTCGTCGTGCCAGAGCAGGTGCTGTAAATATCGTTCCTAACTCAACAGGAGCAGCTAAGGCAATTGGCCTTGTTATTCCAGAGCTTAATGGAAAGCTTATCGGAGCTGCACAGAGAGTTCCTGTACCAACAGGTTCAACAACACTCCTTTTCGCAGTTGTTAAGGGTAAGGACATCACAGTTGACAGCGTTAATGCAGCTATGAAGGCTTATTCAGATCAGATTCCTGAGACATTCGGATACAATACAGATGAGATCGTTTCATCAGATGTTGTTGGAATGACATACGGATCACTTTTCGATGCTACTCAGACCATGGTTAACAAGGTTGATGAGGATACATACGAGGTTCAGGTTGTTTCATGGTATGACAACGAGAACTCATATACATCACAGATGGTAAGAACAATCAAGTACTTCGAGAAGTTCGTTAAGTAATCAGATAATTAAGTAAATATTACTTTACAAGAGGCTCTGCCCTACGGGCCGAGCCTCTTGTTTTTTCAAAGGAGACTTAGAAATGGCAAAGTTAAATAAGAAGACAGTAGATGATATAAATGTAAAGGGACTTAGAGTTCTTGTAAGATGTGATTTTAACGTACCTTTAAAGGAAGGAAAGATAACAGATGAGAACCGTCTTGTAGCTGCACTTCCTACAATAAAGAAGCTCATTGGAGATGGTGGAAAGGTTATCCTTTGCTCACACCTTGGAAAGCCTAAGGGAGAGCCAAAGCCAGAGCTTTCACTTGCTCCTGTAGCAGTAAGACTTTCTGAGCTTTTAGGACAGGAAGTTAAGTTTGCAGCTGATGACAATGTAGTAGGAGAAAATGCAAAGGCAGCAGTAGCAGCTATGAATGAGGGAGATGTTGTTCTTCTTCAGAATACACGTTACAGAAAAGAAGAGACAAAGAATGAGGATAATTTCTCAGAGGAGCTTGCTTCTCTTTGTGATGTATTTGTAAATGATGCTTTTGGTACAGCTCATAGAGCACATTGCTCAAATGTAGGTGTTACAAAGTATGTTAAGACAGCAGCAGTAGGATATCTTATGGAGAAGGAGATTGCCTTCCTTGGAAATGCAGTTGAAACTCCTGAGAGACCATTTGTAGCTATTCTTGGTGGAGCAAAGGTTGCTGATAAGCTTAATGTTATTTCTAATCTCCTTGAGAAGTGCGATACACTTATCATTGGTGGAGGAATGGCATATACCTTTATTAAGGCTCAGGGTCACAATGTAGGAGCTTCACTTGTAGATGATACAAAGCTTGACTACTGCAGAGAGATGATGGAGAAGGCAGAGAAGCTTGGAAAGAAGCTTCTGTTACCAGTAGATACAGCTATTGCAAAGGCATTCCCAAGCCCTATTGATGCTGAGATCGAGGTTGGATATGTAGATGTTGACAAGATGCCAGAGGGAGAGCTTGGACTTGACATCGGACCTAAGACAATTGAGATTTTTGCAAATGAAGTAAAGTCAGCAAAGACAGTAGTATGGAATGGACCTATGGGTGTATTTGAGAACCCACAGCTTGCAAAGGGAACAATTGCAGTTGCAGAGGCTCTTGCAAATACAGAGGCAACAACTATCATCGGTGGCGGAGATTCAGCAGCAGCTGTAAATACTCTTGGCTTTGGTTCAAAGATGACTCATATCTCAACAGGCGGTGGAGCTTCACTTGAATTCCTTGAGGGCAAGGAAATGCCAGGTGTAGCTGCAGCTCAGGATAAGTAATTATATATTTTTGCAGGAGTATTCAAAATGAGAAAAAAGATTATTGCTGGTAACTGGAAGATGAATATGACTCCTTCAGAGGCTGTTAAGCTTGTTGAGGAACTCAGACCATTAGTTCAAAATGAAGCTGTAGACGTAGTATTCTGCGTACCCGCTATTGACATTGTACCTGTTGCTGGGGCTGTAAAGGGAACAAATATCAAGGTTGGAGCAGAGAATATGTACTTTGAGGAATCAGGTGCATATACAGGAGAGATTTCACCAAAGATGCTCGTTGATGCAGGTGTAAGCTATGTTGTTCTTGGACATTCAGAGCGCAGAGAGTATTTCCATGAGACATCTGAGGACGTAAATAAGAAGATGATAAAGGCTCTTGAGCATGGTATAACTCCTATTATGTGCTGTGGAGAAAGCTTAACACAGAGAGAGCAGGGAATTACAATCGACTGGATCAGACAGCAGGTTAAGGTTGGATTCCAGAATATAAGCGCAGAAGATGCAAAGAAAGTTGTTATAGCTTATGAGCCAATCTGGGCTATAGGAACAGGAAAAACAGCTACTACAGAGCAGGCAGAAGAGGTTTGCTATGCAATCCGTAACTGTATTGCTGAGATTTACGGACCTTCAACAGCTGATGAAATCCGTATCCAGTACGGCGGATCAGTAAATGCAGCAAATGCAGCTGAGCTTTTTGCGCAGCCTGATATTGATGGTGGACTTGTTGGTGGAGCATCACTTAAGCCGGATTTTGGAAAGATCGTAAATTATTAATTATCTGAGTGATTTAATTATTAAGATTAAGTATTAAGATGGAAGAGCGCTGCTGTGGCTGCTCTTCCATTTTTTTATCATTTATGTTAGAATTGTAACCAAATGTTTTTTGCTCTTATAGTATAATGGATAGAACGATGGCCTCCGGAGCCGTAGATAGCGGTTCGATTCCGCTTAAGAGCGTAAAGATAAATGTAAATGAGGAGGAACAGATATATGCACCCCACGGTGGTCATAGCAGGAATTTTATTTATAGCAGTGCTTTTTCTTTTTAGAAGCAGATGGGAAAAAAAGCAGCTAAGGACAGAATATTATCATATAAGGACAGATAAGCTTGATACAACTGTCAGAGTAGTATTTCTAAGTGATCTTCACAGTAAGTCATTTGGAGATGATAATAGAGAGCTTATAATTGAAATTTCAAAGCTTAATCCTGATCTTATAGTTATAGGTGGGGATATGATTACGTGCGGGAAAAACACAGCTATTCCGCCAAAAACAAAAACATGCATAGATTTGATTGAAAGTCTTAGTGAAAAATGGTTTGTTTATTATGCCGAAGGAAATCATGAAGCCAGGTTCAGGGAACGTTTTCCCGATGATTATGCCATTTTCACCACACATTTGGATCAGCTTTCAAATGTTGAATATTTAAGTAATGCACATGTAACTTTCGACTGCGAAGACCGTGTAGAAGATGCTTATGATGATCTCTATATTTACGGGGCCAGTCTTGATAAGGAGTATTTTAGACCGTTAAAACCTGGTTTTGGAAGGAAGAAAGAAATGCCTTACGACTATCTTTCAGCTAAACTGGGAAAATGTAATCCAGACAGATTTAATATTCTTATGTTACATACACCTATGTATTTTGAACAGGCTGTAAACTGGGGAGCTGATTTGGTGCTTAGCGGACATTTTCATGGAGGAACGGTAAGGCTGCCTTTTGTTGGAGGACTTATGACACCCCAGCTACAATTTTTTGTCAAGGAATGTGCAGGAGAGTTTGAGCTTAAGGGAAGTAAGCTGATAGTTAACAGAGGTCTTGGTACTCATAGTATTAAAATACGTATCAACGATCTTCCGGAGATTTCATGTATAGACATAGAAGGAAGAATCTGATTAGAGTTGAAGGAAATAAACTACAAATTAGAAAAATTAAATTTTGACGGACCGCTTAGCCTTTTACTTCACCTTATCGAGAAAAATAAGGTAGATATATACGATATACCAATATTTGAGATTACAGCCCAGTATATGGAGTATATAAGGCAAATGGAAGTCCGGGATATGGAAATTATCTCGGATTTTCTTGTGATGGCTGCAACACTTATGGATATAAAGGCCAAAATGCTTCTGCCTAAAGAAATAGATGAAGAAACAGGGGAAGAGGTAGATCCTAGGGCTGAGCTTGTAGAAAGACTTATTCAGTACAAAAAGTTTAAATTTCTTTCACATGAGTTAGAAAAGCTAGAGGACGAAGCAAGCATGTACCTTTATAAGGATGCCAGTATACCAGCAGAGGTTATGTCCTATAGACCAAAGCCTGATATTTCAGAACTGCTTAATGGCATAGATCTTGAAAAGCTCAGAATGGTCTTTATAGATGTCATGAAGAGGAAGGAAAATTCAATAGATACCTTGAGGGCTGATTTTGGAGTTATAAAGAGGGAGAGAATATCTTTAGGAAGCAAAATAAAATCACTCATAAACTATGCCAGAGAAAAAAGGAGATTTTCATTTAAACAACTTCTGGATAATGAGGCAGGAAGGATGGAAGTAGTGGTCAGCTTTCTTGCACTTCTTGAGCTTATGAAGGCAGGAAAACTATATGCTGTGCAGAATAATCTAAATGATGAAATTGAAATTGAGGTAAGATCTGAAGAACTTGAGGATGTGGATCTTAGCGATATTATGGATGAATAAAAGACGGAGACTTAGATGGAAGCTTGTGAGAATCATTACAGAAAGGCTATTGAAGCAATATTATTTTCCCTTGGCAGAGCAGTAGATGCGAAGGAAATAGCTAAAGCCTGTGGCTGTGAGCTTAGCTTTATAAAGGAAGAATGTGAAGCTCTAAAAAAAGAATACGAAGAGGCTGACAGAGGAATTATTATTAAAGTATTCAATGGAAAGTACCAAATGTGTACAAGACCAGAATATTATAATGAACTAATAAAGATAGTCAAAAATGAAAAAAAACCTGTATTAACCGAGGTCGTGCTTGAAACGCTTTCAATAATCGCTTACAAAAATCCAGCCACAAAAGTTGAGATAGAAAAAATCAGGGGAGTAAAGTCAGACCATGCAGTAAACCGTCTTATAGAATATGGACTTGTAGAAGAGGTTGGAAGACTGGATGTGCCGGGAAGACCTGCACTTTTTGCACCTACGGAAGCATTTTACCAAAGATTTGGGATAAGTGGTAAGGATGAACTTCCAGATATAGACCCATATACAAAGGCAAGTATAGAAGAAGAAACAAAAAAAGAAATTGAACAGCAGGAAATAGCCATAGAGTAAAAGTTTCCTGCATAGGAGAGAGAATGAATAGAATAGCTGAGTTTGCATTTATATCAGAGGAAAGATGGATAAAGGACTGGGTAGATACGTTTAAATCTACAGATATGGGTAATGAAAGCTGTGCCAGGGAGGCCTTTGCTTCGCTTAAGCTTCCTGTAAGAGCTACAAAGGGTTCAGCAGGCTATGATTTTTATACACCATTTGATATTTCGCTTGAACCGGGGGAAAGCGTAAAAATACCAACAGGAATAAGGTGTAAAATGGATTTAGGCTATGTACTTCTTATAGTTCCTAGAAGTTCACTTGGATTTAAGTATGGACTGATGCTTGCTAATACAGTTGGTGTAATAGACAGTGACTATTATGACTCTGATAACGAAGGACATATATTCATAAAGATGATAAATACAAATACTGAAGGAAAGACTGTGAAGCTTAAGAAGGGTGAAGCCGTTGCTCAGGGAATATTTGTTGCTTATGGCATTACAATGGACGACAATAGCACTGACAAGAGAAATGGTGGGTTTGGAAGCACAAATGAAAAACAAAATTAAATTAACAAAAAGAATCATTTTAACATTTTCCCTGGTTCTTATCGCAAGCTTTTGCAATGGCTGTGGCAGCAAGGATACAAAGACATTTCGTGAAGAAGGAATAGAATATTATAAAAGCGGTGAATACGACCAGGCCATACAGTCCTTTAATAAGGCTCTTAATGCAGATAAGGGTAAGGTAGGAGATATACAGCTCGATATTCTTAAATATAGAGGAGAATGTGAGCTGAGACTTGGAAGATATGAGGATGCAAAAAAGACCTATGAAGCGCTTATTATAGCGGACGACAGCAAGGAAAACAGTGCCTATTACGATGAACTAAAAAAGGATCTGGACAGTCTAGACGAAATAAAGAAGGCTGTAGATGAACTGGAACAGGGGAAATACGAAGAGGCCTACGATATATTTGACAGTTATGCTAAACTTGACGGAAGTCTCAAAGGAAAATTAGCATGGTTCAACAAGGGTGTATGCGCTGAATATATGCAAAGATATGATGAGGCTTACGAATTGTTTAACCAATATCTAAAGGTATATCCTGAGGATGAAGCTGCAATGAAGGAAATTAATTTTTTAAAGACTAGATAAGGTATATAAAATGGAAGAAAAACAGCATAAAAGGAGAGTCAGGTACAAGGGTACCCATCCTCGTAAATTCAGTGAAAAATATAAAGAGCATGATCCTGAAAAGTATGGAGATGTTATAGAAAAGGTAATAAGAAAGGGTGGAACACCTGCCGGAATGCATATTTCCATAATGGTTAAGGAAATACTGGATGTACTTCATATAAAGCCGGGAGAAAATGGCCTGGATGCGACACTTGGATATGGAGGACATACCTCAAAAATGCTTGAGTGTCTTAATGGAAAAGGACATATATATGCTTTAGATGTGGATCCGATAGAATCACAGAAAACAAAAGAAAGGCTTAATAAGGCTGGATTTGGTGAGGATATATTAACAATTAAGCTGCTGAATTTTGCAAATGTAGATGAAATTATTCCAGAGAGTGGAAAATTTGATTTTATACTTGCTGATCTAGGAGTTTCCTCTATGCAGATAGATGATCCGCAAAGAGGCTTTTCCTTTAAAACAGAAGGACCTTTGGATTTAAGGCTTAATCCGTATCAGGGAATAAGTGCAGCTGAAAGGTTAAAGACTATAGGACAGGAAGAACTATATGGCATGCTTATTGAAAATGCAGATGAGACTTATGCTGAGGAGATAAGCAAGGCTGTAATCAGGGCGGTAAGAACTGGTAAAGCTCCTGAAACAACAACAGACCTAAAAAATATCATTGAAAAAGCTTTGAGCTTTTTACCTGATAAGGATAAAAAGGAAATGATTAAGAAATCGTGCCAGAGAACATTTCAGGCTTTGAGAATTGATATAAATCAGGAATATGAGGTTTTGTACAGCTTTTTAAATAAGCTTCCTGATATACTTAATCCCGGAGGAAGAGTTGCTATACTTACCTTTCATTCAGGAGAAGACAGGTTAGTCAAAAAATCCTTTAAGGATTTCTATAAAGATGGTATATATCAGGAGATTTCTGAGGATGTAATACGGCCTCAAAGAGAGGAATGCAATCTCAATCCAAGAGCAAAAAGCACAAAGCTTCGTTATGCCATACGTGCATAATAATAAATTCTCTTTTCAGTATACCAATATAGTGGTATTATGAAATAGTGCTAATCAGCATCCGATCACAGACGTGGTCGGATGTTTTATGAAAAGGAATAAAAATGATACTTGCAATTGATATGGGAAATTCTAATATTAAAATTGGAGTAGTTGACAGTGATGGTAAGGTTATAGAAGAAAGAGTTACAACAGCTGCTGATAAGACAAGTATGGAATATGCAATGGATATAATTTCCATACTGGCCTTCCATGGTATAAACAAATCGAGTATAGAAGGAGCTGTACTATCTTCTGTAGTCCCTCCTTTAACAGGTGTAATAAGCACTGCCATAAGAAAGGTTACAGGAAAATCACCACTTCTTGTTTCTAACAAGATAAAGATGAGCATTAAATTAAACCGCATGAAATATCCAGAAAAGGTTGGAGCGGATCTTCTGGCAGGAGCAGAAATAGCATATAACAGCTATAAGTCACCAGTTATTATAGTAAATATGGGCACAGCTACAACTATTACCATAGTGAACGAGCAGGCAGAATATCTCGGGGGAGTAATACTTCCGGGATTAAAAGTGAGTCTGAATTCGCTTTCAAATAGTGCTGCCCAGTTGCCTTATATAAGTCTTGAGACACCTGGAAGTGTAATAGGAAATAATACTATAGACTGCATGAGAAGCGGTATATTATATGGAAACGCTGCCCAGATAGATGGAATAATCGAGAGAATGGAAAAAGAACTTTCATGCAAAGCAACAGTAGTTGCAACTGGAGGACTGGCAAAATTTGTAGTTCCTTTGTGCAGTCACAGTATAATACTGGATGAAACTTTACTCATGAAGGGCTTACTTGCGCTATACAATAAGAATAAAGAGGTATAAAGATGAAGACTATGCTTGAAGGAAAGAATGTCATAATAGGTGTAAGCGGAGGAATATCTGCCTACAAGGCCTGCATTTTAGTTTCAGCGTTAAAGCAGGCAGGAGCAGACACACATGTACTCATGACAGAGCATGCTGAGAAATTCATTGGCAGGGCAACATTTGAGGCTCTTACAGGTCATAGAGTTATCTTAGATACCTTTGAATCTGAGGAATATCTTATACCACATATACAGCTTGCCAGAACAGCAGATTTATTTATGATTGCTCCTGCGACAGCCAATATCATAGCTAAGGTGGCAAATGGTATAGCTGACGATATGCTTAGCTCAACATTTCTTGCATGCAACTGTCCAAAGATAGTTGTTCCTGCCATGAATGTAAATATGTACAATAATCCAGCTACTCTCGAAAATATAGATAAGCTTAGACAAAGAGGTATAGAAGTGCTGGAGCCTGATGAAGGACATCTTGCAGAAGGAATAAGTGCAAAAGGAAAGCTTCCAGAGCCAGCTGTATTATACAGAGCCATTGAAAGAGCCATAGCATATGGCAAGGATCTTTTAGGAAAGAAAATAGTTATAACTGCAGGTGCAACCAGAGAGGCTCTTGATCCTGTCAGATTTATTACAAACCATAGTACAGGAAAGATGGGCTACGCCCTTGCCAAGGTCGCAAAATGTAGAGGTGCAGAGGTTACGGTTATAAGCGGTAAAGTAAATAAGCTTTCAGATTCTGTGGAAACATCTGTCTTTACAGGTATTGCTCCTGCAAATGGTGTTATGCCAATGGAAGGAGTAAAATATATCGAAGTGGAAAGCGCCAAAGATATGCTTGAGGCTGTAAAAAATGAATATAAAGATGCTGACTGCATTATAATGTCGGCAGCAGTAGCTGACTTTAGACCACAGACACTTGCTGATAATAAGATAAAGAAAAATGAAATGCAGCCTAGTGAAGATGGATCTTATTCATTGAAACTTGAGAGAACCACGGATATACTCAAATGGGTAGGAGAGAGAAAGAAAGACAATCAGATATTAGTTGGATTTTCTATGGAAACAGAAAATCTGATCGAGAACTCAACTGCAAAGCTTGATAAAAAGAATGCAGATATGATAGTTGCTAATAGTCTCAGAGTTGAAGGTGCTGGCTTTGGCACAGATACCAATAAGGTGACTCTTATTACGAGAGATGCTATTACAGAGCTACCGCTTATGAGCAAAGAGGAAACGGCTCTCAATATATTAGATGAGATATTTTCAATATAAATAATAAAACAGAGGTAATATGAATAATAATATTAAGAACGAAATCGAAAGACGACGCACTTTTGCAATCATATCACACCCGGATGCCGGAAAGACAACACTTACAGAGAAATTCCTTCTGTATGGAGGCGCAATAAATCTTGCAGGAACAGTAAAAGGAAGAAAGGCTGCAAAGCATGCAGTTTCAGACTGGATGGAGATAGAAAAGGAGAGAGGTATTTCAGTAACCTCTTCAGCCATGCAGTTTAATTATGATGGAAAGGTCATAAATATTCTGGATACACCTGGACATCAGGATTTCTCTGAGGATACCTATCGTACACTTATGGCAGCAGATTCAGCTGTCATGGTAATAGATGGTTCAAAGGGTGTTGAGGCACAGACTATTAAGCTTTTCAAGGTCTGTGTCATGAGAGGAATACCTATCTTCACATTTATCAACAAATTCGACAGAGAGGCAAGAGATCCATTTGAGCTTCTTTCTGAGATTGAAGATGTTCTCGGCATTCATACCTGCCCTATAAACTGGCCAATAGGCTGTGGAAAGAATTTTAAGGGCGTTTACGAGAGAGATGAAGAGAAGATAATTACATTTAAGGCTGAAATGGGTGGAGCTAAGGAACTTGAGACTCACGAATACAATATAGATGATCCAGATATTGAAAATGTTATCGGATTCCAGAATCTGGATAAGCTTAAAGAGGATATTGAACTCATAGATGGAGCTGCTGACGAACTTGATCTGGATAAGGTACAGCATGGACAGCTTTCACCAGTTTTCTTTGGATCAGCACTTACAAACTTTGGCGTAGAGCCATTTCTTAAGCACTTCCTTAAGATGACAACAGCACCTCTTAAGAGACATAGTGATATTGGTGATATAGATCCACTTGAAGAGGATTTTTCAGCATTTGTATTTAAGATACAGGCAAATATGAATAAGGCGCATAGAGACCGTATTGCCTTTATGCGTATTTGTTCAGGTGAATATGATGCTGGAATGGAAGTTAATCATGTTCAGGGTGGAAGAAAGATAAAACTTACCATGCCTACACAGATGATGGCAGACGAGAGACAGATAATAACAAAGGCCTATGCCGGAGATATAATAGGTGTATTCGATCCGGGCATTTACAGTATTGGAGATACTCTCTGCTCTTCAAACCAGAAATTTAAATTTGATGGTATTCCAACCTTTGCTCCAGAGCATTTTGCGAGAGTAAGACAGATTGATACTATGAAGAGAAAGCAATTCCTTAAGGGAGTTATGCAGATAGCTCAAGAGGGTGCTATCCAGATATTCCAGGAATTTAACACAGGAATGGAAGAAATAATAGTAGGAGTTGTTGGTGTTCTTCAGTTTGAGGTTCTTACCTACAGACTTAAGAATGAATACAATGTAGATGTAAAGCTTGAGCAGCTGCCTTATGAATACATCAGATGGGTTGAGAATTATCTTGAGTATGATGTTGAGAAAATTCAGGGTACAAGCGATATGAAGATAGTCAAGGATCTTAAGGATGCTCCGCTTCTGCTTTTTGCACACGAATGGAGTGTAAATATGGTACTTGATAGAAATAAGGGACTTAAGCTTTCAGAGTTTGGAAAGAATTAATTTGCATTTTATATAAATAAAATACGAAAGGGAGACAAATAAATGAGCTACAAGAAGCAGATATCAGATTATATTGATGCACATATTGACGATATGATAAAAGACACCATTGAGCTTTGCAGAATTAATTCTGTAGGTGGGGCATATGAAGAAGGAAAGCCATATGGAGATGGCCCTTATACAGCTCTTATGGCAGCTAAGCAGCTTTGTGAAAGCTATGGATTTAAGACAACAAACTATGACAACTATGTTATAACAGCAGATATGGGTGAGAATGAAAGACATCTTGATATTCTTGCACATATGGATGTAGTTGCACCTGGAGATGGATGGACTGTTACAGAGCCATTTGATCCTATTGTAAAGGATGGAAAAATTTACGGCAGAGGAACTTCAGATGATAAGGGACCAGCAGTAGCGGCACTTTATGCAATGAGAGCTGTAAAGGAGCTTGGAATCCCTGTATCAAAGAATTGCAGACTTATCTTAGGTTCAGATGAGGAAAGAGGATCAAATGATATCGTTCACTATTATGCAAAAGAGCCAGAAGCTCCTATGACCTTCAGTCCTGATGCAGAGTTTCCTCTTACAAATGTTGAAAAGGGACAGTTCAGGGGAATACTCACAGCAAAATTCGATAAGACAGAGGGTGTAAGAGATCTTATTGAATTTAATGGAGGAACAACTACAAATATTGTTCCGGGCAAGGCATATGCTATTATTTCTTCTGATTTTAATGATGATGAGATAAGAAATATTGCAGCTGAAGTAACAAAAGAAACTGGAGTTGCCTTTGTTGTAGCAGGAAATGAAAAGGGATTGATAATTAATGCAGAGGGAAAGGGAGCACATGCTTCACTTCCAGAAGATGGAAACAATGCCGTACTTGCACTTTTAATGCTTATGACAAGGATTTCATTTACAGAGTCTAAGAAGGTAAGCCTCATTAGAGAGCTTAGCAGACTCTTCCCATATGGAGATCATTTTGGAAAAGCAATGGGTATAGATTTAAAGGATGATATTGCCGGTCCTACAACTGTATCAATGAATATAGTTAAGCTTGAGGGAGACAGCATATTTGCAAACTTTGATTCAAGAACCTGTATAGATGCAAATGAGGAAAACACTGTAGCTCCTGCAAAGAAGGCATGTGAAGAGGCTGGATTTGAGTTTGAACACACCTATGTTGCTCCTCATGCAGTTCCAGCAGACAGCGATTTTATAAAAACACTTTTGGGTGCTTATGAATCAGTTACCGGACTTGAGGGAAGATGCATAGCTATGGGTGGAGGAACCTATGTACATCATCTTAAGAATGGAGTAGCATTTGGTGCAGTAGGCGAAACTACGGACACACATATGCATGGTGCAGATGAATTTATGCTTATAAGTGAGCTTGCAGATGCAGCAAAAATATTTGCTATCTCAATAGCTGAGCTTTGTAAATAATCTGATTATAGCTAACATAACCTAAATAAATAATAAAAATGAGACTTTGATAGTTTTTTATCATGGTCTCATTTTTTTCTTGACAAATTTAAAACATAGTTTTATAGTCTAAATAAATTATTTAAAACAAGAAATTTTGAAACGGATTTTGGAGATAAGTATGGCACAGTTTTCTAATTCAATGATGAATATGGACATGATGATGCAGATGTCAATGGGCATGTGCGTTATGATGATGTGCAAAAATATATATAATACTTGTCTGTGAGATTTGTATGGGTGAAAGAAAGCTATTATTTTTATAGTTTATGAATGATTTTTAGCCGCAGGTCAGACAGACCTGCGGTTTTTGTTTTTCATCATAAAAAGAAAGGAAATAAATATGTTTGGAGATGAAAATAATATTATAGAACTTAAATCGCTGGGAAAAAGCTTTAATACATCAGGAGGAGTTGTTACTGCCTTAGATGATATTAATCTGGAGATAAAGAGAGGAGAAATCTTTGGTATCATAGGTCTTTCAGGAGCAGGAAAATCTACACTTGTAAGATGTATAAACTATCTTGAAGTTCCTACAGCAGGCTCTGTAGTATTTATGGGTAAGAGTCTTGGAAGCCTTAAACAAAAGGAATTAAGAGAGGCAAGAAGACAGATGAGCATGATCTTCCAGCAGTTCAATCTGTTGGAGCAGAGAAATGTAATCAAAAATATAACCTTTCCTCTTGAACTTATAGGAACAGATAAGGAAACAGCTATTAAGAAAGCTGAAACACTTTTAAAGCTGGTAGGCTTGGAAGACAGGGCTAAAGCATATCCTTCACAGCTTTCAGGAGGACAGAAGCAGAGAGTAGCAATAGCAAGAGCTCTTGCCACAGATCCAAAGGTACTTCTTTGTGATGAAGCTACATCAGCACTTGATCCAAATACGACAAAGCAGATTCTGGAGCTTTTAAAGAAGATTAACAGAGAAATGGGAGTTACAGTAATAGTTATCACTCATGAGATGGCTGTTATAGAGGCTATCTGTGACAGAGTAGCTATTATAGATTCAAGCCATATTGCTGAAGAGGGGGCTGTGGCAAAGGTATTTGCAGAGCCAAAGACAGAAATTGGAAAGCAGCTGATACTTGGTGAAGCAGCAAAGAATCAGGAATTTACTGGAAAGAAGTTAAGACTTGTCTTTGATGGTACTTCATCTAAGAAGCCAATTATTTCAGATTTAGTATTGGTATGTAAGGCACCGGTCAATATTGCTTTTGCAAACATGAAAGAAATAGATGGAAAGCCTATGGGACAGATGGTTATTGAACTTCCAGAGGATGAAACAGATCAGCTTAGAATAACAAATTTCCTTAAGGCAAATAAGGTACAGTATGAGGAGGTTAGATAATGGAACTTACACAGCTTGTAGAGATGATGGCCAAGGGTGTAACAGAGACCTTGTTTATGATATTCTGGTCAACATTTTTTGCATATATAATTGGAACTCCCTTAGGAGTAATCCTTATAGTTACAGACAAGGATGGAATAAGACCATGTAAGCTGTTACATGACATACTGGGATTTTTGATCAACATTTTAAGGTCTATACCTTTTATTATTCTTCTTTTCCTCATGATACCTGTTACACAGGCAATGGTAAAAACAGTTGTAGGAAGTATAGCGATAATACCTCCACTTACAGCTTCAGCAGCACCATATATTGCGAGAATGATAGAAAGTTCTTTAAAAGAAGTAAATAAAGGCGTTATAGAAGCAGCAAAATCAATGGGGGCAAGTACATGGCAGATAATATATAAGGTACTTCTTCCTGAGGCCAGACCCTCACTTCTTGTAGGTGCAGCTATTGTAATGACAACTATACTTGGCTATACAGCTATGGCAGGAATGGTAGGCGGAGGCGGACTTGGTGCAATTGCAGCAAACTACGGATATTACAGATATGAGCTTGGAATAATGGTTATAGCTACAATAATCCTTATTCTTATTACTCAGATAATACAGGAACTCTGGATGAAGGCAGCAAATGCATCAGATAAGAGAAAGAGATAAAGATAAAACAGTAAAATACAATAAATTAAGATAGAAAAGCAGTAAAATGCTTTGATATAAAATAAAACAAGAGGAGACAAATTTATGAAAAAGAGAGTTTTAACAGCATTATTTGCAGCAGCATTAACAGTATCACTTGCAGCTTGCGGACAGAAAGAAACAGAGACTACAGCAGTTGAAACAACAGCAGCAGAGACAGAGGCTAAGGAAACAACTGAAGCAGAGTCAGCTGAGACAGAGGAAGCAAAGTCAGAGGAAACTGTTAAGATCAAAATCGGAGCTTCTATAACTCCTCATGCAGAAATACTTAATTATGCAAAGGACGCATTGAAGGAAGAGGGAATTGAAATTGAGGTAATGGAGTTTACTGATTATGTTCTTCCTAATACAGCACTTGAAGAGGGAAGTATAGATGCAAACTATTTCCAGCATTTACCATACATGGATCAGTTTAATGTAGAGAAGGGAACACATCTTGTATCAGCAGGTGCTGTTCATTACGAGCCATTTGGAATTTTTGCAGGCACAAAGAAGGATCTTTCAGAAATTGCAGACGGAGACAAGATAGCTGTTCCTAATGATACAACAAATGAAGCAAGAGCGCTTCTTCTTCTTGAGGCAAATGGTCTTATCAAGCTTAAGGAAGGAGCAGGCCTTACAGCTACAAAGCAGGATATCGTTGAAAATCCTAAGAATCTTGACATAGTTGAGCTTGAGTCAGCACAGATCTCAAGATCATTAAGCTCAGTAGCATATGCTGTAATGAATGGAAACTATGCTATCCAGGCAGGCTATGCACCAACAGATGCCCTTGCAGTAGAGGATGAGGAGTCAGTTGGAGCTAAGACCTATGGAAATGTCATTGCGGTAAAGGAAGGCAGAGAGAATGAGCCTTGGGTTGCAAAGCTGGTAGAAGTTCTTCATTCAGAGGATGTTAAGAATTGGATGACAGAAAAATATGAGGGTGCAGTTGTTCCTTTAAATTAATAATATTTCATCGCAGATTAAAGTTTAATGAAGTTTAGATAGTGAAACTTTACACAAAACTTAACATGTAGTAGTATTAAGGCGTATCTGATTTTAAAGATACGTCTTTTTATTTATATTTTCATAAATACAGAATATTAAGTAAATATAATAGTAATTTGGCGTATGTATTTTGAAGGAATCAGGATTAGGCGGAGGAAATTAAAATGACAACGAGAGATTATAAAAGAAATGCCAGGATGGTGTTAAACGGAAATTACATGCCGTTTGTACTGTCAAGACTTATATTTATGGTAGTAACCTGGATTATCACGGTTTTTTCTGGAAATATTATTGCAACGGGTATGGTTTTTGGTATGGGTATTGGTAATAATATTGCCATTATAAGTGGGGTGGTAATACTTAGCCTTATGATAGATATTTGTATGCTCTTTATAGGATATTTGTTTACATTTGGCTATACAAAAATGGGACTTCGTATTAACAGAGGCCAGAAAATAGATATTAAAATGGCTCTTGATGGATTCAAAGCTGAGTCAAAGCCATGGAAAATGGTAGGGCTTTCATTTATTAATGGACTCATTTCGTTTATTATTATGTTTATTCCTGTATCTATGTTTATAATTGGATCATATTTTTCAATTATAAGTGGACGGGTTGACTTTCTGACCTTTACGTCAGGGGTTATGCTTGTATGCTCATTTATAGTTGCATATATTAGCTTTAGTCTGGCACTTTCCGTTTATATAATAATTGATCATCCTGAAATATCAATTTTTGCTGCTATGAAAGCTTCTTTCAGGATGATGAGAGGAAGAAGATTTAAGCTTATATGGCTTTCAATCTTTAGCTTTTTTGGATGGCATGTGCTTAATCTTCTGACTGCTGGTGTTTTATCTATCTGGCTCGAGCCATATATTATGTCAAGTATTATTCAGTTTTACATGGATATAAATGGCGAACAGTTTGTATATACCAATTCAGAAGTAAAGGATGATATAAAAGAAAATACATCCTGGGAGCCGGCAAATGATCAGGAAAATGAAAGCAGGCTTCCTGTATTGGCTTTAGATGCCGACGAATCTTTAGAGGAAAATAAATCTATTGATGAGACAAAATCTATGGAGCAGGAAGTAAGGAGCGAGTCTGAAAATGCTGAATCAGATGCTGGAATACAAATAAACGAAGAGCATGTCGAAGAAGAAAATGAGGCTACAGAGATAAAAGAAAATGAAGCTACAGAGATAAAAGAAGATGAAACTGAAGCGGCTAAATCTAAGACCTTTGAAGAGCTTATGGAGGAGCTTTATAAAGAGAATAAGCTAAAAGAGGATAATTATTTTGGAAAAGGAGACAGAAGCTAATGAAATGTCCATATTGCAGCAATGACGATACAAAAGTAATAGATTCAAGGCCTGCTGATGATAATTCATCCATAAGAAGACGAAGACAGTGTGAAAATTGCGGAAAAAGATTTACTACTTACGAGAAGCTGGAGACTATGCCACTTATGGTTATCAAGAAGGATGAAAGCAGAGAGGCATATGACAGGTCAAAAATTGAAACAGGAATATTTCAGTCTTGTCACAAAAGACCAGTTTCTCCACAGCAGATAGCAAAAATGATCGACGAGATAGAAAATGAAATCTTTAATATGGAGGAAAAGGAAATCAGGACCTCGGTTATTGGTGAAGAAGTTATGAAAAGATTAAAAACACTTGACGAGGTTGCCTATGTAAGATTTGCTTCTGTATACAGAGAATTTAAGGATGTGAATACATTTATAGATGAAATTGGGAAAATGCTCACAAGCAATACAAATGCAAAGGAGCAATAACTTAGTATGAAGAATATTCTTTTTCCCGACAGATATATAAAAAGTGTATATACACATGACTTTTCAGAAGAGTATAAAGATGGTAAAAGAGGCTTAATATTTGATATTGACAATACCTTAGTTCCACATGATCACAAGGCTACCAAAGAATATATTGAGCTTATTAAGAAGCTTAAAGATATAGGATTTAGTATTACTATAGTATCAAATAACAATGAAGAAAGAGTTAAGGATTTTACAAGAGAAACAAATATACCTTATGTTTATATGGCACATAAGCCATCAAAAAAAGGGTATTTAAAAGCCTGTGATATCATGAAGCTTGAAAGAGACAAGGTACTTTTTTTTGGAGACCAGATATATACGGATATTCTGGGAGCAAATAGAGCAGGGATAGAAAGCGTTTTGGTTGAACCTCTGGACAAAAGTACAGATATAAAGAAAATAAAATTCAAAAGGTATCTGGAAAAACCTGTAATTAATTGCTTCTTTAAAAGAAAAGGCTTGCAATTATGAGGTTTTTCTTATAAGATATAAGTGATTTTTTGCGCATTAAGCGTTTGAGAAAGACGATAAAAGACAGGTTAGATACTTTTATCGAATTTATGAAGAATATTAATTTAGATTTAATCGGAGGATTTGAAAATGGTTTCAGCAGGTGATTTCAGAAATGGTGTAACAGTTGAAATTGACGGACAGGTATTACAGATCGTTGAGTTCCAGCACGTAAAGCCAGGAAAGGGTGCTGCTTTTGTAAGAACAAAGCTTAAGAATGTTATTAATGGTGGTGTAGTTGAGAAGTCTTTCAGACCAACAGAGAAATTCCCAGCAGCACGTATCGACAGAGTAGATATGCAGTATCTTTATCAGGATGGAGATCAGTACAACTTCATGAATGTTGAGAACTACGAGCAGATGTCTCTTGCAGAAGAGCTTGTTGGAGATGCAATGAAGTTTGTTAAGGAGAATGATATCTGTAAGGTTTGCTCATACAATGGAAGCGTATTCTCAGTAGAGCCTCCAATGTTTGTAGAGCTTGAGATTACAGATACAGAGCCTGGCTTCAAGGGAGATACAGCTACAGGTGCTACAAAGCCTGCAACAGTTGAGACAGGTGCACAGGTTAACGTTCCATTATTTGTAAACATGGGAGATAAGATTAAGATCGATACACGTACAGGCGAGTATCTTTCAAGAGCTTAAGATCAGAAAAATAATCAGATTTATATGAAATTGCATGATGTTAATGTCATGCAATTTCTTAAGTATGAGGGAAAATGTAATGAATAAGATTATTGAAATGCTTAATGACATATGTGCTGAAGCTTTTGAAAAAGCTGGATATGAAAGAGAGTTTGGAAGAGTCAATTTAAGCAATAGACCTGATTTGTGTGAATATCAGTGCAATGGAGCTATGGCATGTGCTAAAAAAGCAAAGATGAAGCCTATAGATATTGCAAATGCAGTTGCTTCAGAGCTTGCCACAGCTAAGGTGTTTTCAAAGGTAGAAGCCTGTATGCCTGGATTTATAAATATGAATCTGGCTGAAGAGTTTATTTCAGACTATCTTGTAAAAATGGATAGTGATGCAAGACTTGGACTTTCAGAGCCAGAAGACAAGGAAACCATAATTGTAGACTATGGCGGAGCAAATGTTGCAAAGCCACTGCATGTAGGACACCTTCGTTCGGCTGTAATAGGAGAGTCTGTTAAGAGAATTGGTAAGACCATAGGTCACAATATGATAGGAGATGTACATCTTGGAGACTGGGGGCTTCAGATGGGACTTATCATAGAAGAGCTTAAAGACAGAGGACAGACAGAGTTTACTATTTCTGATCTCGAAGAGATTTATCCAGCAGCTTCAGCTAAGTCAAAGGAAAAGGATGAAAATGGAGAGCTTACCAAGGAAGCAGAGGAATTTAAGCAGAGAGCTTTGAAATCTACAGGTATGCTTCAAAATGGAGATCCTGAGTGCAGAAAAATCTGGGAAAGAATCATGGAGCTGTCACTTGAGGATCTTAAGAAAAACTATGACAATCTGGATGTGTCCTTTGAACTTTGGAAGGGTGAATCAGATGCTCAGAAGTATATTCCAGAGATGCTGGATTCATTTATTAA
Organism: Eubacteriales bacterium; assembly: GCA_030525875.1. Lineage (GTDB taxonomy): Bacteria > Bacillota > Clostridia > Lachnospirales > Lachnospiraceae > Avilachnospira. The sequence continues at coordinate 42,413 of JAUNDV010000011.1, forward strand.
GCAGGGAATTGCCTATGAATCAAATGGTGCGCTTGTAGTAGATGTGACAGAGGAAACAGATACCAAGGAACTTCCTCCTTGCCTTGTTAGAAAGTCTGATGGAGCTTCATTATATGCGACTACAGACCTTGCAACTATGGTAGAAAGAGAAATGCTATATAAGCCAGATTCATATATTTATATAGCCGATTTGAGACAGAATCTGCATTATACAAGCTTTTTCAGAGTTGCAAGAAAGGCAGGAATAGTACGTCCTGAAGAAAAGCTTACTTTCCTTGGATTTGGAACAATGAATGGCAAGGATGGAAAGCCATTTAAAACACGTGAGGGCGGAGTAATGCGCCTTGCTATCCTTATAAAGGATATTAATGACAAGGTATATGAAAAGATAAGAGCAACCAGATCAGAGGATGAAATATCAAATGAAGAGGCTGAGAAGATTGCAAGACAGGTAGGCCTTGCTGCCCTTAAGTATGGAGATCTTTCTAATCAGGCATCAAAGGATTATGTTTTTGATATAGACAGATTTATCAGTTTTGAGGGAAATACAGGACCATATATACTGTATACAATAGTAAGAATATCAAGTATACTTAACAAATATAAGGAAATGAATGAACAGGAAGCTGTATCTTCAGATTTTGTAAAGGCAATGCAGAGAACTGTCTCAGGAAAGCAGCTTGCTCTTTCTCTGTTAAGATATAATGACATTGTAGAACAGGCCTGGAAAGAGCTTGCTCCACACAGATTATGTCAGTATATATATGAGATATCTAATGCTTTTAACTCTTTCTATCATGATGTTAAGATATTAGGCGAGGAGGATAAGGAGAAGCAGGCAAGTTATATAGCACTTATTGCACTTACCAGGAAGGTCCTTGAAAGCTGTATTTATATGTTAGGCTTTGAAGCACCAGATAAGATGTAATTAGGAGCTTTTCTATAAAGAAGTTTATAAATTCATATATTTAAATTGCTATTAGGTGCTGAAGTTGCAAACGCTTTCAGCACCTTTTGAAAATGATACAAATGATAACAAATGACAAAATGAGATAAATGAGATAAAAAATAAAATTATTTTAAAAAGTTGTTGACGTTAAATTAAAAGTATGATAATATAATCAACGTCGCTGAGACATACAAATATAAAGCGCTATCGCCAAATGGTAAGGCAACGGACTCTGACTCCGTCATTTCAAGGTTCGAATCCTTGTAGCGCTGCTCAAAGGTCTGAATTCTGGATAGGATTTAGACCTTTTTTTGTAAATATGATATAATTTAAAAATAACGAAAGCAGGAGGTATATTCCAATGAGCATGACAAATAAAATAAGGCAGGAAATGATGACTGCTATGAAGAATAAGGACAAGGATAGAAAAGATGCTCTTTCAGCTATGCTTACAATCCTTAAAAATGCAGAGATTGAAAAAAGAGAAGAGATAACAGATGAAGAGGCTTTTGCTGTAATAAAGAAAGAGCTTAAGCAGCTTAATGAAACTTATGACAGCTGTCCAGATGACAGAGTAGAGCTTAAAGAAGCTACAGCAAAGCGTATAGCAATATTTAAGGAATTTGTACCTGCTGATATGAATGAAGAGCAGATAAGAGATGTTATTAAATCTGTTCTTTCTGAGCTTTCAATAGAGGCTCCATCAGCAAAGGATAAGGGCGTAATTATGAAATCACTTATGCCAAAGGTTAAAGGAAAAGCGGATGGAAAGCTTGTAAATGCAGTACTCCAGTCTATGATGCAATAACTTATATAATCTAAAATAAAAGCTGTTTAGGAAGTTAATATTTATCCTAAACAGCTTATTTTTTAATCTTCAATTATATGTCGAATAATGTCCATTGGTGTATCAGCTATATAGTCAGCTCCAGCTTCCTCAAGCTCTTCCCTTGTTCCGTATCCATAGGTTACACCTATAGTCTGGAGACCTAGGGCTTTGGCAGAAACTATATCATAAGCTCTGTCGCCAACCATGACAGCATTTTCTGGATCTTTTATGTCGTTTGTTTTTAAGATATGCTTTATTACATCGCTTTTACTGCTTCTCTTGGTCGGATCATCGAGCTTGTCTGTAAGATCATTGTTGGTACCAGCAATAAAGCATAAGTACTGGGATAGACCAAAATGATCAGCAATTTGTACAGCCATATGTTCTGGCTTTGCAGTAGCTATCATTAGTTTTTTTCCATGGGCATATAAGGTATGAAGCGTTTCAGAAATGCCTTCATACGGAATATTTTCAAATTTGCCCTTGGCTTCATAATACTCACGGAATATACCTACAGCTTTATCACTCTCTTCGGGACTCATCTTATATGTGTCCATAAAGGTAAGATGTAAAGGTGGGCCTATTACCTGGTTAAATGAGTCTGGCTGCGGCTTAATATTAAGCTTATTCAATGCGTAGAGCAAGGAATTGATTATGCCTTCGTATGAATCGGTCAAAGTACCATCCAAATCGAAGAATATATACTTCTTGTCCATTTTATGCCTTTCATATGTGAGTGTAACTAGTACACAATAATTAATAATAACATACCACTTTTTGGGGATTTTTTCAACAAAACACACCGAAAAAAGCATTAAAATAGACGGAAAGTGGGGAATATGATACAGTTAAGACTAAAAAAGTATGAAATTACTCAATTGAGAAAAGATCTGTTATATCACATTCCAGATAATTGCTTAACTGTTCGAGCGTATGCATAGACAGGTTCTTATTCCTTCTAAGACGTAGGAGCGTTTCTGAACTTATTATTCCATCATATATAAGGTGTGTTCTTTTGATATTTTTTTGTTCCAGTAACAAAAAGAATTTTCTATAGCTGATCATATTTATTTTTCTCCACAATATCTTCAGGTTTGCAATTTAAAGCAATGCAAAGCCTTTCTATTATTCTCACAGAAACATAATCATTATTTTTCATTGCAGAAAGACTGCTTCCAGATATAATACGTCTTTTCATAAGGGAATACTGGGATATTTTGCGGGACTCAAGAAGATCCCAAAATTTTTTATAGTTTAACATTTTGATAAGATAATAAAAATTATAAGAAAATATAAGAAATGTTTTATAATTACAATATAAGCATACGTCCTTATGCTATAATTATCAAGTAGAATTAAATATTTTATGTGAATTATTGTAAAAATAAATAAAATTATAGATATAGGAGCATTTTATGAGGGAGATAATAAGAAAGGAATTTTTAATAAGGTCAGACTATGATGATGTGGATATTCATGTATTGGCTTTATATAATGAAGCTGATACAAAAGCTGTTATTCAGTTTAGTCATGGAATGTGTGAACATAAAGAGAGATACCTGCCTATAATGCAGTATTTGGCAGAACAAGGGTTTGCCTGCATTATAAATGATCATAGGGGGCATGGAGAAAGTGTTAAAGGGGATAAGGATCTGGGATATTTTTATACAGGAAAAGAAATAGCTCTGGTAGAAGATATTCACGATATAACAAAAATGTTAAGAGCTCACATGCCTGGGGGTATGAAGCTATTTCTATTTGGACACAGTATGGGCTCACTAATTGTAAGAGCATTTATTATGGAATATGATATGGATATAGATGGACTTATCGTCTGTGGGTCTCCTAGCAATAATCTTGCGGCAGGTGCAGGATTAGTCCTTGTTAAAATGCTTACAAAGCTAAAAGGCGACAGGCACAGAAGTAACTTGATAAATAAGCTTGTGTTCGGTCAAAATTCAAAGGGCTTTGAAGATAGAAAAAATAGCTGGCTATGTTCAGATCAGAAAATTGTAGATGCATATAATAATGATATAAGAGATGGTTTTATATTTACCTTAAACGGTTTTGAAACTTTATTTAAGCTTGTGAAGAAGGTATATTGCGCTTCAAATTACAAGCTTCAAAATGAAAAGCTTCCGATAATGTTTATAGCAGGTGCAGATGATCCAGTAATTGTTGATAAGAAAAAATGGACTGAGAGTCAGGAATTTCTAAAAAAAATAGGCTATGAGCATATATCTTCACATTTATATGAAGGAATGAGACATGAAATTTTAAATGAGATTAAAAATGACAAGGTATATGCAGATATTTTAACTTTTATAAAATACAATTTATAAAGAAAAATAAATGTCATTACAGTATATTATATGAAATTGACTTTGTGATTTTATCTAATATAATAGAAATATATATACATAAAGCTTATTTTATAGATTAAAAACAAAAATACATAAAATTGCAAAAGAATAATAACTTATATAGTAAAAAATAATTTACATTATTGACATAAAAAGGAGAAATTTAGTATGAAATTTTTTTACCCAGCAGTTTTTAAAAAGATAAATGATGAAAAATACAAGGTTCATTTTCCAGATCTTGATCAGTGTTTTGCTGAGGGAAGAACCTTTGATGAGGCTTTGGAAAATGCTAAAGAAGCAGAACGTAACTGGATATCCATAGAACTTGAAGAAAATCTTGACCTTCCGTCTAAGAGTGAATTAAGTGATATATTGCACGATGAGGGAGATATAGTACAAAATGTATCTGTAAGCTTAAGACTTATGGAAGGCTATGATGAATAATTTCTGAGAGGGCTTTAATATATGAATTTTGTAATTGAAAAAGCAGTAATGGATGAACTTCCTGAAATTTTAAGCATATATGAATCTGCTAAAGTTTTCATGGCATCATATGGCAATGATGGGCAATGGGATAAAAATTACCCATGTATGGAGGATATTGAGAAAAATATCAAGGATGGCCAATTATATGTATGCAGAGCTGAGAATGATAAAAGGATTGCAGTTGTTTTTTTATATTTTTTAGGTATAGACGAAGATTATACAAAAATAGATGGAGAAGGGTGGTTTAATAATCTGCCTTATGGTGTCATGCATAAGGTAGCCGCTGCGGATTTTGCAAGAGGAACCGGGGCAGCAGTTTATTGCATTGATTTTTGCTTTAAAAATTGCGGTAATCTTAAGATAGATACACACGAGAAGAATATTCCTATGCAGAGGCTATTACATAAGTCAGGCTTTAAAAAGTGTGGTGAGATTACATTAAGCAGGAGTGGAGACAAAAGAATAGCGTTTCAAAAGTCTGCAAAATTAATATTGGCTTCCAAATCACCAAGAAGGATGGAACTTATCAAAATGCTCGACTGTCCTTTTATGGTTGATCCTGCTTCATGCGAAGAAGTGCTGCCTGAAGGAATAGATCCAAAGGATGCAGCACAGTATTTGGCGGCTATTAAAGCGGAAGATGTTTTTAACAGGCATAAAAATGAAAATCCTACAGTTATAGGATCTGATACGGTTGTTGTATATAAGGATAAAATATTTGGTAAGCCAGCTGACAGGGAAGCTGCAAGAAGCATGCTTAAAGCTCTTCAGGGAAATACCCATGAGGTTTATACAGGCGTAGTTATAAAAAATGCAAATAAAACAATCGCCTTTACTTCTGTAGCAAGTGTAAGCTTTTATAAGATGTCAGATTCAGAAATCGAAGCTTATATAAATACAGGAGAGCCTATGGATAAAGCTGGAGCATATGGTATTCAGGGAAAAGGTGCTTTATATATAGAAAAGCTGAATGGAGATTTCTATACTGTTATGGGATTTCCTATAGCAGAAATTTATCATAAGATTAAATTTGAAGGTATTGAAATATGTTAAGCAATAAAAATAAAAATAGAATAACTTTACTGACAGTTTTAATAATGAGTTCGATTTTAGCTGTTACAAGCTTGGCTTACAAGACGGATGCAGCTTACGTTCCAAGTGAAGAGGTAGGTCCGGGAATAGAAATACAGCAGACACAGCCGGAAGAAGGAACCCATCAAGAAGAGAAAAAACCAGACTATATTGTACAAAGCGGTGGAAGAGAGCTTGATCTTAGGAAGCCAATGATAGCGCTTACTTTTGATGATGGTCCAAATTCAAAGGCTGGAAATGAAATAATGGACAGCCTTGAGAGCTACAATGGAAGAGCTACCTTCTTTGTAGTAGGTGAAAGAGTTTCAAGCAGACAGACAGTTGTAAAAAGGATGATAGATAATGGTCACGAGATAGGAAACCATTCTATGGGTCATAAATATTTTCATAAGCTGGATGCTGAAGGCATAAGAAATCAGGTTGAAGCATGTAATAATATAGTTGAGGAGGTTACAGGAGTAAGACCTGTACTTATGAGGCTTCCGGGTGGAATAAAAAATGATACAGTTATGCAGAATATTGGAATGCCTGTTATTTCATGGAATATAGATACAAGAGACTGGTCTACAAAAGATCCAGCAAAGACTGTTGAAGCTGTAATAGGAAAGGTAAAGGATGGAGATATAGTCCTTATGCATGAGCTTTACAGTGAAACAGCAGAGGCTGTAAGGCAGATGCTTCCACAGCTAAGCGAGCAGGGATTTCAGTTTGTAACAGTAAGTGAGCTTATAAAATTTAAAGGTAAGACTGTAGAACCTAACAAGATATATTATAGTTTTAATCCTTAAATGCGATATTTAATAAGGGGCAGATTATGATTGTTAGAAATTTATACCTTCAGCGTATGAAGGCATATATTGAAAGGCCTGAAATAAAGATTATTACAGGAACAAGAAGATCTGGTAAAACTACGCTCATCATGCAGATGATGAATGAACTTAAAAAAGATGGCGTAAATAGTGAGAATATAATATACATGGATTTTGAAAGTCTTATGTACCTGTATCTTAATAAGACAGAGGATTTTAAAAATCTATTATGGTCTGTTCTTGAAAGCAAAAATGGGCATTGTTACCTGTTTTTGGATGAACTAAAGGGAGTAGACAGATGGGCACTGGTATGCAGGGAAATATCAGAAAACTTTGACTGCGACATTTTTGCAATTTCATCTACAAAAAGTGTTATGTATGAAGGCTTTGACTCAGATCTTTGCTATTGTTATGTAAATATAGAGATATTTCCTTTACTTTTTAGTGAATATCTTGAGCTTATAAAGGGAAGAACTGGATATCAGGGGAAAAATATGAATGAGCTTTTTCTGGAATATATAAGAAAGGGATCATTTCCAGCTGTTTATTCCATGGATGATAATGTTATAGGTAATTATCTTAAGGATACATATAGTTCAATTATTTTGAAGGATGTTGTTCAGTTTAACAATCTAAGGGATATTTCACACATAGACAAAATAATGTCTTATATTATGGATCATATAGGTGAAATATTTTCTCCAAAGATGATAAAGGATTATATTAAAGAGCGTGGACTTACTATTTCGGTTGATACTATATATTCTATACTTGATGCGCTTATAGCTGCCGGAGTGATTTTTAAAGTGCAAAGATATGATATAAAAACATCAAAAACACTTGAAACCCAGGAAAAATATTATGTATGTGATCTTAATATGAGGAGTCAGGTTACTGGAGATTTTAGCATAGGCTTTGAACAGGCAATTGAAAATACACTCTATATGGAATTAATGTCGAGAGGCTTTAAGGTTTCTTTGGGAAAGATAGGAAAATATATTATCGATTTCCGGGCTGAAAAGAATCAGGATGTTACATATATAAATTGTTGTTATAAGTTAGATTCAGAGGAAAAAATAGATGAGAAATTCACACCTCTTTTGAAAATCAGAGATAATTATTTTAAAATGGTTATTTCCATGGATGAGGCAACTGTAATAAACAAAGGAGGTATTATTAACTATCCACTAATTAGCTTTCTTAAACAGGAATAAGGAGAGACAGATTGAGAGAAGAAAAAAATGAGCACAGAAAGACAGTTCTTATAACAGGAGCAGGAAGGGGAATAGGAAAAGCTATTGCACTAAAATTTGCTGAAGCAGGATACATTACAGTTCTTAATTCAAGAACAGAATCTGAGCTTAAGATGGTTTCAGATGAAATAAATGAACTTGGAGGAATTTCCTTTTATATTGCAGGAGATATTTCGAAAATAGATACGGTAAAGCAGATATTTGAAGAAATTCAGTACATATCCAGGGAATATAACAATGAAAATGTAATAGATGTCCTTATAAATAATGCAGGTGTTGCTCATATTGGACTGTTTCAGGATATGACAGCAGAGGAATGGGAAAATATTATTTCAACAAATCTTACTTCTGTATTTAATACCTGTCACGAAGCTATACCATATATGTTAAAAGCAGGCAGCGGAAAAATAATCAATATCTCTTCAGTCTGGGGAATATGCGGGGCTTCATGTGAAGTAGCATATTCTGCCTCCAAGGGAGGAATAAATGCTCTTACACGTGCACTTGGCAAAGAGCTTGCTCCAAGCAATATTTCTGTAAATGCTATCGCCTGTGGTGCTATAGATACTGTTATTAACTCACAGCTTGATGAGGAAGAAAGAAAACAGCTTGAGGAAGAAATACCAATTGGAAGAATGGGAAAAACAAAGGAAGTAGCAGAGCTTTGTTTAAAATTAACAGAGCTTTCAACATATCTTACAGGTGAAGTTATAAAGCTGGATGGTGCCTGGATTTAAAAAATACTTCCTGAAAATGTATTTTTATGAACAAAATAAGCTAAAAAGTTGCATTTCTTACTAATATTGTAAGAAAATTAGACCTAAAAAAGAAAAAAAGTCATTTTTTTAATGTGTTATCATAATACGCGGTGCTATCAGGGAATGCTGATACATCGCGTTTTTTCCGCAGGAAGGAATAAAACCAAGTAAAATACACATCAGTTGATGTGATAAATGAAAGGAAGATCATAGTGCAGAAAAAAATCAAAATTATGACAGCAGCTTTAAGTTTATCAGTTTTTATGTCATTTGCTGTATATGCAGATGAAGCATCAGAGGTCGAGGAAAGTGAAGCAGCAGTCATGGATTGCTTTGGAGAAAGCTTTATCAATGGAGTAGCGGAGCTCATAGAAGAACATTCACTTGATGAACAGGAAGGAGTTTCCCAGGAATTAGTTTCATTGGTAATTAGTGAATCAGAGGCATCAAATAAAGAAGAAGTAGTTGAGGCTGTTCCAGATATAAGACAGCAGGTAGTTGATTATGCTTTACAGTTTGTTGGCAGGCCATACAGATATGGTGGAAGCTCTCTGACTAATGGTACAGATTGCTCAGGCTTTATAATGAGAGTTTTTGAGAATTTTGGGATATCAACAGGAAGGGATAGTAGAACACAGGCAGCAACTGCAAGGAAAATACCAATAGATACAATAAAGCCTGGAGATCTGGTCTTTTATGCAAGCGGAAAAAGAATAGATCACGTTGCTATATACATTGGTGGAGGACAGATTGTTCATGCTTCAAATCCTAGAACAGGTATTACTATTTCAAGTGTAAATTATAAAGCACCATATATGGCAGGAACATTTTTATAATAGAAAATTTAATAATTAAGTGAAGTTTGTCATGTAGCTAGACATTTTTGTTAGATGGCAGAAATATTTTACAAAATAAAAACGGAGCAAAAGCTCCGTTTTTTGATATCAATATAATTAATCTTCTGGTTCGATAAGACCATAAGTATCATTTTTCCTCTTATATACAACGCAGGTCTGATCAGTCTCTGAATTATTAAATACAAAGAAATTATGACCTAAAAGCTCCATCTGAAGACATGCTTCTTCAGGATCCATTGGCTTAAAATCAAATTTTTTAACCTTTACAATCTTGATTTCTGGCTCATCCTCTACAGTGTCATCACTTTCAAGGAATAAATCTGAGAATGATTCTGCATGTTGTGTCTTATCAATGAGTTTTTTTCTATGACGACGTATCTGCCTCTCAATTATCTCTTCGACAAGATCGATAGAAACATACATGTCATCTGATCCCTCTTCAGCTCTGATTATAGAACCTTTGACAGGAATCGTCACCTCAATTGTCTGGACATCCTTCTGAACAGATAAGGTTACGACTGCGGTAGTATCCGGTGAGAAGAACTTTGAAAGTTTACCAAGCTTTTTTTCTACCTGGTTTTTTAAGCCTTCAGTTAAATTGATATTTCGTCCTGTAATTTTAAATTTCATAAAGCCACTTCCCTTCTTTTAGGATGATTTGATTATATCATACAATGAGAGAAAATTCGATAGTTTTTACATAAAAAATATGAATAAAATATTAAAAGTTGTGCAAAATTACTTAAAACAATATTAAGTTGGTAAATTAACAAATTTTATACATATAAAGAATGTTACAAATTTCTAAAAAATGACTCGTAATGTTGCTTTAAATGCTTCTTAGTGTTAAGATATGTTAGTTGAATTGTCCGGCTGAGGAAGACAGTATTGCTGTTTTTTGGTATGGACAGTATTAGCATAACAGTATCAGTGTATATGAGTTTTTAGTAGAATTATAAAACAGTAACAGGTCAGGAGTTGTTCAAATGTCAAATCTGGTAGAAAAAATTTTTGGTACGCATAGTGAGAGAGAGCTTAAGCGTATTTATCCTATTGTAGATAAAATCGAATCTTTGGATTCTGTGATGTCAGCAATGACAGATGATGAGCTTAAAGCTCAGACACCAAAGTTCAAGGAACGCCTAGCAAATGGAGAAACACTGGATGATATTCTTCCGGAGGCATTTGCAACTGTAAGAGAGGCTGCATGGAGAGTTTTAGGTATGAAGCATTTCAGGGTGCAGCTTATAGGAGGTATAGTACTTCATCAGGGACGTATAGCAGAGATGAAGACTGGAGAGGGAAAGACACTTGTTTCCACCTGTCCGGCATACCTCAATGCCTTAAAGGGTGAAGGTGTGCATATTGTTACAGTTAACGACTATCTTGCAAAGCGAGATGCAGAGTGGATGGGAAAGGTTCATGAGTTTCTTGGCCTTAAGGTAGGCGTTGTCCTTAATAATATGGACTCAAAGGAAAGACAGGAGCAGTATGGATGTGACATTACCTATGTTACAAATAACGAGCTCGGTTTCGACTATTTGAGAGATAATATGGCTATATATAAAGAACAGCTTGTATTAAGAAAGCTTTCTTATTGTATTATCGATGAGGTTGACTCAGTTCTTATAGATGAAGCCAGAACACCGCTTATCATTTCGGGACAGTCAGGAAAGAGCACAAAGCTCTATGAGGCCTGTGATGTACTTGCAAAGCAGCTCACAAAGGGTGAGGTAAGTGGAGAGTTTACAAAGCTCAATGCTATCATGGGTGAAGAAATTGAGGAAACTGGTGATTTCATAGTAGATGAGAAGGAAAAGACTGTAAACCTTACAGAAGCAGGTGTAGACAAGGTTGAGAAATTCTTCCATATTGAAAACCTTGCAGATCCTGAAAATCTCGAAATACAGCACAACATTATACTTGCACTTAGAGCTCATAATCTTATGCATAGAGATAAGGATTACGTAGTAAAGGATGATGAAGTTCTTATAGTAGATGAGTTCACAGGACGTATAATGCCAGGACGTCGTTATTCAGATGGCCTTCATCAGGCTATAGAGGCAAAGGAGCATGTAAATGTAAAGCGTGAGAGCCGTACACTTGCAACTATTACTTTCCAGAACTTCTTCAATAAATTTGAGAAAAAGGCTGGTATGACAGGTACTGCACAGACAGAGGAAAAGGAATTCAGAAATATCTATGGTATGGACGTTATAGTAATTCCTACAAATAAACCAGTAGCCCGTGTAGATCTTGATGATGCTGTTTATAAGACAAAGAAGGAAAAATATAAAGCAGTATGTGATTCTGTAGAAGAGGCTTACAGAAAGGGACAGCCTGTACTTGTTGGTACAATAACTATTGAAACCTCAGAGCTTATTTCACAGATGCTTCACAGAAGAGGAATACCTCACAAGGTACTTAATGCTAAATTCCATGAGCTTGAGGCGGAAATCGTAGCACAGGCAGGACAGCAGGGAGCTGTAACTATTGCTACCAACATGGCAGGAAGAGGAACAGATATAAAGCTCGATGATGAGGCAAAGGCTGTAGGCGGACTTAAGATTGTTGGAACAGAGAGACATGAATCAAGACGTATTGATAACCAGTTAAGAGGAAGAGCGGGACGTCAGGGAGATCCGGGAGAGTCAAGATTCTATCTTTCATTAGAAGATGATTTGCTTAGATTGTTTGGTTCAGACAATCTTATGAGTATGTTCGAAAAGCTTGGCGTAGAAGAGGGCGAGCAGATTCAGCATAAGATGCTTTCAAAAGCTATAGAGAATGCCCAGAAGAAGATAGAAGGAAATAACTTCGGAATCAGAGAAAACCTTCTCAAATATGATGAGGTAAACAATGAGCAGAGAGATATTGTTTATGATGAGAGAAAGAAGGTTCTTGACGGAGTAAATATGAGAGATGTTATTATCAAATATATTCAGGATATAGTTGATAATGCAGTAGATATGACTATTACAGATGATGCTAAGTCAAAGGACTGGGATGTGTCAGCGCTTAATCATCTCATACTTCCTATCATACCGCTTAGACCTTTAAATCTTACACAGGAGAAGTTTGAAAGTCTTAAGAAGGATGAGCTTAAGCAGATGCTTAAGGAACAGGCAATCAAGCTTTATGAAGAAAAAGAAACACAGTTCCCGGATCCTGAGCAGATGCGTGAGCTGGAGAGAGTTGTACTTCTTAAGATTATCGATAACAAGTGGATGAATCATATCGATGACATGACCCAGCTCAGAGAAGGAATAGGTCTGATGGCTTATGGCCAGAAGGATCCTCTTATAGAGTACAAGACTACAGGATATGAGATGTTTGAGGGAATGGCAGCATCTATCAAGGAAGAAACTGTTAGAATCCTTTATCATATTCAGGTAGAGCAGAAGATAGAAAGAGAGCCTGCTGCTAAGATTACAGGAACCAATAGGGATGATTCAGTTCAGAATGCTCCAAAGAAAAGAGAAGTAAGAAAGATATATCCAAATGATCCATGTCCTTGTGGAAGCGGAAAGAAGTTTAAACAGTGCCATGGAAGAATGTTTAAGCCTGGAGATACTATAGATTTCTCTAAACCTGTCAACTAATTTTATCATGGTTTTAAGATGTATATGTTCTCCGGAATTTTCTCCGGAGAACTTTTGTAACTTTTGATATTTTATATTGGAAAGAGGAAAATAATGGCAATAGTAGAATTTGATAATTATAAATTTGAACTAAATAATCAGGTGCAGCCACTTGAAGAAATCAGGGGTTCTCTTGACCTTGAAAATAAAAAACAAAAAATAGCAGAGCTGGAAAGACAGATGGAAGAGCCGGGATTTTGGGATGATTCAGCCAAGGCAACTTCAATAGTAAAGGAGCTTAAGAGTCTTAAAGATAGTGTAGCGTCATATAATAATCTCAAGAATCAGTTTGAAGAAATTGAAACCATCATCGAGATGGGAATTGAAGAGGATGATGAAGATCTCTGCAAAGAAGCCGGTGAAGCTTTAGAAAAATTCAAAGAGGACATAGAAAGAGTCAGAATATCTTTACTCCTCTCAGGTGAATATGACAACAATAATGCTACTGTTGCACTTTCTGCCGGAGCAGGTGGAACAGAGGCTATGGATTTCAATGAGATGCTTTACAGAATGTACACCAGATGGTGTGAGAAAAATGGCTTTAAGGTAAAGGTACTCGACTATCAGGAGGGTGACGAAGCAGGAATAAAGGGAGTTACATTTTCTGTCGAAGGTGAAAATGCTTATGGCTTCCTTAAGTCAGAGGCGGGTGTACACAGACTTGTAAGAATTTCACCTTTTAATGCACAGGGCAAGAGACAGACTTCATTTGTATCCTGTGATGTAATGCCTGAACTTGACGACAATATAGAAATAGATATAGATCCTTCAGATCTTGAGATAGATACTTACAGAGCATCTGGAGCAGGTGGACAGCACATTAATAAAACCTCATCTGCCGTAAGAATTACCCACGTTCCAACTGGTATTGTCTGTGCATGTCAGGAGGAAAGATCACAGTTCCAAAATAAAGAAAAAGCTATGCAGATGCTCAGGTCTAAGCTTTATATGCTGAAGCAGCAGGCTCATGCAGAAAAATTGTCAGATATCAGAGGTGTTGTTAAGGATATAGCATGGGGAAGCCAGATTCGAAGCTATGTTCTTCAGCCTTATACAATGGTTAAGGATGTACGTACAGGAGAAGAGACTGGAAATGCCCAGGCGGTTTTAGATGGTGGCATTGATTTGTTTATAAGCGCATATCTTAAATGGGTACAGCTAGGAAAGCCTGACAGAAGAGTTGCAGACAGCGAATAAGGATTAGTAGAATAGAAATTATGAAGAGCAGATATTATGTTGTAAAAGAAAAAGCACTTCCAGAGGTTTTGCTTAAGGTGGTAGAGGCAAAAAAACTTCTTGCTACAAGATCGGATCTTTCCATTTTGGATGCAGCAGAACAGGTTGGAATAAGCAGAAGCTCTTTCTACAAATACAAGGATGATATTTTTCCTTTTTATGACAATTCAAAAGGAAAGACTGTCACTTTTATGATTGAATTGGATGATTCTCCGGGACACTTGTCTGAGGTATTAGAGCGCATCGCAGAGTATCGTGCAAACATTTTGACTATTCATCAGTCTATACCTGTAAACAATGTTGCAGTACTTACTTTAAGCGTGGAAATAAGAGAAGATACAAAGGATATATCAGAAATGGTCGGAGAAATTGAGACCTTTAATTTTGTTTATGATATGAAAATAGTATCAAGGGAATAATAAAATTAGGCCGTATCAGTATCAAATATACTATGCGGCTTTTTTATTTTGTAATGCAAAGGTAATCTTTTGATAACTTGAAAGTATAAACTACTTTGGATATAATTAAAATGCTAGAGAAAAATCTGGTATTTAAAGAACAGGAAGAATAAGATATATGATTAAAGAAAGCTTTTCAGAGCAGGAAACATATCTTTTTGCAAAGGAATTAGGTGCAAACAGTAAAAAAGGCGAGATATATTGTCTTAACGGAGATTTGGGAACAGGAAAAACTGTATTTGCAAAAGGATTTGCAGAAGGATTAAATATACACGAAGCAGTTACTTCACCAACTTTTACAATCGTTAAGGAATACGAAGATGGAAGAATCCCTCTTTATCATTTTGATGTATATAGAATTTCAGACCCTGATGAAATGTATGCGATTGGATATGAGGAATATTTTTTCGGAGATGGAGTTTGCCTTATTGAGTGGTCGGAACTCATAGAAGAATTAATACCGGAGGATGCAATTCATATAGACATTACAAAAGATTTAAATAAAGACTTTGATTATCGAAAAATAGAGATTAGGAGATAAGATATGAAAATCTTGGGAATAGAATCTTCAGGACTTGTAGCCTCAGTAGCTCTTGTTGAAAATGGCAGTCTTAAAGCTGAATATACCATCAATAATAAAATGACTCATTCACAGACACTTCTGCCTATGCTTGAGGATATGATGAAGCTTGCAGGAGATGATATAAAAACTGTTGATGTCATAGGTATTTCAGCAGGACCTGGATCATTTACTGGCTTGAGAATAGGAGCTGCTACAGCAAAGGGGCTTGCTCTGGCTCTCAATATACCTGTAATAAAAATATCGTCGCTGGCAGCTATGGCATTTCAGCTTTCGCATGGGGGAGCGAATATAATATGCCCGATAATGGATGCTAGAAGAGGACAGGTATACTGCGCAGCATATCAAATGGGGATCTGCCTTATACCTGAGCAGGCTATGTCAATGGAAGACTTTATAGCTGAGCTTAATAAGCTTGATATTGGTGAAAATGAATATGTATTTTTAGGGGATGGTGTACCAGTACAGGAAGGGCTTATAGCAGAAAAACTCGATGGAGAGTATGACTTCGCAACGGCAGAAAATAACAGACAAAGAGGAGCTTCAGTAGCTGTTTTAGCAGAAAAAATATACAAAAGATGGCTTAGAGAAAATAATATAACAGCTGAAAAGGTTAAAGAACTCGGTGCAGATGCTATAAACTTTTTTGACGAAACTGTAATGAATTCAGATGAATTTATACCTGAATACCTTAGAAAACCTCAGGCAGAGAGAGAAAAGGAATCAGGACTTCTGGAAGATCCTGGAGAGCATTCCTTGAAAAAAATAGCAAAAGGTGCTGTATCAGGCAGGGAGAAGAAAACAGATGCACACTGATGTATATTTAAGTTTAGATAATTTTGATTTTGTAGATCAGATAGATGAACTTGACAGAAGTATTTTTGAAACAGAAGGCTGGGGACGTGAGGATTTCATAAAAAATATGAAAAACAGCTATGACAATGTTTTGCTTCTGCTCTCAGAAAAAGGAGAGGCCATAGCGTATGCTGTAATCAGAAATTTAGGGATTGCAGAGATTTTAAGAATAGGTGTATCTCCCAAATACAGGAGAAATGGATATGCATCTCTTATTATGAATAAAATTATAGATATATCAAAGAAAAATAATGCAGAATCATTACTTCTTGAGGTGAGAAGTGGAAATGAGGCTGCTATAGGGCTTTACAGGCATTTTGGGTTTAAAGAAATAGATGTAAGAAAAAAATACTATTCTAAACCAGTGGAGGATGCCTTAATAATGGAGCTGGTACTGGAAAGGAATTGTTGATGTTAGATGTTTGTTTACTTGGAACCGGTGGCATGATGCCTATGCCTAAGAGGTGGCTTACTTCACTTATGCTTAGATGCGAGGGCTCTAACTTGCTTATAGACTGTGGAGAAGGAACTCAGATTGCACTTAAGGAGGTGGGCTGGTCACCTAAGCCTATAGATATAATTTGTTTTACACATTATCATGCAGATCATATTTCTGGTTTGCCAGGAATGCTCCTTTCTATGGGTAATTCAGAAAGAACAGAGCCATTGGTTATAGTAGGTCCAAAGGGCCTTTATAATGTCGTACGTTCTCTTAGATGTATTGCACCTGAGCTTCCATTTGAAATAAGATTTATAGAGCTTGATCAAAATACAGAAGAGTATCATATAGGGCCATATATACTTTCGGCATTTAAGGTTCAGCATAATATACCTTGTTATGGTTATTCTGTGAGAATTCCTAGAAAAGGAAAATTTGATCCTGAAGCTGCAAAGAAAAATGAGATACCTGTAAGGTATTGGAATGCTCTCCAGCACGGAGAATGCGTTGAGGATAAAGAAACTGGAAGAATTTATAAGCCTGAGATGGTAATGGGAGCGGAAAGAAGGGGGCTGAAGGTTACCTATACGACAGACACAAGACCTTGTGAGAATATTGCAAAGGCAGCATCTGAATCCGATCTGTTTATCTGTGAGGGCATGTATGGCGAACCAGGAAGTGAAGATAAGGCTAGGGCATACAAACATATGACAATGAGAGAAGCAGCAGAGCTGGCTCAAAGAGCAGAAGTAAAACCTCAGGAATTATGGTATACACATTACAGTCCTTCCATGCTCAATCCTAGGCAGTATCTTAATGATATGAAAAAGATATTTCCGAATGCAAAGTGTGGAAAAGATGGCATGCAGGTAAATCTTTGCTTTAAGGAAGAAGATTGATACTTATTTAAATAAAAACAGGAAAAAATTATATGATGAATAATATAGATACTAAAAAAGATATATTAGTGCTTGGAATAGAGAGCTCATGTGATGAAACTGCGGCAGCAGTCGTAAGGAATGGAAGAAAAGTTTTATCGAATGTGATTTCTTCACAAATAGATATTCATACTATTTATGGTGGTGTTGTTCCTGAAATTGCTTCAAGACTCCATTGTGAAAATATAAATGGTGTTATAAGGCTTGCGCTTGAGGAGGCTGGAGTTACTGCTAATGATATTGATGTTATAGCTGTAACGGCTGGTCCGGGGCTCGTAGGAGCTCTGCTTATAGGTGTTTCAGAAGCTAAGGCACTTAGTTATGCATGGAATAAGCCACTAGTAGGTGTACATCACATTGAAGGACATGTTGCTGCGAATTTTATTACAAACAAAGATTTGGAGCCACCGTTTGTCTGCCTTATTGTATCAGGAGGACATACTCATCTTGCTGTAGTAAAAGATTATGGCGAGTTTGAGATTATCGGAAAATCACAGGATGATGCAGCCGGTGAGGCTTATGATAAGGTTGCAAGAGCTGTTGGTCTTGGTTATCCAGGAGGACCTAAGGTGGATAGGGCTTCGGTAGGAGGAAATCCTGAGGCTATAAAATTCCCTAGAGGGTTTGTTAAAGACAGACCATATGATTTTACATTTTCAGGCCTTAAATCCTCTGTTTTAAATTATATTAATAAGGCTAAGATGATGGGAGAAGAGATAAATATAGCTGATCTTTGTGCATCCTTTCAGGAAGCTGTTGTTGAATCACTTGTTTCAAGGAGTGTAGGCTGTGCAAAAGAATTAGGGTATAAAAAACTTGCACTTGCAGGAGGGGTAAGCGCTAACTCCAGACTTAGAAGTGCTATGAAAGAAGCCTGCGCAAGGGAAGGAATAGAGTGTTGCTATCCTGAGCCAGTATTTTGTACTGATAATGCTGCTATGATAGCAGCAGCGGGATACTATGAATATTTGAATGGAGTAAGATCAGATGCATCATTAAATGCAGTCCCAAGCCTTAGACTTGGAGAGCATTTTTCTTAAGGAGTTTATCTTTATGGAAGAATTGGAAACAATGGTCAAGCCGAAAAAAAACAGAAAAGATAGAAAAAAGACTGTGACGGCAATAGTTCTTGCGGCAGGTAGTGGAAGCCGCATGAATTCATCTGTAAAAAAACAGTATATGGAAATAAAAAACGTACCTGTTATAATTCATACTTTAAGGGCATTTGAAAAAAGTAAATATATAGATCAGGTTGTGCTTGTAGTTGGGGAAAATGATATACAGTTTGCTTTGGATATGTGTATCAAGTATGAGATTAGAAAAGTGAAAAATATTGTTGAAGGTGGAAATATGAGATTTAGATCAGTATATAAAGGGCTGTGTGAGGTTCCGCCAGAAACAACACATGTGATGATTCATGATGGAGCAAGACCACTTATCAGTCAGGAAATAATAAAAGATATATACTATGCTATGTCTGAATATAAGGCTGCTATAGTTGGAGTTCCAGTAAAGGATACAATAAAAACCATTGATAGAGATGGATTTACAGATGAAACGCTTGACAGGTCTGCGCTATATGCTGTTCAAACTCCACAGGCATTTGAATACGAGCTTATAATGAAGGCTTATGAAAATCTATTCAAAACAATAGAAATATATCATTCTGATGAAAATATGATAACAGATGATGCAGTGATAGTTGAGAATATGTCTGACACAAGAGTCAAAATAATAAAAGGTGATTACAAAAATATAAAGATTACTACACCTGAAGATCTTGTGCTTGCAGAGGCATTTTTAAGCCTTGATAAAAATATTTAAAAAAAATAAAAATAATGCTTGACAAAAGCAACGAAGTTTATTATTATAAGTGAGCACGCTGATTGAAGCGAGTGCACTTGGAAAGGTATCGAAGTGGTCATAACGAGGCGGTCTTGAAAACCGTTTGTCCGCAAGGGCGCGTGGGTTCGAATCCCACCCTTTCCGTTAGCAGAGCAAAGGAATGAAAAGCTCGCGCATAAAAGCTTATAACGAATTTAGATTCTCAGCAGAAGTACCCAAGTGGCTGAAGGGGATCCCCTGGAAAGGGATTAGGTCGTTAGTAGCGGCGCGAGGGTTCAAATCCCTCCTTCTGCGTTTTTTATACTCTAAAATCAGAGTATGAAAAATAAATAAAAAAGTTCTTGACAAGAGCGAAACAGTGTGATAAGATAATCGGGCTGCTTCAA
>JAUNDV010000012.1:0-33457 GCA_030525875.1 Eubacteriales bacterium
AGGATGAGCATTGGCTCTTTCCATTTTATTTTTACACCATTATATGGACATAACTCAAATGTATCCCTTCTTAAGGCTGTTTTGTACCTTTTAGCTCTTATAACAGCGGTTTAGGCACAAAAGCAAGAATTTTAGGGAGTTTTTGTACCTTTTCCAGCTTATGTAAACCTTTATAGGTACAAACTCAAATTTTGCAACATCATAAGCACTTACAACATCACAATATAACCGCTATTGTATGCCTGTCTGGCTTTACTATCATATTTCCGCCCTGAGTGAGCATTATCTGCTTTGCAATTCTCATGCCCATGATATGTGGTCTGTCCGTTTCATCATCACTATTCTTATCCTCACTCTCAAATTCACTTCCATATGAGTTGACAAATCCTGCTACATATTCCGGAATACCTCTTCCATCATCCGTCATTTCAACTATCATTTTTTCATTTGAAACATATGCTAACACTATTATATTGCAACCATCTGAATTATGCTTAAATGAGTTTCCTATTATATTGTCAAAAACTCGTCTAATCAGATTCTTATCTGCTGTTATACACAGCTTTTCAAACTCAGGAAGTATTAAAAGCGTGATATCAAAATTTTCTGCATTTTCAGAATTGAGCTTTACAGCTACTACCTCTCGTAATAGCTCAGCCGGATAAAATGCTGTAAGTCTCAATGGCTGCTTATCATATTCAAGCTTAGATGTCAGATTTAGATCGTCGATAAGCGATTTCATAAGTATTGACTGCTCTTTTATTACTGAAGCAGAATGTCTCTCCTCGGCTCCAAGTCTCTCATCCTCTTCGAGTGCTTCTGAATATCCCATTATCATAGAAAGCGGTGTCCTTATGTCATGAGATACCCCTCTGATCCACTCTATTCTGGCATTATCCCTCTTTTCTATTATCCTTTGCTGCTCACTTATTATCTCTGAGGTCTTATTTATACTGGCAGATATTTCAGCTGTTATTCCCTTTTCCGGAAGTTTTACTGGAATGCCATCCTTTATCATAAGTATAGCCTTTTCTATCTTTTCAAGCTTCTTGTAATGTATACAAAGCACCATACATATGGCCGCTACCGATATAAGAAGATTTATGAAAATGGCAACTATAGTACGATTTATAAATTCTACAT
This sequence comes from Eubacteriales bacterium, assembly GCA_030525875.1. Classification (GTDB taxonomy): domain Bacteria; phylum Bacillota; class Clostridia; order Lachnospirales; family Lachnospiraceae; genus Avilachnospira. Next base: position 1,144 of record JAUNDV010000012.1, read on the forward strand.
TTGCGAAAACACGATGAAAAAAGATAAGCTGAAGCACAAATTGTATGCCTATTACAAGCAATATGTATATCATTACTTTTTTGTACAGCTTGAATAAGCTATTATTTTTATTCATTGCTTAAGCCTCCGGATTCATTTTATAGCCTATTCCTCTGGCTGTTACTATCCACTTTGGCCTGCTAGGGTCTTCCTCTACCTTTTCTCTAAGCCTTCTCATATGCACCATTACAGTATTTTCATAAGTAAAATATTTAGCATCCCATACGGCGCTGCACAAATTGTCAAAGGTAACTATCTTTCCTCTGTTTTTAGCAAGTGTTTCAAGAATCTTTAATTCCTTAGCTGTAAGATTTTCTGTAATGCCGTCATATCTTACTATTCCAGCTTCAAAATCTACCTCCCTGTTTCCAAGTACAAGTGTCTTTCTTTCTTCTGTCTCGGCTTCACCATAACTATAACTTCGCTTAAGTATTGCCGCCATTCTTAACATAAGCTCCTTTGGAAGAAATGGCTTAACCATATAGTCATCTGCTCCAAGACCTAGTCCTATAAGCCTGTCCGCATCCTTATCTCTGGCACTCAGAAACAACACCGGTATATCTCTTGTTTCAGGCATGTCTTTTATTTCTTTCATAAGTGAAAATCCATCTCCATCAGGAAGATTCACATCCAGAATAATAAAATCTGCATCCTCTGAAAGAATCATTTTTTTTGCTGTTTTGCAATCTGCTGCAAAAAGTATATCTTTATAGCCTTCCTTTGCAAGGAAAGTTCCGAGCATGGTTCTAAGCTCTCCATTGTCATCTACTATCAGTATTTTGTTATCATATATTGTTTTCTTCATAAGGGACTCCTCTCTGAAAACGTCATCAATTTATAATATTTTAGCAGATTCGTCCCTTTATTTCAGCTTTTCTGAAAATATTTAAGCCTTAAGTAATATAAGTAAGTAATACGCTCAAACCTATAATCAGGCTGGACGAACGACCATTCTAAATATATCCCCGTCTTCGCTAAAATCCTGAATAGTTGCTACTGCACGCATGTGATAATTATTATAAATTGCATAATAATAAACCTGCGTATCACTCACTATAACAGGATCAAAGATTTCAAATTTTTTGAAAACAAATCTGTTTCTGAAAAACATATCTATCGCCTTTGCACCATAAGCACTTATCTGAGGCTGGCCAGCATCCTTAGGACAATAGTCTACGAATATAGCATCTGCTGAAAATAAATCGCTAAGTGCCTTTGAATCCTTTGCAAGCATAGCATTTACATACTGTTTTATTAATGTCATGTCTCAATCCCTCCTTTAATATACCTTTTCAGAATTCAGCAAAGCATCTGTTCCGCCGTCTACAAACATAATATTTCCATTAACTCCATGTGCGAGAGGTGATGAAAGAAAAACGATTACATTTGCAATATCTTCTGCAACCATAAGTTCCTCTGTGCCATAATTTATTGGAATAGGCAGAGCTTCCAATGCAGCCTTTGCCTTATCGCCCATTTTTGAAGTCATAGGTGTGGCAACATTTCCAGGAGCAACCGCATTTATCCTTACTCCATCTGCTGCCCATGAAGCAGATACTCTTCTCACCCATCTTGCAAGCGCATATTTTGATGTGACATATATGCTATTTCCTACAGTAAGGTCTGAGGCATCAAACTTATCTACAACAGACAATATTCTCTCCTCATTTACATATTTCATCTGGCTGTAATTAAGCATATCTACAAGGTCTATCCTTGCTGCACCCTGTGAGATAGTATTGGAAGAAGTTACTACGCAACTGCCTTTTTTCTTTTTCAAAAGATCAAATAAGCCCTGTGCTATATTAGTCGTTCCAAAATAATTAAGGCTTACTATCAGTTTCAGATTACCACATGCACCTGAAACGCCAGCATGACAGCATAGTCCGTCTATTCCATCAGGATAACGTTCGTGGAGAATCCTAAGTGCTTCCTTCCTGCCCTCTCTGTCTGCGAGGTTTACGCTTATATCTCCTGACTTAAGATCAATATTTACAACCTCGTGCCCCTGCTCTTTAAGAATCTCCAAGGTTTTTCTGCCTATTCCACTTGAACCACCCGTTACAACATACACTCCCATATAAATTTCTCCTTTCTTGTTAAAATAATATCATTTTTCTGAATATTTTTTGTGCAATCTATCTAATTTTCAGCATAGTTAAAATGATACTAAATGTCAACAATAGTTTATTGTTTAACAAGTAAGGCGGCATACTCATAGGTTATTATTTAACAAATACGTCTAACTAAAGAAAAAAGCATCTTCCGACCTTTACTTACAAAGTCTGAAAATGCTTTTTGATTATTGAAATATTATATTTTTATTTTTTTCTTCCCTTAAAGCTCGTAATGAATATGAATAAAAGGAAGAGAATTGCTATTGTCATCCATATAGTAAAGAGCACTGGCCCCTTTGAAATAAACATATCATAATATCCCTTAAGATATATAGCAGATATGATGAATGGAACAGCTACAGTCATGTAAATCTTAGCCTTGGCAGGGAATTTAAGTCCTTTTCCTGTGTCTGCCTCTTCTATGAAGTTTTTCCATCCCCATCCATTTTTAGCTGTACAGAACAGAACAAATACCATAGCTCCCAATGGAAGAAGGTTGTTAGAAACAATAAAGTCTTCTGCGTCCATAATAGTTGAACCTGCTCCAAGCGGCTGGACTCCACTAAGGATATTAAATCCAAATATACATGGAAGTACAAGCACTGTCATTGCTGCTGCATTTATGTAAGTGGATTTTTTTCTTGACCATCCAAAAAGATCCATTCCATAAGAAATAATATTTTCATAAACACCTATTATTGTGGTAAAAGCAGCAAATGAAAGGAAAATAAAAAATGCTGTACCTATAAGCCTTCCCATAGGAAGATGTATAAATATATTAGGCAGTGTCATGAATATAAGCGGTGGACCTGCATTTGGCTCAATTCCATATGCAAAGCATGCTGGGATTATAATAAAGCCTGCCATGATTGCTACGAAGGTATCAAGGCCTGAAATGAGGATTGCCTCACCCATAAGTGACTGCTTCTTGTTAATATATGATCCAAAGATTGACATTCCGCCCATTCCTACAGAAAGTGTAAAGAATGACTGGCTCATGGCACCATAGATAATATTGCCAAGTCCAACTTCTTCAACCTTTGAGAAATCAGGCTTTAAATAAAATTCAATTCCTGCATCGGCTCCATCCATAAATATAGAGTTTATAGCTAAAAGAACCATTATGATAAGAAGTCCAGTCATCATGAAGGTAGAAGACTTCTCAACACCATTCTGAAGACCCTTACTGCATATAAAAAAGCCTAAAAATACAACGAACCATGTCCATACCATCAAGGTAAGTGGTGATGAGGTCATGTCAGTATAAAAGGCTGTTACCTCAGTAGAATTTGTCATCCCGCTGAAGCTTCCCATAGCAAAATGTAAAGCATAGTAAATTACCCATGCTGCTACTGTTGAATAAAACATCATTAAAAGATAATTTCCAGCCAGACCAAGCCATTTTAATCTAGGCCACTTGGTTCCTTCAGGAGAAAGCATGTCAAAGGACTTTGCTGTTGACTTTCCTGAAGATCTTCCTACTGCAAATTCACATACCATGATAGGTGTCGCAAGAAGCAGTAAAAACAAAAGATAAAAAATAATAAATACAGCTCCTCCGAACTGTCCGGCCATGTAAGGAAACTTCCATACATTACCAAGGCCTATCGCACAACCGGCACTTACAAATATGAAACCAATACGCGATTTAAACTTCTCTCTTTCCACTTTTTCATCCCCTTAATCCTTTTACTTTATTGCTTTTACGCTTAAACGCTTTTATGTGCTAAAGTAATTTTTGTAAAAAACATCTCAGGCGCTTCTACACCTGAGATGCACTGACTATGACACTATAACACAGAACTAAATATAATTCCAGCCTTATAGTGTTTTTTTTAGATTTTTAATTGCCTTATATCAGCAAATTCCCTGGGCAAGCATGGCCTCAGCAACCTTTTCAAAGCCTGCTATATTAGCTCCTACTACAAAATTGCCCTCATGTCCATATTTTACAGCTGCCTCTGATGTCTTTCTGTAGATATTTGACATAATATTCTTAAGCTCTTCATCTACCTTTTCAAAGCTCCAGCTAAGTCTCTCTGAATTCTGGCTCATCTCAAGTGCTGATACAGATACTCCTCCTGCATTTGCAGCCTTTGATGGCATGTATAAGATCTTAGATTCTAAGAATACATCTACAGCTCCAAGCTCTGCTGGCATATTTGCGCCCTCTGCCACTGCATAGCAGCCATTTTCTATAAGCTTTAAAGCACTCTCCCTGTCAATTTCATTCTGCGTTGCACATGGAAGCGCAATATCACAAGGCACCTGCCATATATTCTTACAGCCTTCAACATATTTAGCAGTATCTGAAAATGCTGTATATTCTTTAATTCTGCCTCTTCTTACTTCCTTGATTTCCTTAACGATGTCAAGGTTAATTCCATTTTCATCATAAATATAACCATTGGAGTCAGAAAGTGTTATGACCTTTGCTCCCATCTGCATAGCCTTCTCAGCTGCATATATAGCTACATTTCCAGAACCTGAGATTACAACCCTGGCATCTTCAATATTCTTTCCTGCTGCCTTTAACATTTCATCAAGAATATATACAAGACCATATCCTGTGGCTTCCTTTCTTGCAAGTGAACCTCCATATGTAAGTCCCTTTCCTGTAAGAACACCTTCATAAAGTCCTGTTATTCTCTTATACTGTCCGTAAAGATATCCTATCTCTCGTGCACCAACTCCGATATCTCCGGCTGGTACATCACAGTTTGCTCCTATATGCTTATATAACTCAGTCATAAAGCTTTGACAAAATGCCATTACTTCTCTGTCTGACTTAAACTTTGGATCAAAGTCAGATCCTCCCTTTCCTCCTCCTATAGGAAGTCCTGAAAGGGAATTCTTAAAGGTCTGCTCAAATGCGAGGAACTTAAGAATGCTCAGATTAACTGAAGGATGGAATCTAAGTCCTCCTTTGTAAGGACCGATTGCAGAATTAAACTGTATTCTATATCCTCTGTTTACCTGGACCTTGCCGTTATCATCAACCCATGGGACTCTGAACATAACGATTCTTTCAGGCTCTACCATTCTCTCTAAAAGTCCTTCTGCCCTATACTTATCTTCATTAGCCTCGATAACTGGTCTTAAAGATTCAAGAACTTCTTTGACCGCCTGAAGAAACTCTGGCTCATGGGAATCTTTCTTTTCTACCTGTAAGTAAATCTCGTCTACATATGACATAATTATGTCCTCCTGTTCCCTGATATTTTATCAGTTTATTATTGAAATTATGTCATACCTCAATAGGAAACTTAATTAAGGCCTTCTAATCTTTCATTTACCTTTCTGAGCATTTCCTCATACTTAAGCTGCTTTGCCTTTTCTTCGTCTATCTTTGCCTGAGGTGCCTTCGAAATGAATTTTTCATTTGAAAGCATAGACTCTGAACGCTTAAGCTCTCCTAAAAGACGCTTCTGCTCCTTAAGAAGTCTTTCCTTTTCCTTCTCGATATCTACGAGATCAGAAAGTGGTATGTATAATTCCGCCTTAGATATTACAGCAGAAACTGCATTTTGGTCAATAGAAGATTTTTCATGCTGGCACAAAATTTCACTAGCTCCGCAAAGTGATGCAAATACCTTTGAGGCCTTTCTAAATGTGTCAAGAACCTCTTCCTCTGCTACAACATGTACTGATGCCTTTCTTGAAGGTGGTACATTCATCTCGGTTCTAACGGCTCTTATAGCTCTTACCGCTTCCTTTACAAGCTCTATACTATCCTCTTCAGGTTTAAAATTCCATGCCTCATCATATACAGGATAAGAAGAAATCATTACTGACTCCTCATCTGTAAGTGTCTTGAATATCTCCTCAGTAATAAATGGCATGAAAGGATGTAACAGCTTAAGTGAAGCTACAAGTACAGTCTTGAGTGTCCAGAGAGCTGCTGATTTTGTTTCCTCATCATCAGCGTAAAGTCTTGGCTTTACCATCTCAATGTACCAGTCGCAGAACTCATCCCATATAAAGCTTGTAACATTGTCGAGGGCAATTCCAAGCTCATAGCTCTCCATATTTCTTGTAACATTGTCTATAAGTGAATTTAACTTTGAAATTATCCACTTATCCTCTGCTTCAAGCTTTACTGAAGCAGCAATATCATTTGTTTTTCCTGCTGCTGAAAGAAGCTCTTCAAGTGCTGCTCTGTCGGTTGAAGCTTCAAGAGCCTTGTCAAAGTTCATCATTATAAATCTTGCAGCATTCCATACCTTATTAGCAAAGTTTCTTTCATTTTCAACCTTCTCGGTATAGAATCTCATATCATTTCCAGGTGCATTTCCGGTAAGAAGAGCTGCTCTTAAAGCATCTGCTCCATATTCGTCAATAATCTCAAGTGGATCTATTCCATTTCCAAGAGATTTACTCATCTTTCTTCCCTGTGAATCTCTTACAAGTCCATGCATCAGTACCTTTCCAAATGGGCATTTTCCTGTATGCTCAACTCCTGAAAATACCATTCTGATAACCCAGAAGAAGATAATGTCATATCCTGTAACAAGTACATTTGTAGGATAGAACTTATTAAAGCTAGCATTTTCCTCAGGCCATCCAAGAGTTGAGAAAGGCCATAACGCTGATGAGAACCATGTATCAAGTGTATCCTCATCCTGGGTAAAATGCTCGCATCCACAATCAGGACACTTTGCAGGAGCTGCTTCTCCTACTACAAGCTTTCCGCACTTATCGCAATAATATGCAGGTATGCGGTGTCCCCACCATAACTGTCTGCTTATGCACCAGTCCTTGAGATTTTCAACCCAGTGAAGATAGGTCTTTGAATAGTTCTCAGGTATAAACTGTAAGCTTCCATCCTCAAGAACTCTCTTGCAGTCTTCAGCAAACTTATCCATTCTTACAAACCACTGTGGCTTAACCATAGGCTCAACAGTAGTTCCGCATCTGTCATGTGTGCCGACATTGTGGCTGTGAGGAACTACCTTTACAAGAAGGCCTGCTTCACGAAGATCCTCTACCATAGCCTTTCTTGCTTCATAGCGATCCATCTTGTCATATTTTGAACCTGGACAGCAGATGGTTGCATCATCATTCATAATGCAGGTCTCAGGAAGATTATGTCTCTTTCCAACCTCGAAGTCGTTAGGGTCATGTGCAGGAGTAATCTTAACGCAGCCTGTACCAAACTCCTTATCAACATATTCATCTGCCACAACTGGAATTTCTCTGTCTGTAAGTGGCAGCTTTAACATTTTTCCTACGAGATCTGAATATCTTTCATCATCTGGATTTACAGCAACAGCAGTATCTCCAAGAAGAGTCTCAGGTCTTGTTGTAGCAATTTCTACAAAGCTTCCTTCTTCTCCTACGATAGGATACTTTATATGCCAGAAAAATCCGTCCTGATCCTCATGTATAACCTCTGCATCAGAAATAGAGGTTTTACAAACAGGACACCAGTTGATTATACGGCTTCCTTTGTAAATATATCCCTTATTATAAAGGTCGATAAATACCTTCTGCACAGCCTTTGAACAGCCTTCATCCATAGTGAAACGAAGTCTGTCCCAGTCTGCAGAAGCACCCATCTTATACATCTGATGGATTATTCTGTCTTCATATTCCTCTTTCCAGGCCCATGCTTCCTTGAGGAAGCCTTCTCTTCCCAGCTCATGCTTGTCCTTTCCCTCAGCCTTAAGCTTGTTTATAACCTTAACTTCAGTAGCTATTGCTGCATGATCTGTTCCTGGCTGCCAAAGTACTTCATATCCCTGCATACGCTTAAATCTGCATATACTGTCCTGTAATGTATTATCAAGAGCATGGCCCATGTGCAACTGTCCTGTTACATTTGGAGGCGGCATCATTACTGAAAATGGCTTTTTGTCTGAATTCTCGTCTGCATGGAAATATCCCTTGCTAAGCCAGTTCTCATAAATTCTTTGTTCCATCTCTTTTGGATTATAATTTTTCTCAAGTTCCTTCATAAGTCCTTTTCCCTTTTCTATATGATTCTGTCTTAATATATATTGTAAATTTATCCTAAATTGTTATTATACCATTTTATGATACTCATGTTTGAGTTTTTTTAGAAGCAAAGAGGCTTCGTTCATACAGCTTTCATTGTCCTTAAAGAAAATACTTTCTGCATTCCTGTATGAAGCAGACTTAAGTACATTTTCCTTAGTATCTGCAATTTTTCTATCTAAGACCAGCTTTTCATCCTCACTCAGCTTTCCTGATCTGTCCATAAGATACCTGAGTCTTTCTATTCTAGGATTTTTGTAAAGCATATCAGCCTTATCCAAAATGCTCTTAGCTCCCTGAATATCAAAAAGATTTGCCATTACACAGGCTATATCACACATAAAGTCTGTCTTTCTGCGTACAAGTACCTCTCGTTCTGCAAGAGAATCCAGCTTCCTTGTAGTCTCATCCAGGGCTTTTATTGCTGCCTCGTATTTTTCTTTCGCCTGCCTGAAATATCCCAGCTTAAAGAAGGCCGTGCCTACCATATGAAGCTTTTCCCATTTTTCTCTTCTCCTTGTAAGGATAAGCTTCTCCCTAAAGCTATTTATTTCATTTGCTGAATAATAACTGCTGTACTGAAGTATGGTAAGAAACATCCCTTCATTACTATCCTGTTTATCCAGACTCTTCTTAAGCTCTGCTGCAAGGTCTCCCCTATCCAGCTCTTTTTCTATCCACATTATCAGGTCTTCATTTATAAAACTGTCAGAAAGCAGAAGCGAATATTGATAAATGACATAGCTTAGCTCCTGCTCTGACCAGATATTAAGATCGAGTTGCTCAATATAATATGGATTTTTTGCCTGCTGTCTAACTAATATCAATGACATTAAATATCAATCTCCTCACGTATTTCGATACCCGAAACCGGATAAATGTCTCCAAAGCCCTTATCCTTAAGCACTATTTCTAGTCTGCCCGGAGTAATAAGCTTAAGACTCATCCCAACCCTTGTACACCTGTTTGGTCTCTTAGGAAATTCCTCAAGCGAAATTCTTGCGACTCTTTTGTCCTTATACTTATCTACAGGCATTATATCTATATCCACATAATTTTGTTCATTTGGAATAAATTCAACATATGCGCTATATCCATACCAGCTCTCACCTGCAGCTGTTAATATAAGCTTTGAATTTCTGTTATTTACAAGAAGTCTAAGGCTAAGCTCAGTCTTAAATCTTGTATCACAAAAGATTTCATATGGAAATTCTGACTTTGGCCTTAATTTATCCATTGCAAGAATGGCCGCTCCTCTTGCAAATATTCCCTGTTCCTGTAAAACTCTTCTCCTCTTGCAGATATATTCTTTGAAATCCTTTGCCCAGTCCAGATTTTCAAAGCCCTTTCCTGTAAGGAAAACTGCTGAAAATATCTTCTCTTCCATCATTTTCTTTGCACAGGAAAGGATTATCCTGTCTCCAAGCTTTCTGCCTGATTCATTTTTCAAAATATCTATATGGAAGGCTTCTTCCAGATCTGTTCCTTCTGCAACAGCAATATTTCTGCCTGTTCCTCTTACGACCTTAAATTCATAATATGTCAGCTCTTCATCTGAAAGATCAAACATACAGACCATATTGTCGTAAAGCTTTTTGTCCTGACTAAGCGTATAATAGCAAAATGCTTCCTCATGACTTATAATGCTTATATTTTCCTGCCTTATTCCTATAGACTTAAGTATGTCCATAAGCTTATCCATAAGACTTATGTCAGGCTTTCTGATACATAAAACCAGCTTATCTATATCTTCTATAGGTCTTCTGCCTATTATCATCTCCATAAGAGCATTAAAATATTCTCTGATAAGCTCTTCTGCCTTATATATCCTTTTGGAAATGGTAGAGGTTCCATTTTTTTGCAAAAGTTTTACAAGCTTGTCGGTCATAACCCCCTGACCTTTAAGCGTAATACTATAAGCTTCCTCACCTATATACCATTTCTCTTTTATCTTATCTCTGCATATGACTGTGGGCAGTATCAGACTTCTGTCTTCATTGATACAGACTGCCGTATAGTCATCACACAGATCTATTCCTATCGATAATGACATTATTTTTCTCAACCCTCTACTTTAAACAACTCTCTGTTAATTCCATCCTCTAAAACATATCCAAGGATGTCATTTTTTATTCCATACCTGTCTCCGTCCCTAAGCTTTTTGCTCATTAAATTCAGCCTTGCATATCTTCCGTCATCTGATTCGTGCACCTTCTTAACAGATATGGCACCTTCCTGTACAGGCTTTTCTGATATGGAATCATCATAGATCATATAATGAAGCTTCTCATCCACAAATAGAACTATATCCTTAACATAAATTCCCTGATATATTCTATTCATTGAAACTTCTCTGTATTTATCATCCGAAGAGATTTTGAAAACAAGTCTTGGTGCATTTTCCCTGCTTCCATGATATTCAATATAATATCTGTTACATATCTCTCCCGGTATTCTTATTTTATTTTTTAATTTTTTTGTATAATAAAATACAAAACCATTTTCTATAAGCAAATCTGTAAGCTTCTGGCAAAGCTTTGTTTCATCGTCATTAAGCTCTGTTTTCTGTGAAAAATGCTTTGTAAGTGCAAAAATATACAATTCCGGAAGCTTGTCAAGCTGATCCTGTGAGCTTATATAGCTATACAAAGCATCAAAAAGAATATCTGATACCTCTTCCTCTGAAACAAAGTAATCGTAGCTCCTAAGACTTAGATAAGCCTTAACCAAAGCTTCCTTCTGAATGCAGTTTTGCGCATATAATAAAAATGCTTCATCAATATGCTGTCTTGTACCCGCAAAAAGTTTGGCAAGCAGGACCTTTTCTGCAAGAATACTTATGTCTGTATTTCTTTCTGCACAGTATTCAAGAAGACTGAACATCTCCTCTGTATCACCCTCATAATATGCAGAAAGCAGATTTAATACAGCTTTGTTTTCTGTGGCTTCATCAAACATTTTCTTAAGCAGTGCAATCAAAAATGCTTCTGGCCCATTTTGAGAGATAGGAAGCAGATCAAGTTCTGACATTTTAGAAACAAGCTCCTCGCAGCTTTCCATATTTCCAATTTCCATGCCGTATTTGCGAAGCATTCTATACGCTTCTATATACTGTCCTGTCTTCACATAGAGCTTAAATACAGAAGCTCTCACTTCATTTGAAAGTTCATCTGTATTTACATCTATCAGCCATTCAGAAGAGTCTGTATTAAGAGCCAGCAGCTTTATAACTTCCTGTCTGAATGAAAGTGACAGTGGCATATATCTCACGGCATCCTTTAATATTTTTTCTCTTCCTTCGTCTGTTATCCCGGTTCTAAGTATTTCCTTAACAGCTGAAAGTCTAAGCATAGGATGCATAGGATAAAGCTCAAATGAAGCCCTTATAAGCGATGGCCTGTTCATAAGCTCCGACTTTGTATATTTGACGTTCAGAAGTTTATTTCCATACTTATCCTTAAAATATATTAAGACATTTGAAAAATAAACCGGTACGCAGGCCTCTCCACCAAATATCCTATAGCTTTCTTCCGTATCAAGTTCTGGATAAGAAATTATAAGTTCTCTTGCCCTTACCTCATCTGTAGCTATAAGACAGCTTTTTAAAATATCTGGCAGTATGGCTGCTGACTTTCTGTCTATCATCTTGTCATATATTACAGCAAGTCTCTTGTTCATTCTCTTTTCAAATAAGGAGATAACTGCATATTCGCTTATCTGCTGCTCATAAACTCTGTATATATCCGAAGTCACGTCCTGATATAAAAGAATATTTTCGTAAAGAAGATCTCTTTCATATGGCGTAAGGTTATTTTCGTAGGAAAAATACAAAAGAATCTGCATTGGAAGTGGTCCGTCAGGCTCTCCCCTTAATGAATGCATATACGATTCATATAATCTGGTAAGCTTAAGAGATCTGTTTACAGCTTCCTCATATGCTAAGAAGGCAAAGTTGCTGTAATCATTATCCTGAATAAGTAAAATACAAAGCTCCTCCAAAAGCTCGTCATCCTCAGGAAAATGCTCTGCCATAAATGCAAGAAAACTTCCCTTTTCAAGTCCATTATCAAGCTTATTACGATCCTCTTCAATATATGGCTTAAGGCTTTCTACTTCCTCGGAAAAAACTATATCATTTCTTTCCTCATTAAGAGCTTCAAAAGAGCTTCCAGCGCATACCTGAAAATCATAATCAAGACATTTTTCTCCTGCATCTGTGATAAAGCTAAGTTTTCCAGTAATTCTATCTCCGGATTTTTTATTTTCTGCATTCACAAGAAGCTCAATATGTGAACTTCTTCCTGAAAATGAAGAAACAGACAAGCTAACTAAAGGATTCTCTGAATAACAAAGACCCTTGATACTTGATCCATTTGAAGTTTCTATGGTTAAAGAAAATTTTTTCTTGATGTGTTCTGTTACTACATCATTAAAACACTCCGGTATCAGTCTGATTTCCGGAGTTTCCTTATCTACTATTCCTCTGGCAAGCCTGTTTATTTTTTCTTTCATTTAAACGCTCTTCTTCCTTTATTATCCTTAAATTGTAGCATATTACGCTAGTAATGAAAAGTTGTTTATGTTATCATGAATTAAATAACTTTTTTCGTGGAGGAGATTATGATTCAGGAACCTGAAACTCTATATAAACTCATGGTATTATATATGCTTGACCAGGTTAGCTTTCCGCTTACAAATCCTCAGCTGTCCAGATTTTTTCTGGATAAAGAATATACCACATATTTTACATTTCAGAAAGTAATTTCAGATCTTGTAGATTCAGGACTTATAGTAGACAGGCATGCAGGAAACTCAACACGATATGAAATAACCGATGCAGGCAAGGAAACTCTTGGTTTCTTTGGAAATGATATATCCCAGGCTGCTGTTGCAGACATGGATGAATACCTGAAGGTAAACAAATTCAGACTTAGATCAGAAGCAGGTATGACTGCTGACTATTACAAGGAAAGCAGTCAGAATTTCATGGTTCACTGCGAAGTGAGAGAAGGCAAGAATGTACTTATAGCTTTAGACTTATCTGTTCCTGATGAAAAAAGCGCTTCTGACATATGTGCTAACTGGCAGGAAAAGAGTCAGGCGATCTACAGCTATGCCATGAGAACACTTATGGGAGGATCTATAAAATAATTCATGCAGGTACTTACAAATATCAGGCTTAGCCGGAATCAGATAAAATATATTGCAGTATTTGCAATGCTTCTTAATCATATAGCCTATGTATTTATGGATGAAGGAAGCCTTCTTGCCAAGGTATTTACAAATATAGGTTATTTTACAGCTATCACCATGTGTTACTTTCTTGTAGAAGGATATTTTTATACCCATTCAAAAAAGGCATATGCAAGGAGGCTGCTTATATTTGCATTCATTTCACAGCTTCCCTTCTGCCTTGCGCTTACAAAAAATGCAGTAATAAGCTTTACAGGCTTTAATATGATGTTTTCGCTCTTCTTATGTTTTATGCTTATTTACTGCTATATAAATGTAAAAGATCCTTTGAACAGATCTATATGTTCTACAGTCATAATCATTTTATCACTCTTTTGTGACTGGTTTTTTATGGCGCCAATATTTACAAAGCTCTTTCTTTTATCAAGGGGAGGCCACATAAATAAAATGCAGGCATTTAAATACTCTGCATTTATATTTGGTATATTTAATTTTATTTTTAATACAGCGCAAATGCCATTTTATGAAAGGATTTTATCAGCTTTGGCAAATATGGCTGCTCCACTCTTAGCAGGCATAGTCATCACATATTTTTATGATGACAAAAAGCCTTCCAAGGCATCAAAGTTTTCGAAGTGGTTTTTCTATATTTTTTATCCCGCACATCTTATGATCCTTGGTATGCTGAGGCTGTATATAATTCTATATCCACAAACTGTCTGTATTACAATACTTTAAACTTTAATATTAGAGGAGAATTATATTATTCTTTTCACATTCCTCTCTCATTTCCTCAGGCCAGATAGATGCTTGAACCTCTCCTACATGAACTCTTCCAAGCAGGAGCATGCAAAGTCTTGACTGTCCTATTCCTCCTCCAATTGTATATGGAAGTTTTTTATCAAGTATCATCTTGTGGTATCTGAGCTCTTCTCTTTCAACACAGCCAGCCTTTACAAGCTGCTCATGCATACTCTTCTCCGATACTCTTATTCCCATTGATGAAATCTCAAGAGCTCGGTTTAAAGGCTCAAACCAGAAAAGTATATCTCCATTAAGCTGCCAGTCATCATAGTCGGGAGCTCTCATATCATGAGGCTTTCCGTCTCCGAGCTTGTCTCCTATTCTCATGATAAATACACAGCCGTATCTCTTACATACTGCATCCTCTCTCTCCTTTGAGCTTAAGTCTGGATACATTTTTCTAAGCTCCTCAGAATCCACAAAGGTAATACTTTCTGGAAGATGATATACTGCTTCTGGATATTTATACCATACCTCATGTTCCATATGCTTGATTACCTTAAATATGGTTCTTACAACATCCTTGAGTGTTTCTTCTGTGCGTTCTTCCTCTTTAATAACCTTTTCCCAGTCCCACTGGTCTACGTATGCACTATGCAGATTATCAAGCTCCTCATCCCTTCTTATTGCATTCATGTTAGTATAAAGTCCTTCACCTGGCATGAATTTATATCTGTAAAGTGCCATTCTTTTCCATTTTGCCAGTGACTGGACGACTTCTACCTCTTCATCAGGAATTCCAAGAAGATCAAAGGCTACCTTTCTCTCTGTTCCACTTAAATCATCATTAAGACCTGATTTTTTCTCAACAAAAAGAGGTGCTGAAATCCTTTCCAGATTCATTTCCCTGCCGAATTCCTTTTGAAAGGTATCTCTTATATATTTTATAGCTTCCTGGGTTTTTCTGACATCCAGCTTTGGATCATAGTTTTTAGGTATAAATAAACTCATTTTAAATTCCCCCGATTTGATTATTAAAAAGGCATTTTCATATCCAGCTGCTTAAATAAATTTCTAAGCTCGTCTTCACTGGCTCTTCTATATTTTCCCGTTTCAAGCTTTCCAAGACTTATATTCATTATTCGTATCCTCTTTAGCTCTGTAACCTTATTCCCTAAAGCAGCACACATGCGTCTTATCTGTCTGTTAAAGCCCTGTGTAAGAACAATATTAAAGGTATAGTCATCTATTTTCTTTACCTTGCATGGCAGGGTATCTCTGTATTCAAATACCTTCCTGATAGTTTTTCCATCTCTTTTACTTACTGGAACCTCTATTCTCATTCCCTTAGAAAGCTTATCCAGCATTTCCTGCGAGAGCTTTCTTTGGCATCTTACAAGATATTCCTTTTCATGACCATATTCTTTTTTATTGATGCGATTTACAAGCTCACCTATATTTGTAAGGAGTATAAGTCCTTCGGAATCTTTATCTAGTCTCCCTACAGGAAAAATATGGGACTCATATCCAATATAATCAATTATATTAGGTGCCTTATCCTTATGTCCTTCAGTGCACACAATTCCCCTTGGCTTGTTAAAAACAAGAACTACGGGATCCGGCTCTGCCTTATCCCGTATATTTTCTCCAAGAATTTCTATATTACAGTCCTGACTTACCTTAAGCCCAGGCTCTGCTAATTTTCCATTTACAAGTATCTTGCCTTCCTTAAGAAGTCTGTCCGCCTCTCGTCTTGAACATATTCCTTTTTCAGACAGATATTTGTTTATTCTTATATCTTCCATTTTATCTATTGTAACTTAAAGACTTTCTTTTTCTCTGGAATAAACAGCAATCTCCAAAGGAGAAGAAACGATATCTTTTCTCTACAGCTTCTCTATATGCATTTAATACATTTTCTCTTCCAGCAAGAGCAGATACAAGCATAACCAGTGTGGACTGTGGAAGGTGGAAATTTGTAATAAGAGCATCGATAAGCTTCCATTCATAGCCTGGGTAGATAAATATTTCTGTCCATCCACTCTTCTCTTCAAGGATATATTTTGGAATTATATTACCCTCTTTATCAATATATCTTTCCTTACCTTCTATATCAAGCTTAGTATATCCGCTAAGCCTTCCATCCTCTATAAGCTTATATTCCGGATTTAATACAGCTGCTGATTCTAAAGTTCTTGTAGATGTAGTTCCTACGGCAATTACTCTGTGACCTTCTCTTATGGTCTTATTTATAAGCTTTGCTGTTTCATCTGATACCATATAAAACTCCGAATGCATATGGTGCTCTTCTAAAGTTTCTGCTTTAACAGGTCTGAAGGTTCCCAAGCCTACATGCAAGGTTACACTTGCAATATTAATTCCTTTTTTTGAAATTTTATCCAGAAGCTCCTTAGTAAAATGGAGTCCCGCTGTAGGTGCTGCAGCTGAGCCTTCATGCTTTGCATATACAGTCTGATACCTGTTTTTATCTTCAAGCTTATGTCTTATATAAGGAGGAAGCGGCATTTCACCAAGCTGGTCCAGAACCTCTTCAAATATTCCATCATAGGTGAATTTTACAAGTCTGTTTCCTTCCTCAACTGTATCAAGTATTTCTGCCTTAAGAAGTCCTTCTCCGAAAACTGCTAAAGCTCCCTTTTTTAATTTCTTTCCCGGCTTTACAAGACACTCCCAGATATCATCTGCCTTTCTCTTAAGCAAAAGTATCTCTACATGTGCACCTGTATCCGGCTTAACGCCTAACAGTCTTGCCGGTATAACCTTTGTATCATTTAAAACAAGACAATCACCTGCTTCAAGATAGTCTAAGATATCGCTAAAGTGTCTGTCTTCTGTTTTGCCGTCTTCTATATCTATTACCATCATTTTTGAAGAGCTTCTGTCTTCAAGAGGATCCTGTGCTATCAGCTCCTCTGGAAGCTCATAATCAAAATCTTTTACATCCATTGGTCTTTATTCCTCTGTACTGCTTTCAGCCGCAGTTGTTTCTTCAATTGTACTGCTCTCAGCTGCAGTCGTTTCTTCAAAATTTTCTGTCATGAATTCACCTGCTTCATAGTCTTCAGGTACAAGATCTGAATCCTCAGGATTAATGAAGAGATCAACTTCCTGCTCCTTGTCCACATCCAGATCATATTCCTTATATATCTCTCCATTTACAAAGGAGGTATATATCAAAGCAAGCGTGCTGTCTCCATTAAGTGCATTACTTAAAGAATTATTTATAGAACGTCTAAGCTCTGCTACATCCTCTCGCTCAAGCATTTCATTTACATAGTCAATCTGGTCTTTGATCAGATTTTCTGCAAAAATGTATTCCCCGTCAGCATTTTTCATAGCATAGCAGTACATAATGCCTGGTGCAAGCGTATCTGTTCTTCTGAAATCTATATTATATGTAATAAATAAAAGTCTTGCATCCTTTTCAAGTCCCGGCAACTCATAGACCTGTATATCCTTAAATGCCTGTATCCATGAACGCTGGGCCTCAAGTTCCTTCTTAGCCTCTTCTTTTCCCTGGGTAAGGCTCTTATTGAATATCGTATAGAGCCTGTCTGTATCAGCATTCAGTCTCGCATCAAAATATTCTGTAATGAGCATGTTTATCTCTGGGATCTCACATTTCTTTAAGCTTATTTCTGGCTCTGCTTCTGTTTGTGACTGGGCAGTTGTTTCTGTATTATCCGCCGGAGCTGCTTCGTTTTTATTATTTTTGTTTCCTAGAAGGGATATAATAATAATCAGCAAGATACATATTGCCGGAATTACTAAGAGACGGCCATGCTCTCTCAGTGAATCACTTAGATCAAATCTGTCAAAGCCTGCCGTCTTTTTATTTTTGTCAGCAGAGGTCTTTCCATGACCTCTGCCTCTTTTCTTTATGATATCTCTGTCGATATCATCCAAGGTTTCAAATTTTTTTTCTCTTTTATTCAACTTCAACCAACCTTTTCGTAATATACACCATTAGCATCTACTTTATACATGTTGTTGATAGTAGTATTAGTAGCCATAACACCATCTGAACCAAGATAGTATGATTTGCCGTTGTCAGTTACCCACTTATTCTTAACCATTGCTCCATTTTCAGGATTGAAATAATACCAGGCTCCATTTGTAAAGCCCTTCCATCCCTTACTCATCATTGCATCGCTTCCAAAGAAATAGGTTGCTCCGTCAAGATCAAGCCATTCATTCTTGCAAAGACTTCCATCGGCCTTCTTATACTGCCAGTTATTGTCAGCTGTCTTTATCCAGCCTGCTCCCTGTGATGTCTGTGAAGAATTGTTCTGTGAAACTGAGCCATTTCCACCTGCTTCAAGGACCTTCTTACCATACTCAAACAGAGCCTTTGTATCATCATAATGCTTCTGCTTTGACTTTAATACAACAGCTATAAGTCTGTGTCCATTTATATCAGCTCCTGCTGTAAATGTGTTGCCAGCCTTTGAGGTGTAGCCTGTCTTTCCTCCGACAATTCCCTCAACATACTGCTTATTTGCAGGATTGATCATAAGGTTTCCATTAGTTATAGTTGTCTCACTTCTCTTTTTTGAAGCAGGAAGCTTATATGATCTTGTCATAAGTATTGTTTTTAAGGTTTCATTCTTAAGAGCTGCATTTGTAATAAGAGCCATATCTCTTGCTGTTGTATAATGGCTTGCCCCATTAAGTCCACTTGGATTTTCGAAGTTAGTATTTGTGCATCCAAGCTCCTTTGCCTTATTGTTCATAAGCTTAACAAATTCAGCCTGTGAGCCTGACACCTTCTCTGCGAGACCATTGGCAACCTCACATGCAGACTTGAGAAGAAGTGCATATAATGAATCCTTAACAGTAAGCTTATCGCCCTCTGTAAGTGCTATATTGGAAGCTCCACTCTCAAGATTTGATGTAGCTGT
Source organism: Eubacteriales bacterium (assembly GCA_030525875.1). Lineage (GTDB taxonomy): Bacteria > Bacillota > Clostridia > Lachnospirales > Lachnospiraceae > Avilachnospira. Next base: position 20,156 of record JAUNDV010000012.1, read on the forward strand.
CTTTGAATATACTACCTGTTCCTCAAGCTTAAGATTTTCAACTGCAAGAAGAGCTGTCATAAGCTTGGTCATAGATGCAGGATACATCGCCTTATCAGCATTTTTCTCAAAATATACTGCGCCTGTTGTTGCATCATATAAGATGGCAGCTTCAGATGCTATCTCTGGCTTTGGAATATTGACTGAAGGGTTCTGCACAGCTGTATTGCCCTGATTTGCATTAGGATCAGTAACAGTTGGATTATTCTGTGTTCCTGCTCCACTTTGTGTACCTGACTGGCTTCCATTTGCTACACCCGGACCTGCATTAACAAAAGATGAGGTTGAATTATTATGACCGTCAAACTCAAGATAGCCCTTGTCATTTAATTGCTTAGATCCTGTAGGTCCCTGTGTTGTAGAATAATTTAATGAAGGATCACTTGAAGTTATAACTGTATCTGCAAATGCTGTCTGTGACATAAGCATTGCAGCCGCAAGTACAGCTGCTCCTGTCCTCATTGTGTTTTTTAACATTAATCTTATCCTCCGTATATTTATATAGCTTATTGTCTAGGTAATTTTCTAAAATAGTATAACATATAATCATACTTTATGAGTTAAGCTATTTTTACATTTTATTTAAAATTGCTGTCATACTTTGATGCTAACAGAATCATTTCTTTTCCTGTACTGCTTCGCTTGTAAGCTGTATACCTAACTTCTGGAACATCTTCAGATCCACATGGGCAAGCATTACAGAGGTATGAATCTCACAGCCTCTAAGTTTTGGAAGCTGTTCCATGGCAAGTCTTGCATTTTCATCTGTTGCTGCACTCATACTAAGAGCAATTAAGGTTTCATCAGTATGAAGGGCTGGGTTCTGTGAACCTAAATACTCTATCTTTAATCTCTGTATAGGCTCTATTGCCGATGGAGCTATAAGATGAGTCTTATGTGGTATTCCCGCCAGCTCCTTAAGTGCATTCAAAATTCCGGCTGAAGAAGCTCCAAGCAGCTTGGTTGTACCTCCAGTAATAATCTTTCCATCTGGAAGTTCAATTGCAATAGCTGGCTTTCCTTCCTTCTTTGCCCTTTCTCTTGCAGGATCCACGACACTTCTGTCAGAAGGTGTAATATTTTCCTGCTTCATGATAAGCTCGATCTTATATACTTCCTTTTCACTGCCGGATTCTCTCATAAGAGCTTCTCTGGCCTTGAAGTATCTCCTGATTATCTCCTGTCTGGAAGCCTCCTTGCATACCTCATCATCAGTTATGCATTTTCCTATCATATTGACCCCCATATCTGTAGGTGACTTATAAGGGCTTTCTCCATAAATGCTTTCAAAGGTAGCACTTAAAACAGGGAAAATCTCAACATCTCTGTTGTAATTGACAGCTGTTTCTCCATGAGCTGATAGATGGAAAGGGTCTATCATATTTACATCGTTAAGATCTGCGGTTGCTGCCTCATATGCAAGGTTTACAGGATGCTTTAATGGCAGATTCCATACTGGAAATGTCTCGAACTTTGCATATCCAGCCTTGATTCCTCTTTTATTTTCATGATAGAGCTGTGAAAGGCAGGTTGCCATCTTTCCACTTCCAGGACCAGGTGCTGTAACTATAATAAGTGGTCTTGTTGTTTCTATATATTCATTTTTACCATATCCCTTGTCACTTACTATAAATGGAACATTGTTTGGATAGCCTTCGATTGAGTAGTGCTTATAGACCTTAATCTTCTTTCTCTCAAGTCTCTGCTTAAACTGATTTACAGCTGGTGATGGTGTAAATCTTGTAATTACTACAGAATTGACAAATAGTCCTCTATCCCTGAAATTGCCAACAAGTCTTAAAACGTCTTCGTCATAACCTATGTCCAGATCGCCTCTTTTTTTATTTCTCTCTATATCCTCAGCACTTATTGCTATAACTACCTCTGATTCATCCTTTAACTGGAGAAGCATCTTAAGCTTTGAATCAGGTGCAAAGCCCGGAAGCACTCTTGCAGCATGATAATCATCAAACAACTTTCCTCCAAACTCAAGATAAAGCTTTCCTTCGAAATTGCTGATTCTTTCCTTGATATGCTCTGACTGAATTTTTAAATATTTCTCGTTGTCAAATCCTGTTTTCATCTTTCCATCCCTCAAAGTTTTTATTTAACACCATGTATATTGCTTATGAATATATTACAACTGTATATGTTGATTCTAAATATATTACAACTGTATATATTACATTTGTTTATATTACATCTATTGTCCCTGCCAATAACAAACATCTGATTATTTTAGCACAATAAAAGCGCTAAGTACAGTCTGCTTAGCGCTCATTTTTATTAAGATATTCTGCCTGAATATTATAAAACCTTACTCAAAAACAGCTTTAATCTGTCAGACTTTGGATTTGTAAAGAATTCCTCTGGTGAACCTTCCTCTACAAAATCTCCGCCATCAAGAAACATTACTCTGTCAGCAACTTCTTTTGCAAAGTTCATTTCATGTGTAACTACGACCATGGTCATGTGCTCTCTTGCAAGCTCTCTCATAACGCCAAGAACCTCTCCTACCATTTCAGGATCAAGAGCTGATGTCGGTTCATCAAAAAGCATTACATCTGGCTTCATCATAAGCGCTCTTACTATCGCTATTCTTTGCTTCTGTCCACCTGAAAGCTGGTTAGGATAGGCATCTCTTTTGTCCAGAAGTCCTACTCTGTCTAAAAGTCTTTCCGCTTCTTCACATGCCTCTTTTTCATTCATGCCAAGGAGCTTTACGGGTGCGATTGTCATATTTTTCAAAATGCTCATGTGTGGGAACAGATTAAACTGCTGGAAAACCATGCCCATCTTCTGTCTAAGCTTGTCGATATTAGCTTTTTTTGCTGTAATATCCTCTCCCTCAAACAGAATATTTCCTCCTGTAGGAACCTCAAGAAGATTTAAGCATCTTAAAAATGTAGATTTACCCGAGCCTGAAGGGCCTACGACAAAGACTACCTCGCCCTTTTTTATGTCTGTAGATATATCCTTAAGAACTGAAACATTTCCAAAGGACTTGCAGAGATTTTTCACTTCTATAAGCTTTTCTCCCATAGCTATATTTGCATTGCCATAAGCTGTATTTTTATTTTCACTCATTTTTGTCACCTCTGCTTATCTCATCTCATTCTTTCTCATTCTAATCTCAAGTCTTCCAACAAGTGCTGTAAGTACAGTAACAACCAGCCAGTATACAAAAGCAACCATGAACAGTGGAAGATAAGGATTATAGGTACGGCTCTTTATAACATTTGCTCCATAGGTAAGATCTGTCATTGCAATAAGAGTTGCAACTGATGTTTCCTTAAGCAAAGCTATAAATTCATTGCAAAGAGCAGGAAGTACATTTTTTACTGCCTGAGGCATAATGATATACCATACAGTCTGTGTGTAGTTAAAGCCGAGGCTTCGTCCTGCCTCAAACTGTCCATTATCTATACTCATTATTCCTGATCTGAAAATTTCCGCAACATAAGCACCTGAATTTATACCAAAGGCAAGGACTGAGGTAACAAGCTTGGATGCATCTGGTGAAGTAAAGATACAATAGTACATGATCATAAGCTGTACTACTACAGGTGTACCTCTGATTACTGACAAATATACACGACATATTCCATTAAGTATCTTAAGCTTTCCTGTCTTATCATGACTAGCTCTTATAACACCAACTATAAATCCGAGAAGTATACCCAAGATAACTGCAAGAAATGTTATAAGAAGAGTCGTCTTAAGTCCTCCAAGAATATATTTTACAAATCTGTCATCCTCGATAAAGTTTAAATAAAACTGTTCTTTTGTAAAATAAGGAGCTAAATTTTCAAACATATTTTCTACCTTTCTACACAAATTAAATACGAATCTTATTCTATGCACCAAAGTATCCGGACTGTTATAGTCCGGATACTTATAATAATATCAAATTTATAAATATTTTTTAAGTATGTACTGAGATTTATTCTGCTGGAATATACTTATCTACGATCTTATCGAAAGTTCCATCGGCCTTGAGCTCCTCAATAGCCTTGTTAAGCTTCTCCTGAAGCTCTGTATTTCCCTTCTTTATAGCGATAGCATACTCTTCAAGATCAAGATCCTCACCTGCCTGCATGATATCGTCATTCTGTGCAAGGAAAGCCTTTGCTGGAGCCTTATCGATTATTATGGCATCAATCTTGCCCTGCTTTAAAGACTGTACAGCTTCAAAATATGATGGGAAACGCTCTACATTATCATCTCCTACAAGTTCGCTTGCCTTGAGATCTCCTGTTGTTCCGTTCTGAGCACCTATTTTCTTGCCTTCAAGAGTATCAACACCTGTAATCTCTGTATTATCCTTCTTTACAAGTATCTGAAGAGCTGAATCTGCATAGCTGTCTGAAAAATCAACTGAAAGCTTTCTCTCTTCTGTAACTGAAATTGCTGCCATTCCGATATCACATTTTCCTGAAGCGATTGAAGGAATAACTGCATCAAAGGCCATATCCTCTATCTTAAGTTCCATACCAAGTTTATCTGCTATAGCTGCTGCAACCTCTGCATCTATACCTATGATGTCATCTCCGTCATGGAACTCCCATGGCTCAAACTCTGCATTAGTTGCCATTGTAAGTACTTGCTTCTCTCCTGACTCAGCCTTTGTCTCTGCTGCACTTGCACTCTCTACACTTACATCTGCTGCACTTGTTTCTTCCTTCTTTGAGCCACAGGCTGAAAGAAGTGTCATAGCTGAAATTGCTGCTGCGATTAAAATAAGATTCTTTTTCATAATTGTATTCTCCCAAAATGTATTTTTATTCAAGTAATTCTTTGTTATGTCACAGATTATAGAACCATTATTTCAATTAGTCAAGTACTTTTTAAATATTTATACATTTATTTTTGGGTTTTATGTATAAATATTCATTTATTCACTAATTTTCATCTATACTGAATATTTTTCTGTATTTTCAGGATCCTCTGGTCTTATTTCATCTCTGGTTTTTAATGCATTAATGACATTTCTTTTTAATTTTTCTATGATAACCTCTGCAAGCTGCATTTCTTCTTCACTTAAGCCATCAAATATAAGACTATCCAGTCTTAGTTCAGCCCTCTTAAAGGCCTCCTTCAGCTCATTAAAACTGTTTTGGAAGATTATGCCACTCTTATCATCCAGCTTTATATAGCCTTTTTGCACAAGCTTATTAAGACTCTTGGAAATTTTATTTCGGCTAAGTCCAAAAAACTCTCCCAAGGATTTTTTGCTCAGCTTTCCTCCTTTATAATGGCAATAAAGGTAATAAAGCACTTCCATTTCCTCAAGACTCATTTCTCTTCTGAGTGCTTCCTGCTCCAGCACTACTTCTGTAAGTTTTCTCGTCCTGTATACCTCTGAAAGCATATCATTTCCCAGTATATAATCAGAGTATACACTTATTCTTTCTTCTCCAAGCTTTGTCGAATCCGAAATTATTGCTGGCGGAATCATTCCATCTCTTGCAAAATCCAAAAGGAATCTATAGATATATGGCTTCTTCTTGTCATAGGTTTCTTCATCAAATACATTTTTATAGAAATTGTGATAGTATTCAAATACCATTCTCTTCATGCTTATGGTCTTTGTTACACTTAAGTCCTGACTAGACAGCGACTGCTCTGTCTTTACATAATAATAAACTGGAACCTGAAGAGCTATAAAGCTCTCTGCATGTCTTATATACTCCAGATTAAACATAAAATCCTCACACCAGCTTATCTCCGGATTCATTTTTAAACCATATTTTTCTATAATGCTTCTTTTGTAAAGCTTATTCCATAAAACACCATAATAAAAATCAGCCGGCCTTTCCATCATATTAGAAGCAAAGGCTTCTCTTGACATTACCTGCGTTTCTTTTATACTTCCCTTTCTTGATACCCTGTCTCCAATAACTCTGTAAAAATCTGCTATTACCATGTCACAGCCAGTTGCCTTTGCAGATAAAATAAAGCTGGAAGTTGCATCAGGTGTAAGCCAGTCATCACTGTCTGCAAACTGCAGATATTCACCTCTTGCCATAGCTATTGCCTGATTTCTTGTATCAGAAACTCCGGTATTTTCCTTGTCAAGAATAACTATTCTTTCATCTTTTTTTGCATATCCTCTGCAAATATCCAGAGTATTATCCTTGCTTCCGTCATTTGCAAGTATAAGTTCAAAATTCTTATATTCCTGTTCAAGTATGCTTTCTATAAGACGGCTTATTGTTTTTTCTGCATTATATATTGGAACAATTATACTAACATCTGGTTTACTGTTTTTTGTCATATTTATGCTCCTTGATTTAGAATATTATTTTCGTAAAATGCTGTATAACTTTTGATTAATGTTTCCAGTATAACATAAAAGAAGACTTTGCAAAATGCATAGTCTTCTTTAACTTATTATATTTATAATTTAATTATTTTCTTTTGTAGCCTGCATAAGAAAGGAATCTGTCAAATGCATTTCTTCCTTCTTCTATACATTTGTATACGCCTGCATCACACAAAACCTCACAGAATACCTTACCTACTTCTTCATTTAATCTTGAGGTAACATTTTCTTCATTGACCTCAAACTTGAGTAAATCTGAAATCCAGCTGCCAAGCCATTCCTCATGCTTTGAAAGACTTTCTGATTTAAGCATTCCGTCCTGAATTTTCTTTGCTGCATCTTCATTTCCAGCTTCCTTAAGTATAAGATCTGCGATATCTCTCATCTCTTTCTTCAATCTTGCTGGAAGAACTGCCAGGCCCATTACCTCTATAAGTCCAATATTTTCCTTCTTTATGTGATGAAGCTTTGCATGCGGATGATAAAGTCCCATAGGATGCTCGCTTGTAGTAAGATTGTTTCTAAGTACAAGATCAAGCTCGTATTTGTCTCCCCTCATTCTTGCAATAGGGGTTATGGTATTGTGGGCTTCTCCCTCAGTATGTGCAAATATCATTGCTGCTTCATCTGTATATTCTCTCCAAAGGCCAAGTATTCTTCCTGCTTCCTGTGATAGTCTGTCCTTGTCCTTTGATCTTAATCTTATTACAGACATTGGCCATTTTACGATTTCTGCCTCAAGCCCGTCTGCATCTTTAAGCTCGTACTTAAACTCTGCTTCAGCCTTTGCCATAGGGAATTCATAGCATCCACCCTGAAAATGGTCATGTGTAAGAATAGAGCCTCCTACTATTGGCAGATCAGCATTTGAACCTAAAAAGTAATGAGGGAAAAGATCTACAAAGTCAAGAAGTCTTCTAAAGGTTCCCTCTGTGATCTGCATAGGTACATGCTCAGTATTAAATACTATGCAGTGCTCGTTGTAATATACATATGGGCTGTACTGAAGTCCCCATTTAGCTCCATCCAGCTTAAGAGGGATAATTCTATGATTGTCTCTTGCAGGATGATCTGCTCTTCCCTTATATCCTACATTTTCAGGACAGAGAAGGCACTTTGGATATCCCTGCTGTTTTGCATTTCTGGCTGCTGCAATGTCTCTTGGATCCTTTTCTGGCTTACTTAAGTTAATACTTATATCCAGAGGGCCAAACTGGGTATCTGTCTTCCATTTGATATCTCTTCTTACCCTGTATCTTCTTATATAGTCGCTATCTCCTGAAAGCTTGTAAAAATAGTCACTTGCTGCCTTAGGGCTCTCTTCGTATTTTTTCCAAAATGTTGAAACAACCTCAGATGGTCTTGGCATAAGACAGTTCATAAGCTTTGTATCAAACAAATCTCTCATTGTAACAGTATCTGGATCTATAAGTCCCTTATCAGCAGCATAATCATCAAGCTCCTTTAATACTTCTTCCAGAATATCAGCCTTATTTTCCTCTGTAAATAAAGTATCATTCTCTGAATACTCATATGAATCAAGACCTAGTCTCTCAAGAATCCTGTTTCTTGCATAAACTGCATCCTCTTCCATAATAAGTCCACAGAAAAGTCCATACTGCACAAGCTTATCAACACTTTTGTAAATACTCATTTAAAACACCTCCATAAACGCCTTGACACCAATCCTCCGACCAATCCTATTACAACTCCGGCAAGAACCCCTGTAAAGATAAGCATAGGAAAATAGCTCATTACATAAGGTCCGGCAACTAAAGCCGCTACAGTAAGCTGCCCCAGATTATGCATGACCCCTCCTGCAACACTTACGCCTGTCATACTAAATTTATTACTTTTCTTTAGAATGACCATTGTAACCATACTGAACACAAGTCCAAAAAGAGAATAAATTATGGCAAACAGATTTCCAAACATAAATCCGCTCAAAAATATTCTCATTACTGAAATATAGACTGCTGGCTTTGTCCCCATATAATACAGGACTGCTATAATAATGATATTCGGTAATCCTATTTTAGCACCCGGAACACCAAGAGACAATGGAAGAATTGCTTCAACATAAGAAAGTACCAGCGCAAGTGCTGTCATAAGTCCATATGACGCTATCCTTTTTGCTGGTACTCTTCTACTCATTATATAATCCTCATTTTAAAGCTTATGAATTTGATGCTGCCTGATTAAAGCAATCATCTATGCCATTCTTGAAATCCTTGATATCGATTGAAACTCCTGAAAGACCATCAATCTCTCCGTCAATCTTTCCTTCTTCATTAATAGCGATATTCTCATCTGTATTATTATCAACTACATATTTTGAAAGAAGCTCTGACTGCTCATGCCACTTAAGACCTGTCTCTGTCATAACATACTGACCTGCCTTTGAAAGATCTGACTTCAAGCTTCCGTCAGCATTCTCAACATCCCAGCTGACATTCTTTACGTCGCCACCCTCTAAAGTCATATTTACGATTGATTTGCTGCCATCTTCAAGTTCGATTTCAGATGTATAGCTTCCATCATTAAGTGCTGCCTTTGCAGCCTCTTTATTTCTTGCTAATGCATTATAAATAGGATCTCCTGCAAAAACTAAAATTGCACATACAGCAAGCATTGCAATTAAGCCAATTCTCTGGTTCTTATCTGCTTTGTTTGTCATTTTCCCCTCCAATTTATTACTTATGTAAACGTCAACAGACGAGAGTATATCATACTATTCTTATAGAATAAAGAGTATTTTCAATTTTTTGTTAAAAAAATACCAAAAAAATGTAATAATATTGTATTTGACACTTTTTTTTATAAGTGTTATATTTTTTCTATCTGTTATACCAACAGATTTTATTTTTTAGGAGGCAAAAATATGAAAGGTACAGTAAAGTGGTTTAATAACCAGAAGGGCTACGGATTTATTTCAGACGAGAACGGCAAGGATGTATTCGTACATTATTCAGGTCTCAAGATGGAAGGATTCAAGACACTTGAAGATGGTCAGGCTGTAGAGTTCGACGTTGTAAACGGCGACAAGGGTCCTCAGGCAACTAACGTAGTAAAGTTATAATCAATCTTTAAACTTCCTTTCTAATATATATTTAGGATTTACTCTATATAAGTTCTATCGTCTTAATACCTGATGAATGGCAGAGAGCCTTTATCAAAGCTTAACAAAGGGCATGAAAGATCATGTAATTGTGTAGAATAAGCTAGTATTATTTGAATTGACAGATAAAAGAATGGTTAAAAATGAGCTGTACAAGATGTACAGCTCATTTTTTGTGTCTCCATCTTTAATTTGATTTTATATATCCCGTACCCTTATCTCTCTGGGAAAGTGTATAAAGCTGATAATAGCTTCCCTTTAGTGCCATAAGCTCTTCGTGACTTCCTTCCTCTGTTATGTGCCCATCTGAGAGTACAAGTATTCTGTCAGCTCCCTCAATTGTGCTTAATCTATGCGCTATAGTAATAGTTGTCCTTCCATTTGCAAGCTTATCAAGTGATTCTGCAACAAGCTTCTCACTTTCATTGTCAAGGGCAGCTGTTGCCTCATCCAGAAGAAGTATCTTTGGACTCTTAAGAAATACCCTTGCTATACTTATTCTTTGCTTCTGTCCGCCTGAAAGCTTAACGCCTCTTTCTCCTACATAGGTATCATATCCTTCCGGAAGCTGCCTTATAAACTCATCTGCTCCTGCAAGTCTTGCAGCATTTTCGACCTCTTCTCTCTTAGCTCCAGGCTTTCCATATGCTATATTGTCATAAACCGTTCCGCTGAACAGGAATACATCCTGCTGTACTACTCCTATATTCCCTCTAAGGCTGTCCAGCTTTATTTCCTTTACGTTCTTGCCATCAATCTTTATTTCTCCCTCTGTAGGATCATAAAATCTCGGAATCAGGTTGGTAAGTGTTGTCTTTCCACCTCCTGAAGAGCCTACAAGCGCTATCTTTTCTCCCGGCTTTATATTAAGACTTATATTCTTAAGCACAGGAATATGGTCATCAGGATATTCAAAGCTGACATTTTCAAAGCTGATTTCTCCCTTTACATCCTGAAGTGGTTTGGCATTTTCATCATCAAAAATATCTACGCCTGCATCCATAAGCTCTGTAAATCTCTCAATTCCTGTAATTCCCTTTTGGAACTGCTCAGCAAATTCGATTATTCTCCTGATGGTTGCAAGAAGAGTTGTGACATAAAGCGTATAAGCAACGAGATCTCCCGGTGCTATCTTTCCATTCATCATGAAAATGCCTCCGGCCACGATAACCACAACATACATTATTCCATCAAAAATTCTTACTGTATTTTGGAAAGCAGCAAGATATTTGTAGGATTCCTTCTTTATATCAAAAAATGCCTTGTTGTCATTTGTGAATTTCTTTATCTCTACTTCTTCATTTGCAAAGGCTCTTACAACCTTGTTGCCAAGCAGACTGTCTTCTATCCTTGCATTAAGCTCTCCAATATGATTTCTCTGTCTTTTGAAAGCTTTTTTTACCTGAAGATTAAAATAAGTACAGGATAAGATCATAAGTGGAATCATCATAAAGATTATAAGTGTAAGCTTGAGATTGATTCCTGAAAGTATAATAAAAGATACTGTTATCTTAAGTCCTGCTATAAAGAATTCCTCTGGGCAGTGATGTGAAAATTCTGTAACATCAAACAGGTCGCTGGTTATTCTCGCCATGATCTGACCTATTTTTGTATTATTAAAATAATTATCCGACAGCTTCTGAAGGTGCTTGAATGCATCCTCTCTCATATCAGTTTCTATGGCAGCTCCCATAACGTGTCCTGTATATGCCATGTAAAAGGCAGCCGCTCCGTCAATTATTCTTAAAACAAAATATATACCACCTATGGTAAGTATAGTCTTAAGTGTAAGAGAACCAAGATCTGTCATGCCTATGTTAGTAATATATCTTAATATCAATGGCAGAACCATCTCACATACAGTTGTAAGAGCAGCACAGAACAAATCCATGGCCATGATTCCTGTATACTTTTTGTAATAAGGCAGAAATCTTTTCATTAAAATACGTGTTCTCATTTTCCTCCCCCTCAAAAGTTCTACATAATTAAAGAAGAAACCGAATATATTCGATTCCTTCTTCATATTAGCATTATTTGCCTGCTTCTTTCAATGATTAAAAATACTTATGCATTCTTTCCGCAGCATTTCTTATACTTCTTGCCTGAACCGCATGGACATGGATCATTAGGGTAAACCTTCTTCTCCTCACGCTTAACAGTTCCTGCTATCTTACACTCATGGTAAAGCTCTTTTCTCTTCTCCTCTGAGATAAGTGAATCCCACTGTGGAAGCTCATAAAGCCAGCTTGCCTTTGCATCTACCATATTGTAGTAAAGCTTCTCTGGATCTATCTGGATCTTTACAACTGTATCCTCATCCATAGTCTCGATAGGATTCTCATATCCCTTTAATGACTCATTTATTCCATCAAGAAATCCTGTCATTGTCTGAATATCTGTTCCAAAACGATCTGCAAGCTCTCTCACACTTCCCTCTATAACCTCTAAAGGTGCACTTAAGATCTTCTCGTAGATGCCCTTCTCTGTAATGAAATAATCCTGCCAGAGCTTTTCCTGTGTGTTATTGTCGAGTCCGTCTCCGTAGGCTCTGTTACGCCATGTTTCAAGTAATGTCATAATATTAACTCCTTCTATCTTAGGTTATAATAACCAGCATTTATCTTTCTGTATTTAAACGCTACTAGTATACCCGTAAAATACATTTTCATCAAGTCCATAATGCTGGCATATATTTTATCTTTACTAATTTGATTATAAAAGATCTTTGTTAGCTGCCTTTATAAGATTTTTTGCAAGTACAGCTGAGGTTACAGCCCCTACACCTCCGGGAACCGGAGTTATTGCTCTTGCCTTTTCAGCACAGTCGTCAAAGTCTACATCTCCGCATATCTTACCATTTTCATCAATATTAATTCCTACATCTATTACTACACAGCCTTTTTTAATATATTCAGAATTAATAAAGCGGGGCTTTCCTACACAGCTGATAAGTATATCAGCCTTTTTTGTTATCTTTTTTAGATCCTCAGTCTGGCTATGGCAGATAGTAACTGTTGCATCTTCATTTAGAAGAAGCATGGACAGAGGCTTTCCTACAACCTTGGAACGTCCAAGTATAACTGCATGCTTTCCTCTTATATTGATCTTATAGTATCTGAGTATCTCTATAACTGCCTGTGCTGTACAAGGTGTAAGTGTGTCCATCCCCATATAAAGACTTGCTGCATTTATAGGACTGACACCATCGATATCCTTTCTGTAATCGATACAGCTTGTGATAAAGCCATCATTTATCTGAGGCGGAAATGGTCTCATAAGCAAAATTCCATCTACATTTGCATCTTCGTTAAGCATATGAAAGCTTCTTGAAAATACAGAATCACTTACTTCTCTAGGAAAACTTACTGACTCCGCTTCCATTCCGCACTGTTCTATCGTTTTGATGGCACTTCTCTCATAACTCAGATCTGCTGCCTCATTTCCTGCTCTGAGTATGGCAAGCTTAGGTTTTCTGCCAAGCATGGCCTCCACACCATACAGCTTATCTGTAACCTCTGCCCTGATATGCTCTGCTACAGGTTTTCCACTTATTATTTTCATTTAGCCCCCCTTTTATTTGTGAACTTTATTTCTTTTCCTTATTACTATCAAGATAGTCAACAAGTCTGTCTATTTCCTCACAGCTTTCATGCACAGATTTTTTCTTGTTGTTACTATCATCAACTATATCTTCTTTTTCCTGAAGAAATTTAATATAGTCTATCTTACTGCCATTTTTGTTAAGGATTTTATCAAGTTCATCCGTATCTTCATCTTCTGGATATTCCTCATCAAAATATTCCCCGCCTATATCATCTTC
>JAUNDV010000012.1:33467-60951 GCA_030525875.1 Eubacteriales bacterium
TTCGTCATCATAATAGTCTTCGTCATCATAGTAACTCTCTGTGAGATTTGCATTTTTCTTCTTTATGACAAAATACTGGATAATAGTAACGGCAATAAGAAGCAGGAATGAAAATACTGAAACAATTGCTCCTATCTTAAGTCCCTTTGGCATAAAGCTAAGCTCAATCTCATGCTGTCCTACTGTAAGTTCTAATCCCATAAAGGTATCAAAAAGCTTTATAGGTAATACTTCTTTGCCGTCTACCTTCACTGTCCAGCCCTCATCAAAAGGTATACTCATAAACAGCTTCTTTACTTCAAGCTCATCTCCAGTAACAGTAACATCTCCCTTTATACGGTCATCTTCCCATACAGTGAGCCTGAGCGGTTCCTGTGAAAGCTGTTCATATGCTTCTTTCAAAGCCTTATAATCAAATCTATATAGCTGTACATCAAGATCATTTGTATCTGTTTCAGCTTCTATTTTTACAAGGTCTGACTCATAGCACATGCCAAGTTCAAGCAGATATCCCCTGTTTACATGCTCAAATGTTTTTTCCTTGTCACCATATTTTGCTGTAACCTTCTTGATATTATTATTCTTTATATAAGCATAATATTCTCCATCTTCTCCAATGGTTGCAGCATAGCTCCTGCCATTTGAATTTCCAATCTCAGTATTAGGCACAAGTACATGAGGTGTTCCTAACATATCACAGATTGAATTTTGTACAAGTGCAGGATCGTCAAGCTCCATTACCCAATTATCAAAATCCTTAGGTAACGTAAAACCAAGAGGAAGTGCGTAATTATTTTTATAAAGATAGGACTCCCCTCTGCTTTCAATAAAGCTCTTTTCCTCTCCATTTTCCTGGGCACTGTCATAAATACTGTATTTCACAGAAAACAGCATATTAACAAATGGTGTGGAGCCCTTAATGCTATATGCATTTGTAGACGCTTCACAGCCAAGCTTCTTAAATAAGGCACTGCAATCTGCATTTGCCATAGATGAGAACAAAGAAACTGATGGGAAATTCATCCATGCACCGTCATTTTTTGTCTTTGGATTCATCTTTTCTATTCTAAAGAAATCCGAAGCCGGGAATAATGAATCTACAAGTGCCCTGACATTTTCATTGTCCTCGGTATAAGCTTCCCTGCTTGTAGTAGTTATTGAGGTATAGGCAGCATTTCCCGTAACCTCAAAGAGTACAAGTACAAGCATCCATAGTGCTGCCTTTTTTGTGCTTATACTCCTCTTGAGATAAGCTGCGATAACAGCTGTATATAAAACCAGGAGTATGATAGCAAGATAGAATATCCAAAATGCAAACTGTTTATTCTCTATTTCATTTTCAGAATAGAGGACAAAGCCTATTGCAAAAAGCAAGGCCCCCATAAGCTGTTTTTTTGTAATAAAGGCTCTTACTGAGTAGGTTCTGAAACAGATATAGAGCATCAGGAAAATATATATAAAGGATTGTCTTGCCGGCAGAGAATTAGGATAGTGCAGTCCATGCCAGATAAAATTAAATACGTTTACAGAAAAGCCAGTAAGAAAAATAAAAACCATTGAAAGATATACGGCTTTTTCTGAAAGCTTGATCCTTGGTGTTACAAGATATATTGGGAGCAGCAAAAATACCATTATGCCCATGTATATATTAGGCCAGTGGTTAAGTGCCTGCTCTGTTTCAACCATAGGAAGATGTCTTGCAAACATTTCTGCAATAGAAAAATATGCACTAAAGGTCTTAGGGAAATTTATATCTGATGAGGCTGTCTGCGAAAGTGCTGCTATCTCTGGCAGCAAAAGCACTGCCGAAATTCCTCCTGCAATAAGGCTGAATAAGGCAAAGTTCATTCCCCGCTTTATAAAATCCCATATATTCTCTGGTTTATAGATAAACTGGTAAGCAAAGAAGTAGATTACCAGAAACATACATATCATGATGGATATATAATAATTAGAAAGTATGCTTACTCCCAGACTTAAGGCATATATAAGTCCTGACTCTCCTCTAAGCATTTTTTCGAAGCCATACATAATAATTGGAAATAAAATAATGCAGTCCATCCACATTACATTCCAGTAATATGCACACATATAACCTGAAAGGGCATAGAAAATTCCAAAATAGGCAAGACCAAAATCTGGATTCTTAGTCTTATGCTTAAGATAGAAAACCATAGAAAGACCGGCAAGGCCGGCCTTTACAACAGTCATTACAGTCATGAATTCTATCACATACTGTCTTGGACACAGTACAACAAGCCAGTTAAATGGACTGGCAAGATAATAAGCATAGAGAGAGGTAAAATTCACACCAAGACCTATGTCCCAGCTATAAAGAAGAGAACCTCCTGTCTGAAGCTTTTCCCTAAATTCTGACAAAAAAGGGGCATACTGGTGGTACATATCTGTTCTGAGGTAACACTGCTTTCCAAATGGAAATACCTTTCCACAGATAAGTATCAGCAAAAGAATGATAACCGGTGCAACAAAAGCACAGATATATGCCATCCTTAGGTTTTTATTTTGTTTTTCTGAAAATGTATAATTTGCTTGCAACATAATTAAATCCTATATTAAAAACAGAGGTAACTATCTTAGAAAAATATTCATTCATAGCTAACATATCTACCATGATCCACATAGCTGCCATAACTATAATTCCACTTATGATTCTGGCTGCAAAAAATGCTGTGCCTTCCTTAAGCAGATATCCAGGTTTGAAATTATAATTTTTGAATACAAAAAGCTTATTTACTATATAAGCAAAAACAACTGCCGCTAACCATGAAGTTGCTGTAGCTATAAGTACAGAAATACTTTCACCAAAGATAGCTTCACGCTTGAAATATTCGTTTAATAATATAAATACGATATAGTCCACTACTGTGGTCAAAACTCCTGCTACAAGATAGCTAAGTGCCTCATAGCCCTGGTCTTTAAGCTTGCTTTTTATTTCCATCTTATATAATTATCTCCGCTTATGCTCCTGTCTGTACTTATCGAGCATTTCGTTAAACTCTTCTTCGCTTACATTCATGCTCTTAAGCCTCCTGCGCCTTCTTTCTAAGGCCTCTCTCCTCTTGTCAGCTTCTCTTCTTCTCACAGAGCTTACATACATAAATGCACCTCCTGCAAGACTTAAAATTATAACAAGGAAAATTATTACAGCTAATGATATACCCTTTCCTTCACTTTTCTCTTCAGGCATATCTGTTATTACAAGATCTGATTCTCTGTCATTTAAAAGATAATATTCTCCCACAGGATAAGACTGATATTCTGCACTCATTTTTGCAACAGCATTTTCAGGGGCATATCCGGGAAGATTGTAATCATAGTCCCATTTTACCTGTTCAAGATCTGCTCCATTTGGAAGTGTTACGAAAGGTGTCTTATCTGTAGAAAGATTATTTTTTCCAGCTTCTATGATTTTATCGTTTATAAGCTGTTTTTCTATTTCATCATACTTTATAAGCTCAGAGCTGTCTTTGTTGAAAAAGTAATTAAATCCAAAGTCTAAAAGAGCCTTTGTATCCAGATAGTGCTCTGGATTTTTATCCTGAAGGCAGACAGCAACAAGTCGTCTTCCATTTGACTCAGCAAAGGTCACAAGTGTATTTCCACTTGCTGATATAAATCCAGTCTTTCCTCCAGTTACTCTTTCATCATAGTATTCATTTTCTTTTCTAAGCATCTTATGTCCGACAGTCACAGTAAAGCCATCAGGTTTTTCGCTTATTCCATGCATCTTATAGCTTTCTTCATTCCAAAGCTGCATGAGAATTTTATTATCCATACAGCTTGCACCAATCAGAGCCATGTCATAGGCTGTAGTAAGATGCTCTGTACTTGTAAGGCCACTTGGATTGACAAAGTTACTGCTGTTACATCCAAGCTCCTTTGCCTTTTCATTCATTTTTTCTGAAAATGCTTCCACACTTCCTGAAACATGCTCCGCAAGTACATTTGCAATATCATTAGCAGATCTAAACAGCATTCCATACAGACAATCTCTTACTGTAAGCTTGTCTCCGGGCTTTATATAGGCTACAACAGCCCCTGCTTCCATATTTTGCAAAGCAGTTTCTGATACTGTTACCACCTCATCGAGACTGCATTCTTCAGCAACTATAAGTGCTGTCAGAAGCTTTGTAATAGAAGCCGGAAAGCACTGCTTATTCATTTCCTTGCCATAAAGCACAGTATGCGTATCTGCATCCATGACTACAGCAGCTCCTGCCGTTATTTCTTCATCAGGTACTCCCCAGGGAGCCGCAATAGAATTTATCAGCATAGTTAAGCTTACCAAGCATGTAAGCATTAATACTACAATATTTTTTAAAAAGCTTTTTTTTAAATATTTACTCAAAACTCCACTCCATTAAGTCTTGCATAATTAAACAGATACTGCTGA
The DNA here is from genome assembly GCA_030525875.1 of Eubacteriales bacterium. Classification (GTDB taxonomy): domain Bacteria; phylum Bacillota; class Clostridia; order Lachnospirales; family Lachnospiraceae; genus Avilachnospira. The sequence goes on from JAUNDV010000012.1 coordinate 37,882, forward strand.
ATAACTCCAGCATATGGCTTATATTCCTTTGGAAGCTCGCCATTATAAACAGTATCTATTACCCTCTTCATCCAAACATCGACAGGGACTACATCCAGACGATGAAAACCAAAGAGTGCTACACAGGATGCTACCTTTATTCCTACTCCCTTTTGCTTCATAAGCTCTTCAATGAGATGATCTGTTTCCAGAGATTTAAGAAACTCAAAATCAATATCTCCCCGAAGCACAGATCTTGCAGCATTTGCGACATATTCTGTTCTGTATCCAAGACCACATTCTGAAAGAATATCTATATCAGCCTCCGCAAGTTTCTCAGGTGAAGGGAAGGAATATTCCAGAATATCACCACTTCCATTATCGCTGTATATAGGCTTCCCTAACCTCTCAGAAAGTCTCTCAACGCTTGTTCGTATCGCTGGTACAGATTTTCTCTGCGAAATAATAAATGAAATAAGCATTTCCCAAGGCTCCTGATTAAGTATCCTGATACCCTTTCCAAAAGCTATGGCTTGCTTAAGATAGATATCGTCTTCCAGAGCTACCTTCTGAAAATCTGAATAATTTCTATTTAAATCGAAATATTCCTTCCATATTTCATTAAATTCATTTTCACTGCAATGAAACTGAATCTTACCATCCTCTTTTTGTACAATTTTTAAATATTTTCCAAAAGCAACAAGCTTATATGCTCCCTCTTCTTTAAGAGGTGACATCCTGAAGCACTGACCAGATTCAGCAATATCTGAGGCCGAAAAGCTTTCTAAAGCAATTTCATACATAAACTTAATCCTCCAATCTTATTTGGAATATATCTTCAAAGGATAATTACTTCCATCAGTCCTGCTTTCTGCATAGTAGACAACTACACTCTCCCCTGCATTTTCCTGCATGACTCCATCTTCCATAAGACAGTTGTCCTTTATGAAGCCGATTTCATTTCCCTCTTTTGTTATAAGCTTAAAGGATGTCATGATATTGCTATCAGTGACTCCCTCTGCCCTTTTTATAGTATATTCATCCTCTGGAAGTATTGAAATAAATTCGACCTCTTCACTTTCGTTGATTATATCTCCATTAAAAAGCAATACTACTTCATTGCCCTTTTCCATTTCTGTATTTATCGAGCCTATCTCTATTTCAGGAACAGCCCATGCATTTTCCGGATCCTTAATGTCCTGAAATGTATATAGCACCTCTCCTGTAGTCTTATCTTTCTGAATATCCAGTAAAACCGCATGCATTACTCCAAAATATGGCGAAACTTCTTCATTTACACCATAGGCCTTTACTGTTTCCGGATAAGTTTCCATGCTTTTAGCCTCTGTAGAAACTTCCACTGTTTCATTCTCTTCAGAATAAACTGCTGCCTCATCAATATCTGCTTCTGTTTTTTTTGAACAGCCCTGAGTAAGTGTCAGCGTCGAGACGGCTGAAAATAATAATATATTTTTAAAGTACCTCATTAAGCTCTTTGGTTCCATCCAGTACAAATCTTCCCTCTTCTATTATTTTCTTTTTCTCTCCATTATTCAGGCATGCTGTAAGCTCTTCTATCTCATCATATGGAAGAGTTATATCTACATGCACATTAAAATAAGCTTTTTCCGGCTCTGTATTCCTAAGAATTGAAAAAGCATTCTCCCTGGCTGTGATTCTTTTGCCGTCTGGGTTATATGCTACAAGTTCCTCCTCATGGGAATAACAGGTATCTCCTACAGCAAAGTGCGGTCCTGTCTTTTCTGCTATAAGCACAGGAAGCTTAGGGAAAATATCATACTTCTTGGCTGTGCTATAGGCAGCCGTATTTGTGCCTATTGCAAATTCTCCCATTGGAAGCTGTTTTTTCTCTTTAAATATAGCTGTTTCTATCAGCCGTCTTCCTTCTTCCTTATCTGCAAAATTATCGCAGCCATAATCTGCAACTATTCCATCCTTAAAATCCACAAATATATTTTTAAAAATATATTCTCCAAGGCAGAAGTTTGTTACAAACAGCTTTCCATTAGTTCCTTTAAGCTCAGGTGTGGTAAATACCTCTCCCACTGGAATATTTACGTCTGCAAGACAGTTTTCAAAATTTGTTTCACTTTCAGGTGAATTAAGCTTTCTAAGATTTATCCTAAGATTCGTACTATTTTTGCCTTTTCCCTTCACATGGATATATTCTGCCTGATCCATAGTATCTATAAGCTTTTGCTGAATATGCTGCCATTTTTCTACAGGAAGAGTATTTATGCGTATGAACTCTTCAAAAATCTCCCTATATGAAGCAGAGGTATTATCTGCAATATGAGGTCTTGGCCAGGCTATTATACAAAAGCTTGTTTCCTCATCCGGTTTATACATATCTGCTATCTCATGTGCTTTTCTCAAGTATTCGCTATTGCATTTTATCTGATGTTCTGTATATTGAACATTTTCTTTTTTATTTACAGGTACGAAGCCTTCCTCACCAAAAATCTCTACACAGGCATTTCCAGAATAAAGAGAAGCCGCTTCCTTAAAACACTCATACGCATTTCTAAGAGCCTGGAGCTTCTGTGCATTCAATCTGTCTCCCTGGAAAAGACCCATATCATTTTTGTGGTCATATACGAGCTGACGGTTTACAGCTCCATAAAAGCCTGGTTTAACATTTCCAGAAAGTCTTCTATTGATCAAATGTACCGGATTTCTATTAATTATGACCTTAAGTCCCCTTGCTTCGAACTGCTTAATCGCCTCTCTCATAAATCTTTCAAGTCCGAGAGGAAGATAACATACAACTGTGGATTTTCTGCTTACATCCTTGCCTGTCATCTCAAAGCCTTTGATATAGCCTTCAGTATAAGCTGAGGCCATTGCTACTATCTGCTCCTTAGATAAAGCATTTAAGACCTCTGCTGTCTTTAATTCTTCATCTGTTATCCATTCTCCCATCTTGTAAAGATAAGAATGCTCTGAAAGATCAGAAAGCTCGGCATTCATAACAATTTCCCTTGCAAATGATCTTGCTCCGGTAAGTTCCTCTTCAAGCTGCTCTTCCACAAATTCTGAACAGTAATCATACATATATGAATATAAAACATCTTTGATTATTTCATATTCAGGAATATCCTCAGCAGCTAAACCTTCCTTTTTCAGCTTTTCTGCTTCATTATACTTTTCTTCAAACTCATTATAAATCTGGATATGAGTCTCCAGCATTACTGTCATATCCTTGATACGCTCTTCATATAAAAATGGAACTAAGCCTCTAAGCTCCATATACCATACCGAAAACAGCTCACCGTATTTACCGAGCTTTTTATTTGCATACTGGGGATTTAAATAGGAACTTTCATATTCTTCATCTGTGTAAGTTTTAAACAGCCTTGTATTGGTTTCTTTGTCTGCTTTTCTTTCCCTGAACTCCTTATCGCATAAAAGAATAAATTCATTTATTTCTCTAAAGCAAGCCGCAAAGTCTGTGTTTATTTTATAATCTATATCCTTAATCCTCTCTATGGAAAGCTCATATCTTTCTTTAAATGCGGAGAGGCTGTAATCTATCTCTATTACATTTTCATTGTATTCCATATCCATATCTCCTTAAAGCATTATAATAATCCAGAAAACTACTACAATAAATGAAGCTATGCCGCCTATTTTTGCAAATAGCATATTTTTATCATTTTCCATTAAGCCAAGTCTTGTAAACCAAAGTCCCATTATCGAAAAGACTATAGCTGAAAATCCAAGTGAGGAGGATAACATACTTGCCCTGCCCCCCTGATATACGGAAATAGCTATTGAAGCAAAGCTAAGTATTATAACAAGCAGGCCTATAGCAAAGCTAATCCATCCATTTTTGCTGTATGCCTTTCTTATATATGAATATCTCTTTTTATTTTCCTTTTTAAAAGCCATTGATCTCCCTTTTATAAAAATGATTACCTGCTTTTATCAAAATCAATATATTCATCCGGGTCTATCTGTCTGATTTTGACAATTCTTCTTTCTTTTTTTTTCCTTCTTGCAGCTCTTAAATGCTGGACAAGGACATAGGCAGCATATCCAAGACATACACCAAGCGTATTTAATATCATGTCATCAACATCAAAGCTTCCTACTCTGAATAAAAGCTGGGTACATTCTATAAGAAAGCTTATGAACAGGCCAATTACCATATTTAATGCAAAAAATCTACACCTTCTTGATATTACACTAAGAAGAAAGCCACAAGGAATAAACGCAAGCACATTTCCAAATATATTTAAAATAAATGCTCCGTATCCAAGCTGCTCTCTATATATCCAGAATCTCTTTATTTCTCTAAATGGAACTAAATTAAATTTTATCGCCTGCCCAGCTTCCAGCACATTTGCTCTCCCAAGAGCCTCTGCAAAGAAGGTGAAATAAGTAAGTCCTATGAGATAAATAATAAACAGAATCCAGCACAATTTTTGATTTCGTGATGTATTTATTATCATAGCTTTTTATTTTATCATAGTTGACATTTTCATTCAAGATTAGTGACCTGTTCGTAATATTTAATACGTTCCTCTATCTTAAATCCCGTTTTCTTATAAAGCTCCACCGCCGGTATATTAAGGCTGTTTACTTCCAAAAAGCATGAGCTTATCTTTTTTTCCCTTAGCTGCTTAAGCAGACTATACATCATTTTAAAACCGTAACCCTGTGACCTGAAACTGTCATATATAAGTACACCATAAATATATGCTTCGTTTCCGTAAACTTTATATGAACAGCTTCCATAACGGCATTCGCAGATTCCATCCTCAGATATATCCATTTCATTGAGGATTGAATATATGGAATCAAATTTTTCTTCCTCTCTATATATATCGTCCGCACTATTTAACCTAAGCCTCATAATGCATTCGTCATAAATATGTTCTGCACCTATGGCTTTGAGTGTTGCAGCTGCTGAAGTATTTTCATATACTGCAAATCTTTTTACTTCAGCAACTTCATAGGTTTCACAAAGCTCGCTGTAGAGCCTTGTAAAAAGCCCCTGCTTCCTATATTCAGGATCTGTCCAGGCAGCTATCTCGTCTACAGCTTTTCCATTGCTGCTCCCGCCAATTCCAAATAATGCTATGGCAGAACACAGCCTTCCATCTAAATAAATAAGACCGTAGCAGTCTGCATCCTCTGGAAAGCTATATGCTGTATTGTCATTAGCATTACACCTTTTTACAAGCTCTGTAAGGCTGATTTCTTCCTCATCATTAAGATAATCCCGAAAAGCTACTGCTTCCCGGGATTTATTTGTCATCATATATTCTCTATCTCCTCATCGGATCCTTCTGTTTCTTCTGGCTTAAGTTCAAGCTTTACCATACTTATAACTCTGTCCTTTACACCAGTAATGGTATATGAAGCCTCTTTGTCCGAAATATTTATAGGACATTTTTCCTCGCTTGGAATGTAATCCAGAAGCTCCATAAGATATCCGCTTAAGGTATCACATTCACTTTCTATATGCATGTGAAGCTCCTCATTGATTTCACTCAGAAGCGCTGAGCCTAAAAGCTCATAATGTGTTCCATCTATTTTCCTGATAGGAACTTCTACTTCCTCATAGTCCTCATAGATTTCTCCGACTATCTCTTCAACAAGATCCTCCATTGTAATCATTCCGCTTACACCGCCATATTCATCTACTATGATGGCCACCTTGCAGTTCTTTTGCTGCATATCCCTAAAGAGTGCATCGGTCTTCATATTTTCTGATGCAATATAAGCTGGTTTAAGAAGAGCTCTTACATCTACGTCGTAAAAGCTTCCGCATTCCTTGGCCTTTATGGCAAAGTCCTTCATGCTCAGAATACCTATTATATCGTCTATATTGTCCTCATATACAGGAATTCTGGAATGCCTTGAAAGCAATATTTCGTCTATGTATTCATTGAGTGGCTCATTGAGATTGACTGCCACCATTTCCTGTCTTAAAACCATTACCTCTCTTACTTTTTTATCATCAAAAAGGAAAATAGAGGTAATCATTTCTTTCTCTATATCATTAAATACACCAGTCTCTGTTCCAGTTTCTATCATGGATTTTATTTCTTCCTCTGAAACATCCTGCTCTAACTTCTCGTGGTGCTGTCCAATTATCTTAAGAAAAATATTTGTACTTACAGTAAGCAAAGCTGAGAAAGGTGCAAATATACGTGAAAGCAGATATACTGGCTTTATACAAAAGAAACTGAAACCTTCTGCATATTGCAAAGCAATCCTCTTTGGAACAAGCTCTCCAAATACAAGTGAAATATAAACAAGAATAAGTGTTACAAGTAAATTGGCAATTCCCTTGCTATAAGGAAGTCCTGCCGAATGAAGCTTAACTGAAAGCTCCATGGAAACACTATTTGCTGCAAAAGCAGATGCTGCAAAGCTTACAAAGGTTGCTGCTAACTGGATAGTTGACAGAAATCTTGTAGAATCAGCTGCTACCTTTTCTATGAGTGCTGCCTTTCTGTCGCCTTCCTCTTTAAGCTTATGAATCCTATTCTTGTTAACTGATACAATTGCCATCTCTGCACCTGAAAAAAATGCATTGACTAAAATAAAAACAAATAGTATAGCCAGCTGTATCATTAAATTAGCCGCTCCGGGATCTGCATCCATTATAAAAAAACCTCCTGAAAATTAATTATTGTTTAAATATTTTCTAATTGTGCCTGTAAGGCTCATACTAAGCAGTATCTTTATTATATCTGGTAAAACAAAAGGAAATACACAGCTTGAAAGAACTGCAAGAATACCTATATCTCCAGTATTTCTTGTATATATATACCTAAAATAAACTGTGCCTATAGCATAGCAGATAAGGAGTCCGCCAAGCATTGAAAGAAAAAGAACCTTCTTACCTCTTCCAAAAAGAACCTCGCAAAGCCACATAAACAATGCTGAAAAAAGGAAACCAGCTATATAGCCTCCTGTTATTCCAAACAGCACTCCTACTCCTCCTGTAAAACCTGAAAATACTGGAAGTCCAATTGCTCCAAGAAGTATATATACTGCTACAGCAATACTTCCTCTCTTACCTCCAAGTATTCCAACCGAGGAAAAAACAGCAAAGGTCTGCATTGTAAATGGTACTGCAAAGGGTATACTTATCCATGAGCAAACTGCCATGAGTCCTGCTGCAAAAGCTATAAGTGTAATATCACTCGTTTTCAATCTACTATTTCCGTTTAATCTCACTGTTCCATCTGCTGAAACATATCCCTTCATCAGGTTCCTCCATAATAAAGTATTTTATATCTGCTTATGCAGATATTTTGTCGAATATTATAACATTTGTTAATGCTATTGTCATCTGTCAAATCTTCTCCAAATCAAAATGTGGATTTCAGACGTAAATTACAGCGACAAATAAACATCTAATAAAATCCCAGGCTATTTATTCTGAAAGTATAGTTTTTACAGCCTCTAACAGATTTTCTGCTTCCATATCTGCAAGTTTTTCAGCAGACTTCTTATCCTGCTCACCTGTATTTACCAGCACTGTCTTTACACCTGCTTTTTTACCACATTCTATGTCTGCCAGACTGTCTCCTATCATATATGAAGCAGAAAGATCTATATTATATTTTTCTGCCGCATTAAATATAAGTCCTGGCTCAGGCTTTCTACAGTTGCAGTTAAACTTAAGCTCACTTATCTCGCCATCAAAGCCCTTGTCCTTATGATGAGGACAGTAAAAGAGGTCATCTATATAAGCTCCTTCTTTTCCAAGTACCACCTCAAGTCTTTTATTTATATCGTCCAGTCCTTCAAAGCTGCATTCTCCTCTTGCAACAACTGGCTGGTTTGTTATTACTATCGCAAGATATCTGGAAGCATTTATAAGCTTTACCGCCTCAGCTACACCAGCAAAAAGCTCTATTTCTTCAGGTTTATTTATAAAACCGCACAGCTTATTTATTGTACCATCCCTGTCCATGAAAATACATTTTTGCGCATTTTTTAGATTTCTGGAGATAACAGTTCCATTTTTTAGATCATTTTCAACCTGGGCATATCTGTCAGGCGTACCCATATCCTTAACATATTCTGTAGAATGATAAGCATACACCTTTCCCTCAGAAATAAGCGGTCTTATAACATCCTTGTCAAGGTCTATTTTTCCAGACTTTGATATTTTTTTGATTTCTTCCTCCAAAGCTCCTCTAAGTCTTGCTTTCTCCAGCTCCTTATCAATCTCTTCCTTTGACTTAGGCAGAGCTATTTTATCTAAGACTCTTCCTGAAAATGCATAAATCCCTGAATTTACCTGATTATGAACATCTTCATTTCTTTCTTCTTTTTTCCCTACCACTCCTGTTACAGGTACTGACATCTTTGTACTTATTGCTTTATTTAAGCCTGCTTCTGTAAAGTCCTCCAGTTTTCCAACCTTATCTGTAACAATAATATCACTATCATAAGGGTGGGAATTTGGATGCACAAAAAGCGTTACCTCAGCACCGCTATTTTTATGGGCATTCATAAATCTGTTAAAATCTACAGAAAGCATAAGGTCTCCCATGATTAGAAGGAAATCATCCTTAAGCTCTTCCTTAAGATAATAAAGAGCTCCCGCAGTTCCCATAGGATGATCTTCATAAAAATAGCTTATATTTACTCCAAGCTTACTTCCGTCTCCAAAATAATTCTTTATCGCATCTCCAAGATAACCAATTACAAGAATTATATCCTCTATTCCATTTTCTTTGAGATTTTCTATCTGATATTCAAGTATAGGCTTTCCAAGAATAGGGATCATTGGCTTTGGTATATCTGCTGCAAGACTCCTAAGTCTTGTCCCCTGTCCTCCTGCCATAATAACTGCTTTCATCTTAATTTTTCTCCTTCATTGCTTTTTTATCCTCGTATTCATCAAGCGCCTGCTCCTGAACCATATCCCTCATTTTTTTTTCCAGTACACCAATGTGAATACTCAAAGAAAATACCTTGAGTAAGAGAACGAAAATAATAAACAGAAATAAAAAGTTCGGTGTAGAATATATTCCGAGCATTTTAGCCATAAAATCAGGCAGAGCAGGGAAAATGGCAAATATAACAAACATAAGACATATAAGCACCCAGAATATCGAATCATCTATCTGCATTTTTGCCGCTCTTATCTTCTGAATAACCAGTGCAAACGTTCCAAGCGATACTATTACCAGTATTATTCTTAAAAGTGCTGTCATAGTTTCTTATCCTCTCTGCTCTTTAAGAGCCTTGACTTTGCAAAGCTTGTATTCATGGCAAGCTTCATTATCATCCAGTCCGGAAGCCTTTCATATGCTTTTCCAAGTCTGTAGCCTATGAATTTTGAACCCGACTGAATAACCAGCTTTGGTATAAGATAATATTTTCTTATACCGATGAGATATTTCATAGTGCTTATAACAAGTCTTATTCCTTCGCCCTCTGAAGGTACCTCATCAAAAATTTCTCTATGCATGGCCTGACTTACACCAAGGTCAAAGTTTCTTTTTAGCTGCTGCTTAGCTGTATAGCTATGTGCATGCAAAACCCTTGCCTCAGCACAATATGCTATCTTATATCCGTTTTTTATCACAGCTGCGGCATATACCATGTCCTCATTAAATATAGCAGGTCCGCTAAATCCTCCAAGGCTGTCATATATATCCCGCTTATACATACAGCATACATTTGAAGCAAAATATGTCTTTATTCCATATTTTTCTATATCTGATTCAGATTTTATAAAAGATGTATCCGGATAATTAAAATCTCTTGTAAACCGCTCAGCATAATCTGTATCCTCAAGTGGAAGCTGTCTTCCATAGGCTTCTGCTATTTTTTCATCCCCGTATAAGCTTTCTAAAAGCTCTGAAATAAGTCTTTCATCACAAGGTACCGCATCATCAGTCATGCATAAAAATGCCTCTGCCTTTGAATATTCTACTCCCTTAGCCCTTGTAAAAGCATGGTCAAATTCAGCCTTTGATATATGATGTAATTCAATTTTTCCAAAGAGTGATGAGCTCTTCTCTTCATTCAGTCTGTTAAGCTCATCTAAGATTTCCCTGCTCATTTCACGCTCATCTGTGTTCATTATTATGAGTTTATTTACGGGATGATCCTGCTTACCCAAGCCATTAACAAGCTTTAGAAACTTAACTCCCGGTCTATATGAGGGGATTATCACGTCTAAACTTATTTCATCTATATTCATAATTCCTCTTTAATTTTATTCAAAAACGTCTTTTTGATTTCTCTTCTGCTTATATAGACAAAGCCAGACAAAAGTACAAACATAAGACCCAGGTAAGTATATGCTGCACCATTTATTCCACATGCCTTAACCAGCAGTCCTCCTTGTAAAATTGCGGCCACAGTAGCTGCAAGATATACAAAAAAGATATTTTTCTGCTGCCTTATTATTACAAGTATATAGTAATACAAATTGGCAAGAGCATAAATTCCGCCTCCAGCTATAATCCAGAAAAATGCAGACTTATATCTTGTAAGCATTCCAGCATATGAGCTTCCAAGTATCAGCTCCAGTATATAAAGTACCGGTCTTCCAAGTAACATTACGCCTGCAAGTGAAAATACTATAAGTCCTATAATAATATACTGAAGCTTATTATATACAGCCTTAAACTGCATAAGATCATGCTTTTCAAATGCAAAGGCAAGCTTTGTCATATATGGCTTGATAACAAAATTAGCTACAAGATAAATTATATTGGTCGGCATAAACAGTATATTGAAAATACCGCTGTCTGCATCTGTCATAAGCCTGTCTATCGAATACTTTGCCGCTGAAAATACAAAAAAATCCAAAAATACTGAGATGAACAAAAGGAAGGCTGAATTAAAAAGTGCATTTATCCTCGCTGCTGAACAAGCTTTGTCAACGCTTATTTCATTTCCCCTGATAACATAATTTTTAAAATCTCTCTTTTCAAAAATAAAAAAGTACAAAAGCTGAAAACAGACACCAAGTAAGGCAGCTATTATAAGCTCTCTTGTTAAAAGAACCCCAAGCATTATACCACTCATTGCCCATATAGTCCTGAACATAAGAGATCTTCCGCCTACCCAGAGTCTTCCTGCTCTTTGAGCCTCAGACTCATATACATCTGCATATCCGTCTATAATCTTATATATGGCAAGAAGCCATATGATTGCTGCCTTGTTAAGACTGTAATTCCCATTAAGGAACAAAAATCCTAGATGAACAAAACCTCCCAGCACAGCAAATAATGAAGTTATCATTCTTAGCCTTTTGTAATCTCCAAAGGTATATTCCCCTTTTACATCTGTTATCTGCATAGGTCTTATACCAAAATATGCGATTATAAAAAGCTGCTGGCCATAGGTGGAAAAGCCAAAGCCGAATATTCCTCCGTCACTGGCTCCAAGCACATTCATAACAAAGAAGGACAAAAGCATAGACGAAAATGCATATACTATACTTCCTGCCATATTCCATACAAAATCTTTTCTTGATGTCTGCATAATTACTACGCTTTTAGCCTTTCTCCCTGAAATTCTGAATAACTACAATAGATACAAGCATTCTCAGCATATATTTTATTGCATTAAGAGGCTTTAAATAGGATTGCCCACTTTCTCTTTCTGCTACCTTTACAGGCACCTCAGCCACCCTTGCTCCATTTTTGATAAGATAGGAAATAGTATCTGGCTCCGGAGCATAATTAAGTCTGTTAGCGAATATATCTATCATCTTTTGATTATACATCCTAAGTCCGCAGGTTGGATCTGTAACAAGAGTTCCTGTAGTAAGCTTAATTGCCATCTTAATAAGCCGGCTTCCAAGAGCTCTCATCCCTTTCATGCTGCCATCTTCCATAATAAAACGAGATCCCATAACTATGTCGTAGCCCTCATCCATCTTTGTTTTCATGGCTTCAATAAACTCTGGCCTGTGCTGGCCATCTCCATCAAACTGGACAGCATAAGGATAGCCATATCTGTATGCATATTTCATCCCTGTCTGGAAACAGCCGGTAAGTCCCAGATTTGCAGAAAGTCTCACGTGGTTATATCCATTTTCCATGCATATTCTGTCTGTTCCATCTGTCGATCCATCTGTCACGACAACATAATCATACTGTGGGTAGTCATCCTTAAGCTCAGATATAACCTTTTCTATACTTCCGGCCTCATTGTATGCCGGTATAATCATCAAAACCTTGTCATTTGTCTGCATTTTCATAATTATTAATCCTTATAGCCTGACATCACTATATCCTTATATCCATGCACGCCTGCCTTTGCACTGCATAGCTCTATACTGGCAGTACCCTTTTCTGCCATTTCAATATAGGCCTTAGGCAGATTTGCTCCTGCAAGATGGGAAAATGGATATCCACCTCCAAATCTTGCATTCATATCTATTACATAGGGTCTCATATTATCCATAGACATTATTACATCTACATCCATATTTCCTATATGGGAAAATGCTTCGGAAATACTTCTTCCAAGCTCTGTAAGTATCTTGTATTCAGGATCCTCTGCTCCAAGAATCACAGCTTCATCTGTTTCTCCTGCTCTCATAGATACTTTTCTTCTGACTATGGTATTAATATATCTTCCATCAAAATCATTGATGACATCCATGCCATATTCATTTCCTTCAGCACATTCCTGTATAAGAACTGCTTCTTTTATACAATGCTCTGACTCATATCTGAGATAGCTGTCCTCTATATTCTTTTTGCATATATCATAAACTGCCTTAAGCTGCTTTTTGTCATATACTTTATTTATGGAAATGGAGCCCATTCCATATCTAGGCTTTATAATAAGCGGATAATGCATGCTCATGGCATCAATTTTGAGAAGGGCATCAGAAATACTTATTGCACACTCAGGACAACGTATTCCGCTTTTCCAAAGCTTAAGTGACATACTATATTTATCATTACAGCAGTCTATTACATCTTTATCTGAAACAGCTACTAAGGTGCCAATTTCTTTAAATTCATTTTTATGCCTTGCAAGCACTGGAAGGTCTATATCAAAAAGCGATACAAGAAGCTTTATATCATTTTCCTTGCAATACTCCAGCAAAAACGGAATATACTCCTCACTATAAATAATTGGTGTCAATACATATCTGTCTGCTGCCACAAGCGCAGGGCTCATTACTGAATTAGAGGCATGAACCTCACCACTATTTCCCAATGCCTGTTTAAAATATTCTACCAGATATGTTCTTCTTCCAGCACTTGTAAGAAGTATATTCATAATCAAACTCCTCCTGAATTATTTAAGCATAAAATCAAAAAATCCTGGCATGCCTCCTGTATGTATAAACAAAAAGCTTCCCTCTAAATCATTTTTGCGTATTTCTGAAAGCATCCCGTAAAAAGCCTTTCCAGAATAAACCGGATCTAAGGCTATACCAAATCTGGATACCATCATTTTTACTGTATCTGCTATGCCTTCACCATAAAAGCCATATCCTCCATCCAGATAAAGGTCATTTACCTTTATCATTTCCAAAGGATTTAGCATTTCTATATCTGAAGCTTCAAAAATCTTTCCGTTAACAAGATTTCTGACTATTGCTTTTTTAGCTTCAACAGCTTTTCTTGCTACAGATATGCCTCTTATCTCCTCTTTTCCTTTATTTTCATACCTTCCTGCTATAAGTCCTGCCTGTGTCATGCCTGTTCCGCTGGCAAGGTAGATACTGTCAAAATGTATTTCATTTTTGTCAGAGTAATTTTTTATCTCATTATAAGCCTTTTTATAGGCTCTTAAAAGAACCTCTTCATTTCCCTCTCCAAGGGAATTACCATATACATAGTAAGGTCTTTCTCCCCTGCTTTCTGAAATTCTTATAGCTTTTTCTATGCTTTCTCTTACACCAAGGACATCACAGTATATATATTCCGCTCCTGAATACTCTGCAAGCTTCATATTTGCTGTAGTCCTAAAATCTTTTTCCTGCTTACATACTATGTAGCATTTTATTCCATAATAGCAAGCCATCTGTGCAATAACCCTGTTGAGATTAGATGCATATGAGCCATATGAAATCACAGCAGTATAGCCTTTTCGCCTTATCTCTTCAAAGATTTCTGCTGCTATCCTTACCTTATTTCCTCCAAAGGAAAATCCAATAAGATCATCTCTTTTTATATATATTTTTGCTTTTCCTTCGTTAAAAAGATAATCTATTTTAGTTTTATCTATTTTTATATTTCTATAATCTAAATCCATTTTATTCCTGTCTCTTTCTTTGGCTTAGCATTTTCAGTATGGCAAATGCAGACTCGAGCCTCATAAAAAGTGCTGCTAATATATATATTATAACTCCTGATATTACCTGTATGAGCATAAGCCCTACACTGCAGCTCTCTGTTATGTAACTAAAGCCTGTGATATTTAAGGCAAACGGCACCAGATAATATACAAAAGCAAACATTATAAGAGACGCTATAAGCTCAGGAAGCATATCCATCCACTGCCTCAGAGGGCCATAGCCCTGAAGCTTCCTGTTTGGCCATGCATTGATAAATGTACATATTATATCATAAACTGCTTTAAAAATAAGCATTGACTCTATTCCATATGGAATGCTTACTACAAGTACCGTAACTCCAAGCAGCTTCTTGATAATTTCAAGTCTGAGATATATATCACTTCTTCCAACAGCATTTATAGCCTGAAGATTTGCAACATGCACATGCCATACCAGATAGCCTATTGCGCAAAGTCTTAAAAGAGCTGCACTTTCTGCCCATTCGCTTCCAAGCAATATATTTATCAGAGGATCTGATACAGCTATAAGTCCAAACATAAGTGGAAACATTATAAAACTTCCAAGCTTTATAGCGTTTCTCAATAGTCTGGCACTTTCCCTTCTTTCATCCTGCAGCCTTGAAAATGCTGGCAGCATTACAGACTGCATAGTCTGAGCCATGGCATTTGCAATTATCTGAGGGAACTGATTGGCCTTTCCGTAAAGACCGACTGCTGACGGTGTATACATTTTTGAAATTACTGGGGTATACAGATTACTGTAAATTGTATCTATAAGTCCTGAGACCATTACCTTCCATCCATAGGAGAAAAGACCTTTGATACGTGAAAATGAAAAATAAAAATCAGGCAGCCACCTTAGGCTTACCATCAGTATAAGCATAAGCATCACATGCTTTATAAGCTGCTGGAAAATAAGAGCCCAGGTTCCTGCATTTTTGTAAGCAAGTACTATGCCTGCTATTCCTGATATCAGATCTGCCAGCATGGTAGCGATACACTGAAGCTTAAAGTCCATATTTCTGGATATAATAGCATATTCTATCGAGATTACAGAGCCAAAAAACAGTATCAGCGAAAGCACTCTCAGCATATCCTTTATAGCTTCGTCCTTAAAAAATACTGCTATATCAGGAGAGCATACAAATAAAATGCTATATATTATGGATGATACTATAAGCCCCATCCAAAAGACAGAGGACAATTCCTCCTTACCAATATTTTTTCTCTGTATCAGTGCAGTCTGGAAGCCTGTCTGTATCATTACATTTCCAATGGTAACAAACATCAGCATTACTGTCATGGTTCCATACTTATCTGGTCCCAGAAGTCTTGCAAGCACCATCGAGATTACAAAGGTGATAAGCTGATCCCCAATATTTTCAAAGGTCTTCCAAAAAAGCCCACTGGTTATTTTTTTTTGAAAGATATTGTCATTCTCCATTATATGTAAACAGCAAATTGCCTGTCCTTTCCCTTACAATCGAAAATGGGGCTGACCGGCAGCCCCTTTTGAATAATTTTATATTTTACTGTACAGCATCTACCTTAGATGCGGCAACGATTTCCGGATCTGTAGGATCATAATTCTGATCCATAGGTATAGCCTGCTCGATAGCTGGTCTATCGAAAGGTCCCATTATATATTCATCCTCATAGATAGTAATCTCTGTTCCATTCTTGCAGTTATTAAATATCCATGCTGCATCACCTGAAAGCATTCTTACGCATCCGTCAGACTGTATCTTTCCATGATAGTTGTAAGTACCTGCATTGAGATGATATGAATCAGGTTCATCCTCATAGATTATCGAATGAAGCAGGAAGCCATTATAAAATCTGCTGCTGTACTGGCAATAGATATTATCATGCATAAATTTCCATCTGTATTTCTGATATATCTTAAATGTGCCAATAGGTGTAGCAGGTCCTATTGTTGTAAGTATAACCTTTGCAGGAATTATATAACCATTATCTCCATCCTTTGCATAGACAGTAAGTGTCTTCATTGACTTGTTAAGCTTGAGCTTATAGTCATTTGTAATACCAATAATAGGTTCAAGATCTGTAACGACCTTTCCTGACTCATCAAAATAATACTTATATCCGTCTATATACTGCCAGCCGGTTACTATTTCGCTATTAGAAAAATAATATTTATTGTTTGCTGTATCATAGGCCCAGCCTGTATATGGCTGTCCATTGTAGGTAGAATAATGAGCTTTTCCCTCTGCATCAAAAATTATGCCCTCATAATTAGCTGCTGCCATATGATTCTTGGTCGGGCGTGCAAAAGGCAGATCCTTTTTCCACAGCTTAAACTGGATAGACTGTATATATCTGCCATCTCCAATGGCTCCAGCTGTCTGTCCGTCATGCGCCCAGTCAAGAACAGTTCCATCATTAAGTGTTACCTGATAATAGGTATCATACAGATTTCTTGTATATCCCTTAGTCCTTACCTGAATAGCCTGAACCTTGGCAAAATCATTGTAAAAAGTGGATATCATCTCATTCATAGCCCACTGTGACCATCCATGCTCAGCGGTATATGTTCTGTAAAATACATCACCTATACCTCCTCCAAGAGATAGCTTAAGTGCTGAAAAACCATCTGTAGGAGATGAAAATGCCTGCATGTTTGAGGTAAATCCATCTGTAAGATATCCGTCTGTTTTAAGCATCTGTGCATGAATCTCAGGTACAAGACCAAGTACAGGATCAGCTTCAACTCCCCCCTGCTCCCAGGTAATTGACGGGTCAGTATTTTCCTCTGCAGGTCCTTCATTAAGACTCTCACCAGGTCCTTTATTCTCTTCTCCCTTATACTCATCTCCACCTGAACTTACGCCAGGTCCGCCATCAGGTGCCGGTGGTACATATTTATATGGATCATATGTTTCTGTAGTTTCTCCAACATTTTCAGGGAGTCCTATTCCAGGTCCGCCATTAAAATCTGCAAATGCCTGCATATTTAAGACAGCAGACAGAGCAAGCGTAAGGATGGCACCGGATTTTAATTTAAAAAGCATAAACAGCCTCCAGATTTTGTTATAATTTAATATTCTTATTTAATTTAGCATAATTCAAATATAATTTCCACATTTAGCCAAAAATGTAAACAATCTGTAATTATAAGGAACTTCTTTTCATAAAAATACGAATTTTCCTTAGGAAATCATATAAAAAAGGACAATAATATTTGAGAAGTAAAAGTCTTCTGTCCAAAGCTCCAAGCTCCATATAGTACTTTCTATATCTCTTCTCTCTTAAAACCTTTAATTCATCAAGCTTTAATGCAATGAGAAAATCATTTCTCATAAGGGCATCCTTGATTTCTTCGCTATATTTATTACCCGTATCTTTGTCAAATGCTTCAAAGAGCTTCTTCATTGCCGCCTGATGTCTTGTCCAGTGCTCACGGTTTTCGTCCATATTGTTGCTCCACGAATTAGCATCCCCAGTTCTATAGGCTGACATTATCTCATCCATATAATAAACATAGCCATGCATCTGCATAATAAGATGGAGTGGAATATCTCCTACAGGACAGTCAAAATACCAGGCAGGCAATTTTTTTGCGTATTCAGTCCTGAACATAAGTGAAGCCGTAGGAAAATTTGTCTTTTTCGCTATAACCTCTGACGGTTCTAGTTTTCTGGTTTCCCCATATGTATGGATTTCATTTACTGTTCGAAAGCTGTCATCCATCTGAACAATTTTTGCACTATGACAGCACATTGAACAGTCCTCATGTTCCTCCATATAAGCTACCTGCCTGGCCAGCTTATTTTCATCACACCAGAAGTCATCTCCCTCACACATTGCGATATATTTTCCTCTTGCCCTAGGAAAATTAAATATACCGCTTATATTACGCTTCCCCTGTGAATACTGGTTTTCTTTTTGCAATATTGGGAAAATGATATCGGGATATTTTTCCTGATATTCTCTTATTATCTCAGGAGTTTCATCAGATGAAGCATCATCGTGAATAAGTATTTCATATTTAAAATTCGTTTTCTGGCTTAGGAAGCTGTCCAGTGCCTGTCTTATATACTTTGCATGATTAAATGTAATACATGAAATTGAAACAAGTATCTCATCCATTAAAATACACCTTCATTCATTTTGGAAAGCTTTGCCGCCTGATCAGCTGTGATAAGTGCGGTTATAAGTTCATCCAGATCTCCGTCTATAATTGAGTCAATCTTATAAAGCGTAAGCTTGATTCTGTGATCCGTAACTCTTCCCTGTGGAAAATTGTAAGTACGTATTTTTTCTGATCTGTCTCCGCTTCCAATCTGTGATCTTCTTAAATCATCCTCTGCGGAATGCTTTTTTTCAAGCTCCAGCTCATATAATCTGGATCTGAGCACCTTCATGGCCTTGTCCTTATTTTTGAGCTGTGACTTTTCATCCTGACAGGATATTACGATTCCGGAAGGATAGTGTGTAAGTCTTACTGCTGAATCTGTTGTATTTACACACTGTCCTCCATTTCCAGAAGCCCTAAATACATCCCAGTGTATATCATTTGGATTTATCTCTACATCCACCTCCTCAGCCTCTGGCATTACCGCTACCGTAGCTGTAGATGTGTGTATCCTTCCTCCTGATTCTGTTTCTGGCACTCTCTGCACTCTGTGTACACCTGACTCATATTTAAGCTTCGAATATGCACCTCTTCCGATTACCATAAATGTAATCTCCTTGAAGCCGCCTATTCCATTTTCATTGAAGGAAATAAGATCTGTTTTCCAGTTATTCTTCACTGCAAAATTAGAGTACATTCTGTAGAGATCAGCTGCAAAAAGCGCCGACTCATCTCCTCCTACTCCTGCTCTTATTTCTATTATTATATTCTTTTCGTCATTTGGATCCTTTGGAAGCAGTAATATCTTAAGTTCTTCAGCAATCTCCTCACGCATTTTCTTTGCTGATGCAAGCTCTTCCTTTGCCATAGCTCTCATATCCTCGTCAGCTTCATTGTCAAGTATATATAGAGCATCTTCCTCATTCCTGTCGCAGTCTAAATATCTATTATATGCATTAACTATTGGTTCAAGTTCAGCCTGCTCCTGCATAAGCTTTCTAAACCTGACTGTGTCAGAGGCAACCTGTGGTTCTCCCAGAGCGCTCATAATTTCTTCAAAATGTATCTTTATATCCTTTAATCTATCAATCGCCAGCATTTTTTCTCCCTTCGCAAATAAAATCTTTTAAGTCTGGAAATTATAATCTCCGGCTAATAAAAGCTGGCTGAAACGACCCTGTCAAGGCCTCTTAGATCTTTTATTACCTCTATGTCTGTATAGCCAAGTTCCTTAAGTATATGGCAAAGTTTCTCTCCCTGATCATAGCCTATTTCGTAATAAAGCTTACCTCCAGAGAAAAGAAAATCCCTGGCCTCTGTGGATATTCTTTTGTAAAACTTAAGTCCATCTTCATCTCCGTCAAGAGCAAGTTTTGGCTCATATTCCCTTACCTCTGGATCAAGCTCTGCTATTACTGAAGTTTTTATATAAGGCGGATTAGATACAATAATATCGAATTTTTTCAAGGGCTTATTATTTTCATCCTTAAATGCCTCAAACAGATCCGACTGTATAAGACGGAAACCATTTTTTGCATGTTTTGTGAGGTTGATTCCTGCAACTTCAATTGCTTTATCAGAAATATCTGCTGCCATAATATCTTTATATAGGCCATAGTAAGAAAGAGCTGAGGCTATGCAGCCGCTTCCTGTACACATATCAAGTACACTAAGTTCCGCATTCTTATTGTTATTAAGAACCTCTTCACACAAAGTCTCTGTATCCTGCCTTGGTATAAGCACTCCTTCTTCACAATACATCTGAAGTCCCATAAATTCAGTACCTGAAAGAATATATTGAAGCGGTCTTCTCAATGAACGCTCCTCTATATATTTTTCGTATTTTGATCTGCATTCTTCTCCATTTGAAAAATACTCGTCTATATCTTTATTTTGATTGAGAAGATATTCAGCAGTTGTCAAAGAAAATGCATGCAAAAGCAGAAGCCTTGAATCAAGTTCTGCCTCTTCTATTCCTGCACTATTTAGCTTTTCGCATCCACTGCTGTACAATTCTCTCAGCTTCATAAACTTTAGTTGCCCTTCTCAAGTTTTTCTAATAAACTTTTTCCAAGTTCATCCGGTCCATCTGGGAAATTTTCTTCTTCATACTTCTGCCAGTCAAAAACTGCTTCTACAGCCTTGATGGCCACTTCTATCATCTGTCTGTCCGGCTCCTTGGTTGTAAGATTCTGCATCCACATACCTGGCTTAGATAAAAAGTTTACTACACAATTATCACTTCTTCCTGCCAGTCTCAGGAACTCATAGCTCACACCTGCAATAACAGGGATAAGTAAAATTCTTAAAGCAAATTTCAAAAATGGATCATCAACTCTTATTACCATAAAGAAAATGATACTTATAGCCATTACTATAAAAATAAAGCTGGTTCCACATCTCTTATGCTGTTTAGATGACATATATACATTGTCAACATTAAGAGGAAGCCCATGTTCAATGCAATTAATGCATTTATGCTCTGCTCCGTGATACATGAAAGTTCTCTTTATATCCTCTGTTCTGGATACAAGCTTGATATATATAATAAATACAGCAATTCTTATAAAGCCCTCAATAATAGCAAGAATATTTTCATTAGATATAAATCCGCTTATGATTCCTGAAAGGAACAAAGGCAGCCACATAAATATTACTAAGGCAAGAACTACTGCAAGTACCATAGAAAAAGTCATAAGCACCTTTTCTACTTTATCTCCAAAAGTCTTATCCAGCCATTTTTCAAACTTTGACGGTTCCTCCCCATCCTCCTCATCTTCAAAAAATGAAGCCGAAAACATAAGTGATCTCATTCCTAAAATCATGGAATCTGCAAATGAAAATACTCCTCTTATGAGTGGGAGAGAAGCAAATTTATGTTTATCTGCAAAGCTTAAATATGTTTCCTTGCTTACAGCTATTTCTCCGTCTGATTTTCTGACAGCAACGGCATATTCATCACCATTCTTCATCATGATGCCTTCGATTACTGCCTGTCCTCCTATACCGCTATATTTCATTAAAATCAAATCTCCTGTTAAAAATATATCTATAGATTGAAAAAAGACCGAGCAAAAGCCCGGTCCCTTGTTTTTCACTTTTAATTACTTTGCCATGTTGCCGTACTTCTTGTTGAATGCCTCGATACGTCCACGAGCTGAAGCAGCCTTCTCCTTACCTGTGTAGAAAGGATGGCACTTTGAACAAATTTCTACTGTGATGCTGTCCTTTGTAGAACCGGTTGTAAATGTGTTTCCACAGTGACATGTAACTGTTGCCTGATGATACTTTGGCTGAATTGCTTCCTTCATTATTTTCACCTCTCATATATATTGGCGATTTCCAACCGCCTAGTCAATAGCTGTTAAATTATAGCATAGAGAATTTTTATATGCAAGCCTATTTAGATCAAAACTTCATTTTAGAGGCCAAACCTACGAATTCTCTGTTATTTTTGGTGTGGGCGAACAGATCTAATACTGTTTCGATTGATTCTTCCGGTCTTACATTGCTGAGACCTCGTCTGATATTAGCAACTGCTTCCAGTTCTTCCCTTGTCAAAAGCATGTCATCTCTTCTTGTTCCGCTTCTTAATATGTCTATTGCAGGGAAGATTCTTCTTTCGGAGAGCTTCCTGTCGAGCACAAGCTCCATATTTCCTGTTCCCTTAAACTCCTCATATACTACGTCATCCATGCGGCTTCCAGTATCTATAAGAGCTGTGGCGAGTATTGTAAGTGATCCTCCTTCTCTCATCTTTCTGGCTGCACCAAAGAATCTCTTTGGCATATGCAAAGCTGCCGGATCGAGTCCTCCAGAAAGAGTTCTGCCTGATGGAGGAACAACAAGATTGTATGCTCTCGCAAGTCTTGTTATAGAATCAAGCAATATAGTAACATCCTTACCATATTCTACAAGTCGCTTAGCCCTCTCTATAACCATTTCCGAAACTCTCTTATGTCTTTCAGGAAGCTCATCAAAGGTAGAATAAATTACCTCAACATTACTTCCTGTAACCTCCTCCTTTATATCAGTAACTTCCTCAGGTCTCTCATCTATAAGAAGAATTATAAGGTGCATATTCAGGTCTGTCTTTACTGCTTTCGCAATCTGTTTAAGTAAGGTTGTCTTACCTGCCTTTGGAGGAGAAACGATCATTCCTCTCTGTCCCTTTCCAATTGGAGAAAGCAAATCTATAACTCTCAGTGGTATTGAAGAGCTGTCTCTGCGTGAAAGTTCAATTTTTTCATTAGGGAAAACAGGTGTCAGCTGTTCAAAATTAGGTCTTCTTTCGGCCTCTCTTATTGTCATGCCATTTACTGTTTTTACATACAACAGGGCAGCAAATCTTTCTGTAGCTGTCTGTATCCTACAGTTTCCTCTTATAATATCACCTGTTTTGAGATTAAATCGTCTTATCTGGCTTGGAGAAACATATACATCGTTATCACCCGGAAGATAGTTTTCACACCTTATGAATCCAAATCCCTCAGGCATAACCTCCAGTATTCCATGTGCTTCCCTTCCTGAATCAAGTGATGATATCTCTGGAGCTTCTCCAGTACTTCCTGAAGTTACTGACCTGAAACTTCTTTGTGGTACTGATGTCTGCATCTGCTGTGTACGCTGGAAATAATGCGTATGCTGTACTTCCTGTGTTTTCTGCACCTCTTGTGACTGTTCAGGCTGTACTTCCTCCGGTTTCTGAGCCTCTT
>JAUNDV010000001.1 GCA_030525875.1 Eubacteriales bacterium
AAATAGTAGTATTATAATTAGGTATTGTGGATTTGTGGAAATGTGTTTAAAAGTCTTGTTTTAAGCATATTTTTGTATGTTTATAATATTGTCGTATTATGCTTTATAAAATGTGAATTGTCTTGATTACCTGTGTAGATATCAGATTTTGTAAAATGATATCCAGAAAATAAAAATAAAAAGTTAATATAGGATTGTAGATAATTCACAGTATATAAACAGCTGATTAACAAGGTTATCCACAAAGTTATCCACAAAAATGTTGACAACTTATGTAAAACTACATTGAAAAATTAAATGTTATTGACAAATATAGAAAATTACAAGCTATATTATGGGCTAAGTTTTTTTGTAAGTATCTCAATAGTAGAATAAAGCTTATCGTCTTTTTCCATATCTTTAGTTATCTTTTCTTTTCCATATATTATGGTGCTATGGTCTCTTCCTCCCATAGCTTTACCTATTTGCTGTAGTGGAAGAGTAGTCATATTGCAGCAAAGATACATTGCAATCTGTCTTGGGTAAGCAATTTCTTTTGTCTTTTTTGTAGAAATAATATCTTTTGCTTCTATATTAAAATGTTCAGCTACAACAGAAATAATTCTTTCAGGTGTCAGTTCGTTTGAATTCCCATCTGATCCTATCAGATCTTCAAGGATTTTTCTTGCCATATCTACATTTATTTCTGTTTTTTCGAGTCTTGCTTTTGCAACTATTCTTGTCAGTGCTCCCTCTAATTCTCGAATATTAGATTTTATATTTGTGGCAATGTATTTTATAACTTCATCGTCAATGTTATATCCTTCCATATCTTCTTTTTTACGGAGGATTGCCATTCTTGTTTCAAAATTAGGCGGTTGGATATCTACCATAAGACCCCATTCAAATCGGGATCTTAATCTTTCTTCAAGATTATCTATGGCTTTAGGTGGTTTATCAGATGAAATTATTATCTGTTTGTTTCTTTCATTAAGAGCATTGAAAGTATGGAAGAATTCTTCCTGAGTACTTTCTTTACCTACAATAAACTGAATATCATCTATTAAAAGAACATCCAGATCTCTGTATTTGCTTCTAAAATCAGAGGTATTATAGTCACCTTTTTTATTACGAATAGATTCTACGTAATCATTTGTAAATGTTTCACTTGTTACATATAAGATATTAGAAGTAGGATCATTTTTTAATATATAATGTGCGATTGCATGCATAAGGTGAGTTTTTCCGAGTCCAACACCTCCATATATATATAAAATTTTGTATGCCTGACCTGGACTTTCTGCTACAGCAAGAGAAGCAGCATGAGCCAGATTATTGTTTGGTCCTACTACAAAGGTATCAAATGTATATTTAGGATTAAGATTAGCTTTCTTTATAAGGGAAAGATCAACTCCATCATCTGTTGTTGCTTTATTTTGTATATTGTTTTCCTGAGGTATTACAATATCTTTTTCTAATACAAAAACAGGATCGAGATTGCAGCCTGTGACTTCTGCAATAGCAACCTTAAAGAATTTTTGATATTTTTTTGTTACAATGTCTAATGTTATATCATCAGATGCGATTATAAAAAGATTATTATTGTCGCAATGGCTTAATTTGAGTGGCATAAGCCAGGTTGCGTAGGAAACATCAGATATATCAAATTCAGATTTCATATAATCTAATATTTCATCCCATTTTTGATTAATTTTTTGTATCATTTGATCCTTTTCCTTGTCTATCACAAAAAAACGCATTTCATCTTGTTGCTAAAATAAAAAGATAAAATGAGTTCCTTCATTATTATAATATGTTACTATATAAGCCCTTATATTTTACTCTAAAATACTATTTTATTCAAGTTTATATTGTGGATAAGACTTAACATTGCTTGTGTATTAATTTATAAGTTATTAACATATTCTGAAAAAATTATACACAATTTATCAACAATTGTGGAAATCTTTAGATTAGAAGGTTTAAGTTATGTTTTATAAAAAGACCATTACAAAAGGGTTTTAGTGTGATATAACAAATCCGTACTGTATCCACAGCTTGTGGAATAGTAACATTATTATGCTTTGTGGATAAGCATAGAAAAGAGGAAAAAATGAATAGAGAACAGAAAACAAAATGGACTGTAAGTGTTGCACTTATGGCAGCTGTTGTAGTAGTACTTGCAAATACACCGCTTGGCATGATACAGCTTCCTATTATTAAGGCAACAACTGTACACATTCCTGTAATTCTTGGAGCGATAATTTTAGGGCCACTTGCTGGTGGGATTCTTGGATTAGTATTTGGCATATGTTCAGTGATTTCAAATACTATGACACCTACCTTACTGAGTTTTGCATTTTCACCATTTCTTACAACTACAGGTATATTTGGTGTATTAAAGTCTTTATGGATTGCAGTAGGATGTAGGGTCCTTTTGGGAGTACTGGCAGGATATATATGGAAATTAATAGGAAGATTGAATGTAAATAATGTATTTACTATTTCTATAACAGCATTTTTATCTTCATTTCTCCATACCATGATGGTCATGTTAAGTATCTATAAGCTATTTGCAGTGCAGTATGCAGCAGTAAAATCAGTTGCGATTGATGCAGTATGGGGACTTATAATGGGAACTATAGTTGGTTCAGGTATTCCAGAGGCTATTGCAGCAGCTGTAATAGTTACAGCAATAGCAAAGGTTCTTTTGAAGGTTGTTAAAAATTTCTAAGGTGATTAAATGATTATTACTGTAAATATTGAAAATACAAATATAAATATAAGTGGCTACAGGGGAGATGAGATTTGCTTTTTAGGAAGTACTGAAGCCGATAATAAAAAAACGGTTTTGGATTATATATTACTTTTTAAAAGCATTTTGAATTATTATTCAGTTGCCAATGAAAATATAGAAGGCGGAATAATTTCATCAGTAGTTCCTAACCTTACAGAGAAAATTCAAATTGCCTGGAGGGAGATATCAGGCAAAGAATTTATGATACTTGGACCTGGCATAAAGACAGGGCTTTCAATACTTACAGATAATCCAGCTGAAAGAGGAAATGATTTAGTTGCCTGCTGTACAGGAGCTGTTAATATTATGGATGGTCCTCTTATGGTTATAAGTATGGGAATAGCAACCAGTATATGTATAATAAATGAGAAAAATCAATATATTGGAGGTATGATATTTCCGGGTGTAGGAATATCTCTTGATGCACTTTGTGAGCATGCTGCAAAGCTTAATCAGGTAAGAATTGATGTACCAAAGCATTTTATTGGAACTAATACAGAACAAGCTTTAAGAAGTGGTATTATTTATGGAAATGCTTCATGTATAGATGGCATGGTAGACAGAGCAGAAGAGGAACTAGGTGTAAAGCTTAAGGTAATAGCAACGGGAGAATATGCTTCTAAAATAATACCTTATTGCAGAAAAAATATAGTTATAGATCCTAATCTTTTATCTAATGGCCTTAAGGTGATTTATGACAGAAACATAATATTAAAGAAGGGGTCTAGTCATAAAAATACTAAATATAGGAAAAGTGATACTATATAAGGTGTAAAAAAATATAATTGAAAATATATTAAAAATAAGGTTGACATACCTTTAGTTTTATCTATATAATGTGTAAGATGTTTATACTGTAATAGTTAGTTAAGGATTAAGAAAGTTAGGAGGTGAATATATCATGAAAATGACATTTCAGCCAAAGAAGATACAGAGATCAAAGGTTCACGGTTTCAGAGCCAGAATGAGCAGCGCAGGCGGAAGAAAAGTGCTTGCTAACAGAAGAGCTAAGGGTAGAGCTAGATTATCAGCCTAAGGTTATACGGACCGCTTTTAGCGGTCCGTTATTTTCTTTTAAAAGCTTATGAAGAATTTTCCATCAATAAAAAAACATTCAGATTATCAATATATATATAAGAATGGTATTTCAAGTGCAACGGGACTGTTGGTAATGTACCTGATAAAAAATCAGGGAGAGACTAATCGTCTCGGTATTAGTGTAAGCAAAAAAGTTGGAAATAGTGTCGTAAGACATACTTTTGTCCGTAGGATGAGAGAAATTTTTAGATTAAATAAAGACATAACTATTCAGGGATATGACATTATAATAGTAGCCAGGAATCAGGCAGGGAAGGTTTCATATGATCAGTTAAACAGAGATTATATAAAGCTTCTCAAACGTCATAATATTTATTTAGAATTGAAGTGAATTCAGAAGGAATGATATGGTTGCGAATTTTTTTATCAAAATGATAAGGTTCTATCAGAAATATTTAAGTCCTTTAAAAGTTAATATTCACTGTATTTACACACCTACCTGCTCTCAATACGCCATTGAAGCAATAAAAAAGTATGGTGCGTTTAAAGGTTGTTTGTTGGCAGCATGGAGAATATTAAGATGTAATCCATTTGCCAAGGGCGGTTATGACCCTGTTCCTTAATTGTTTAGGAGGTTATATTTTGACACCATTATTTTTGACAAAGACCGGAGGATTTCTCGGTCCTATCGCTGACTTGATGGGAATAATCATGGATCTCATTTTCCGTGTAACATCAAGTATGGGAGTATTAAACATTGGACTTTGCATTATTATCTTTACTATTGTTACAAGAATTATAATGTATCCGCTTTCTTATAAGCAGGCAAAGTCACAGAAGCTTATGGCTGTTATTCAGCCTGAAATTATGGCAATTCAGGCCAGGTACAAGGGAAAAGAAAATGATCAGCAGGCAATGCTTATGCAGAATGCTGAGATTAAGGCAGTTTACGAAAAGTATGGAACAAGTATGACAGGCGGATGCTTACAGCTTATCATCCAGATGCCTATCATTTTTGCTCTTTACAGAGTAATTCTTAATATCCCTGCTTACGTACCTTCAGTAAAGGTATATTTTGAAAATGTTGTTTCATCTATAGGTGGAAGTGCAGCAATAGCTAATGTAAATGAGTTTGCACATTCTACAGAAGCACTTTCTAAGATTGTTACAACAGCAAGAATAGCAGAGGGTACAATATCAACAGAAAATCATATTATAGATTTCCTCTATAATTTAAATCCTGACCAGTGGACAAAATTTGCTGAGTTTGTTACAGACAAGGGAATGATTCTTGAGCAGGCAATGGAGCAGGTATTTACACCTAATGTAATGGCTATTCAGCAGATGAATGAATTCTTTGGAATTAACCTTGCTACCTCACCTTCAGCTTATGGAATGCTTTCACCTAAGGCATGGATAATCCCAATACTTGCAGGTTTATCACAGTATCTTGCTACAAAGCTTATGCAGGCACAGACACCTCAGATGAATGATGAAAATAACCCAACTGCAGGAATGATGAAGGGTATGAATATTATGATGCCTTTAATGTCAGTATTCTTCTGCTTCAGTTTTGCATCTGGTGTTGGTATATACTGGGTAGCTTCATCACTTATCATGGGTATTCAGCAGTATTTCCTTAATAAGCATATGAATAAGATTGATATGGACGAGCTTATTAAGAAAAATATAGATAAAGCAAATGCTAAGAGAGCAAAGAAGGGACTTCCTCCTATCAATGAAAAAACTGCAGAAGAAAACTACAAGAAGATGCAGGCTAAGATGGAGAGAATAGAAGCTAAGAGACAGGTTCAGCTCGACGAAACCAAGGTAAGAATAGAGGAAGCAAATAAGTATTATAAGACTGATAGTATTGCAGACAGAGCAAAGATGGTTCAGCAGTACAATGAAAAGCATGGCAAAAAATAAATAGAGGAGAAATGACTATGGAGGCTATCAGAGTTTCAGCTAAGACTCTTGATGATGCAATAACAAAAGCTTGTGTTGAGCTTGGTGCAACTTCAGAGACTATAGAATATGAAATAATAGAAACCGGATCAAATGGTGTATTTGGAATTGGCGCAAAGCCATATGTCATCAGTGCCTGTATTAAGGAGCCTGAGGAATTAAGTCCAACAGACAAAGCGGTAGAATTCTTAAATTCAATATTTGAAGGAATGAAGATGACCGTTAATGTAGATGCAGAATACAATGAAGAGGAATCAGAGATTTCAATAAAACTAACAGGAGATGATATGGGAGTTCTTATTGGAAAGAGAGGTCAGACTCTTGATGCTCTTCAGTATTTAACTGGACAGGTTGTAAATAAGCACTTAAATGATTATATAAGAGTTAAGCTTGATACAGAAAATTATAGAGAGAGAAGAAAAGAAACTCTCGAAACACTTGCAAAAAACATTTCATATAAGGTTAAGCGTACAAAAAGACCAGTTGCACTTGAGCCTATGAATCCTTACGAAAGAAGAATAATACATTCAGTTCTTCAGGGAGATAAGGAGGTTCTCACAAGATCTGAGGGAGAAGAGCCATACAGACATGTTGTTATCTGTGCAGCAAAGAAAAAGAGAGTTTGATCTTAAGAAATAATAATAAAAGTCATACAGCTGGAATTTATCAGTTGTATGGCTTTTTTTGTGGTATACTGATAGGATTCTTGATATAATAAAATGTAAAATTATTTTAGAAAAGTGGATCTGTATATGAATAATCATATTGAAGAAGAATTTGATATTATTGTTGTTGGTGCTGGACATGCAGGCTGTGAAGCTGCACTTGCTTCAGCAAGGCTTGGATTAAAAACTGTAATGTTTACGGTAAGCGTAGACAGTATAGCTTTGATGCCATGTAATCCAAACATAGGAGGAACATCAAAGGGACATCTTGTGTGCGAATTAGATGCTCTTGGAGGTGAGATGGGTAAATGTATAGATAAGGCATTTATCCAGACTAAGATGCTTAATGTTTCAAAGGGACCTGCGGTACATAGTCTTAGAGCACAGGCTGATAAACAGTTTTATATTCATGAAATGAGAAAAACAGTAGAAAATACAGACAATCTCTATATTAAACAGGCAGAGGTTAGTGAGCTTATTACTGAAGAGATTAAAGATGGTTTAAAGATAAATGGAGTTGTAACCTCTTCAGGGGCTGTTTATAAATCAAAAAAAGTTGTTTTATGTACAGGTGTCTATTTAAATGCTAGATGTATATATGGAGATGTGAGTGAGTATACAGGGCCAAATGGACTTAGAGCTGCAAATCATCTCACAAAGTCTATGATGGATAAGGGAATATCTGTAAGAAGGTTTAAAACGGGAACACCGGCAAGAGTAGACTCAAGAAGTATAGATTTCTCAAAAATGGAAGAACAAAAGGGCGATGATTTCATAAGGCCATTTTCATTTTCAAATGATCCATGGGATATAGAAAAAGATCAGGTTTCGTGCTGGCTTACATATACAAATGAAGATACGCACAATATTATCAGAGATAATATTGACAGATCTCCTCTTTATTCAGGAGATATAAAGGGAACAGGTCCTAGGTATTGTCCTTCAATAGAGGATAAGGTAATGAAATTTCCTGATAAGGAAAGGCATCAGATATTTATAGAGCCAGAGGGACTATACACAAATGAAATGTATCTTTCAGGACTAAGTTCATCTTTGCCAGAGGATGTACAGCATGCCATGGTAAGAAGCATTAAGGGACTTGAAAACGCTCAGATAGTAAGAAATGCTTATGCTATAGAATATGATTGTATAGATGCAAACCAGCTTAAACCAACATTGGAATTTAAGCGAATAGAAGGACTGTATTCTGCTGGACAGTTAAATGGTTCATCAGGATATGAAGAGGCAGCAGTACAGGGATTTATGGCTGGTGTAAATGCAGCAAGATCTGCACTAGGAAAAGATGAGATAGTATTAGACAGATCAGATGCATATATAGGTGTACTTATAGATGATCTTGTAACTAAGGAAAGTTTTGAACCTTATAGAATGATGACCTCAAGGGCAGAATACAGACTTCTGTTAAGGCAGGATAATGCAGATATAAGACTTAGAAAGATAGGCCATGATATAGGACTTGTTTCAGATGAAGAATATGAGGCATTTGAAGATAAATTGAAAATGATTGCTGATGAAATTTCTCGTATGGAAACAAAAATTGCTGGCTCTAATCAGAGAGTAAATGATTTTCTTAATAAATATAATTCAGCTTTACTTGAAAATAGTAAAGGTGTAAGTTTTGCAAGTCTTATAAGAAGACCAGAATTAAATTATGAGCTGCTTGAAGAGATAGATGATGAAAGACCAGAGCTTCCATGGAGAGTAAGGGAGCAGGTAAATATTGAAATAAAATATGAAGGATATATAAGACGTCAGCTCCAGCAGGTAAAACAGTTTAAAAAACTTGAAGGTAAAAAACTTCCAAAGGATATTGATTATAAAGAGCTTAGTGGATTGAGAATAGAAGCACAGCAGAAGCTAAATCTTATTAAGCCTGAAAATATTGGTCAGGCTGGAAGAATATCAGGTGTTTCGCCAGCTGATATTTCGGTGTTGCTTATTTATCTTGAACAGTTGAGGAATAAAAAAGAATGACAGAGCTATTCAGAACAGAATTAGAAGATGGTATAAAATTACTTAATATTGAGCTTAGTGAGAAACAGAAAGAACAGCTTTATGAGTATTATAATATGCTTGTAGAGAAAAATAAGGTTATGAATCTTACCGCAATTACAGAGGAAAAAGAGTTTGTAAAAAAGCATATTATAGATAGTCTTGCTATTATCAATGCTGGAGAAGAAATAACTAATATTCTTACAAAAGGAGATATAGACCTTATTGATGTTGGGACAGGAGCCGGACTTCCAGGTATAGTTCTTAAAATAGCATTTCCAAAGTTAAGAATAACTCTTTTCGATTCGCTTATGAAACGACTTAAGTTTTTGGATGAAGTTATTGATAAGCTTGATTTAAAGGATATAACTACTCTTCATGGAAGAGCAGAAGATATAGGAAGAGATAAAAAATACAGGGAGAAGTTTGATATAGTGGTATCTAGAGCTGTTGCAAATATGTCAACACTTTCTGAATACTGTATTCCTCTTGTTAAACCACTTGGCCTTTTTATTCCATATAAATCAGGTGAAATCAAAGATGAACTTAAAATAGCAGAAAAAGCTATAAGAATACTTGGAGGAGAAGTATGCTCATCTGAATTATATGAATTACCTGAAAGTGATATTAAGAGATCTTTGATAGTGATAGAAAAAATAAAGCGTACTCCTATGGAATATCCAAGAAAGGCAGGGGTTCCTGCAAAGGAACCGATAGGATCCAAATAATGAAAGATACAATTGCTGCAATTGCTACAGGACTTACAGAATCAGGCATAGGAATAATAAGAATGTCAGGTCCTGATAGTTATGATATTATAAGTAAAATTTTCAAGACTAAGTCAGGCAAAAAAATTAATTTAGAGGAAAGTCACAAGGTTCATTACGGTTTTATATTTGATGGAAGTGATCATGATAGTGTTTCACGTGAAACATTGGACGAAGTTCTTGTAATCAATATGAAGGGACCTAGATCATTTACAGGAGAAGATGTAATAGAAATAGATTGTCATGGCGGAGTTCTTATGATGAAAAGAATTCTCGAATTAACGCTGAAAAATGGAGCCAGACTATCAGAACCTGGTGAATTTACAAAGAGAGCTTTTTTGAATGGAAAATTAGATCTAAGTCAGGCAGAAGCAGTAATCGATATAATTAATGCCAAAAATGATAATGCACTTAAAGCTTCAGTTAAACAGCTTAAGGGTGTAGTGTCTGACAAAATTAAAAAATGTAGAGAAATTATTCTAGAAGATACTGCGTTTATAGAAGCGGCTTTGGATGATCCCGAACATATTTCTTTGGAAGGATTTAATGATAAGCTTTCTAATGATATAAATAATTTAAGCAAAGATATTGAGTATATGATCAGAACATCTGAAAATGGAAAGCTGATTAAAGAGGGAATAAATACTGTAATTGTTGGTAAACCAAATGCTGGTAAATCGTCATTATTAAATGCACTTATGGGCGAAGAAAGAGCAATAGTTACAGATATTGCAGGTACAACGAGAGATACACTTGAAGAAAGTATTAATCTTGGTGGTATAAGCCTGAATATAATTGATACAGCAGGAATAAGAGATACTGATGATATAGTTGAAAAAATTGGCGTTGAAAGAGCATTGAATGCAGCTGAGAATGCAGATCTAATTATCTATGTGGTCGATGGTGCGGTCAAGCTCGACGATTCCGATTATAAAATAATAGATTTTATAAAATCACATAATAAGAAAGTACTTATAGTTCTTAATAAATATGACCTTGAGCAGAAGGTAAATGCAGAGGATTTATATGAATTAAAAAATGCATCTCTAATAAATGCTTCTGCGAAGAAGCTTATAGGAATAGATGAAATACAAAGTGAAATAGAAAAGCTTTTTTATAACGGTTCTATTAGCTTTAATGATGAGTTCTATATTACTTCAGCAAGACAGAAAAATGCATTAATAGAAGCGCTTGAAGCTTTAAAAAATGTCGATGACTCGATCAAATGTAATATGCCTGAGGATTTTTATTCTATAGATCTTATGAATGCATATACCAGTTTAGGCTATGTATTGGGTGAGGAAGTGGATGAAGATCTGGTAAATGAGATATTCGGAAAGTTCTGTATGGGAAAATAAAAATGTAAAGATATTTTGGTAAATACTTATAAGCGTTTCACGTGAAACATTTATAAGTATTTATTTTAAAATAATAATATGTTATTATATATAAACGTAGTTTTATAAAGAAGATGAGATAAGCAATGTTTCACGTGAAACATTGCTTTATGATATGGAGGAAAAATGGGCAGAATAATATCTATAACCAATCAGAAGGGCGGTGTAGGAAAAACAACTACAGCAATAAATCTTTCATCCTGTCTTGCTGAGGCTTCTCAAAAAGTATTATTAATAGATTTTGATCCTCAGGGAAATACATCTAGTGGATTAAACAGAGATAATGAAGAAGAAACAAAAACTATATATGATTTGATTTGCGACAATGCGACAATTGAAGAATGTATAATCAAGGATGTGGTTGAGGGCTTAGATTTGATCATATCTGATATGAATCTGGCTGGAGCAGAGGTGGAGTTTCAGGGACTTGATGATATGGAAACAAGACTTAAAAATGTGCTTGATCCAATAAAAAATGATTATGATTATATATTTATTGATTGTCCACCTTCATTGAATGTTATTACTATAAATGCACTTACTGCATCTGATTGTGTAATTATTCCTATACAGTGCGAATATTATGCTCTTGAAGGACTAAATCAGGTGCTAAAGACAATTTATCTTGTGAAAAGAAAATTAAATCCAGAGCTTTACGTTGAGGGAGTTCTTTTTACCATGTACGATCAAAGAACAAATCTAAGTGCCCAGGTTGTAGAGACAGTTAAAGAAAATCTTGATGAAAATATATATGAGACTGTAATACCTAGAAATATAAGGCTGGCAGAAGCTCCTTCACATGGAGAGCCTATTAATATATATGATTCTAATTCAAGAGGTGCAGAGAGCTATAGAATGCTAGCGGCTGAAATAATGGATAATGAAAAAAGGTAAATAGGGAGATAAACATGAGTGCAAAAAAAGCATTAGGAAAGGGTCTCGGATCAATATTTGGAAGAGATGACTTGGAAGAAGAAGTAATCCATAAAAAAAATACTGACAAAACAATTTCTGATAATAAGTTGTCATCAGTAAGTAATAAAAGAAGCAAAGAAATAACGAATAAAGAAGAAACTTATATAAAGAAAAATAAATTAATAAATACAGAGAGTGATAAAGATGAAAATGTTTCACGTGAAACATTAATTAAGATATCATTAATAGAACCTAATAAAACACAGCCAAGAAAGATATTTGATGAAGAACCTCTGAAAGAGTTAGCAGAATCAATAAAAAAATATGGCATATTACAGCCATTGATTGTTAAGAAAAATGGCATAATGTATGAAATTATAGCTGGAGAGAGAAGATGGAGAGCGGCAAAGCTTGCCGGTCTAACTGAAGTACCTGTAATTATTAGGGATTTTGAAAAACAGGAAGCAGCTGAAATTGCAATAATTGAAAATATTCAAAGAGAAGATTTAGGAGCTGTAGAAGAAGCAAGAGCATATCAGGCTCTTATAAATGAATTTGGGCTTACACAGGAAGAAGTTGCAAATAAAGTTTTTAAAAATAGAACAACAATTACAAATAGTATTAGACTATTAAGCTTGTGTGATGAAGTATTAAAGCTTCTGGAAGAAAATAAGATCACTGCGGGACATGCAAGATGTCTGGTAACAATTGAAGATCCTGAAGTTCAATTAAGTATAGCTAATGAAATTATAAGCAAAAAATTAAGTGTAAGAAACACTGAAAAACTTGTAAAGTCTATCGGAAAAAATAAAACAGATTCAAAGAGTGAAGCAGAGCAGGAATTAGACATGTATCTTATCGATATTGCAAGAAAGCTTACAGGAGAACTTGGAACCAAAGTACAGATAAAACAAGGAGTAAAGGGAAAAGGAAAAATAGAAATAGATTACTACTCTGAAGACGACTTAAACAAAATTATAGAAAAGCTTAGATAAGAGGAAATTTAATAGATAAAGGGAACTTTAGTAGATAGAGTGAAAAAGTTTTACCAGATAGAAGAACTTATTATGGTAGTAGTGGATAAAAAATAGATAGGAGGAAAATCCAATGGTAATGGATATTATGACTATTGTTGCAATAGCTTCAGTTGTAATAAGCCTGATAAGCCTTATTGTGGCTACAATTGCAATAAAAAAGTATAATGCCTTGTATCGTAAATATGATATGTTTATGAGAGGAAGAGATGCTGAGAGTCTTGAGGATTTTATCATAGAAGAAAGATATGATATAGAAGAGCTTCAGGATGCTGATGCATCAAATAAAGAAGCAATGAGACTTATGAATAGAAATATAAGATCCTCATTTCAGAAGTTTGGCATAGTACATTATGATGCATTCGATGGTATGGGTGGAAAGATGTCTTTTGCGATGACTATGCTTGATTATACAAACAGTGGAATAGTGCTAAATTGCATGCATGCAAGAGAAGGCTGTTTTTTATATGTTAAAGAGGTAGATGCAGGAACAACAGATACACCTCTCGGAGCAGAGGAAAAAGAATCTTTAGAGAGAGCACTTGGATATATAAAGGATTAAAATAATTGAAAATTAAAAAAAATACTAAAAAATATATAATAAGAGCAGTTGTTTTAATAGTAGTATTTATTCTGTCTTTGACATTGTATTTTGCATGGAGCTTTTTTAATACAGAAAAAGAGTATACTGTATATACCTCGATGGAAGAACCAACGCTTCCGGTTATGTACAGCATTTCCAATGGAAAAGAAATAAACTGTCTTCATGGATATCTACAGGATATGAAGAATGAAGCCAATAGTGATTCTATAATAGTTCTTCCAGAAGACAGAAAGCTGGAAATGAGAATAGCTGAATACAACAATATGGTAGCTAAAGTATCATATGAGATAAGAAGTCTTGATCTTGAACATTTTATTGAGAAGACAGATGTGACAGAAATAAGAAGAGGCAATGATGGTAATACCTATATTACTTTACCAATACAGAACCTTATAGAGAAGGATAAACAATATCTTTTAAAGATTCAGCTTGATACAGGCGAAAAGACAGTAAATTATTATACTAGAATAATATGGACAGATAAGAATTATATAGGACAGATGATAGATCTGGCACTCGAATTTACAGAGAAAACCTTTGATTATAATGCAGCTAAAGATCTTACGTCTTATTTGGAAATTAATCCTAATAGAGATAATTCTGATCTGGCAGACGTAGATATAAGCTCTAGCTTTTCACAGATTACATGGGCTGGAACTGGGATGAAACTTGCCTCAGAACCAAAGGTATGTGTCCGGGAATATGATGGAATCATGTGTCTTATAGATGTAAGTTATACGGCTGAGAGAATGAATGAGCTCAATAAGGCGGAAAAATACAGAGTAAAAGACACATATACTATGAGAATGGGGTCACAAAGAATATATTTGATGAATTTTGATAGAAAAACAAATCAAATATTCGAGGGCAACAAGCATTTATTTACTGGAAAGAGAATATTACTTGGAATCGCAGATATTTCAACACTGCAAACTGCTAAATCAAACAATGGAAGATTCATAGTATTTAAAACCAATAATGAAATATGGTCTTATGATCAAAAAGAAAAGGTCGCAGTAAACATTTTTTCTTTCAGAAGCGAAACGGATGATGGCGTAAGAGCTGATTTTGACAGACATGACCTTAAAATACTTTCTGTAGATGACAGCGGAAATATTGACTTTGTTGTTTATGGATATATGAACAGAGGTCGTCATGAGGGATATAATGGTATAGTGTATTATCACTATAGCGAAGCAAATGATACTATAATAGAAAGCTTCTTTATTCCTATTGAAAAAGGTTTTGAAAAGATCAAATATGAGCTGGATGAGCTTTGCATTAAAGGTGCTAATGATATGCTTTACATGAAGCAAAATAATGCCATAGTAGCTATAGATCTTAAATCTCTTGAAACTCTGGATATTGCTTCAAACTTAGAAGATGGAGGATATGCCATAAGTAAGGATCAGACTAAGATAGCATGGCTGGATGGAAGTTTATATCATTCGTCAAAGATTCAGTTTATGGATATTACAACTGGAAATACTCAGAGTATAAGTGCTGACATAGATGAGCTTTTAAGAATTATAGGTTTCAGCGGACATGATCTTGTATATGGAAGAGCCAGAAGCGATGATTTCTGGTACTTGAGTAATAGAATTAAGGGACTTCCAATGTATAAGTTAGAAATAGTGGATGGAAATCTGAATATTCAAAAGGAATATAATAAGGAAGATCTGTATATTGAAAATGTAAGAATAGAAGATAATCGAATCCATTTGAAAATATATAATAAGACAGAAGAACCAAATTCTTACAGATACTGGGGAGAGGATACGATTATTTGCAATGAAAGCAGAAAAGAGTATGGAATCGATAATATAGCTTCTGCGAATACAAATGACAGAAAAAAGATTTACTATGTTTCATTGGATGAGGAAATTAAAACTACAAGAAACCTGAAAGTACGTGTACCAGGAAAAATTTCCTATGAAAATGCAGGAAGAATAGAACTTATGAGATCTGAAAAGTCAGATCAGAAACTTTGGCTATATGCTTATGAAAATGGAAGATTAAGCATGGTAACGACTAGCTTAGATAAAGCCATAGAATATTGTTATGATGAATTAGGTTTTATCACAGACAAAAACGGAAGTATATTATATAATAGAACTGACAGAGAATCACAAAGTACTATAGAAGGTCCTTTGCAGAAGGCTCTGCCTATTATAAAAAATCTTGAAACCTTCAAAGAAAATAAAGCTTATGAAGATGATGGGATTGTTATACTAGATGCTCAAGGCCTTGATCTGAATCAGATATCATATTATATATATCAGGGTCTTCCAGTAGTTTTTTATACCAAAGATATGCATTATTATCTTATTTATGGCTATGATAATTTCAATATCAAGATCTATGATCCGTTTGAAGAAAATGAAGAAAACAGAGCCTCTTTGATGGGCAAGGAGGAGGCTGAAAGCTGGTTTATAGATCATCAGTCAGATTTTGTAGTTGCTGTACAGAATAAAGGTTAAAGCTTGGATTTTTAATAAATTTTGCTTTATTTAAGCCTTTATGTCACTACCTTTACAAATGTAAAAAATATGATATAATGTGCATAATAAAGAGCATCACTTGATTGGATGCTCTTTTATTTTGAAAGGACTAATCTATGGATCAATATATTATAAAGGGTGGTCAGAAGCTCAAAGGAGAGGTTACCATAGGCGGAGCAAAGAATGCAGCTTTAGGAATTCTTGCAGCAGCTATCATGACAAATGATAATGTGCTTATCGAAAACCTTCCTGATGTTAAAGACATCAATGTCATGCTTGAGGCTATTGAAGAAATAGGAGCGAGAGTTGACAGAGTTGACAGACATACTGTTAAAATAAATGCCAGTGGAATTAAGGAAGTATCTGTTGATGATGAATTCATTAGAAGAATAAGGGCTTCCTATTATTTCATAGGAGCACTTCTTGGAAAATACAAGGATGCAAAGGTTCCTCTTCCTGGGGGATGTAATATAGGGTCAAGGCCTATAGATCAGCATATAAAGGGCTTTAAAGCACTTGGTGCTGAGGTTAAGATAGAGTCTGGAGCTGTTATTGCAAAGGCAGAAAGCTTAAAGGCTGCACATATTTATCTGGATGTGGTGTCAGTAGGTGCAACAATTAATATAATGATGGTCGCGGCTATGGCTGATGGTCAGACTATTATAGAAAATGCGGCAAAGGAGCCACATATAGTTGATGTTGCTAACTTCCTCAATAGTATGGGAGCAAATATCAAGGGAGCAGGAACAGATACTATACGTATAAGAGGAGTCGAGAGACTTCACGGCACCGAATATGCAATTATTCCTGATCAGATAGAGGCTGGAACCTTTATGTGTATGGCAGCTGCAACAAGGGGAGATATCCTCATAAAGAATGTTATTCCTAAGCATCTGGAGTCAATCACAGCTAAGCTTCTGGAGATGGGAAATGAAGTAGAGGAATACGATGAGGCAGTCCGGGTTATAGGAGCTGCTTCACAGAGACATACAGATATAAAGACTCTTCCATATCCCGGATTTCCAACAGATATGCAGCCACAGATGACAGTAACACTCTCTCTTGCAGAGGGAACAAGTATGGTTACTGAAAGTATATTTGAAAATCGATTCAAATATGTAGATGAGCTTGCAAGAATGGGTGGAAACATCAAGGTAGAGGGAAATGTAGCCGTTATAGATGGCATAGATAGATTTTCAGGAGCATCAGTAACCTCACCTGACTTAAGAGCAGGAGCTGCACTTGTTATAGCTGCTCTGGCAGCAGACGGAATCAGCATTGTAGAGGAAATAGGATATATCCAGAGAGGCTACGAGAAGTTTGAAGAAAAGATAGCAGGACTTGGAGGAAAGATTGAGATAATAAGTTCCGAAAAGGAAGCACAAAAGTTTAAATTTAAGGTGAGCTGATATGAAATCTGTATTGATGATAGGAATGGGAAGGTTTGGAAGACATATGTCTGAAAAGCTTTTGGAGCTGGGACACGAGGTAATGGCTGTAGATATGGATGAGAACCGTATAATACAGTCAAGACAGTTTGTAACAAATTCAGAGATAGGCGATGCTTCACATGAAGATTTTATAAAACATTTAGGTGTTGAAAATTATGATCTGTGTGTTGTATCAATAGGAGATAATTTTCAGAATTCTCTGATCATTACTTCACTATTGAGAGAACAGGGTGCAAAATTTATCGTTTCAAGAGCATCAAGAGATATACAGGCAAAGCTTCTTTTAAGAAATGGTGCAAATGAGGTTATATATCCAGAGAAGGAGCAGGCTATAACGGCAGCAGTAAGATTTGGATCAGATAATGTATTTGGATATATTCCACTTACAGAGGATATAGCTATATATGAGACACCAGTTCCGGCAGCATGGATAGGAAAGACTCTTGCAGAGCTTAATATTAGAAAGAAATTTGATATAAATGTTGTAGCTATAAAGCTTGGAGACAGAATAATATCTACTCCCGGAGCAGAATATGTATTTACAGGAACAGAGGTTATATTTATCATAGGAACAGAAGAAAAGGTTCAGACTTTTACAAAATTTTAATATAATTAATCATTAAAGAAAGAGCGGAAATCCCAAGTGTGGAATCCGCTCTTTTAGTATACGTAGATTTAGATGTATATGTTTTTAATATGTGAATATTGTGGATAAAAAGCATTTTCAGAAGGCATAATGTTGAAAACTGCTGTGAGTTTATCCTATAGTTACGTCTTCAAGAGGCTTGTGGACGATAACATTTTCAGGCTGTCTGGAAATGGCGAATAGAATCGTAAGTCCGCCTACTCGGCCAAGATACATGAGTGTTATCAATACTATCCTTGAAAATTCACTGCATTCAGCTGTAACGCCACAGCTTAGACCTACAGTAGCTATAGCTGAAGCACATTCAAATACGCAGTCTGGAAGGCTAAGTCCATCGACAATACTTATGATAGAGCTTCCTGCAAAGAGTAGGAAAATGTACATAAACAGCACGGTGACAGCATTATTTATAGTATCATTGGCAATTCTACGGTTAAATACATTGATGCTTTCGTCCCTCTTCATAAATGAAATACTACATAAGATAAGGACAGCTATAGTTGTTGTTTTGAAACCTCCGGCTGTAGATGCTGGTGAACCACCTATAAGCATCAGTATTACAGTAATAAGGTAAGAGGTAGGACTATACTTTGTCAGGTCTACAGTATTAAAGCCAGCTGTACGTGGAGTAACAGACTGAAAGGCTGAGGCCCAGGCCTTTTCCTCTATAGTCATCCACTCCCATTGTGGGAGATTGAATTCATAAAAGAAAAAGAATAAAGCAGGAAGAATCAGTATCAGAGCTGTTGTAATAAGAACCAGCTTTGAATGAAGCTTGTAATTCCTGAAATTGAGTCCATTTTTGAGGATATCCTTCCATACTATAAAGCCGATACCACCAATAATAATAAGCGCCATAATGGTAAGGTTGACTATAGGATCTGATATATATAGGCACAGGGATGAAAATGGCTCATACTGTCCCATAAGGTCAAAACCGGCATTACAGAATGCAGATATAGAATGAAAGATGCCTGCCCATATTCCGTTTATAATACCCATCTGAGGAATGAAGCGGGATGCCAGCAGTAAAGCACCACAGAGCTCAACTGTAAGTATTGCTTTGATAATAAAGCCGGTAAATCTGATTATACCGCCGGTACCTGATCCAGAGATAGAGTCATTCATAATAAGACGCTGTCTAAGACTTATCTTCTTGCCGCTTAGTAAAAAAAGTATAAGTGCAACCGTGATGACTCCCATACCACCAATCTGTATTAAGCTTATAATGACAAGCTGACCAAAAAATGACCAGTGGGTAAAGGTATCATAAATGATAAGTCCGGTAACACAGACTGCCGAGGTGGATGTAAAAAGACAGTCTAAAAATGGAGTAAAGCTTCCGTCTCTGCTTGAAATAGGAAGCATAAGCAGGAAAGCACCAAACAGTATTATTCCTGCAAAGCCCAAGGTTATTACCTCTGCTGAGCTTAAGTTCTTAAAAAATAGTTTAATGTTTTTAGTCATAATTAAAGTAAAATATAATGTATTTGCCAAAAATGTTACAAAGTATTAATATTACATGGTATTATAGTCTAACAAATATTTAATGTAAATATCTTTATTAAAAAGGAGCAGAGATGGAAATAAAGGAAAATAGAAATAAAGAGCTTATAATGGTAGGCATTTCCGATAATTCCAATAACGCACAGCTGATAAGAGCAGCAGGAAGATTAGCAAAAGGCCAG
Organism: Eubacteriales bacterium; assembly: GCA_030525875.1. Taxonomy (GTDB): domain Bacteria; phylum Bacillota; class Clostridia; order Lachnospirales; family Lachnospiraceae; genus Avilachnospira. The sequence continues at coordinate 19,464 of JAUNDV010000001.1, forward strand.
AATGCCAAGATAATGGTTGTTCATGTTGAAACAATATCAGAAAAGGTAAATCATGGCAATAAAGAGTCTGTATTTTCTGAGGCTGAAAACCTTGCAAAAGCATTCGGTGCGGAGATGGTAAAGGTACAGGGAAATGACGTAGCAAGGCAGCTTGCAGAGATTGCCAGGGTAAAGGGAGCAAAGAAGCTCATTCTTGGAATGAGCAAAAGAAAAATATACAGCAAAAATAAGGATATAGGTTCAACAGTAAAGGAATATATGCCATCCTTAGATGTCTATATACTTCCTCTGATGTCAAAGGATAAAAGGGAAGCCGGTACATATTACAGCTATAAGAATATTGAAAGAAAGAACCAGCTGAATATGGTAAAGCAGTTTTTATTACTGTTTATGGCAATGGCAGCATGTACATTTATAGGCGTCATTTTCAGAAATCTGGGAATACCTTATGTAAATATAGTAATGATATATATTTTGGGAGTAATGGTACTAAGTACTATAGATGGCAGTTTCCTGTTTATGTTGTTTACATCATTTACTGCTGTAATGACAGTAAACTTCTTTTTTGCAGAGCCATTATACAGCTTCTATTATAAAAATGCTGTAGACCTTGTAACCTTTATAATGATGTTTATAATGGCTGTTACTATATCAATGCTTGTAAGAAGATTTAAGTCACTCTTTGATACAAGTCATCGAAACAGTGCAAGAACAGGTATACTTTTTGAGCAGGCAATGATGCTACTTAGTGCTGAGGATCTGGATGATGTAGAGAGAATAGTATCAGAGCAGGTTTCAAAGATAACAGGAAGATCAGTTATAATATATGAAAATCCTGATTTAAGAGGACGTGATTTTAATCCGATATATTTTCCTAAGACAGGGCTTTCAGTATCACAGCTATATGCAGCAGATAATGACAATGACAGGTATATAGCAAAGCAGCTTATTGATGGAAAGCAGGTTATTCAGGGAATAAATGGGGCATATGCCGAATATTTCAATCTTAAACACGATGACAGAGTATATATGGCTGTAGGTGTATATCAGGCCGGTGAAAAGCCAATAGGAAAGAATTCATTTGAGGCAGGACTGATAGCATCACTCTTAAATGAGGCAGCCGTGGTTGTAGAACGAATTTTACAGAAAAAATAAGGAGAATGTATGCACAGATATCTTGCATCAGCCGGACTTAATCAACTAAAAAACAATGCAGATGTGGATAAGTTTCTGTATGGAGAGCTTATATGTGGAGAAAATCTATATGCAGAATATAAAAATGAAGGAGAATGCATATTAAAGGAGTACAGACTAAGTATTGCGGAGAATATCAGTCTTATAGCAATAACAGAGAGCTATCCTTCAGGAAGAGAGAGGATAATATCATATTTTCCTTATCTTCATCAAAATGAAGTATTTTCAGCAGAGAATTGTACTGTTGAAGAGCATATAGCAGGTGAAAGTTATAGCGGATTTATAGAGGATTATAAAATAGGTATATCTATTATATTCTATATAAGCAACAATCTGGACTACCGTAAAATGGCAGAAACAAATCCAGATAAGCATTTTAATAAAACATATCTTTCAGCCTTTGGAAGCGAGGGAAGGATAATACTTCCTATAGAGAAGAAGCAGATAGACGAAAATGAATTCAAAACTAACAAGGATTCTGAAAATCTGATAGAAGCGGCTAAGGAAGGCGATGAAAATGCTATAGAAATACTTACAGAGGCCGAGATGGATACATATTCTGAGGTTATGAAGAGAATTGGTAACGAGGATGTGTACAGCATAGTTGAGTCAAGCTGCATACCTAGCGGTGTAGAATGTGATATATATTCAGTAATAGGAGAAATTGAGGATATAAAAACTGTAAAGAGTATTTATACCTCTGAACTCATATATATCTTAAAGCTTAACTGCAATGATATAGTATTTCCAATGGCTATAGCTGAAAGCTGTCTCTATGGAGTACCTGAAGTAGGAAGACGTTTTAAGGGAAAAATATGGCTTCAGGGAAGAGTAAGTGAATAAGGATACAATATATGAAGAAAACGATTAAAAACATACTAGCCATACTCTGTGCTATTTTCACGATATGGATACTCTTAGTATCTTCAATAGAAGTAGTTTGTTACTACATACCTGGTTTTTTTGAATATGAATATGAAAAGCATGACGTACTTTCACAGCTTCCAGAAATGAGTATGAGTGAAGAAGATGGCCTCATGGCTGTTACAAATCATATGATGAAATATCTGAGGGGAGATGAGGATGCTAAAGAGCTTCAGATAGTTGTGAAAATGGGTGGAGAGGATAGAGAGTTTTTTACAGAGAGAGAGCTTTTGCATATGGAAGATGTAAGGGGACTCTTTATAGGCGCTCAAAATCTTAGAATGGCAGCAGCATTTATGGTTGTAGTACTGCTTGCAGTTATCTGGATAATGGAGCCAAAGCCAGCTTCAGATATGGTTAAAAAGTCTGATCTATTCAGATATGATATATGCAAGGGATTACTTAAGGGAAGCTTTGCATTTTTGATAGTTTCAGCAGTTCTTGGAATTATCGTAGCAACAAATTTTTCAGAGGCATTTGTAACCTTTCATCATATATTCTTTGACAATGATCTATGGATTCTTGATCCTAGTGTAGATATGCTTGTTAATATAGTTCCTGAGGGATTTTTCTTTGATACAGCAAGTCTTATACTTATCATATTTGGAGCAGTTATGCTTGTATTGGTGCTTGTTGCATTGTATGTAAGCAGGAAGTTAAAAAAGGATAAGGGTATATAAGGTATTTCGATAGAGTTTAATAAAATAGCTCCAGGGTACGCTTTGGGGGTATGATTTAATAAAATACTTTGTAATATGTTTTAAATATGCTATAATGTGTAGGCACAATTGAAGTGCCTATATAGGTCTCTGTAGCTCAGTAGGATAGAGCGTTCGCCTCCTAAGCGAAAGGTCGCTGGTTCGACTCCAGTCAGGGACGTTAATAAAAAGCCGGAATCATTTATTTTTAAGTGATTTCGGCTTTTATTTGATGTAAGGCAGACATCAGAGATATTATAAAGCAATTGTGTAGTTATATAAGGTGTTGAAATAATTGAAGGTCATATGATGCCAGATCATATTCATATATTATTAAGTATTCCACCGAAGGGCATTATACATATGGTATAATACTAAAAATATTATAAATAAAACTTTTGTATGATGCTGACACTGTATTGTCACTATAAAATAGACGTGCATTATAATAATATATAGAGTAACTAAAATATGAAGTGAAATTACGGACTTTGAACAATTGGTTAAGGATGTTATCGATAGGGAGAATAGATTTATGAAGAAAAAAATATTCATATGTAGTATATTAGCTACTGCATTGCTGTGGGGATGTGGACAGCAAAAAAATGTTTCTTACACTCTTGATACAATAAGTGAGTCAGAAACAGGGGCAGAAATATCTAATATAGATTTAGTAGTACCAACTTATCAACAGGGAACACCTGATGTAGAAACAGGGATAGAAGAAGACGAATTTGAATATGTTTATGAAATGAGTATTTATTCAGAAACACAGAACGAGAAGAGCTCTGTAGAAATTCAGTATCCATGGTTTAAGTGGGATGGTAAAAATAAGGCTCCGGAACTCAATCAGATAATTTTAAATAAAATTCATGAAATTGCTTATTTAGATCCTGAAAGTTTTCCGGAAAATCCCAAAGTAATTGCTAGTTATCAATCAGAGGTTACATTATTAAATTCTAAAGTAGTAAGTATTGTTTTTTGGGGAGAACATGATATAGAAGGAAGTCAATTTCCAACCACAAACTTATATACTCTTAATATAGATTTACAATCTTTAAGGGAAATTCAAGTATCTGAATTATATGAAATCAATAAAGAATTTGAGGAAATTTTTTTTGAGAAAGCTTTTTTTCGACTGATCCAATCACATCTTTTAGTGAAGAACAATTTTCAGAAATACTAAAGTATCAGACTTCTGAATATAACAGTATAAGTCCGTTTACATATGCAGGGAATATGAATTTTTTCTTAAAGCCTGAAGGAATTGTTTTTAGTATGCCAGCAGTTCATGCAAGTGGAAGTGATCATTTTGAGTCAGAAGTTTTTTATGAAGATTTACAGGATTTGTATTTACCAGAACAAATTTACTATAATGAATGAAAAGTCTAATCCCCCAACTATGCTGTGGAGAATAGAGTAAGTGGAAACGTAGAAGATACCATAAAAAAGCCTCCTGAGTTAAAATGAGAGTGGTATCACAATCAAGCTCGAACATAGGAGGCGGTCCAAATAACGAAATTTTAAAAAGTGTTGTAGCTTGTATTGGATATTGTGTTCTTTCGTTAACTGTCATGACAGAGAAAAATTAAAAATATCATATAAGCGTGTAGGTTTTCCTACATGTTTATATGATAAAAAAACTGCATTTTTATATTGACATTCACCTTGCCCTTAAATTAAAACGAAAATTACGGGAAACAGCAGGCGGATAAGGGTATTATTTTAATCGGATATAATAGGTTGCCCTGCCGGAACCATCTCGTTTCAAATCGCCCTCTTTTACCAACTTTCTAAGAGAGCCTTCTATAGAGCTGATACTCAAAGATGGGCATAGTTCTCGAATGTCTTGCTTCGTGAATTTACCAATCTTATTTTGTGTTGCTTTTCGTACCATTTCTACTGCCGGAAGTTTTGTCTCTACAATGGAAAATCTATCCTCAAAATCTTTATACGCCGCAAGAATGGTGCTAAGCAGGTATTTGATAAAAGGAACGACATCTTCACAGCCTTCGTGCCATCCGTCCTGGGACCTGGCAAGTGCATCATAGTAAAGGTCTTTCGCCTTTGCGATTTTGGCTTCCAGAGAAATATATTTCCCTACATAAAAGCCGTTACGATATAACAGCAGGGTTGTAAGCAGGCGGCTCATTCTGCCATTTCCGTCGTTAAAAGGATGGATACATAAAAAGTCATGGATAAAGATTGGAATAGCAATCAATGGCTCTACTTCAAAATTGCCAATTACACGATTATATTCTTCGCAGATTTTATCCAATGCTTCCGGTGTTTCAAACGGAGCAAGCGGCGTGAACAGTATTTCCGTATGTCCGTCAGGATAGGTCGCACTGATATAGTTCTGAACATTCTTGGTCTGTCCGGCAAGCGGGTTATTCATGTGACTGTACATGATTTTGTGTAATTGCAAAATGTAATTTCGGGAAATAGGAATTGCATCGAAGCTGTCATGAATGATATTCAGCACATCACGATAGCCGGCAATTTCCTGTTCATCACGATTTTTCGGTGTGGTCTTTTCTTCCACCAGTTGCTTGATACGGGTGTTGGTTGTGACAATTCCTTCGATTGCATTGGATGCTTCGGTACTCTGTATTTTTGCAATCTCTACGAGCTTTTCCAGTTCTTCCGGGCGCTGCTTCAAGTATTGCTCTTGTTTCCCGACTTCTCTATAAATTGCTGCAATATATCCCAGAACCTCTGAATCCCATTTTTGATCTTTTATTTTCGAGTAACTGAATGTTCTCATTCCCTTAGCTTCCTCCTGCTTCCATTAAAATATAACAGAAAATAAGGGAAAAATCAAACGCTGGTAAGATTATCCCTTAAATATACGAATTAATTAATGGATATGCTTGAACACATGGTATATCTCTTAATTACATATTTTATTCGGAAAGAACGATAAAAAGCTGTAGCGCAAAAAGAAAATTTGGTGCTTTTGTAGCTTTCTTGAAAAACTGGTTCTACTACTTCCTCTGGAGATGTTTCGCACGCTTTTTACTCTGTACCTGTTGTAGCTTGTATGGGATATTGTATTCTCTTGCTAACGTCAGCGTAAAGTCCACGAAATTTCCCCATCCGTCGGTCAGTGTATCAGAGCGAAGGACGATTCTCATCTGTCTTAAGTATCATCCGGGTCCTCCTTTGTTCCTGAACTAGGTGTAGGGAGCGCACCTGTGCCCAAGGGATGTCGTGCGCCAGCCCAAAGCTGACCACTCGAAGCAAATGCCGTGAGTAAAACACCTTTCGCCAGCTGGAGTGCAGAAAACAGCAGATGAACAGAAGATCTATCAATGCTAGCATCAAAATATACTTCTTCAGTCCGCCATTACTCCAAATGTCCCATAGCTCATGAGGGTCATCAACCGCAGCCTGATAGAGTATTACGCCAGTAAGTACAGTAAGCGCTACAGGGAGGATGAGAAACTGGTAAACTGAGGACGAACATTTTAGCACAGAGAATTCCATGTCTAAATCATCCCTACGTTGCTTTTGCTTCCAGCGCCGTTTGGAGAGAAAATCCCATCCAGTGACAGCTAAAAGCATTGGGATATTGATGGCAGCAAGGATTAGGGAATGACGGAAAATAGCGGATATATTGTCGTTCCACCCCATAGGCAGACAGACTGCGATGTTAATCAGATTGGCAATCAGCAGGATGCCGAGAATCACGGTGATGGTCTCAATGGTTGTGGAATGTCTGCGGCGGCCAGATGTGGGAGGCTTAAGAATATCACCCTTTTGTAGTTGCTTTGCTTTGCGTCCATGGAGTATCATACACACGGCTTTTCCTGGCTGGGCGGTGCAAAGTTCCAGGCCGGTCAAGGACATGATTCTCTCAACCCACATTTTAACGGTCTTTCCATCAGTGGTGCTCCGGCATATATAATCATTTACTGAGATACTGCTGCCCTCCACAATACCCATCACGGCGATGCAGGGACCGCTCATTGTCCGGATATCACGCACCACCAGCCGGAAACTACTTGTACTGTTAAATGTTTCATCCATACCCTCACCTTCTTTCTATGACTTTTGATTTAGTTCTGTCACTACGACCTTCCGTATAATGGAAGTTGTCGTCATAAATCAATATTGATTTCATACTTGTCATCAATAAGTATATAATTCACATTATGCTTTTTTGCAAGTTCCAAAAACTGTCTATTATCTTCCAAAATGATTTCCATTGTACATGATTCATCATCTATACGTTTTTCAATAGTATTTGCATATTTTTTGATACTGTCAAAATGCTTTCTAATATAATTTTCACTCATCACAATGCAATAATATCTGATATTATCAAGATATTCTTTTGGAAAATCATTAGCCCAGTCAAAAGGGATATAGCATCCTTCAATAATAAGGTTTTGTTTGTTCTCTACAGCGGTTTTAATCATTTCACGAATAATAGGCCATAGATATTTTGTGAGCTTATCATCATCACAAGGTGTGAGATTGGTGTATCCACTACGAATTAAACCCATTTTCAAATGATCTATTGATAAATATGGATATTTATATTTTTCAAGCAGATTTTGTGCAAGTACAGTTTTGCCTGTGTGTGATGCACCTGTTATTAAAATAATCATGATTTTCTCCGTTAATATATAGAAATTATTTTGCCATTATAATGCTAACTTTTTCTTAAATTCAAGTCCATCTACCGCTTATGTCCGTATTTAATGTGAGAGTTATGTCATTATACCTAATATTGATATAGTTCCTACTTGAACCATGTATTTGAAAATGGTATTATGAATTAAAAGAAAGGGATTGACATATGATGTTTTCATGGAATAAGCTCGTGACAGACAGACAGACAGACAGACAGATAAATCTGCCTTTTTTTGTATTACCAAAACATTATATAAATATTTATATTAATTAGAGGAGCAGTTGTCCATTCAAGGTAGTGGACGACCGCTTCTTTTTGTTTACAAAAATTTAAGGAAAGGAGAGGAAAGAATTGCCAGATATTTCGGTTGTACGTACAGAAAAAAAGTACAGTATCTCGCCATATCAGCAGAGTACATTGCTACATCGCCTGGAGCCTGTTATGAATATCGATAAACACAGTGGTATTGGTGGATATATGGTGCGTTCCTTATATTTTGACAGCATTTATGACAATGATTACTTTGATAAAATCAATGGCTTAGAGATGAGAAAGAAGGTACGTCTTCGTATATACTCGCCTGAACAGACAACTGTGAAATTAGAGTTAAAACAGAAACAGGGCAGTGCTCAAAAGAAAATCAGCCTTTCTATTACAAGAGAATTAGCAGAAGAGATGATACAGGGGAATTATGAAGGTCTCGTGGAGCTTAATTCTGATTTAGCACTTATGTTTTATCAGATATTAGAAACGGGATTGTATCGTCCTGTATGTATTGTTGAGTATCATAGGACAGCATTTGCAGAGGAGAGTAATGATACACGCATTACTTTGGATTCTGAAATCGGCATGAGTCCTTTTTGTGACAGTTTTTTTGATCGAGAGCTAAATCTGATTCCTGTAAGAAAGGAACCAGTATTGGAAGTTAAATATAATAGATTTTTATTGAGTAATATCAAGCAGATTTTAGATTTCGCAGATGCGCCTGAGCTTGCTGTCAGTAAATATGCAATGTCCAGGCAAGTCCTTGGAATGTAAAAAGCTTTATAAATATTTTTAGGGGGATTGAAGATGAAAGAGTTTATTATGCAATATTCGCAGGAGGCGGTTCATGAGCTTTCAGTGCAGCAGATTATATTAAATATGCTCATTGCGCTTGTACTAGGGCTGGTTATCTACTTGTCATATCGTTTTTCACATTCTAATGCCGTCTACAGTGCAAGATTTAATGTATCGCTTTTAATGATGACACTGATTACAACAATGATTATGAATGTTATCGGTAATAACATTGCTCTATCTCTTGGTATGGTAGGTGCGCTTTCTATAGTAAGATTTAGAACCGCAATCAAGGATGCACGAGATACAGCATATATTTTCTGGTGTATTGCCGTTGGTATTTGCTGTGGCGTTTCCTATTATGCTATGGCAGCAATCAGTACGGGAATGATTTTCCTGGTGATGCTCGTAATGGGTAGTGTCAAAGCGAATAACCGATATTTGTTGATTATTCATGCAAATAAAGAAGTGTCCGCTAAGGAAATTGAAGCAGCCGTATTGCAGGAGTATAAAGGTCAGGCTGTGCTACGTGTAGCAAATCGTACACAGGGACAGCTAGAGTATATATATGAAATAACAAGTAAGATGATTGAAAATAAAAAAGAAGCAGATGTGAATCCTATCGATTTATTAAGAAATATCGATGGAGTTTACCGTGTAAATCTTGTATGTCAAAATGAGGAAATGAGCAGATAATGAGAGGAAAAGAAAAAAGTATTTCCCTTCTTCTCAGTCTGATATTGATAATAAGTGGTTTGTTTTTATTTGATAAAAAAGAAGAGCAGTATTATTTTCCTGAGGTTTCATCACCAGCTAAAGCTGAGACAACAGATTTGTCAGCACAAACTATTGAGGCAAAGAGTGATTTTGATTCCGAAGAACATATTGGTGTTGTAGGTAAGACTAATTATCGTTCAAAGGAAATACGTGTTGATACGTCATTTACAAGTAACCTGCCTTTGATAGTAATTGATACAGGGGATCAGGAGCCACGGCGTGGAGTTGTATGGAACAGTGAAAAGGGATACTATGTTCCAACCGGAGAAGATCCATATGCATATGGTGAAATAAGTATTATCAATAATACAAATGGCATAAATCGAATCGATGATGCTGTAGCTTTACATTCTTTATGTAAGGTAAAGCTTAGAGGTAATTCTTCAGGAAATTATGACAAAAAGCAGTACCTTTTAAAATTGACAGATGAAGAAGGAAAAGCGAAAAAAAAGAATATCCTGGGTATGGGAAGCGACAGTGAGTGGATTTTAAATGTTTCATTTATTGATAAATCTCTCTTGCGTAATTATCTGGCTTACGAGGCGATAGGAGAAATAATGCCTTATACACCGGATGTACAATTTTGTGAAGTTATTTGGAAGGATAAGGCTGGATATCGCTACGAAGGCGTTTATCTGATGATGGAGAGCATAAAAGTAGGAAAAGACAGAGTGGATCTGCCTAAGTATTCTGAAAATAGTGATGTAACGCCAGCTCTGCTTAGGCGAGACCGATATAATGAAAATGGCCTGATGCTGGACAATTATGCTACGCAGAATGGATTAACTTCTGGATATCTGGATATAGAATATCCAGATAAAAAGGATATTACAGAAAAAGGTATTCAAAATATTACAAAGCAGGTCAATAGATTTGAAGAGGCATTATATGCAGATTCATGGGATGAATTTGTAAAATACAGAGACTATATTGATATGCAGTCATTCGTAGATTACTTCATTCTGAATGAATTTTTCCTAAATTATGATGCGGGATACAATTCTACTTATGTCTATATGAACTATAGTGGAAAATTGACAATGGGACCAGTATGGGATTTTGATCAGGCTATGGATAATAATGAAAAGCTTGAAGCTAATCTGTATACTACGGCATTTCATTCGGCGCCATGGTTTGACCAGCTACTTAGAGACCCTGTTTTCACAGATGCACTTATTAAAAGATATGCAGAATTAAGAAAGTCTATTTTAGCTGATGAATCAATAAAAGCTTTTGTAATAGAAACGATTGCTTACCTTGGTGATGCAATTAAAAGAGACTGGGCAAGATGGGGTTATTACTATATAGATGGAAACTATTTAAAAACAGACTTCTATACGGGAAAAGACAGGAATACAAAAACATATCAGGAAGAAGTAGAAAAAATACTAAATGCTCTTTCAGTGCATGGCAGATGGATGGATGAGCATCTGGACAGCCTGTATCAGTTTAAAATGCTTTCATTAGAAGATGCACAGGCATGGCAGTATCAGGCAGAAAGTAAGACAGAAAGAACAGATTATAGTTCTATGCTTGCAGTTTTATTTGTTTTAGTTTTTCTTATTTCGGTTAAGTTGGTATTGAAGCATGAAAGCGAATAAAGGGGGATTCGTATGAAACATAAAAAACTATGGTTTTGGCTTATGACAGTCTCATCTGTTATCTATATTTTGTGGAGACTGTTTTTTACGCTTCCACTTGATTATGGAATCGTAGCGCTGGTTGCTGGTATTGCATTATTTTCAGCAGAGTTTATCAGTATGCTGGAAGCAGTTATACATTATATCTGTATGAGTAAGGATAAAGAGCCGGAATTTCCGGTTATACAAGAAGCCGATTATCCTCATGTAGATGTATTGATTGCTACACATAGCGAAGAAGCCGATTTGTTATTTAAAACTGTAAACGGCTGTAAGCATATGGATTATCCAGATAAATCAAAGGTACATATTTATCTATGTGATGATAATAACAGAGCGGAAATTGCAAAGCTGGCTAAGGACATGGGAGTTGGATATTTTGGATTATCGGATAATAAGCTGGCTAAAGCAGGTAATCTGAATAATGCTCTTTCCAAGACAGATTCTCCATTGGTTGTAACCTTTGATGCTGACATGATTCCAAGAAGTAATTTCCTGATGGAAACAATACCTTATTTCTCTTTGCCAGAAATGATTCTGAATGATGGTAAGTGGAGAAAGAGGACAGAAGAGGAAATTGATCCAGATTATAAAATTGGATTTATTCAGACGCCACAGAGCTTTTATAATCCAGATTTGTTCCAGTTTAATTTCTTTGCAGAGAGCAATATTCCAAATGAGCAGGATTATTTCTTTAAAGAGGTAAATGTAGGAAGAAACAGTAGTAATTCTGTAATCTATGCCGGATCAAATACAGTAATATCCAGAAAGGCTCTCGAAGAAGTCGGTGGTATACGTACAAAGACTATTACAGAAGATTTTGCTACGGGAATTGATATCCAGGCAAAAGGATATACCTGCTTTGCTATTGATAAGGTGCTGGCATCTGGTCTTGCTCCAGATGATTTCCCTAATCTGTTGAAGCAGAGACAGCGTTGGGGACGTGGCTGTGTACAGACAATAAGAAGCTTTAAATTTTTATTTGGAAAGTTGCCATTTATATCCAAACTGAGCTATCTTTCCAGCTTACTTTACTGGTGGACATTTTTACGTAGAATCATATATATTCTTTCACCTATACTCTTTACAGTATTTGGAGTGCTGGTAGTTAAGACAGATCTGTGGGGGATTTTATTGATCTGGCTTCCTTCTTATCTGATTTATAACCATTCTCTGCGCCTGTTATCTGGTAAGATACGAGATCAGAAATGGAGTAATATAGTAGATACCATACTATGCCCATATATGATATTTCCAATTTTGGCTGAGACACTTGGCATACGTATGAAAAAGTTCTCTGTTACAAATAAGTCAAAAACAGTATCAAGAAGTGCGAAGATAATCTATGCAATTCCACATATGATTTTACTTGCAGCTTCGATAGTGGGAATTTATTTTAGCATAAAAAATATTGTAATCTATAAAAATATACTGGGACTTGTTGTGTTGTTCTGGCTATGTATGAATACATACTTCCTTTCAATGGCAATATTCTTCCTGCTTGGAAGAATTAACTACAGAAGTTCAGAACGTTTTCGTGCCGAGATACCTGTTACATTTTCAGTGGGAATACGTAAGGTAAATGGAATTACTTGTGATATTTCTGAAAATGGTCTTGCATTTACAACAGAGTTTCCAGAATTCGTTCATGGAGTTGTAAGCTTTGAGCTTCAGGATAAAAAGTGGAGCGCTAAGGTTCCTGGAGAAATCGTGCATGTTAGTAAGTTTAGAGATAAATGGAGATACAGTGTAAAACTGACTGATTTGTCATTTGAGGAAAAACAAAATTATGATCAGATAGTCTATGACCGTGTACCTACCCTGGCAACAGAGATTAAAACAAATGCTTTTAAGGACCTGCTGGTATTTTTTAAGAGAAAAACAGCACATTCTGTATTATCCAAGAGAAAGCTGCCAAGAATAGTATTGAACACTTCTTTGCAGGCAGTGGATGGAAGTACAGTTCATGTTGCTGATTATAATTATCAGTATATGTTGATCACAGGGGCGGTTCCTGCTTCAGAGTTTGATCTTAAGATGGGGAATACAATTTTACATCTTAAGAAAAATCAATCTGCTATAGGTGGTAAAGATAACTTATTTGAAATTGAAAATTGGGAAAGCATATCAGCTTCCGTTGATCTTCATGAAGCATTATTGGAGTTAATTCAGGAGAAGAAGATGGAGGAAAATGAGTTAGTCCATGCATAAGAAAAACGCAATCAAATTATTAACAGGGGTTGTGGCAGCAGTATTTGCTGTCGCAACTTTTCTGCTATTATTTATGCTTTATAAGCAAAAGTAGATAAATGAAAAATTGATGGATACACAGCAGATACTGGAAATACATAATCAGGAGCTTAAGCAGGAGATAGAAAAGCTGCGGGTAAAGAAGGGTGGCATAGAAGAGCATGGCCAGCTGTCTATAAAGGGCACGCAAATGGTAGACCAAAATGGAAATCCTTTTATACTTCGAGGTCTTAGCAGTCATGGTATTGCATGGTATCCGGAATATACAAACTATCCTGCCTTAAAAACGATAAAAGATTATGGAGCGAATGCATTTAGGATAGCAATGTATGTAGAGCAAAATGATGGTTATCTGGAAGAGCCGGAATTAAACAAAAAGCTATTATTTTCAGCGATAGAAAACTCTCTGGCAGCAGATCTATATACTATTGTTGACTGGCATGTACTTAGAGATGAAGATCCAAATCATAATATAGATGAAGCAATAGATATATTAGAAGAGGTAGCACAAAGGTACGGCGATAATCCGGGTATAATTTATGAGATATGTAATGAACCTAATGGTGATACTTCATATGACGATATTGTAAATTATGCAAATGAGGTAATACCAGTCATACGTAAGTATGCTCCAAATGCAGTTATTCTTGTGGGAACACCTAACTTTTGTACCTCACTTTCAGAAGCAATAGAAAATCCAATAGAGTACCCAAACATAATGTATACCTATCATTATTATGCAGGGGTATCTGATTGTAAATTTGCAATGGAAGAAATTGAAAGAGGTCTTGAGGGTGGCTTACCAATATTTGTCAGTGAATGGGGACTGGATAGCCATGATGCTAAGGATCAGCATTGGAAGGAGACAAGCGAGTTCTTAGATTATCTGGAAAAAGAAAAAATAGGCTGGATAAACTGGTCTTTAAGTAACAAAGACGAGGGATATTCCATAATCAAACCAGATAGCTCCAAGCTTCATAGCTGGGATGAGGAGGATATAACTGACAGTGGAAAATTTGTTTTTAGATACCTGTCAAAAGGAAAAGATTAAATATTAAAAACCAAGATAATATACAAAACAGTAATTATATTAATGCACATTTTAAATAAATACTCTTCAATACAAGGGGTAAAATATGATTAAATTAGAAGAATTACATAAGAAGAGAAGAAAATTAATAGTATTGAGCTTATCTATTGTTCTATTTGCGATATTAGTTGTGTATTCGTTTCTTGATTTTAAAAAGGATTTTATACAGAGGGAAATAACAAAAACAAAGGCTGAAATAAAAAATACAGCTGAAATAAAAATGGAGACCATTCATCATAATTATGCGGATATGTTAAACGACTTAGATACGATAGCAAGAAGAATGACTATGTTTGACGAAACGGACAGAGATTTGATTATTGATGAATTATACGATATGAGTTCAGTATCGCATTTTAGCCACATAGGAATATCTGACAGAAATGGGAATATTCTGGATTCTGGAGGGCGAAATGGAAATATCAGCGAGAGAGAATATTTTAAGCTTGCAATAAAGGGTGAGAAAAATATTTCAGATGTAATGGAATCGAAAATAATATCTCAAAAGGATATTCAGGTCATGGCTGTACCAATTATAAAAGAAAATGAAATTATTGGAATTTGTTATGGTGTGTTGAATATCGGAGAGATAGATGTAGTATTAGAAAATGAAACTGGAAGCATGATATATACACAGCTGGTTGATTCAGATGGTAATTATATAACTGCAAATAATTCTGAACCAGCCTTGGCAAATGGTGAAAATATCTGGAAGGAGCTGGAAAGATATAATTTTATCAGTGGTAGTATTGATAAACTGAAAGAGGATGTGGAAAATAAGAAAAGTGGAGAGTTTTCTTTTGAATATGAGGGTAAACATAGGATTTCATATTATACGCCACTGGATATTAATAACTATTACCTGTTTTCTGCTTCTAGTGATGAATTAATAGATTTACGTACAGAAGAATTAACACGTGGCACATCTGGATTGTTAATAAAAGTGATTATTGCCGGAAGTATTTTATTTATAGGTATTTTCTACTATATCCAACAGATAAATAAAGAGTTAAAATACAGTTACAAGAAGGCAATTACCAATAACGAAATTCTAAATATTAGCGCACTGGAATCGAACAGATACATTTTTGATTATAATCCAAAAACCAAGGTATTAGAAAAAAAAGCCGGAAAACATAATTTATTGTTTTATAAAGATGAATTTACAGATATGCCGGATTCAATTTTATCAATGGATATAATTGATAAGGAAAGTGTTAACGATTTTGTAAATATATTTGAAGAGATTTCTTCAAAGGATTCCATAGAAAAAGAAATTAAAATCAGCCACAAGGATATATCCCAGTGGTTAAGAATCAGGATGAAGAAAATATATAATGATCATAAAATCATTAATATAATAGGAATCGTTGATGATGTTACGGAAAAGAAAAACCAGGAAATAATAATCGAATCAAAAGATCGTGAGGCCAAGGTGTTAAAGCATCAGGCTGAAAGAGATGCACTAACCAGTCTATATAATGCAGGTACATTTAAGCAGAAGGTAGCTGATATTTTAAACAGAGAAAATAGAGATAATAGTGTAGATGTATTATTATTACTGGATTTGGATAACTTCAAATTGATCAATGATACATTTGGACATCAGTATGGGGATAAAGTTCTTATTGATGTGGCTGAAATTCTTAAGCATTCGTTTAGAAAGGATGATGTTGTAGCCCGTCTTGGCGGAGATGAATTTGTAGTTTTACTGGTGGGTACTGATGGATACGAAAAATTAGAGCCACTTTTAGAAAATTTATGCAAAAAGTTAACCATGACCTATACAAAGGGTGATATCAGTATTACGGTTTCAGCATCAATAGGTATTGCGATTTCTCCAACAGATGGTAATACGTTTAAGGATCTGTATTATAAGTCGGATATTGCATTATATCAGGTAAAAAACAATAACAAGAATGGATACAAAAAATTCGAAGAATAACTTAATTTATAGAATTCAAAAACGAGTTATGTAAAGCAGATTGAAATAGAGGATATAGTTTTAAATTATGAATGAGATGGAAAAAATAGAATCGATATTAATGACGATGAAGGAAATAAGTAAGTGTACAAACGACTTCTTATTTATCGGAGATATCGTAGGGGACAGAAATGTGTTTTTGGGTGACTATGATAAGGATTATGCATTAAATGATGAACAGAAACCATTTATTTGTGCAGAAGAACTTATGAAAATAGTGCATCCTCAGGATAGAGAAATTCTACAAAAAGAAATAACTGATATTGCAGAGGGAAAAAAGGATTTTCATAATTTAAATTACCGATGGATAAAAAGAAACGGACAGATTGCCTGGATCAGCTGTCGTGGTACTGTGCTTAAGGATAGTAATGGAAAACCACAGTTTCTGATAGGCAGAGTTTCTGAAGAGGCACTTGCCAGATTATATAATCCTTTGAGTGGTTTATGGAATAAAGAGAAGCTTATGGAAGATCTGGAAAATGAAATTCCAATGAACCGTACAAAGTATTTAATGCTATTTGACATCAACAATCTTACAGCAATCAATTTAACGTTTGGAAGAACTTATGGTGATATTCTGCTAAAGCAGGTTGCAGAGAAGATAGAGCAGACAAAGAAAGTTTCATCTGTCTATCATGTGGATCATAAGAATTTCATAGCTGTGATAGATTCCTATAATGAAGATGAAGTAAGAAATGTTTTTAACGAGATTACTAATCAGATGATGGGAAAATGTACCTTTGCGGCCAGTGCCTTACCTCTGGATATTGATGTATTTAACGATAGTACACAGGTTATGGATGCACTTTCTATTACACTTGCCCGCGCAAAAAACCAGTTAGAGAATAGTCTGGAAATGTTTTCAAAGGAAGAGATTGAGCAAAGAGTAAGAGAACATACATTAATTCTGGAGCTCAAAAAGAGTGTAAAAAATAACTTTGCAGGTTTTTACCTTATGTACCAGCCACAGGTGAAATCAGAAACCTATGAAATTCACGGAACAGAGGCTTTGCTTCGCTATACTTCCCTAAATATGGGAAATATATATCCAGATGAATTTATTCCACTTTTGGAAAAAACGCATTTGATTGATAAGGTTGGTATGTGGGTTATAGAAAAAGCTATTCTTCAGTACAGGGAATGGAAAAAAGAAAATCCTGATTTTCATATGAGTGTAAATATTTCTGTGATTCAGCTGGAGGATCCACATATTGCTAAGAAAATCATAGCATTGTTTGAAAAATACAATGTGTCAGGAAGGGGCTTTTGTATTGAATTAACAGAAACACATAAGATACATGAGGTTGATAAAATAGCAGATATACTTAGGAGTCTGAAAGAATATGGTTTACAAATTTCCATTGATGACTATGGAACAGGATATGCAAATATTGCTTATTTAAAGCAATTAGAAATTGATGAAGTAAAGATTGACCGTTTCTTTGTAAAGGACCTCAAGAAGGATACTTATAATTATAATTTAATTCATAACATCCTGCAGTTTGCTAAACAGAATAATATCAGAGTCTGCTGTGAGGGAGTGGAAACTGTAGAAGAGTTAAGCGTATTGGAAAGTGTCAGTCCCAATATTTTACAGGGATATTTGTTTGACAGACCACTCAAGTCTACAGTAATGGGTGAAAAATATTTATATGAAACTGAAGAATATAAGACTCATATACGTCAAAGAGAAAGAATCTGCCAGGAAGTACAGAAGCAGAGCTTCTTAAAATTGAATATTCAGGATGTTCTGATAAACAATGGGGTTGGAATCTGGCTTATTCGTAAGGATAAAGCGACGGATGCTTGCGAGATGTATATAGGGAATGCCATGAAAAAAATCCTGGGTATTGAGCTTGATTATACAGTTGAAACCTGTTATGAGTATTGGAATGAAAGGATTCATCCTGATTATCAGGATAAGGTAAAGCTGATTTTAGAAAAAATGTTACAGAATCCAAGAAAGCGATACCAGATAGAATATCCTTGGAAGCATCCTCAACTTGGATATATTATGTTGCATGGAAGTGGTATGTGTGTTTCGGATTCTAACAATAAGTATGTTTTTGAAGGCTATCATGTTATATTAGAAGATGTTGAAGATGTATGAAAATGAAGGATAATTTTTAACTTTACATACTTTTTAAATTCTGGTATTCTTTTTAATGTGACAGAAATTTTTGTTACTATTGCAAGTGAATAAAAGCAATTTTTATTTACAGTTTTTTGTATAATTATGTAAGGGATTTTTACAAATTAATTATACAATATCAGTTGCTTACGAATAATAAAAAAGGAGATATTATAAATCATGAAAAAACGTATTGCATGTTTAATGACAGCTTGTCTGCTTGGAACATCACTTTTAGTAGGATGTGGAAATTCTGCTGATACAGAGAGTAAGGAGTCAACAGCTCAGTCTAGTGCAGCTGCTACAGAAGAGAATAAGACAATTGAAAAGTTAAATGTTGCCTTTGTTCCTTCTAAGGATCCAGACCAGATTATTACAGCTACAGAGCCATTGAAGGAAATGTTAAAGACAGAGCTTGCAAAGGAAGGTTATAACGTAGAGGAAGTTGATATTACAGTAGGAACCAGCTACGAGGCTGTAGGAGAGGCACTTTCTGCCGGAACAGCTGATGTAGGACTTATACCTGGAGGTACCTATGTACTGTATGATGATGGTTGTGATGTTCTTTTGACAGCAACCAGAGATGGACTTAGCAAGGATTCAGATAGTGCAAAGGACTGGAATGACGGAAAAGCTACAGAAAAGACAGAGAATCAGGCTGTTTCATACAGATCACTTATTATTGCAGGACCTTCAGAAAAAGGACAGGAGCTTGCTGCAAAGGTAAATAATGGTGAAGAACTTACATGGGATGATCTTAATAGTGCAAACTGGAGTGTTATGAACTCAACATCTCCAGCAGGTTACATTTATCCAGCACTGTGGTTACAGGAGAATTACGGAAAGAGCATTACAGATTTAGAGCACACTGTTCAGTCTGATTCATACGGAAGTGCTATGGCAAGACTTGCATCAGGACAGATTGACGTTGTTCTTGCTTATGCAGACGTAAGAAATGATTATGTAGACCAGTGGAATAACGAATACGGAAGAAGCGGATCAATCTGGGATGCAACAGAGACAAATGTAATCGGAGTTACACCAGCAATTTATAATGATACAGTCAGTGTAAGCAAAAACTCCCCTATTATGACAGACGATTTTAGAGAGGCACTTTCTAATGCATTCATTAATATCGGAAATACAGAGGAAGGAAAAGAGGTAATTGCAATCTACAGCCATACAGGTTACAAGCCAGCTCAGTCTTCTGATTATGACAACGAGAGAGAAGCACAGAAAATGATTCAGGAATTAAATGCTCAGTAATACTGGCATTCGGGCGGGGAGCAATCCCCGCCTTTATTATTTATTTTGATTTATGTAGAGAGGATATAGAAAATGATAAAGTTTGAACATGTTTCCAAAGTATACTCCAATGGAGTGAAAGGTTTGGATGATGTAAATTTGCAAATTGAGCAGGGGGAATTTGTAGCAATTATTGGTCTGTCAGGCGCTGGAAAATCTACATTGATTCGTGCAATTAACCGAATGATAGATATTACAGATGGAAAACTGGAAGTGGACGGAACAGATGTAAGTGGACTAAAGGGAAAAACACTTAGACATTTTAGAAGAAAAATAGGTATGATCTTCCAGTCATTCAACCTTGTTACAAGAACAACTGTAATTAAAAATGTGCTTACAGCGAAGGTACCGGATATGCCATTTTTAAGAGTGCTGCTAGGACTTTACAATAAGCAGGAAAGAATTCAGGCGCTTGAGGCTCTTGATAAGGTCGGAATTTTGGAAAAGGCATATATAAGAGCTGACCAGTTATCAGGAGGACAGCAGCAAAGAGTAGCATTAGCAAGAACACTTGCACAGAATCCACAAATCATATTGGCGGACGAACCTGTTGCTGCTCTGGATCCTGTAACAGCTAAGAAGGTTATGGATGATTTTAAAAAGATCAACAAGGATATGAATATTACTATTTTAGTAAATATCCATCATGTTGAGCTGGCATTAGAATATGCAGACCGAATTATAGGAATACGTGCAGGAAAGATTATCTATGATGGTAAATCAGAGGATGTAACAGAGGAGATATTAGACGAGATTTACAAAGGAAAGGCAGGAGAGGTGGCATGAAATTATACGACAAAATTTTTCCACCCAAAACACTGCAACTGGATAACGGAAAGACCATTCAGGAAAATCGTTCAAAAACACCTTTGATTTTACTTGCACTTCTCGTTGCAGTTCTGGTTTCTGCCAAGATAACCGGCTTTAACTTATCAATACTTATTGCACGAGGAAAACAGTTTTTCGTTATCATAGAACAGATGTTTCCACCTAAGTGGGATTATGTTCAGCAAATTTGGGAGCCGCTTTTTGATACTATCAAAATGTCACTCCTGGGATCTGTAATTGGATCAGTTGCTGTAATTCCTTTTGCAATTATTGCTTCAAGTAACATAATCAAAAACAGAGTAATTATTTTAGTTACGAGATTCTTCCTGAGCATTACCCGTACACTTCCTACATTGGTTACAGCCTTAATTGCAACATATATGTTTGGACTTGGCACCTTGGCTGGAACCTGTGCAATTGCTGTATTTACCTTCGCATATGTAGGAAAACAGCTTTATGAATTGATTGAAACAGTGGACATGGGAGCGTATGAAGCAGCTGAAGCTCTTGGAGCGAGTAAGTCCAGATGTTTTATCAATGCAATTGTTCCGCAGATCCTTCCAGCATATTTATCTAACTGTTTATTCTGTTTTGAAGGAAATGTAAGATATGCATCGATTTTAGGATATGTTGGTGCAGGTGGTCTGGGACTGATTCTTAATGAGAAAATAGGCTGGCGTGAATACAGCAGTGTTGGAATGATACTTATTGTTCTGTTTGTAACAGTAGTTATCATCGAAGCATTAAGTCATTATTTGAGAACAAAATTAACATAAAGGAGCTGTATGTGATGAATGAGAGAATTTTAAAAGAATATGAACAGGCTCCTAAACGCTGGGCATGGAATTTTCTGGCAGCACTAATCTGTGTAATGTTAATTGCCTGGTCAGGAACCACAATTGAATTAAATAATATAACACATAATGGATTAGAAATTGCTGGAAATATTTTGGGAGGAATTTTTCATCCTGACACAGATTTGTTATTCAATTTTACTACAAGAGGAATTGCATATCTGCTTCTTGAAACTGTATGTATTGCATTTTTAGGAACGATTGTAGGTTCTATTTTAGCGATTCCTTTGGCATTTATTTCAGCAACTAATATTGTACCTAAGCCAATCAGCCTGATTGGAAGAGTTATTATCATGGCAATCAGAACAGTTCCGCCTTTAGTTTATGGACTTATGTTTATCAGAGTAACCGGACCTGGTGCTTTTACTGGATTGTTAACCATGGCGGTATGCTCTATTGGTATGGTATCAAAGTTGTATATAGAAGCGATTGAAGACTTAGATACAAAGATACTGGAGTCTCTGGATGCATGTGGATGTACACTGTTTCAAAAGATACGATATGGTATTTTGCCACAGCTGTTTCCTGATTTTATGTCTACGGTTATATATCGTTTTGATATGAACTTAAGAGATGCGACTATACTTGGAATGGTAGGAGCTGGTGGAATTGGATCTCCATTGATATTTGCTATGAATTCTTACCGTTGGAATGAAGTTGGAGCAATTCTTACTGGATTGATTATTTTAGTATTAGTAGTTGAATTCTTCTCTACCAAGATACGAGTAAAACTGGCGAGGGGATAAAATGAAACGTATTAGAGTTATATTTACATCAGATGTTCATGGATATTTTTATCCAACAGACTATGCAGACCGGACAAAGAAAGCAAAAGGACTACTCCATATTGCACAGTATTTTCATAAAGATGGAAATACCATGATACTGGATGGTGGAGATATTTTACAGGGGTCTCCATTTTCATATTACAGTCAGATGAATAAAAATCCAGAAGTAGCTGCTGAGTTGATGAATGAAGCTGGATATGACGTGGTAACAATAGGAAACCATGACTTTAATTATGGCAGTCAGTATTTAAGCAATTATCTGGACCATCTGAATGCAGTCTGTGTATGCGAAAATTGTACAGACAAAGAAACTGGGGAGTCTTTATTTCCATGGAAGGTTTTCCAGATGGAAAATGGCATTCGTGTGGGCGTTGTCGGAGCAGTGACAGATTTCATTAACCTTTGGGAAAAGGCAGAAAATCTGGGAGAGATGCAAATAGAGTCAGTATATGAATGTGTTGCAAAAGCATATGATGAAGTGAAAAAGCAATCTGATTTTACAATATGCCTTTATCATGGAGGTATGGAATGTGATATCGATACAGAGGAAATACTGGAGAGATCAGGTGAAAATGTAGGATATAAAATATGTAAAAATCTTGGCTTTGATCTTTTGCTCACTGGCCACCAGCATATGCCAATCGCAGGACGTAAGATACATGGAACTTATGTAGTGCAGAATATGTGCAATGCAGATACATACCAGGAGATAGAGATTGAATTTGATACAGAAGTTAAAATTCAATCTAAAATGGTTTCAGCATCTGAATTACCTTTGCAGGAGATGGAGCTTCCATTTTCAGAGGTGGAGAGTGAGGTTCAGAACTGGCTGGATAGTGTTGTAGGACATATACCAGAGGCTTTGTATCCAGAGGATCATCTGAAGATGGCCTTAGATGGCTCTAAGCTGGCCGATTTTATTAATGAAGCACAGCTGGCATATACAGGGGCTGAGATATCTTGTACTGGCTTGGCAAACAGGGTACACGGACTTTCAAAAGAGGTAAAGGTAAGAGACGTATTATTGACATATCCTTTCCCTAATACACTTGTGGTAATGGAGATTACAGGAAAAATTCTAAAGGAAGCTCTAGAGCGTACGGCGGAATATTTTACAGTGAAAGATGGAAGTGTACAGATTTCTGAAAGATTTTTAAAGCCAAAGGAGGAGCATTATAATTTTGATTTTTATAAGGGCATAACTTATAAAATAGATTATAATAAGCCTATAGGAGAGCGTATTTCAGAGATACAGGTACATGAACAGCCATTAGATTCAGAGAAGCGATATCGTATTTGTATGAATAATTATCGTGCAAGCGGAGCCGGAGGATATGAAATGTATACCGAGGGTAAAGTAATTAAGCAATATGGAAAAGATATGTTTGAAGTACTTTTGGAATATATAACTAATTTAAAAATGTGAATTAAAGAAGGGCTGAATAGCGGATTTGCTGTTCAGCCCTCTTTTGTTTGTAATAGCCAGTCTGCTATATCATAGATTTCAATTCCTTCATAGCTGTATTTAGGATGTTTTGTTCTTGCGATGATTATTTTTGGATAAGCATCTTTAATTTGAAGCAAGGGAGAGTATTCTCTTTCAAAGGTTTCCTGAACAGAAATGTTGTCGCTTACCTGAATATAAATTTTTTCACTGCCTCTTTGGGCAACAAAGTCTATTTCTTTTTGATATAGCTTTCCAACATAAACATCATATCCACGACGAAGAAGCTCTATACATACAATATTTTCATAGACTCTGCCATAGTCCATATTTCTGCTACCAAGTATGGCATATCTGATACCAGTGTCGCATAAATAGAACTTCTCTGAACTTTCCAGATATTTTTTTCCACGGATATCGTATCTCTTAATATCATAAAATATAAAGGCATTGCATAAATACTTGATATATTTACTAATAGTTACATGATTTGTAGGTATTTCATTTGCCGTTAAAAGCTGACTAACTTTATTAGGTGAAGTTAGATTGCTGATGTTATCCATAAGAAACTCACTTAGGCGTTGTAATACGAAAGTATCAGGGAGAGAATATTTTTGTACTAAATCTCTGGTGACAATAGTTTCGTATACTTCCCGGATATAGTCCTTTCTGTCCTTTTCAGTTCTATAGGCATATGAACCGGCTAAACCACCATTGATTGAATATTCGTCGAAGAGTTTATCTTTATCGCTTACATCATCAAAATACTGACAATACTCTTTGAAACTGAACGGGTATACATGAATTTCAAGATAGCGCCCTGTAAAAAGAGTTGCCAGATCTGCACTTAAAAGGAATGCATTGGATCCGGTTATATATATGTCATATTTGTCTTTTGCGTAAAGACTGTTGATTGCCAGCTCAAATTTAGGACACATCTGGACTTCGTCTACAAATAAATAGTTAGATTTGCCCTCCTGATAATGACTTTCCACATATTTATGTAATGCATGGTATTCTTTAATTTCTTCGTAATCAAGATCCATAAAATCAATAAAAATGATATTAATATTTTCAAAATGATTTTTAAGATACGCAATGTATTCCTGCATAAGTTTAGATTTACCAGATCTGCGAATACCTGTAATAATTTTGATGTCAGGAGTGCCATTAAGTTCAATCATTCTATTAAGATATGTTGATCTTGTAATGGTTTTCATTTAATCACCCACTTTCAAAAGTTAAAAAAAATTCATTTATTGAAACTGATTTGATTGTTTTATTATAGCCTGTAGAGGTATTACATGCAAGT
Organism: Eubacteriales bacterium; assembly: GCA_030525875.1. GTDB lineage: Bacteria > Bacillota > Clostridia > Lachnospirales > Lachnospiraceae > Avilachnospira. Next base: position 44,384 of record JAUNDV010000001.1, read on the forward strand.
GATTAAGAAAAGATTTTATAGATGCAATTTGGAAATTGATGAGGGTATTTGATTGTTTTTTTTGTTTTTTTATGATACATATAAACTTATAGAGAGGGGGCAATTATGGATAATAAATTTTCAAGTATAATCATAGCATTGGCTATATTAATCGGTGATGTGATAATTGCAGTTACAATTTGGAAAGGTTTTATTGCTTGTGCAAATCTGATATCTAACGGAATAAGTTATGCCCATATAATGTCGTAAAAATAAAGAAATATATCATAAAAAATAACTAAATCTGTTATAATTGTACCGACCACAAAAGTTAGATTAGAAAATCTAACGATTGCTGGTCGGCATTTTTATATGGACTTTAGTCTGTTTTGCCCACTGGAGTTTTCGGTTGATGTGAAAAATTGTAAACGCTCCAAATAGTGAGTACCTTTTCAAAATAATTGCTGTAATTAGAGGCAAAAATAACCTCACTTTGGAAATCACTGAGCAGGTATCTGATTCATTTATAAAAATACTATTGGGAGTAATAAGTAATGCTTAATGATAGATCCGGTTTTAAAAAAGTATATCTTACAACCGGATTCACTGATCTTAGCAGAGGAATATCAAATGTTAATGCAAGGTCTGGAAATTGTTGCCAGATATCCAATAGAAAAAGTTTCGAGTCCGGAAATTTCATTGTGATTAGTGTAAAATGATTGGATGGTGATACATAATGGCTGAAAATAAGAATACAAAATTGCAGATACGAAACAGCACGGTGGATTTTCTTGTATTTACAAAGGATGCCCACGAGGATGGTATTGAAGTTCGTGTTCAGGATCACGATGTATGGCTGACACAAAAAGCAATTGGGCAGCTTTTCGATGTAGATAGAAGCGTTGTCACAAAACATTTGAAAAACATCTATGAAAGTGGAGAATTGTCCGAGGAATCAACTTGTGCAAATTTTGCACAAGTTGCGGATAATGGAAAAACCTACCAATATAAGTTTTATTCGCTATCTGCCATAATTGCGGTTGGCTACCGTGTCAACTCCGACAGGGCAACACAATTCAGACAATGGGCAACAAAAGTGCTTGATACCTTTGCAAAACAAGGATATGTTTTAGATAAGAGCAGATTGATTAACGGTCAAATTTTCGATGAGGATTATTTTGAACACTTAATTTCTGAGATACAAGAAATTCGAGCCAGTGAGCGCCGTTTCTATCAAAAGATTACAGACATCTATGTTACTGCCGTCGATTATTCCTTTGATAGCCAAATCACGAAAGATTTCTTTGCCACAGTACAGAATAAGATGCATTATGCTGTTCATGGAAATACCGCGGCGGAAGTCATTGTAGCAAGAGCAGACCACACAAAAGAGCATATGGGATTAACCTCATGGCGCAACGCTCCTGATGGAAAAATTGTAAAAGCAGATGTGTCGATTGCAAAGAATTACTTATCCAAGGGTGAAATACAGGAGCTTAACGAGATCGTTACGATGTATTTGGACTACGCTACAAGACAGGCACGGCGACATATTCCCATGACGATGGCAGATTGGGCTTCCAAACTGGATGCATTCCTGCAATTCAACGATGCGGAAGTCTTACAAAACAAGGGTAAAGTCACAGCTGCAATCGCAAAAACCTTTGCGGAAAGCGAATTTGAGCAGTACCGTGTCATTCAAGATCGTCTATATCAAAGTGATTTTGACCGTCTTGTTGCCTGCACAGAAGAAAAAAACGACTAACAACAGAAAATTCCGTTATCAGCCATGTCATAGCCGATAACGGGATTTTGTTTAAGGATATACAAGTTCGATTAAGATAAAAGAGGAATCAAGGACATTATGAAAAAATATGACGATATAATAAATTTACCACATCACATATCTTCTATACATCCTCAGATGTCCATGCATGACCGGGCTGCACAGTTTTCACCCTTTGCCGCATTGACAGGATATGATAGAGCTATAAAGGAGAGTTCCCGTCTTACAGAGTCTAAAATAGAACTGGATGATTATGAAAAAGCTATTTTGGATCAGCGTATTTTTTTATTGCTGGAACATTTGAAGGAGCTTCCAGAAGTAAGGATAACTTATTTCAAACCGGATGAACTAAAAGCTGGAGGAAAATATATTTCAGTAAGCGGAGTTGTTAAAAAAATAGATAGCTATGAAAAGAAGCTTATATTAGAGGATAGAAAGACAATAGCCGTTTGCGACATTTTGAGTATTGAAGGAGATTTATTTCATAGCTTGGAAATGTAGAAATTTATATTAGGAGAAATAAATGAAACAGGAAATTCAGTTATCGAGTCATTTTACATACAAACGTTTAATTAACTTTACTTTGCCTTGTATTGGCATGATGATTTTTACCTCTATTTACAGTGTTGTGGATGGTTTTTTCGTATCAAACTATGCGGGAAAAACAGCTTTTGCTGCGGTAAATTTGATTTTTCCAGTGCTGATAATTATGGTAACAGTAGGATTCATGCTTGGAACAGGTGGTTCTGCAATCGTTGCCAAGGCCTTTGGAGAGGGCGATGAAGAAAGAGCTAATAGCAATTTTTCATTGTTTGTATATACTGGATTGATTATTGGTGTTGTGATCGCTGTTTTGGGCTATATTTTTATCAGACCAATTGCGATTGCACTAAAGGCTGAAGGTGAGCTTTTGGAAAATGCAGTATTGTATGGACGTATTATTTTAGTGTCTTTACCTTTCAATATACTTCAATATCTGTTTCAGCCATTTTTTGTAACAGCGGAAAAACCTAAGCTTGCACTATGGTCTACTGTGTGTGCAGGCGTAATAAATATAGTGCTTGATGCAGTTCTTGTCATTTTGCTTCCATTGGAATATAAGCTTGCAGGCGCTGCTACAGCAACTGCCGTTAGCCAGATTATTGGAGGCATTATTCCTCTTGTATATTTTGGTAGAAAGAATACAAGTATTCTTCGCCTTGGTAAAACAAATTTTGATGGAAGAGCTTTAATGCAGGCCTGCATAAATGGTTCATCCGAATTCATGAGCAATATTGCTATGAATGTGGTAGGCATCCTTTATAATGTTCAGTTGTTGAAATATGCAGGTGAGAATGGCGTTGCAGCTTATGGCGTTATGATGTATGTCAGTCTTATTTTCTCAGGAGCATTTATTGGATATTCTATTGGTACGGCTCCTATCTTTGGGTATAACGACGGTGCCAGAAATTATACAGAGCTAAAAAATTTGCTTAAAAAGAGCTTGATTTTGATAGGAATATTTTCCTTTGTTATGACAGTCTTAGCAGAAGTTATGACAGTTCCTCTGTCAAAATTCTTCGTTGGATATGATGCCGAGCTGATGAGTCTTACAGTTTCTGGATTCCGTATATATTCAATTGCATTTTTATTTATGGGATATGCAATTTTTGCTTCGAGCTTTTTTACTGCACTAAATGATGGCGTGACATCTGCAATCATTTCCTTCTTAAGGACATTGGTATTTCAGGTTGGTTCAGTTCTGCTGCTTCCTGTGATACTGGGTATTAATGGTATCTGGTATTCAGATGTTGTGGCAGAATTTATGGCAGTTATATTTTCTGCTATCTTTATGTTTACTAAAAGGAAGAAATATCATTATTGACATTTATCATATTCTATAATATCCTCGATATTGTAAAAATCATTAATAATCTGAAGCAGTCTTAATGGATATGATCTAATTTCAAAATTTTGTTTATTTCTTCCATATTTTTAATTCAAATGAAATATGTATTTTTGTTTTCTGTGAGGTTCTATTTATTTTCTATTTATTCAAATTTTAGATTTCTATTTAATGTCATGTAAATAATCCCACGATACATAATAGTTAGACATTAAAGCTGTGATCTGGATCATTAGTGTAAGCGTTTCGTAAGAGTATATCTTTGAGGAGGTGTGTAAGATGTATTGATTGCAAACTTTAATGTTACTTTGAGTCAGGTATTTAAATGAATTTAGGGAGTGAATAAAATATGGATTTTGTGGAATTTTGTGAAGAGATAAGAGATAGATTGTTTATAAAGGTCTCTTCATTTGAAAAAATTAAGGAAAAGCTAGAGGAGATACCTTATACACGCATTGAAAACCTTGCGATAAGCTATCATATTTTGCTTGAAAAGTGTGCAGATAAGGTAACCTCGATTGTAGTTTCAAAGGCTTTGTTTGAAAAGATGGGTATTGATAAAGAGGAGTTTCATAAGGAAGCACTTGAAAATAGTAGTCGGCTGTTTCCTGTATATGTAGATAATATAAAAAATATTATATTTAGAATTTCAGATAAGGATAAAATTTGTGATGATACTTTAGAGATTAGAGAGATGATCTCTAAATCAATGAAAAAGGAAAATGAATATCCGTTATTTGTAGTTACAAATAAAATTTATACCTATGGTGCAGCAACGATTTTTTATGACGGGGTGATGGAGCAGATAGGAGAAAGCTTTGGTAAGAATTATTTTATTCTTCCATCATCAGTACATGAAATGATTATCCTTCCTGATGATGGAAAATTTGAATATAAAAAATTAAAAGAAATAGTAGAATCTGTAAATAGAGAAATCGTAAGTCCAGACGATTTTCTGACAGATGACGTCTATTATTACAATATTGAAAAGCATTTGTTTGAAATTGTGGGTTAAAGGCTTATTGAGACTTATTCGGAGAATTTAGCCTTTAATCCAGCCATATACTTTTCAAATACTATAAAGGTTATGATGGTAGTAAGTGGATTTGATATTGCTTCAGCTGCATATACACCCCAGACTCCTGTAAAGACAGGAAGAATCAGAGCAAGAGGCACAAGTAAAATAACCTTTCGCATAATTCCAAACAGGAAGGAATATTTTGTGTTTCCCATGGCTACAAAGGCATTTTGGTTTACCATCTGAAATCCTATAATGAAAATAGTAGAAAACATGAGCCTCATGGTTTTTACAGTGAGCTCTATAAGTTCGGCATTATTAGTAAAAAGCATGCAAACTGGCTTAGGTAAAAATACCAGAAATATCCACATAAATACAGCACAGCCCATACTTAAGATACGGGCGTAATGTATGGTGGAACGTATACGTGAATAATTTTTAGCACCATAATTATAGCTTAATATTGGCTGTGCACCTGTAATCACACCTATGAGTGGCATAAAGAAAATCTGGCTGATACTTCCTAGTATGGCCATTGATGCAAGGTGTAAATTTGCAGAAGCACCTCCATAGTGAATGAGCAGGCGGTTTAAAAGTATTATTACTATGGATTCGTTTATCCTAAATGTAAATGGAGAAACGCCTAGAGAGCAGGTTGAAATAATAATACTTTTGTCTGGCTTTAAATCTCGTAGTCTTATTCTTATATAGCTTTTTTTAGAGAGCAGGAAGTTTAATATCCATATGCAGGACACAAGCTGGGATATTACTGTAGCTATGGCTGCTCCACGGATTCCCATATTGAATACATAGATAAATATAGGATCAAGTATAATATTGAGAACAGCTCCGATAACAACAGAGATAGTTCCTACAAGCGTAAAGCCCTGGGCATTGATAAAAGGATTAAGGCCAAGGGCAAGCTCTACAAAGACTGTTCCAAGAAGATAAATGAAGAGATAGTCATAGGCAAAAGGCAGAGTCTGACTATCCGCTCCAAATAAAATTAATAGTGGTTCAAGGAAAATAATACAGCCCACAGTCATTATCAATGAAATAAAGAGTAGCAGACTTATTGCATTGCCAAGATATTTTTGTGCCTTTTCGTAATCGCCCTCGCCTATAGCGATAGAGGCAAGAGGTGAGCCGCCCATGCCGGGAAGGCAACTGAAGGCAGATATCATCATTGTTATTGGAAAAGTAAGACCTACTCCGCTTAAGGCCAGGGTACCGATTTCTGGCATATGGCCTATGTACATTCTGTCTACTATACTGTAAAGTGCATTTACAAGCTGGGCGGCAGCTGCGGGTATAGTAAGTTTTATGAGCAAGGGAAATATGCTTGCGTTAGCAAGCCTGTTATTTATATTGTTTTCTGATTTATTCATAGTGATTGATACTCCGAAAAGCGTATTAAATTTTTTTGTATAAGTAAGTGCATATATACAATATTTATGCACTTACAAGAGCGTTGATTGTATAATATTAATATATCATACAATTCATTAATTGCATATTTACTTAAAATAGTTTATATTATAAAGTATGTTAATTAATAAACAATTAATGAAGAGAGGTATTTTATTATGAAGGGTTACGGAATGATATCTGTAGGAAATCCGGGCTGGCTTGAGAAGGACATGCCTGTTATAGGAGCATTGGATGCGCTTGTACGTCCTATAGCTGTAGCTCCATGTTCATCAGATACACATGCTATGCATGGCGGAAGCGGAGAAAAGAATAATCTTATTCTTGGACATGAGGCAGTAGGAGAAATCGTAGAGGTAGGTTCTCTTGTTAAGAAATTTAAACCTGGAGATGTAGTTGTTGTGCCATGTACAACTCCTGACTGGAATGAGACAGGTGTTCAGATGAGAGGAAGCAACAATGCCCACGATAGTGGAGCCATGAAGAGCTTCAAGTTCTTAAGCCAGAAGGATGGAGTATTTGCAGAGTTTTTCTCTGTAAATAATGCAGATGCTAACCTTGTACTTCTTCCTGAGGGAGTATCAGTAGATGCAGCTTTGATGACTGTTGATATGATGTCTACAGGCTTCTACGGAGTTGAAATGGCTGATGTTCAGTTTGGAGACAGCGTTGTTGTATTTGGTATAGGCCCTGTTGGTCTTATGGCAATTGCAGGAGCTAAGCTTAGAGGTGCAGGAAGAATTTATGCTATCGGAACACGTAAGAACTGTGCCGAGCTTGCAAGAGAATATGGTGCAACAGATATCATAAGTTATAAGGATGGTGATCTTGTCCAGCAGATTCTTGAGAAGGAAGGCGGAAAGGTTGACAGGGTTATTATTGCAGGCGGAAGCTGCGCATCAATGAATCAGGCTCTTATGATGGTTAAGAATAATGGTGTAGTTTCCAATATTAACTTCTATGATGTAACAGATTCTTTCCAGATTCCAGCATACCTTTGGGGACTTGGAATGTCTGACATCTCAATAAGAGGAGGCTTCTGCCCAGGTGGCGCTTATAGAATAGAGAAGATGCTTAATCTTATCAAGTCTGGAAGAATTGCTCCAGAGAAGCTTCTCAATTATAAATTTGAAGGCTTTGACAAGATTGAAGAGGCATTCAAATTAATGGATGAAAAGCCAGCTGATCTTATAAAGCCAGTGGTTCATATTAATTGGGATTGATAAGTAGTAACAATATAGCTACGATATTTTAGGAGGATTTAAACATATGAAGATCAAATTATATGATGTTCGTAAAGATGAAATGGCAGCTATTGATGCATATTCAAAGCAGCTTGGTGTTGAGACTGAGATAACGCAGGATGAACTTTGTGCAGACGATATAAGAAAGCTGGATGGATATGACGGAGTATCTGTGCTTGGACATAAAAAGGTCGACAGAGAGCTCTTAGAAGCTTTAAAGGAAGCCGGCATAGGCTGCATTTCAACAAGAACTGTTGGATTTAATCATATTGATCTTAATTCAGCCAAAGAGCTTGGAATAAGAGTCTGCAATGCAAACTATCCTCCTAATGGTGTAGCAGAATTTACAGTTATGCTCATGCTTATTGCACTCAGAAAGTATAAACCTGCAATGTGGAGACAGGGCGTTAATGATTATTCTCTTCCGGGACTTCAGGGTAAGGAGCTTGGAAAATGTACTGTTGGTATAATTGGAACAGGCAGAATCGGTCAGGCAGTACTTAAGAATCTTACAGGCTTTGGATGTAAGCTCATAGCCTATGATCCATATCCTCAGGACAGCGTAAGAGAGATTGCGGAATATGTAGACCTGGATACTTTACTTAAGACAAGTGATATCATATCACTTCATGTTCCACTTACAGAGGATAACCGTTATATGATTAATGCTGAAAATATTGCAAAGATGAAAAAGGGTGTAATGATTGTAAATGCTTCAAGAGGTGAGCTTGTAGATATAGATGCACTTACTGAGGCGGTTGAATCAGAGCATGTGGGTTCTGTTGCAATGGATGTTATTGAGGATGAAGTTGGTATATATCATCAGAGCAGAATCAACGATATTATCAAAAATAGAAAAATGGCTTATCTGAGACAGTTTCCTAATGTTGTTCTTACCCAGCATATGGCATTTTATACAGATGTTAATGTAGACAGCATGGTAGAGTGTGGAATCAAGGCAATCAAGGAAATAGTTGAAACAGGCAGCTCTGTCCATGAGATAAAGCTATAATCGGGATTTGAGCATTTTAACTATTTAATGTTTAATAATCGCATATTGCAGGATGTAGTGATATATTCCGCTCAGATAGAGACAATTTTTTTCATAAAAAATGAGTGATAAAATTATAGCATTTTCATAAAAATATAAACTGTGATTGATATTTATTGTGCAATATGGTAGCATACAATTAGTTAGTTGAAGTGCTGGAGATTAAGAGTAGCATGTAAAAAAGCTGAGACTTATTGAGTTTTTTTACATGCTTTTTTAATACGAAAAGATAAGGGGTGCATATGAATCAGAATTTTTATGATCTTGTAGAAGCCAATCCGGTTATTGCAGCGGTAAAAGATGAAAAAGGACTCAGGGAATGCTGTGAGCTTGAAGATATAAAGGTTGTTTTTATTTTATTTGGGGATGTGTGTTCCATTGGAGATATAGTAGATCAGATAAAGCAGGCTGGTAAAATAGCAATGGTTCATATCGATCTTGTTAATGGATTATCAGGTAAGGATATAGTTGTAGATTTTATAAAAAATAATACAAGGGCAGACGGTATCATAAGTACTAAAGCAGCCATTATAAAGAGAGCAAAGGAACTTGGGCTTTATACTATTTTCCGTGTATTTGTAATCGATTCGATTGCGCTTGAAAATATTAAAAATCAATTCCATGTAGTCCAGCCGGATTTTATAGAGATTCTTCCTGGGGCAATGCCCAGGATAATTTCCAAGATATGTGATATCATACATCAGCCTGTAATAGCTGGCGGACTTATTTCAGATAAGGAATCTGTAATAGCGGCCCTTGAGGCAGGGGCGATATCAGTATCTACAACAAATCCTGATATCTGGAAAATGTAAATATTACCATCATATGAGCTGGATGGTCTTGAATATAAATCAGAAATATATACTAAGGAGGTTAGGTAAATGACAAAGTATGTAATGGCATTGGATGCAGGGACAACAAGTAATAGATGTATTCTTTTTAATGAAAAGGGTGAGATGTGCAGTGTGGCTCAAAGAGAATTTACACAGTATTTTCCTAAGCCGGGCTGGGTTGAGCATGATGCAGATGAAATCTGGGCTAGTATGCTGGGCGTTGCAGTAGAGTCAATGAATAAGATTGGGGCTCAGGCAGCAGATATTGCGGCAATAGGTATCACAAATCAGAGAGAAACAACTATCGTCTGGGACAAAAATACAGGAGAGCCTGTATATCATGCAATTGTATGGCAGTGCAGAAGAACATCTGAGTATTGCGACAGTTTAAAAGAAAAAGGTCTTGTTGATAAATTCAGGGAAAAGACAGGACTGGTTATAGATGCATATTTTTCTGGAACAAAGGTTAAATGGATTCTTGACAATGTAGAGGGAGCGAGAGAAAGAGCGGAGCGGGGTGAGCTTTTGTTTGGTACAGTGGAAACCTGGCTTATCTGGAAGCTGACAAGAGGAAGAGTGCATGTAACGGATTATTCCAATGCTTCACGCACACTTATGTTTAATATAAATACACTTGACTGGGATGAAGAGCTTCTTGAAGAGCTTAATATTCCAAGATGTATGCTGCCAAAACCAATGCCGTCAAGCTGTGTATATGGAATGGCTGACCCTTCATATCTTGGAGGTGAGATTCCTATTGCCGGTGCTGCAGGAGACCAGCAGGCAGCTTTGTTTGGACAGACCTGCTTTACGGCTGGAGAAGCTAAAAATACTTATGGTACAGGCTGTTTCCTGCTTATGAATACAGGAGAAAAACCAGTATTTTCCAAAAATGGACTGGTGACAACTATTGCATGGGGACTTGATGGAAAGGTTAATTATGCACTTGAGGGTTCAATATTTGTGGCCGGTGCTGCTATACAGTGGTTACGTGATGAACTAAGGATCATTGATTCAGCTGCAGATTCAGAATATATGGCTAAGAAGGTAAAGGATACGGCTGGCTGCTATGTCGTTCCTGCATTTACAGGGCTTGGAGCACCTCACTGGGATCAGTATGCAAGAGGGACTATTGTTGGTATTACAAGGGGAGTTAACAAATATCACATTATCAGAGCAACGCTTGAATCACTCGCATATCAGGTCAATGATGTCCTTCAGGCTATGAAAGCGGATTCTGGAATTGAGCTTGCAGCTCTTAAGGTAGATGGTGGTGCAAGTGCAAATGATTTCTTAATGCAGACTCAGTCTGATATTATCAATGCTCCTGTCAATCGTCCGGTATGTGTCGAGACTACAGCCATGGGAGCTGCTTATCTTGCAGGATTAGCAGTTGGATACTGGGCAAGTAAGGAAGAGGTTATTAAGAACTGGGCGATAGATAAGACCTTTGAGCCAAAGATTGATGAGGCGGCCAGAGAGTCTAAGGTTAAAGGCTGGAACAAGGCTGTTAAATATGCGTATGGATGGGCCAGAGAAGATTAAATTTGGGGAAATCTCTCTTGCCCTATTCAGAATTTGAATAGGGTTATTTAGAAGGTGTTATATGAGGAGGGGCTGAAATGTATGATGTAATTATTATTGGCGGTGGAGTATCAGGTGCGGCTTCAGCAAGAGAGCTCTCAAGATATAAAGCAAAAATTTGCTTATTGGAAAAGTGTGAGGATGTGTGTTGCGGAACCTCTAAGGCTAATAGTGCAATTGTTCATGCAGGCTATGATGCTGTAAATGGTTCACTTATGGCAAAGCTGAATGTACGTGGGAATAACCTTATGGAACAGCTTTCAAAGGATCTCGATTTTCCTTTTAAACGTATTGGCTCGCTCGTTGTATGCAGATCTGAAGATGGTATATATGAGCTTGAGAAGCTTCTTGAAAATGGCAAAAAAAATGGGGTTAAAGGACTGAAAATACTTAATCAGCAGGAAGCCAGGGAAATGGAGCCTAATATATCAGACGATGTGGTAGCTGCTCTGTATGCGCCTACAGCAGGTATAGTATGTCCGTTTAATTTAAATATAGCTCTTGCTGAAAATGCTTATGAAAATGGTGTCGAGTTTAGATTTAATACCGAGGTTCAGGAGATAAAGAAAAATGGAGACATTTTTGATGTTTACACTAACAGAGGCATTTACCAGACGAGATATATTGTAAATGCAGCCGGTGTTTATGCGGATAAATTCCACAACATGGTAAGCGGAAATAAGATACATATAACGGCCAGAAGCGGAGAATACTGCCTGCTTGATAGAAAGGCTGGAAAGCATGTAAATAGAACTATATTTTCTCTTCCGGGAAAATATGGAAAGGGAATTCTTGTAACACCAACAGTTCATGGAAACCTTCTCTTAGGACCTACGGCACATGATATCAGTGATAAAGAAGCAACCAATACTACAAGAGAATCACTGGATGAGGTTGTAAAAAAGGCCGGTCTTAATGTTAAGAATCTTCCGATCAGAGAGGTCATTACCTCATTTACAGGTCTTAGGGCACATGAGGATAAGCATGAATTTATCATTGGAGAGGTTGAGGATTGCAAGGGCTTCATAGATTGTGCTGGGATAGAATCTCCGGGACTTACAAGTGCGCCTGCTATAGGGGAGATGGTTGCAGATATACTTAAGGATTTAATGGGGCTTGAACTTAAAGAGAATTTCAAAGCAACAAGGAAAGGCATCCTTGACCCAATGGAGCTTTCTGTAGAAGAGCGCAAGGAACTTATAAAGCGAAATCCTGCTTATGGAAATATCATATGTCGTTGTGAATCTATAACAGAGGGACAGATACTGGATGCTATTCACAGAGCTCTGGGTGCAAAGTCGCTTGATGGAGTAAAACGCAGAACAAGGGCAGGAATGGGAAGATGCCAGGCTGGTTTCTGCTCTCCTAGAACGATGGAAATACTTGCGAGAGAGTTAAATATACCAATGTCTGAGATAACAAAGTCTGGCGGAGAGTCAAGACTTATCCTAGGAAAGAACAAGGATAAGTTATAAGGAGGCAGGAAAAATGAAAGCATATGATATAGTGGTTATTGGCGGTGGACCTGCTGGCCTTGCAGCTGCAACTTCAGCAAAGGAAAATGGATGCGACAGTATTTTGATTCTTGAAAGGGATAAGGAGCTTGGAGGTATTCTTAACCAGTGTATACATAATGGATTTGGCCTGCATACATTTAAAGAAGAGCTTACAGGACCGGAATACGCAGGCGGATTTATAGACAGGGTTAATGAGCTGGAGATAGAATATAAGCTAAATACGATGGTAATGGACATTTCAAGGGATAAAGTCATTACTGCCATGAATAGTGAGGACGGGCTTTTTGAAATACAGGCAAAGGCGATAATTTTATGTATGGGTTGCAGGGAAAGAGCCAGAGGCGCACTTAATATACCGGGTTATCGTCCGGCGGGAATATTTTCAGCAGGAACGGCTCAAAGACTTGTAAATATGGAGGGCTATCTTCCGGGCAGAGAGGTTGTTATATTAGGCTCTGGCGATATCGGGCTTATTATGGCAAGGAGAATGACTCTTGAAGGGGCTAAGGTTAAACTTGTGGCCGAGCTTATGCCATATTCAGGAGGTCTTAAGAGAAATATAGTCCAGTGTCTGGATGATTTTGGAATTCCACTTAAGCTTAGTCATACTGTTGTTGATATAGATGGAAAGGAAAGACTTAAGGGAGTTACCATAGCAGCAGTTGATGAAAATGGCAGACCGATACACGGAACGGAGGAATATATAAGCTGCGATACCTTGCTTCTTTCTGTAGGGCTTATTCCTGAAAATGAGCTTTCAAATGGACTTGGAATCGAAATGGACAAGGTTACAAACGGTCCTGCTGTAAATGAAAGTCTGGAAACAAGTCTTGAAGGTGTGTTTGCCTGCGGAAATGTTCTTCATGTACATGACCTTGTAGATTATGTTTCAGAAGAAGCCAAAATTGCAGGAGAAAATGCCGTTAGATATGTAAGCGGACAGTATGCAGAAAGCACAGAAAAGCTGGTTAACATAGTTCCTGAAAATGGAGTAAGATACACCGTTCCTAAGTTTATACGTACTGAAAATATGCCTGAAAATCTTACAGTAAGATTCAGAGTGGGCGGAGTAGTCAAGGATTGTTATATAAGTACGTATTTTGATGATATTTGTGTGATGAGGAAAAAACGTCCTGTTGTAGCACCGGGAGAGATGGAGGAAGTAAAGATAGCGAGAGATTTGCTGAATCAGAATCCGGATCTTAAACAGATTACAATTCGAATCGAAAAGGAGTAATGATAGGGATGGAGAAGAGAGAGCTTACCTGTATATGCTGTCCCTTAGGTTGTCAGCTTACAGTTCAGATAGATGAAAATATTGTTCAGAATATAAGTGGCTATACCTGCAATAGGGGAAGGATATATGCTGAGAAGGAAGTAACTAATCCTACACGTATAGTTACATCAACTGTCAGAGTTATTGGAGGAGAGAAACCACAGGTATCAGTAAAGACGAAAGAAGATATTCCAAAGTCAAAGATCTTTGATGTGGTACGGGCTTTAAAATATATAGAGATAGAGGCGCCTGTGAAAATTGGAGATATAATAGAAGAGGATATCGCAGGTACAGGGGTAGCTATTGTCGTAACTTCCAATAATTGTGATTGTAATATCAGATAACTGTAGCCATGATATCAGATAACATCAAATATTTCTTCTCTGAAAATGTACAAAATGAAGTACGAAGGTGGACTAAAATTAAAGTTTATTGTATAAAATATATAAAAAGATTTATGTTAATAAAATAACATTTTAGTACGGGCAGGAGGAGAAAAATGACCAATATAAACGAAAAGAAGAGATATGAGCTTTACGGAAAATATGTAGCAGAAAGATTGGATAAAAGAGGCTTTGAAGCTTATTATGTAGATAATTCCGAAGAAGCTCTCGAGATGGCAAAAAAACTGATACCTGAGACGGCCGTTGTAAGCTTTGGCGGATCTGCTACAGCTGAGGAGATAGGCCTCGTTGATAGTCTTAAGAAAAGCAATAAGGTAATAGACCGTGACAAGGCAAAAGATCAGGAAGAAAGAACAGAGCTTATGAGACAGGCCTTGCTTAGCGATGTCTATGTTTGTGGTACAAATGCTATAAGTGAGGATGGACAGCTTGTAAATATTGATGGTACAGGAAACAGGGTTGCGGCTATAACTTTTGGACCTAAGGAAGTAATAATTGTAGCTGGAATGAATAAGGTTACAAAAACTCTCGAAGATGCAGTCAGGAGAGCGAGAACAATAGCGGCGCCAGCGAATATGATGAGATTTGCAAATGAAGAAAGCACAACACCATGCTCAAAAACAGGTGCCTGCTTTGACTGCAACCAGAAAGACTGTATCTGCAATATAATAAACATAACCAGACGTTCAAGGGTTGAGGGAAGAATCAAAATAATACTTATAGGTGAAAATCTCGGCTTTTGATTATTTTTAACATAAATTTAGTTATAAAATTGACAATATATGCACTTGAATTGAAGAAAATATTTTGTTAATATAAACTTACAAAAAAAATTAGATATGCTAAAAATAATTAATTTAGCATTTTCGGGAGGAAAGAATGGGTATTTATTTTGCAATGGCAATGTCAGTGCTTGCACTTGTATTTGCATTTATCATGATTGCATTTGTGGGAAAGCAGCCCGCAGGAAATGATAGAATGCAGGAGCTTGCAGCAGCGATTCATGGAGGTGCTAAAGCATTTTTATTTGCCGAATATAGAGTGCTTATAGTTTTTTGCCTTGTACTCTTTTTCTGTATTGGGTTTGGTCTTAAGTCATGGGTTACAGCTGTATGCTTTATCCTTGGAGCTTTTGCTTCAGTTTTAGCTGGATACCTCGGCATGAATGTAGCTACAAAGGCCAACGTAAGAACTGCATGGGCAGCAAAGGAGGGCGGCATGGCAAAGGCTCTTCAGGTTGCTTTCAGAGGCGGTTCAGTAATGGGTATGTGTGTAGTAGGTCTTGGACTTCTTGGCTGTACACTTATCTATTATTTTACAGGTAAGCCTGATGTTATTATGGGATTTTCGCTAGGTGCATCTTCAATTGCTCTTTTTGCAAGAGTTGGTGGAGGAATATATACCAAGGCAGCAGATGTAGGAGCTGACCTTGTAGGTAAGGTTGAGGCAGGAATCCCAGAGGATGATCCACGAAATCCAGCAGTTATAGCTGACAATGTAGGCGATAACGTAGGTGACGTTGCCGGAATGGGAGCGGATCTTTTTGAGTCATATGTAGGTGCTTTAGTATCAGCAGTTACACTTGGAGTTATTGAGTTTGAATCAACAGGAGCTATCTTCCCTCTTGTACTTGCCGGAGCAGGAATCCTTGCTTCTATTATAGGAAGTATGTTTGTAAAGGGCGGAGAAGGTAAGAATCCAGCTACAGCACTTAACATAGGATCATATTTCTCAGCAGCAGTAGTTGTTGTAGTATCATTAGTTCTTTCAAAGTCTGTATTTGGAAATATGAATGCTGGTATTGCAATAGTAGCAGGACTTATTGTAGGACTTGCTATAGGAAAGATAACAGAGGTATATACTTCTGGAGACTATGCTTCTGTTAAGAAAATTGCTGAGTCTTCACAGACTGGTTCAGCAACAAATATTATCACAGGAATTTCTGTAGGTATGCTTTCAACAGCTCTTCCTATCATTTTCGTAGCAGTAGGTATATTTGTAGCCTATTATTTTGCTGGAATTTATGGAATAGCACTTGCGGCAGTTGGAATGCTTTCTACAACAGGTATTACAGTAGCAGTTGATGCCTATGGTCCTATAGCTGACAATGCCGGCGGTATTGCTGAGATGAGCCATATGGATAAGTCTGTAAGAAAGATAACAGATCAGCTGGATGCAGTTGGAAATACAACCGCTGCTATGGGTAAGGGATTTGCTATTGGTTCAGCTGCTCTTACAGCGCTTGCTTTGTTTGTATCTTATTCAGAGGTAGTTGGAATTAAGTCTATCAATATTATAGATCCAAAGGTAATAATTGGTTTATTTGTTGGCGGAATGCTTCCATTTGTATTTTCCTCATGGACTATGTCTTCAGTTTCAAAGGCGGCTTACAGCATGATCGAAGAGGTTAGAAGACAGTTTAGGGAGATTCCTGGAATTATGGAAGAAAAGGCCAAGCCAGATTATGAGAGATGCGTTGATATTTCTACAAGGGCAGCTCTTAGAGAGATGGTTAAGCCGGGCGTTGTTGCAGTTGTAGCACCTCTTGCCATGGGATTTCTGCTTGGTGCTGAGGCACTTGGAGGAATGCTTGCAGGCGCTTTAGTTACAGGTGTGCTTATGGCTATTTTCCTTTCAAATGCTGGAGGAGCCTGGGATAATGCCAAGAAGTATATTGAGGAAGGAAACTATGGCGGCAAGGGCTCAGAAGCTCACAAGGCAGGTGTTGTAGGAGATACAGTAGGAGATCCGTTTAAGGATACATCAGGACCTTCTATCAACATTTTGATTAAGCTTATGACTATAATTTCACTTGTATTTGCACCATTGATTGCAAGTATCGGAGGAATTATAAAGTAAAGAACTTGCACAATTATTTATATGATGTTACTTTATTATACGGAATAAAAAGTAAAGGAAGTATAGATAATCAGTATGGAAAATAAAAACAATTTAATGGATCCGGAGACTGGTTTAAACAATGAGTCCTCCGGATCCTTTGCGGTTAAAGAAAACATCATGGGAACAGAGAGCTGTAACAAGCTGCTTCTTTCTATGTCCCTGCCTATTATGGCTTCTATGCTCGTACAGGCACTCTATAACATAGTAGACTCTGTTTTCGTATCAAGGATTAATGAAAATGCACTTACAGCCGTGTCTCTTGCGCTGCCTATACAGAACCTTATGATAGCAGTAATCTGCGGAACAGGTGTAGGTATAAATGCGAGACTTTCCAGAAAGCTCGGTGAAAAAAATTCTGAGGCTGTAAATAAAACGGCTGGAAATGCTATAAGTCTGGCGATTTTAATCATGCTCGTTTTTATGGGAGTAGGTTTCCTGTTTTCTGGAACGTTCATGCGTGCAATGACTAATGATGCACAGATAATAGAATATGGTATAGATTATATACAGGTAGTTACTATATTCTGTGGCGGCCTGGCTTTCCAGATAGTTTTTGAAAGACTCGTGCAGTCTACAGGAAAAACTATCTATTCAATGATTAGCCAGGGCGCAGGTGCAGTTATAAATATTATATTGGATCCTATATTTATATTTGGATTGTGCGGAGTACCGGCAATGGGAGTAAAGGGAGCGGCTATCGCTACTGTAATAGGACAGTGGATAGGAGCTTTGATAGGACTTTACTGTAATTTCAGATACAATCACGAGATAAGCTTAAAACCAAGATATTTTAAGCTTGAGGCAGCTATCGTAAAAGATATTTTTGCAGTTGGCTTCCCTTCAATCATAATGCAGTCAATAGGATCATTTCTTACCTTTGGACTTAATAAGATACTGCTTACATTTTCATCTACAGCAGCAGCTGTATTTGGAGTTTATTTCAAGCTGCAGAGCTTTGTATTCATGCCTATTTTCGGACTTAATAACGGACTCGTACCTATAATAGCTTACAACTACGGAGCAAAAAAGCCTGACAGAATCAAGAAGACCTTTAGGTATGCAGTTATGTATTCTTTAATGATTATGACAGCAGGATTTTTAGTATTCCTGTTTAAGCCGGAGCTTCTGCTCATGATATTTGATGCATCAGAGGAAATGATCAGGATAGGTAGCGTTGCTCTTCCTGTAATAAGTATGAGCTTTGTTTTTGCTGGTTATGCAATAGTGTGTTCATCAATGTTCCAGGCACTTTCACATGGAGTTCTGAGTCTTGGTATATCAGTTATAAGACAGCTGGTTATACTTCTTCCAGCAGCTTACATTTTCTCTAAGCTTGGAGGACTCAATGCACTTTGGTGGGCCTTCCCATTTGCAGAGGCAGTTTCCTTTGTGATAAGCTTTATACAGGTAAAACGTATTATCAGACATCAGGTTGATAGCCTTAGATAAGTTCCAATAAAGATAGCTTTGTGATATAATATTAGTCGTGCTTTATAATATCAAAAACTAGAAAGAGTGAATATAAGAAAAGTTTATCGATGAAAAGTATGAAAAATATGATAATAAAACTTGCAAGTCTGGTTCTTGCACTGACTTTGATAGTCCCGTCTTTTGCCGGGACTGTTTTTGCTGTTGAATGGCCTGATGAATGCTATGTAGCTTCAGAAGGAGCCTGCGTGATGGATGCAAATTCAGGCGTAGTTCTATATGGCAAGCAGGAAAATGAGAGCTTTTACCCAGCTTCAATAACAAAGGTAATGACAGCGCTTATAACCCTGGAAAACTGTAAAGATCTTAATGAAATGGTTACATTTTCACAGTCAGCAGTTTCTTTTGAAGAGGAAAATTCAACAATTATTGGAGCTTCAGAGGGTGACAGGCTTAGTGTAAAGGACTGTCTGTACAGCCTTCTGTTCCAGTCTGCAAATGAGGTTGCAAATGCATTGTCAGAGCATGTGGGTGCAAAGCATCCGGAACTTAAATCTGGAAATGAAACAGACAGAGAAGTATTCGTCAAAATGATGAATATGAAGGCGGAAGAGCTAGGCTGCAAGGGGACACATTTTAATAATCCATCAGGTCTTACAGACAGCAACCACTATACAACGCCTTATGATATGTGTCTGATACTCGCTGAGGCAATAAAAAATGAAGCTTTTATAGATATTGAAGCGCATACTTACTGGACTCACGCACCTATTAAGAGATATCCGGATCCGGAAGACCCATGGAATACAGTTTATCCGAAGCATATGATGTTAAAGAGAAATTCTCACCAGTATTACAAGGGAGCTTTTGCTGGTAAAACTGGTTATACCATGAATGCCGGAAATACACTTGTAACAGCAGCTGAGAGAGATGGGATGGTACTCGTTGCTACAGTTATGAATGCACACAATAACCATTACAATGACACAAGAAGACTGTTTGATTTTGGTTTTGATAATTTCAAATCTATACCTGTAAATGATTTTGACAACATGCATGTTATGCTCGAAAAGGATATGAGCATAGCTGGAATACCACTTATAGATACAAAGACAATGAGCATAGACAACAGCTACATAACACTTCCAGAGGAAGCTGATGTCTCAGATGTCAGCAAGAAATTAGAACTACCTGAAAATGGAACAGGCAAAGAGCTTGGCAGGGTTGTGTATAGTTATAACGACAGGGTCGTGGGAAATGCTGATATTAAGATAAAAGAACTTGGCGATATAAGCGATATGGATAAGGCAGAAGAGGATCCTCTTTTATATAATTACATAGGCAAGGATGAGATGGAAAGTAATGCTATAGAGGAAAATGCTCCTGTAGAGAATCCGTCCAGCCAGCAGGAAACTTTAGAAAATCAGGCTCAGGGAGAATCAGAAGTTAAAAATGATACAGTGACCAATGAATCTGAAGTAGCAGAAAAAAAAGACGAAAAGGAAAATATATTTGGAATTCCAAAATTTGCAATGACAATACTTAAGGTCTTTGTTGTGCTGATAGTTATAGCAGCCATTTTGCTTTTATTTATGTTGCATCAGGAGAAAAAGGAAGCCATTGCGAGAGCCAGAAGAAGACAGCAGAGACTTAAGCATACCAAGGATCTGACAGGTCAGCAAAATATCAAGATGGATCTGATGGTTCAGCAAAGATTAAGGAAAAGAAAAAAATAATTTTATATATAGAACATATTTATATGGTAAAATCCATTTATTATGGAGAAAATTAGAATGCGAAAATACTCAAAATTTTATAAGCTTGTATGTCTTAATTCACTTATGATAATGGGACTTGCAGCTTGTTCAGGAAAAACAGAAACTATAGCGAGCTCATCAGATGAAGAAGAACCGCTTATAGTTATAGAAACAGAAGCTGTGGCTGAAGCAGACGAGATGCCTAAATTAGGCATTGATGGAGCGGTTCTTCCTACCTTGGAGGATGTGACAACAGCAGAGGATAATTCTGTGCTTGCACCTGCCTACCTTAGGAAGGGAGATCAGCATGCAGTTGTAAAGATGCTTCAGGAAAGACTTATGGCTCTTGGCTTTATGGACAACGATGAGCCTACGACCTACTATGGAGATGCTACAGCTGAGGCGGTAAGACATTTTCAGAGACAGAATGATATGACTCAGGACGGAGTCTGTGGTATAGACACCTGGGACAAGCTGTTCTCACCATCTGCATCTTATTACAAGGTTTCAAAGGGAGATGACGGAGAGGATATTGCAAGAATCCAGCAGAGACTTTATGAATTGGGATATTTAACAGATAATTCTACAACAGGTCATTTTGGAGATTCGACTGAGACGGCAGTTAAGAGAATGCAGGAGGTCAATGGAATAGGCGTTGACGGAGCTGTTGGCTATGAAACCATAAACCTTTTATATTCAGATGAGGTAAAGGCAAATCTTATAGCCTTTGGTGAAAAGTCAGAGCTTGTATTAAGTGCGCAGAAGAGACTTAAAGAGCTTGGATATCTAAGAGGAGAGCCTGATGGTAATTTTGGAAGAGAAACGCAAAATGCCATAAAGGAATTCCAGTCAAGAAATGACCAGATAGTTGATGGTTACCTTGGACCTAGTACAAGAGCAGTGCTCAATTCACCAGATGCGAAGCCTTTTGGACTTCGTGTGGGAGACAGCTCAGAGAGCGTAAGAATTGCACAGCAGAGACTTAGCCATTATGGATACCTTTCATCAGCAAATGTTACAGGATATTATGGTTCAGTTACTGAGGCGGCAGTTAAGCTTTTCCAGAAATATAACAATCTTGCCCAGGACGGAACTGTAGGAATACAGACTATGGCAAAGCTGGAATCTTCAAATGCAAAGAAGAAGCCTGCAAATGTTGCAAGACCTTCAGGTTCATCAGGAGGAGGTTCGCAGTCAGGCGGAGGTTCACAGCAGGGAGGACAGAGTGGAAATGTAGGAAGCGGAGGAGAAACTGTAAGTGGTTCAGCTGCAAAGCTTGTTTCTGTAGCTTCTTCCAAGCTTGGCTGTCCATATGTATGGGGAGCAAAGGGTCCAAATGCATTTGACTGTTCAGGCTTCGTATACTGGTGTCTTAATAATGCCGGAGTAAGACAGTCATATCTGACCTCTTCAGGATGGAGAAATCCTGGAAGATATCAAAGAGTTTCAAACTTCAATGATATCAGAGCCGGAGATATAGTCGTAGTTAATGGACACGTAGGAATTGCTGCAGGAAATGGTACTGTTATTGATGCATCATCTTCAAACGGAAGAGTTGTACACAGACCTCTGTCCAGCTGGTGGAGAAATAACTTTATTGTAGCCTGGAGAATATTTGGTTAATTATCAGGAAAGAGGGATAAAATGCAGAAAATCTTAGTATGCGATGATGAAAAGGAAATAGTTGAGGCTATATCTATATATCTTGAGGGAGAGGGTTACAAAATCATCAAAGCCTATGACGGGCTTGAAGCTCTTAAGATACTTGAGGATGAGCAGGTTGATCTTATAATCATGGATGTAATGATGCCAGGACTTGATGGAATACATACAACATTAAAGATAAGAGAGACCTCATCTATTCCTATAATAATCCTTTCAGCAAAATCTGAGGACACAGACAAGATACTTGGATTAAACATAGGTGCAGATGATTACATTTCAAAGCCATTCAATCCGCTGGAGCTTGTGGCCAGAGTAAAGTCACAGTTAAGAAGATATATCCAGCTTGGCAATATGAATGGAAGCCAGTCACAGGCAGTTTTTAAGTGCGGTGGTCTTACTATCAACGATGACAACAAGGAAGTTTATGTAGATGGTGAACTTATCAAACTTACACCTATAGAATACAATATTCTTTTACTGCTGGTTAAGAATGCCGGAAAGGTATTTTCAATTGATGAGATATATGAGCAGATATGGAATGAGGAAGCTATAGGCGCCGACAATACTGTTGCTGTTCATATCAGACATATTAGAGAAAAGATAGAAATCAATCCTAGAGAACCAAGATATCTGAAGGTAGTCTGGGGAGTAGGATATAAGATCGAGAAACAGAATTAATCATGAAAAAAAGTTTATTAATAATTATACACATATTGTCAGTCCTGCTGTTTTCAGCAGGACTTAGTGTGTTATATACAGGTTCAAGCATTGGAAATGGAATAGCGTGGATATCTGAGGAAAGCTTTGAAGAGACACCTCAGTTTTCACAATTTGTAGATGAGGATATAAGCAATATAAAGAAATATGCCGTCCTCAAAGATGCCTTTGAGGACAATGGGGATCTTGCGTATGAAAGAGTTATAGTAAGAGCAGATACAAGCAATGGCATAACTTCATATACTCTGAAAAATCTCATAAAAACAGCACAGAATTTTGGCTGTGTACTGGATGAGGATACGCATAAGATAAGCATAGTTCCAAATACAGCGGTTTCATCCTCCTCGAACTATGAGCTTAAGATAGTAGAAAAGAGATATGATCCTTATTATTACGAAAATCTGCCAGCAGGCCCTGGTCAGGGAATAATGAGCCTTAAGGAGCTTAGCTTTGAGGTAATGAGCAATCTTGCAGATTACTATGAGCTTAAAGGTAAGTATGAAAGTGAAAATACAAATATGTATTTTACTACCCATTATATGAGAGATGATGGTGGCTATGCAGATCTTTCTAATACAGAAAAGAGCTATGATGAATTTAGGAAGTTCGGAAAGTACCTTATAGTTGAGGGCAGTGAAAGAAATATAGATACAAATATCAATCCAGCTCCAAAGAATGCGTTTAGCAGCCTTAGTGCCAGAGATTTGTTTTCAGAGGATGAGTATATTTTTGCTCTTGGCATAGATACGCATTTTCCTTATAACGACAGATATAGGAAACAGGCAGAAGAATTTGAAGGAAATGTAGGACTTGCATATTTTGGAATATTTATGCTTATAGCAGGTGGGATAGCCGCAATAATTACTCTGGTATTATTCCTTGCATACGATCCTAAGAAAGAGGAATATGGCAAAACAATCGAGCTTCCGTTTACCAAGATTAGTTATGAGCTATTTGTAATATTTATTCTTGTAGCTGCAAGCTTAGTCTATATGCTTTGCAAGAACACGGTGTTTAGTGCAGTGAAGATTCTTTCACCAGGTAAATACTGGGTATACTGGGATCAGCTTATGAAAATGCTCATATACTATTTTTCTGCGGTATATATATTGTTTATAACCATAAGAAGATATGCAAAGGGCTTTACAGCAGATTCTACTCTTATAGGAAAGATAATAGCTTTAATAGAAGAGTTTTTCGAAAATTCATCATTAACAGCTTCATTATGTATAAAATTCATCGTTTTTGTAGCCTTCAACTCAGGCTGTGCAGCAGCTATGGTATGGCTTTATGAGCATAGGGTAGAAAATGCGCTGAATCTTATGATATTCGCTGCAATTTTTGGTGTTTTGGTAATTTCTGACAGTCTGATCTTTGTAAGACAGTTTAGGAGAACAAAACAGAGAGATTTGCTGAAGGCGGCTATAAGCAGAATCTCTACCGGCGATATAGAATATGAAGTAAATGAGACTGAGTTTTCAGGACATGAACTTGAAATAGCTAAAAGTATCAATCATATATCTGTAGGAATGAGAGCCGCTCTTAATGAGCAGGTTAAGTCAGAGCGCCTTAAGGCAGACCTGATTACAAATGTGTCACATGATATAAAGACTCCGCTGACATCGATTATTAACTATGTTGACCTTATAAAGAGAGAAGATATAGATAATGAAAAGGTTAGAAATTATATAGATATACTGGATAGAAAATCTTCAAGGCTTAAAAATCTTACAGAGGATCTTCTTGAGGCCTCAAAGGCAAGCTCTGGAAATGTTAAGCTGGATATGCAGAAAATAGACCTCGTGGAGCTGGCAATGCAGTCTGGTGCTGAGTTTGAGGATAAATTTGCTATAAGAAATCTGGAGCTGTGTATAAATACTCCGGATTATCCTGTATACATATATGCTGATGGAAGACATTTGTGGAGAGTGCTTGAGAATCTCTATAATAATGCGGCAAAGTACTCTATGGAAAATACAAGAGTTTACGCAGATGTATATACAAATGATGAGGGACAGAATATATTTACAATTAAGAATATTTCTCAAAATAAGTTAAATATAAGTCCTGAGGAACTGACTGAAAGATTTGTAAGAGGAGATGTCTCAAGAAGTACGGAAGGATCCGGACTTGGACTGTCCATAGCAAAAAGCCTTACAAAGCTTATGGGAGGAATGCTTGATATAGAAATAGACGGAGATCTCTATAAGGCAAATATTATATTTTCAAAATACGAAAATGGGTTAAACATAGAAAGAAAGAAGGAACATAGTATATGAGAATCAGACATGTAAAGGGTTCAGAGGAGGCAGTAGCTGCAAGTCCTCTTGTAATACAGAAGCCGGAAGAATTTAAAGGAAAATGGAAGAAAGAAGTATTTAACAATGAAAACGAGATTTTCCTTGAAGTAGGAATGGGGATGGGAACATTTATAAGAACTCATGCTGAAAACGAACCAGGAATAAATTATATCGGCTTTGAGATAAATACAACTGTATTATTTAAGGCTCTTACAAGATACGAAAAGGAAAGAGTAGAGAAAGAAAAATCTACAGCACCAGAAGATTGCAATCTTAGATTTATAAGAAGTGATGCCAGACATCTGGAGGAATATTTTGCAAAAGGTGAGGTGGACAAGATATATCTTAACTTTTCGGATCCATGGCCAAAGGATAAAAATGCAAATAAGAGACTTACATCTCCTGTATTTTTAAAGCTCTATGACAGCATACTTAAAAAGGATGGAGTTATTGAGTTTAAGACAGATAACAGAGGACTCTTTGACTATTCTGTAGAAACAATACCTGCTGAGGGCTGGGAAATAACACAGATTACATATGATCTGCACAATGATGAAAGCATGAATCAGGGAAATATTATGACAGAGTATGAAGCCAAATTTTCAGCTAAAGGAAATCCTATATATAAGCTTATAGCCAGAAGAAAGTAAGCATATTTATCAGGTATACAGAAAGTGCCGCCGGATCCTTAGGGATTATGGTGGCATTTTAAAAATTAATCTGACGGTATAAAACGTTGGGTATGCAGAGTGCGTGCGGGAGGCGAAAAGTGGTAATAGGCTGTTTACTTCTAATTATTCTGTTATTCTGGATTTTGTGAATTTTGAGAAGTGAATTCAAAATAATAAAAAAAACAGTTGACATTTTAAAAAGGATAGTTTATTATAAAATACGTTGCTGGTGAACATCAGTAAGAAATAAGCGCCTTTAGCTCAGTTGGTAGAGCAGTAGACTCTTAATCTATTTGTCCAGGGTTCGAGTCCCTGAAGGCGCATTTAAAGGCTTTGATTTTATGGTTTAGTTCCATGGATTCAGAGCTTTTTTATTTTCTAAATTTTGAAGATAGTAAAAACAAGAAAAATTGAAAAAACAGCTTGCATTTTTTTAAAAATAGTGTATTATATTTTGTGTTATACAAATTAAAGAAACAAGCGCCTTTAGCTCAGTTGGTAGAGCAGTAGACTCTTAATCTATTTGTCCAGGGTTCGAGTCCCTGAAGGCGCACTTAAAAGTTCTGATTTTGTGGCTTAGATCCACGGGGTTGGAGCTTTTTTATTTTTGTATAAAACTACTTAACAAATTATACAAAGTTTATTAAATTTTTATTTTATTGCAATTAGATACTTATAATAGTAAAATTGTTATAAGTATTAAAATATATACTGAGTATTCTATGTCCGAAGACAGGAGGGATTGAGAATGACTGACAATAGAATTGCTGAGATAAAGCAAAGAGCGGAAAATGGATTAATGGACGTAGCCAGCCAGATAAGCAGAGGAGATTACTCTCTTGGACTTATCAAGGCAAGACAGGTAATGGAGCAGGTCGTAAGAGGATATGCTAAAAATTACAAGCTTGAATATACGGATCTTGCGGGAACCATAGAGACCTTATACAAAGCTAATGCAATATCAAATGAAGACAGGGAGAGCCTTCATACGATAAGGCAGCTCGGAAATATGGCTGTTCAGGAGTCATATAACGATGCACAGGATGCCGAAAAATCATACTATCTTTTGAAACATGAAATAGAATTGTATTTAACTTTTCTGTTGAGCCTTTTAAATGCTGACAGACCAATTTCAGATGAATTTCTTCCTACTGAGGCTGTAAAAGAACCAAAGGCCGAGGAGGCGGTGAAAAATACTCAGGAAGCTGTTAAAGAAAGTCCTCTTAGAAAGAGAGAACAGCAGCAGGGAATAGATATTCCGGATCTTGGACAAAGAGAGAGAAAGAGCTCGGCAAATAGAAATTCTAAGCCAGCCCATACAGCTAATGGAGCTCCTAGAAACAGCCGGAATGACAGAGGAGAGCGAAATAAAACAGTAAGAAATGACCAGAGAGGCGGACAGCACAGAGGAAGCAGAAATTCAGGAAGCGGAGTAAATGTTACAGATCTTTTGAAAATTTTAGTTCCAATTTTTTGCATAATTCTCTTGATTATTTTAATAAATAGTATTATACCTAAAAAACCAAAGGAAACTGAAACTCAGACAACACCTGTTGTAACAACAGAAGCTACTTTACCAGAAACAAGCGAGCCGGAAACAGAGACAACAGAGCCAGAAACAGAGACAGAGGCAAAGCTCAGATATAAGGTTAGCGCTGATACAGTAAATGCAAGATATGCTGATAATCAGGACAGGATTTATGAGCAGCTTTCTAAGGGAACCGAGATTGGAGAGGTAGAGGAAATTGAAGGTTCAGACTTTGTAAAGTTTGAAAGAGATGGAATCACACTTGTAGTTAACAAAAACTATATTGAGCCAATCGAGGAATAATACTAAAAAGAGGCGGAACAATGCAGAATCTTATTGACAGAATAACAAAGATTGAAGAAGCCACGGAGCTTGTTCAGAACAGTGCGGAGCAGGAAAAGGAAAAGATTGAAGCAGAGATAAAGGCCAGAAAGAAAAAATTTGACGAAGATATAGAAAAGGAGACCGAAGAAAGAATCGAAACCATAAGACAGCAGTTTAAAAACCAGGCTGAGCAGAAGCTACATGACCAGAGAGATAGAGCGAAGCATAAAGAGGAGCTTATGGAGAAGATTTACAATGAAAACCACATTAGATTCAGTGAGAAAATAGTAGAAAGAATAGTAAGAGGTTAAATATGGGAAGCGTTATTTTGTATAGCGGAATAGCTGCCAAAATAAGAGCCATGCGAAAGAACCTGCTTACAGAGGATGATTTTAATAAATTATCCCAATGTGGTATTTCTAAAGAAAAAGCAGAATATCTCAGTACATTTAAGTCCTATGCAAAACTCTTTGAAAACATTGATGTTGAGTCTTTGCATAGGATTAATGTTGAACAGAGATTGAATCTTAGCATGTATCAGGATTTTGACAAGCTCTATAAATTTGCGGATATGAAGCAGAAGCAGTTTATGAAGTTGTATTTTTCTCATTTCGGTATCAAGATGATAAAGTCATGTCTTAGAAACATAAATGGCGGTTATGTAGACCAAGCTGCAATATCTATGTACAAGGACTTTATTCAAAGAAACTATAAATTTGATATAGTTGCACTTTCAGAGAGCCGTAGTCTTGAGGAATTTATAAATGTGCTTAAGAACACTCATTATTATCCTATATTGAAGCATATATATGATCATGGTGCTACAAATACACTGGATTATGAAATTGCTCTTGATATGAAATATTTCAATTCGATATGGAAGAAAAAGGATAAGGTTCTTGGAAAGAAGGAAGCAGATATAATTGCAACCACTCTTGGAAGCCGTATTGATATGATGAATATGAACTGGATATATAGGGCTAAAAAATACTACAATATGGATCCGCATGAGATATATGCGATGCTGATACCAGTAAGGTACAGAATATCGGCAGACCTTATGAAGAAAATGGTTGAGGCAGAAAATCTTGAGGCAATGATGGAAGCTGAAAAGGATAATTTTTATTCTGCAAGGCTTAAGAAGGGATATGAAGAAACCGGAAATCTTGGAGAAGCACAGCAGCTGCTTCTGGACGAAATATATCGGAGAACAGCTGAGAAGAATCCATATTCTATAGCTCCTATTAATACTTATTTCTTCTTAAAGGAAGAAGAGATAAACCGTATTATAAGGATAATAGAAAGTACACATTATTTGTAAAAGACTTGAATTTAAATACGACTGGGAGGAAATGCTGTGATTGAAAAAATGAGATTTCTGAGCATAACCGGTCAGAAAAATGATATAGACAGAATGGTTGAAAAATACCTTTCACACTATGAATTTCAGATCGAAAATGCTTTAGAAGAATTAAATTATGCGCAGTCTGCGTCAGCATTTACAGATGAAAATCCGTATAAGCTGCATTTACAGAAGATAAAGGATATAACAAAAAGCTATAGTCATCTTTTTTTGGCAAAGCCTGACAAGGATGTATCTTTGGAAGAAGCTACACAGATTGTAGACAATATAGAAAACGATCTTTCTGGATTTTTTGAGCAGAAAAAGAATCTGAAGGAAAAGGAAGCAGATCTTGTTGATGCTTACAATATGATCGAGCCTTTTATTGGTCTTAATTACGAGGTTCCAAGAATATTGCATTTTAATCATATCAAGTATAGCTTTGGAAGAATGCCGGTAGAGTATTTTCAGAAGTTTAACGATTATATATATGAATCTGCTGATGTAATATTAAAGGAATGCGGAAGAGATAAAAATTTCGTTTATTTTGTATATTTTGTTCCTGCAAGGGAAGAGGACAGAATAGATGCGATATTTGCATCAATGTACTTTGAAAAGATATTTATACCTGATCAGTACGAAGGAAAGCCAGAAGACGAGATTAACCGTCTGCACGAAAAAATAAAAAGCGTACAGGCAGAGATATATGAGCTGGACATGAAGATAGCGGAGTATTTTACGGATAATTGTTCGGAAATACTGGCAGCAGAACAGAGACTTGAAAGATATGCAGAGAATTTTGAAATAAGAAAATATGCTGCATGCATAAAAAATGATATTCACAGCTTTTATATTGTCTGTGGATGGATGACAGACAGAGATGCAAAGAAGTTCATGAAGGAGGTAAAGGACGACTCAGAAATCTTCGTTGTTTTTGAGAAAGACGATGCCAAACTCAAGTCAGTCCCTCCAACAAAACTTAGACATGGATGGTTCTTTAAGCCATTTGAAATGTATATGGAAATGTATGGACTTCCATCATATCATGAAATTGATCCTACTCCTTTGCTTGGTCTTACATATACCATTTTCTTTGGATTTATGTTTGGAGATCTTGGACAGGGAGCTCTGCTTACAATAATAGGAGCTCTTTTATATCACTATAAACATATGAAGCTTGCCGGAATTATTTCAAGATGTGGAGTCGCATCAATGTTCTTCGGTCTTATGTTTGGATCAGTTTTTGGTTTTGAGGATGTTTTGGAACCACTTTGGCTTAACCCTCAAAAGGCTATGACAAATCTTCCATTCATTGGAAAGCTGAATACAGTTTTCGTTGCTGCTATAGCAATAGGAATGGGCATGATACTGCTGTGTATGGTTCTGAATATAATAAACGGACTCAGACAAAAAGATAAAGAAAGAGCCATTCTTAGCGCTAACGGAGTTGCAGGCTTTATTTTCTATTTTGCACTTACAGTAGTTCTTGTTCTTTTTATGACAGGACATAAGCTTCCAGCAGCAGGAGTGATGGCATTATTTTTTGGAATACCACTTTTAATTATTTTCTTTAAGGAACCTATTATGAATCTTATTAATAAGAAGTCAGAGGTAATTGAAGGTGGAATGGGAATGTTTCTTACCCAGGGATTCTTTGAATTATTTGAAACCCTGCTTTCATATTTTTCAAATACACTTTCATTTGTACGTATAGGTGCATTTGCAGTCAGCCATGCTGCTATGATGGGAGTTGTTATGATGCTTGCAGGAGCGGAAAATGGATCAGAGATTAACTGGCTGATAGTAGTATTAGGAAATCTGTTCGTATGTGGAATGGAAGGCCTGATAGTAGGAATACAGGTACTCAGACTTGAATACTATGAATTGTTTTCAAGGTTCTATACAGGCGGAGGAAGAGCCTTCGTACCGTATGGAAAAAGAGCAGCTAAGTAAAATTTACAGACATAAGGAGATAAGACAATGACAGTTTTAGTAAAAATTACACTTGCAGCAGCATTAATTTTAAGTATAGCAGTACCATTTGGAGCATTTATTAAGGGTGAAAAAACAAAGGGAAGATATAAAAAGGCAATAGCACTTAACTGTGTTATGTTTTTTGGAACAATGATCCTTGCTTCAGGCTTATTTATGTCAGGAAATGCTTATGCTGCAGAAACCGTAGCAGAGGCAGCACAGAGTGCAACAGGAATGGGATATCTTGCAGCAGCTCTTTCAACAGGACTTGCCTGTGTAGGTGGAGGAATTGCAGTTTCAGCAGCAGCTTCAGCAGCACTTGGAGCAATTTCTGAGGATGGTTCAATCCTTGGTAAATCACTTATTTTCGTAGGACTTGCAGAGGGTGTATGTCTGTACGGACTTATCATTTCTTTCATGATTCTTGGTAAGCTTTGATCGGAGATCAAAAATGAAAATGTATGTTATCTGCGACAATAATGATACCCTTAATGGTATGCGCCTTGCCGGAATAGAAGGTGAAAAAGCGATGTCAAGGGAAGAATTTGAGGACGCAGCAGAAAGAATAACAAAGGATAAAAGTATAGCAATCCTGATGATAACTGAGGGATATGGCAGAAAATATCCGGAGCTTGTAAATCGTCTTAAGATGAATAATGAACCACTTGTAATCGAGATTCCGGACAGGCATGGTACAGGCAGACGTAAGGATTTTATAACTGCCTATATCAATGAAGCTATTGGAGTAAAGCTGTAAGGAGCGGAGGACAGAATAAAAATGACAACAGAAGAAAAATTAGACCGCTTTAAGGAAATATGCATAGAAGATGCAAGAGCTCAGCTTAGTAAAGTCGTTACGGATTTTAAAAATGGACTTGAGTCTACATTTTCAGAGCATTGTGAGGATGAGAGAAGACGTCAGGAAATGAGAGTCGGTATCGAAACTGAAAAAATAGAGAGAGAAACAAAGAAAGAACTGTCTATGGATCAGTTGAGAATAAAGAGACGCGTTTCAAAGAAGCATGAGGAACTTAAAGCTAAGCTGTTTGATGAAGTTTCTGACAAGATTCACGCATTCAGAAAAACTGAGGAATATAAGAAGCTTATTGCGAAAGAAATAAATGATATTTTAAGTCTTGCAGGAGAACATCCATGTGATATTTTTCTGGATAAAGAAGACGGTGAGCTGATTGAGCTGTATAAGGATAGAGTTAAAGTATCCAATACAGAATTCCTGGGTGGAACCGTAGGTATAATACCTGATAAAAATATTGTTATAGATAATTCATTCAGAACAAAGCTTGAAGCAGAGAGAAACCGCTTCAGCTTTGAAGATAAGGGGGAGATGTAAATGGAAGTATTTAATATTGATACTATATTTGAAAGCTCTTCAAAATCTTCAGAAAATGTAACGGGACTTATTTATGGAATAAATGGTCCAGTTGTTACAATAAATGGAAATCCTGGATTTAAGATGAATGAAAAGGTCTTTGTAGGAAATGACAGACTTATTGGAGAGGTAATAGGCCTTTCGACTTCAAAGACAACTATAGAAGTCTATGAGGAAACTTCAGGAATAAAGCCGGGAGAAAAGGTTGTTGGAACAGGTGCTCCTATATCCTGCCTGCTTGCTCCGGGAATTCTTAATAATATATTTGATGGAATAGAAAGGCCGCTTTCTGAGATCAAAAAGCAGGATGGAGCTTATATAAGCAGAGGTGTAAGTGTAGATCTTTTAAATAGAGAAAAGAAATGGCAGACACATATGCTTGTCAAGGCAGGAGATCCTGTAGAGGGTGGAAGTATAATAGCAGAGGTTCCAGAAACAGGAGCTATTATGCACAGAGTCATGGTTCCACCTTATGTAAGTGGAGAGGTTATAGAGGTCATAGAAGATGGCGAATATACCATTGATGAAAAGCTCGTAAAAATCAGAACCCCAAAAGGAGAGATAAAGGAGCTTACAATGTGTCAGGAGTGGCCTATAAGAGTTCCAAGACCTGTTGCGAAGAAGCATTCTCCTTCAGTTCCACTTATCACTGGACAAAGAATAATAGATACACTGTTCCCTATTGCAAAGGGTGGAACAGCAGCTATTCCTGGAGGTTTTGGAACAGGAAAGACCATGAGCCAGCATCAGATAGCAAAGTGGTCAGATGCAGATATCATTATCTACATAGGCTGTGGAGAACGTGGAAATGAGATGACACAGGTGCTCGAGGAGTTTACAAGTCTTATAGATCCAAAGAGCGGAAGACCACTTATGGACAGAACAGCTCTTATTGCAAATACTTCCAACATGCCGGTTGCTGCGAGAGAGGCGAGCCTGTATTCAGGACTTACACTTGCAGAGTATTACAGAGACATGGGTTATCATGTAGCTATAATGGCTGACTCTACATCAAGATGGGCAGAGGCTCTTAGAGAGCTTTCAGGAAGACTTGAGGAAATGCCGGCAGAGGAAGGTTATCCTGCTTATCTGGCTTCCAGACTTGCAGCATTTTACGAAAGAGCCGGAATGGTACATAACTTAAATGATACAGAGGGTTCTGTGTCAATAATAGGTGCAGTATCACCTCAGGGTGGAGATTTTTCTGAGCCTGTTACACAGAATACAAAGAGATTCGTAAGATGCTTCTGGGCACTTGATAAATCACTTGCTTATGCAAGACATTATCCTGCAATACAGTGGCTTAATTCATATTCAGATTATACAAGAGATCTGTCAGCCTGGTATACAGACAGCGTAGACAAGCGATTCATGGATTACAGAAACCAGATTTATTCAATACTTACAGAAGAGTCAAAGCTGATGGATATAGTAAAGCTGATAGGTGCGGATGTACTTCCGGATGATCAGAAGCTTACACTCCTTATTGCAAAGGTAATACGTCTTGGATTTTTACAGCAGAATGCATTTCACAAGGAAGATACCTGTGTTCCGCTCACTAAGCAGTTTATGATGATGGATACTATCCTTTATCTTAATAAAATGTGTAAAGCACTTGTACAAATGGGAATGCCGGTTTCAGTATTGGAAAAATATGATATTTTCGACAAGCTGATAAACATGAAATATGATATTCCAAACAATAAGCCAGAGCTTTTTGATGAGTACAAAGAAGCTATAGATGATTTCTATAAGGATGTAGTAAGGACAAACGG
Organism: Eubacteriales bacterium; assembly: GCA_030525875.1. Classification (GTDB taxonomy): domain Bacteria; phylum Bacillota; class Clostridia; order Lachnospirales; family Lachnospiraceae; genus Avilachnospira. The sequence continues at coordinate 78,161 of JAUNDV010000001.1, forward strand.
TTAAGGAGGCTTTAAATGGCAATAGAATTTTTAGGACTGCATGGAATAAATGGACCGCTTGTAGTTATTGAAGGACTGGAAAATGCAGCCTATGATGAATTGTGTGAGATTGAGGTTGAAGGAGAAAAGAGACTTGGCCGTATCATAGAGATATACAATGACAAGGCGGTAATTCAGGTATTTGAGGGAACAGAGGGAATGTCTCTTGGAAATGCCCATACCAGACTGACAGGACATCCTATGGAGATAGCCGTTTCAGAGAAGATGCTTGGAAGGACCTTCAACGGCGTAGGAGAGCCTACAGACGGACTTGGAGAAATAATTTCAGATATCAGGCTCGATGTAAATGGAAAGCCGCTTAATCCTGTATCCAGAGAATATCCTAGAAATTATATAAGAACAGGAATTTCTGCTATAGATGGACTTATGACTCTGATCAGAGGACAGAAGCTTCCTATATTTTCAGGAAATGGACTTCCACATGACGAGCTTGCAGCACAGATAGTTACACAGTCCTCTCTTGGAGATGAAGATGAAAATGAAGAGTTCGCTATAGTATTTGGTGCAATGGGTGTAACTCATGATGTAGCAGAATATTTTAAGAGAACATTTCAGGAAAGCGGTGTTTCAGAGCACGTTGCAATGTTTGTCAATCTTGCAAACGATCCTGTAGTTGAGAGGCTTATCACACCTAAGGTCGCTCTTACTCTTGCTGAGTACCTTGCCTTCGAAAAGGATATGCATATCCTCGTAATACTTACAGATATGACTTCCTATTGTGAGGCGCTTAGAGAGGTTTCCTCATCTAAGGGAGAAATTCCTTCAAGAAAGGGTTATCCAGGATATATGTACTCAGACCTTGCTTCGATATATGAAAGAGCAGGTATAGTAGCTGGAAGAAAGGGTTCAGTTACACAGATTCCAATACTTACAATGCCTAATGATGATGTTACACATCCTATACCAGACCTTACAGGATATATAACTGAGGGACAGATAGTAGTAGACAGAGAGCTTAATGGAAAGGGCGTTTATCCACCTATAAATATACTTCCTTCACTTTCGAGACTTATGAAGGATGGAATAGGAGCTGGCTTTACCAGAGAGGATCATCAGGATGTAGCAAACCAGCTATTTTCATCCTATGCACGTGCAGGAGAGGCAAGAGCGCTTGCTTCAGTTATAGGAGAGGATGAGCTCTCAGACATAGATCAGGCATATCTTAGATTTGGAAATGCTTTTGAGCATGAATTTGTTGGACAGGATATACATGATAACAGAAATATAGCAAAGACCTTGGATCTTGGATGGAAGCTTCTTAAGCTCCTTCCAAAGTCAGAGCTAGACCGTATAGATACAAAGATACTTGAAAAGTATTACGATAGGGATATAGAGGTATAATTATGAATCCAAACACATTTCCCACAAAGGGAAATCTGATCATATGCAAAAATTCCCTAAAGCTTGCGGTTCAAGGCTATGCTCTTATGGATAAGAAAAGAAATATACTTATCAGGGAGCTAAGCGGACTGATTGAAGAGGCAAAGGATATTCAGTCAGATATCAATGAAACCTATACAGAGGCATATAAAGCGCTGCAGAAAGCCAATATAGAGCTTGGAATAAGCAGAGTTGAGGAAATAAGCAATACCATTCCTGTAGATGACAGTATAAAATTAAAATACAGGAGCATAATGGGAACAGATATTCCACTTGTGGAGTCAGAAAAAAGGCAGATAAAGGCGAGCTATACATTTTACGAAACCAGGGAATCGCTTGATCAGGCAAGAGTTTATTTTGAAAAGGTAAAAGAGCTTACTATCAAGCTTTCAATGGTTGAGAATTCAGCTTACAGACTTGCTGCCAATATAAGAAAAACACAAAAAAGAGCAAATGCTTTAAAAAATATTACAATACCTGCTTATACAAAGCTGGTAAAGGACATATCAAACGCACTTGAGGAGAAGGACAGAGAAGAGTTTACCAGACTTAAGGTTATAAAGCGGCAAAAGGAAGGAGAAAAGTATTAAATGAAGGTATTAATGCTTAATGGCGGACCTCATAAGGATGGCTGCACTAATGCTGCGCTTAATGTGGTTGCCGGGGTACTTAATGATGAGGGAATCGAAACAGAGATACTTCATGTCGGGGCTACACCTACTCATGGCTGTATGGGATGCGGAGGCTGTGGAAGTACAGGAAAATGCATTCACAATGAAGATATGGTAAATGAAATTCTTGATAAGCTGGATGATATTGATGGACTGATTGTAGGATCACCAGTTCATTATGCATCAGCTGCAGGTGCAATCTCATGCATTTTGGACAGATTGTTTGTAGCTGGAAAGAAAAAGCTTCAGTTTAAGCCAGGAGCAGCAGTTGTAAGCTGTAGAAGAGGCGGAGCAAGTGCTACCTTTGACGAGCTTAATAAGTATTTTACTATCAATAACATGCCTGTAGTCCCAAGTCTTTATTGGAACAGCGTTCATGGCAATAAGAAAGAGGATGTTCTTAAAGATGAAGAAGGCATGCAGGTTATGCGCCAGCTTGGAAGGAATATGGCAACCATGTTAAAGTGCTTTGAACTCGGAAAGAATAATGGAATCGGGTTCGGGCTTCCTGAGGATAAGATAAAGACTAACTTTATCAGATAAGAAAAAATAAAAACTATCAAAAACTCTCTAAAAAATATTAGAGAGTTTTTTTGTGGAAAAAAATGTCAAAAAAAGAATTGACTGTGGATAAATACTTAGAAAAAGAAAAATATTGACAAATATTAGGAATTTTATTGTTGGCTATTTACCTCAGGGATATATTGACTTGAGGGAGATTTAAGTTTATCCTAAATATACTCTAAGAGCGAAACCAATAAGGCAGAGCTCATCAAATTTTTAATTCTATAATTAAAAGTCTAGTTTTGCATTCAGTATTTAATTTCATAAACAAATTCAGTAATGCTTAAAATTTCAGGAGGATAATATGTCATTTCTATTTTCAGAAATAGATAAAAATCCCTTTTATTTTTGTGCTATTTTTCGGGAGCTTATAGTACTTATGGTGCTTTTTCAGGCAGGAGTATCGGATATTGCTTCTGGAAGGATTCCAAACAATCTGTTGCTTACAGGACTTATATTTTCGATTCCTTTCCTAAAACCAGAGGATATTTTGGTAAATGCACTGGGAGGAATTATAGTATTTTGTTTTTTCATTTTTATATGGAGACTGGGATTTATGGGCGGGGGAGATGTTAAGCTTATAAGCTATCTTACTTTGATAAAGGGGATTGAGGATACTTTATGGATAATATTAATAAGCTTTATTGCAGTAATTATATTAAACAGCCGGCGTCTCATTTTAAAAGAGAGGCTGTGTAAAAGGTTTAGAAATCTTTTGGATTATATAAAAAAATATGAGAAAGGGGGAGAGAATTATGTTGATATAGCAGATAGAAAAAGTGAAGGAATACCTCTTGCTGCTTATATATATTTTTCAGATTTAATAATGCTTTTGTGCTTGAGATTCCAGATTTAATAGGATGTTTGATAAGGAGGGAAAATGGAACAGATAATGGCAGTTTTGACAAAAGAAAAGCTATATTCAGAAAGACTGTGTAAATACCTTAATTTTAAGAGAAGAATGAATATGACTGCAGTTAGCTTTGATAATCTGGAGGAATTAAGAGACTTTGAAAAGAGGCATAGGATAAGTGTTATCCTTTCAGATAAAGAAATATATAAGGCACAGGAAGCAGATATTGGGAGGGGTTATGGTGATACAGAAAAGGAAGTTTTTTTATTAAGTGAAGATAAAGCTGATAATGGATGCATATATAAATATCAGCCGGCGGATGATATTTTAAGTGACATTATGCTTAAGACAAAGAATACTGTATTTAGTTCTGTATATTCTTCAATGAAGAGAGAGCCAGTAGTCATAGGTGTATATTCACCTTCTATTCAAAGTTTTAAGACAGCATTTTCAGTTACTCTTTGCAGGATACTGCAGAAATACAAAAGGACCTTGTATATTAGCTTAGAGGAATTTTCTGACGTAATGATGATAAAAGAAAGTGAGGGAAGATACTCCTTATCTGATGCAATGTATCAGTACAGGCAGGGTGAGCTTGATCAAAACAAAATCCTTTCCATGATAGAGCATTATGAGGATTTTGAATATATACAGCCTATGAAGACAATAGACAGTATAGATATTATGCGGGGTGAGGAATATGTAGAGCTTATAGAGTGCATACTTAAGAATTCAGATTATGAAGCTATAGTTGTTGATTTGCCAGTATATCTTGGTATTGCTTCAGACATTATGGATATTTGTACATCAGTATATGTGTATATGGGAAAGGATTTTTTAGCAAAATATAAGCTTGATGAGTTTGATAATTATATAGAGAAGTCAGATAAGCTGTTTCTTAGGGAAAAGATAAAGAAAATTAATCCGCCTGAAGTAATGAGTGTACAGAGGATAAATTATTTTGACAATCTGGTATATGGAGAGCTTGGAGATTATATAAGGGAGAATATAAGTGAAGTCGTATCATAATGATTCAAGACTAAATGAGCTTTATAAGGAGATAAGGGAAGAGCTGCTTTCTGAATTTAGTCAAAAGGGATATTTGAATAATAGTGAATTATATAATTATATCGATGGGAAAATTCAGAGGATAGAGTCGTTAAATGAAAAAATTTATCTTAGAAACCGCTTATTTAATAGCTTTAGAAAGCTGGATATACTTCAGGAGCTTTTAGATGATGATGAGATTCAGGAAATAATGGTAAATGGCTGCGATAATATTTTCATAGAAAAAAATGGACAGATAATTAAGTATGACATTTGCTTTGATGATAATGAGAAGCTTGAGGATATAATACAGCAGATTGTAAGCCGGATAAACAGGAGAGTAAATACTGCTTCCCCTATAGTTGATGCCAGACTAGAAGATGGGTCAAGAGTACATGTAGTGCTTCCACCTATTGCCCTAAATGGACCTGTACTTACTATCAGAAAATTCCCTGAACCCATAGATATGGAAAAGCTGATTCGATATGAAAGCATAACAGAGGAAGCTGCTTCATTTATGAAGCTTCTGGTTGAAACTGGATATAATATTTTTATTTCAGGGGGAACAGGATCAGGTAAGTCTACATTTTTAAATGCACTTTCTGAATTTATACCTTCGGATGAAAGAGTGATAACTATAGAGGATTCCGCTGAGCTTAGGATAAGACATATTCCAAATCTGGTAAGGCTCGAAACAAGAAATTCAAATGCTGGAGGAGAGGGAGAGATAAGTATGGCTATGCTGATCAAAGCATGTCTTAGAATGAGACCAGACAGAATAGTGGTAGGAGAGGTAAGAGGAAAAGAGTGTATGGATATGCTTACAGCAATGAATACAGGACATGACGGCTCTCTTTCTACAGGCCATGCCAATTCGGTAGAGGATATGCTGTCAAGGCTTGAAACAATGGTGTTGATGGGAGCAGAGCTACCTCTTATAGCTATAAGAGAGCAGATAGCCTCAGCAATAGATATAATGGTGCATTTGGAAAGAATGCCAGATAAAAGCAGAAAGGTAATGGAGATTGCTGAAGTAAAGTCATGTGAAAATGGAAAAATTCAGCTTCATAGTTTATTTAAATATGATACGAAGGAAAAAAGGCTTAAAAAGACAGGAGAGCTTACAAGGAGAGAAAAACTCAGCTTTAAATATGCGGAAATGGTTTAAATCTTTGATAAGTAGCTTCAATAAAAAAGAAATAATTATTTACACGTTTACTGGGGGAGTACTTGGTTTTTCTATTGGATATGTATTTTATAAGAGCGTATTTTTTTCATGTCTGCTTATGATACCAGGTATTTATATATATCTTAAATTAAAGCAAAAGGAGCTTTCAGATAAAAGGAAGCTTAAGTTATCAGCAGAATTCAGGGAGTGTTCTGAAATTCTGAGTAGCTATATAAATGCGGGATATTCCGTTGAAAATGCTTTTCTTATATGTAGCAGAGAGGCAGAGAGGTTATTTGGAAAAGAAGCAGAGATAAGCATTGGATTTAAGGAAATAGTGGCAGGGATACGCATGAATAAACCTGTAGAGGTTCTTTTGGAAACATTTGCAGAAACAAGTGGTCTTGCAGAAATAATGAGTCTTGCTGAAGTGTTTTCAATAGCGAAAAGGACAGGTGGCGACCTAAAAGAGATTATCGACAGGACAGTAAATGTGATAAGAGAAAAGTCTGAGCTTATGGATGAAATAAGGAATATGACTGCGGCAAAGCGCTACGAACAGAAAATTATGAATATACTTCCCTTTGCTGTAATCATCTATATAAATTTAACCCAGTCAGATTTTTTAAATATAATGTATGAACAGGTAGCAGGACGTATTGTTATGAGTATTTGTCTGATAATGTTTATAATCTCTTATTTTATTTCTAGAAAGATGATGAATATAGAATTGTAAGGATTTTTCGATAAATAGGTTTTTCGATGAATAAAGAATTTAAAAAGGAACATAAGGAAGCTTTTATATGCATTTGCATTAGTTTGATGGCAGCTGTACTTGTATATATTGCAGGAGGCTCAGAAAAAGTACTAAAGAATGGTTATGAGATAGATAAAGAAGGCTATGGAGATCAGACAAAGACTTATGATTTAATGGTTGGCTCTGAGAATATTGGAAAAGTTCCAATAAAGCTGGAAATTGATTCAAAAAAATATACGGAAAATGAAGCTAATCAAAAGATAATAGAGCTGATAGAGGAATTACCTCTAATAATGTGTAATAAAAATAGTAGTCTTGAAAGTGTAAGCTCTGATCTTTATCTTCCTACAAAACTAGATAAGTATCCAGGCATAAAGCTTAAGTGGTATCCTGACGATTTGGAAATTATAGCTCAGGATGGAAAGGTAAATAACAAAGGAATAGAAGAAAGTATTAGCACGAAAATAAATCTTTATGTAAGTGTTGGTGAGTTAAAAAAACATTTTATATATGATGTTATTGTACATCCTGCCAAGCTTAGTATGGATGAAGCTTTTATAAGTGAGCTTAGTAAGGCAATAGAGATTAAAAAGGAGGAGTATAAGTTTGGAGATAAAGTAGAACTACCGAGAGAGGTTAATGGGAAAGAGGTAAAATATTATGAAAAAGCAGATTATTCGCCAGTTTATATTATTTTATTAGGCTTTTTGGGCGCAGGACTTATACTTCTGAAACCTAAGGAGGAAATGAAAAAAGAAAAAAAGATGCGTGAAAGAGAACTTATGCTGGATTACTCTGATATGGTTTCAAAGCTGCTTGTATATATAGGAGCTGGATTAACACTTAGAAATGCCTGGCTGCGTATAGTACAGGTATATGAAGAAGGAGTAAAAGAAGGAAGGAGGAGAAGATGTTGTTATGAGGAAATGAGTAAGGCAGCAGAAAGAATAAAGCAGGGGGTACCAGAGGTAAAAGCATACAGAGAGTTTGCTTATTCCTGTGGACTCAGACCATATATGAGACTTTGCAGCTTACTTGAACAGAATCTGAAAAATGGGGATAAGATGCTCAAGTCTGCATTGGAACTAGAAATGCAGGATGCTTTCAATGACAGAAAAAATATTGCAAAAAGGCTGGGAGAGGAAATGAGTACGAAATTACTGTTACCTTTATTTATATCTATGGCAGGAGTAATGATGATAGTTTCAGTGCCAGCACTTATAAGATTAGGATAGAAAAGAGGGCTTTATGAAAGATTTTATGAACGACTTTATGAATGATGAAAAGGGAATAGGTGTTATAGAGGTTGTACTTATACTGGTGGTATTAATTGGGTTAGTAACCATATTTAAGAATAAGATCAATACTCTGTTAAACAATATATTCGGAAAGATTATGAGTCTTTCAGAGGAGGTTTATTGAGACGAAAAAAAAGAAGAGCAGAGGTTAGCCTGTTCTTTGCTGTAATAATGATGTTAGTCTGTGCACTAATTTTTAGTATAGCAGAATCAGCCAGATTACAGTCAGCCAGATTATATATGTTAATGGCAGCAAATTCTTCAATACAGTCACTTTTTTCACAGTATCATAGAAAGCTGTGGGATGATTACAGAATACTAGGTTTGGAGCATTATAGTGACAGGCAGTTAGAGGATGAATTGCAGGAGTTTATAAAACCATATTTTGAAGTAAAAGATATGTATCCGATGTCTATCAAAAATATTGAGATTTTGGAAAAAGAGCTTATTACAGACAGGAATGGAGAAGTATTTGAAAAGGAAATATTAGATTATATGAAATATGGACTTATGATTAAGTCTCCACCAAAGGAACTTATAATAAAGAGTGCGGATTCATTTAAAGAAGCAGTAAGTACTGAGGCTATAGGAGACAGATATTATAAGGAGCATATAAGGGATGCGATTGTAATTGAAGATATTATAGAAAAAATAAAGGACAGGCTAAAAGAGCAAGAGTCAGTTCATAAAGTACTTATAAGGTCTGCCCAGGCTTATGATTTGGAAGGTGTAATATCGTCCAGCAATAAAATTCAGGAGATTCTTGCAGGTCTGCCAGAGCTTGTAAATGAATATAATAGGGTTTCAGTAACTTATTATGAGAAGCTGTTAGAAACTGAAAGCCGTATAAATGAGGATTTTAAAAATAATAAGTTCAGCAAAACTGTATATGATTATCTTATAAGTGAGATGAATATATATAAGGACTATTTTGATTCAGACGGAAAAAGAAGTAAGGAGATAAATTCATTAAAAGAAAGCTCTGCTCATAATATACAGTACTTAGATCAGCTTATAGAAATGGCTGAGCTTGCCGAGATTGAAGTTAATGATTATGTCAGCGGGCATGAGGGAGAAGAGCCGGACATAGGAGCTATATGGCAGCCGGTAATAGATGAGTGCATTGCATATAAGGTGTTAAAACTTAATGTTATATCAGGAAGTGAGGATAAAGAAAAAAGAAAAAAGTTAGAAAGCATAATGGATATGAGGTCTGATGATCTACTTGAGTTACTACTTCCAAAAGATATTGATATAAGTAAGCAGATTATAGAGACTAAAGATTTTCCGTCTAAAAGAGTAGAGAAAAATGATTTATCAGGAATAGAAATATTGGATAGGTTTTATGCTGCAGAGTACATGGAGGCTTTTATGCCCTGCTATACTTATCCGGAAACTGAAAATAAAAATGGTCTAAAATTTCTTTGTTTAGAATATATTTTAAAAGGAAATGAGAATAATAGAAAGAATCTTCAGGAGATAGTAAAGGAACTCCTTACTTTGAGAACAGGACTAAATTTAATTTATTTATATGGAGATGTTGAAAAGAAGAGTGAGGCATTTACTTTGGCAATGCAAATCTCAGGAGTAACAGGCTTTGCTCCTTTTACAGGAGTTATAAAGAACCTTATACTTGCTTCCTGGGCATTTGGGCAGGCTATGTGTGATACAAGAGATCTGCTTGAAGGAAAAGGTGTTCCACTTATGCATAGCAAAGAGGATTTTTATTTAAGTATAAATGAGATATTTGAAATAGCTAACAAAAATATTCCTGAAACAGAAAATAATACTCAGGGTCTTTTATACAAAGATTACCTGAAGCTTATGCTTATATGTAAATATAAAAGTATTTATAGCTATAGGGCGATGGATATGATGCAGCTAAATATAAGGCTGGAACAGGAGGATTTTCTAATAGAGAGATGCTCTAGCAGTATTAAAGCAGGTTTTAAAGCAAAGGCAGGAAGGGTATTTACAAGGCTTAGACTGTTAGAAAATATCTCAGGAAGAAAGCTGGACAGTCCTTATTCGATATCATTTACAGCAACAGAGCATTATTAGTTTAAAGAGTGGAGAACTGCAGACCTTATAGTATTTAAAGGACGATTGAAAATATGATATAGTATCAGGCCATTTCGCATTTAAATAAAAAATTTCCGGACAGTAAGGGCCTTTGGTTTGATCTATTAATAGAATTTAGAAAAAATAAAATAGAAAGGAGTTTAAGTTATAAGAAGTAAGAAATTGTTTACACATAAGGTCTGTGGCTTTGCACTCTTTAGACGAAGAGCAAGTATTACAATAGAGGCTGCTTTATGCATACCACTTATGGCATCTGCCCTTGTAATGCTGATAATGCCGCTAAAGATATTTGAGGAAAGAAGAAAGCTACAGAATATGCTTGAGCTGGAGGCTGAAAAAATTTCAAATGCTGCGTATATAAGCAGCTTATCCAAGGAGTTTATAAATCCTGAAACTGATATAGAAGAATATAGAGATGAAATTGATGTGCTTAAAGCTTCAGCAGTTAAAGCAGATGTATTGGGAAAAATGAATAAGGATATATTTGATAATATAAGATTTGGCGACAGCACTACTATCCTAGAAGATAGTGATAAAGCTATGATAAGAATTCATATGAATTATGAAATAAAAGCAGCGGCAAACTTTTTAGGCTTAAATCGTATAAAGATGAGCTCTGTAGTGAATAGAAGGGCATATATAGGAAGTGAAGGTGGCAGAGGAAGGGAAAAGTATTTGGGAAAGGAAGAGAATGGCACAGATAAAGAGGACAGGCTTGTATATGTAGGAAGAAACAGGTCAAGATACCATTTAGACCGGAAATGTCATTATATTTCAAATGATATAAAAGCAATAGATATGGAAGAACTTAAGGCTATAACTAATAATAGTGGAAGTCATTATAAGCCGTGTTCAGCATGTAAGCCAGATAAAACAGGAATTGTATATTATTTTGAAAATGGGACATCATATCATAGAGATAAATCCTGCAGATCGTTGAATTCTTATGTAGAAGCTGTACCTCTTTCAGAGGTAATACATTTAGGTGCTTGTTCTTACTGTGGAAGTTAATAATGAATCAAATAATTAGCAAATTTATTTTTATATTATTCATAGCAATTTGTGCAATTCAGGATAAGAAGGAAAGGTCAGTAGAAGATAGGATTTTAGGTGTGATATTAAGTGTAATTTCAAAGAGGACATTTTTGGATATTATTATAGCTGTTATTCCAGGGGGATTACTCATATTGCTAGCTAAAATAACAGAAGAAGCAATTGGTACTGGAGATGCTTTGTTTTATCTTGTTTCAGCTATGTATATGGATGTAGAAGATATTATGGTAATGCTTTTTGTATCGGTATTTATATGTGGTATAGTAGCTCTTTTCTTAGTTGCCCGTCAGGCTATAGCTGTTGAAAATAGGAGAGATGTTTCTATTCCATATTTAACGATTATGTTTCCAGTAGTTGTTATAACATTGATTTTGTAGGAGGCGGTTTAATCTGGGAAAAAGATATAAAGTAAGATATAAAGCAAGCTTTACAATAGAGGCAGCAGTAGTTTTTTCAATAGCATTATTATTTATAGCATCATTTTTTGAATCAGCAATGAAGCTACATGATATATGCTATGGAAATGCCTCTATAGGAGAAGCTATAGAAAAGATTTCACAGTTTGATGATGATACTATTGATCAAAAAATCCAAAGTATTGAAGAACAGCTTACTGATAGAAAAAATGCTTTTTTATCGCAAAAGATGAATATAAAAATTACAAAAGAAAAAAATAGTATCATTGGATATATTGAGGGTAAAGAATATAAAAATATTCAGAAGAGAAAATTATATCAGCCGGAAAAAATGCTTAGAAGGCTTACACTTTTTGATAATTTAAAATGAACAGAATAAAAATAGAAAAAATATTAGGAGAAGAATATCTTGTAATTTACTTAGATGAAAATGAGTATAATTATGAAGAACAAATGATAAGAAAGCTTAATAACAGCAATATTTTAAATTGTAAGCTTGACTATCAGGAAAACAAAAAAAGGCTTTGCTATAACATCAGCGGGATGATTCCGTTAAGCAGATATCTGGAGCTTAATCCACTTAACCTTAATGATATTAAAAAATATATTATTCAGCTTAAAAATAGTATAGATTTACTAGAGAGTTATATGCTTAGTGTAGAAAATATATATTTAGGCAGAGATGGAATTTATGCAGATAAAGAAACGGGCATGATGAAGTTATGCATATTGCCAAGTAACAAATGTAGTATTTATAAAACAGAATTTATAGAGCTTTTGTTGAGAAATGTGAATATAGAAGATACAGAGGCAATTCATTTTGCTTTTGAACTATTTAAAATCTCATTGGAAGATGATTTTGAAATAAAAAAAATATTCAAACTGCTTGAGACAAAGAATAAAGGCAGATATATAGAAAATAAAAGCATAGTTGATAATGATGAGCTTATAGATATTTTACAAAATAAAAATGAAATAAATTATAGGGGTGATAAAGATAAGAATATAATAAATTATAAAGTTACCAGGGATAAAGAGATAACGGATCACAGAACTAATACAAGTAATTCAGTATCAGGTGAAGAGAAAGATATTAGAAAGAGTGAGATAAGAACCACAAAAAAGGAAAAATTAAAACTAAAAAGTTTAAAAGAAAGAAAATCGAATAAAAATACAAAGGCGATGGATGTAAATAGCGTCGTTGTTAAAATATTTGTTTCTTTATCAGTATTATCAGTACTTCTCTTTATTCTGGTTATGCTAAAAGGAAGAGCTGTTTTAAACAGAATATTGATTCCTTATTTTGTCCTTTCAATAGCCGTAAGTATTTATCACTTATCAGGATATATTTTTGAGAAAATCAAAAATATAAAATCTGAGAAAAATAAGAAGATAAATGAATCAGATGAAAAAAATTGCAAGCTTATTCCTAGAAATATTCAAGATGATATTATAGAGATTTCTTACTATCCTTTTGTTATAGGAAGCAGAGAAGGGATCACAGACTATACCTTGCAAGGGAAGAATATTGAAGCAGTTCATTTGAGGATAGAAGATACAGAGGAGGGGCTTATGTTTACTGATATGAATACAGAAAAAGGTACACAGATTGGTTCAGAAAGAATAGCAGGGGGACAGAGTAAAATCGTAAAATCTGATACAGAAATAGTGATAGGAGATCATAAATATATATTACAAAATTAAGTAAAATATATAGAGGGCATCACTGTTTCATCTGATGATGTCGTGATACCCTCTCAAGGAAGTCTTAATTAAGACCCATTTCATTTCTAACTTCTATGAAGCATTTTACAATAAAATCAATATCCTCTTTGGTATGGCTGGCACATACCTGAGTACGGATTCTTGCTTTTCCCTTAGGAACAACAGGGAAGGAGAAGGCTACGACATATACGCCTTTAGCCATCATACGTTTAGCGAATTCAGCAGCAGTTTTTTCATCGTAAAGCATAACAGGAACGCAAGGATGAGTTCCAGGTATAATATCAAAACCATTTTCAACTAAGAGTTTACGATAGTAAGCTGTTACTTCCTCAAGGTGGTCTCTAAGAGCGGTACTTTCACTTAACATATCCAAGAGCTCAATACTTGCTCCTGCTATGGCTGGTGCTAAGGAATTAGAGAACAGATAAGGACGGCTTCTCTGGCGGAGAAGATCTACGATTTCTTTTCTTGCAGCTGTATATCCGCCTGATGCACCTCCAAGTGCCTTGCCGAGTGTACCTGTAATGATGTCAACTCTGCCTTCAACTCCATTATATTCAGCTGTTCCACGTCCATGTGCACCTACGAATCCTACAGCATGACTGTCATCTACCATTACAAGCGCATTGTACTTATCAGCCAGATCACATACTCCCTTAAGATTGCAGATTATACCATCCATAGAGAAAACACCATCAGTTGCGATGAGCTTTATTCTAGCACCATTTGCATCTGCTTCTTTAAGCTTTTCTTCAAGATCTTCCATGCAATTGTTTTTATATCTGTATCTCATGGCCTTGCATAAACGTATGCCATCTATGATGGATGCATGATTGAGTTCGTCACTGATAACGGCATCCTGTTCAGTAAGGAGTGTTTCGAAGAGACCACCGTTTGCATCAAAACAAGAAGAATAAAGAATTGTATCATCCATTCCAAGAAAGTCTGATATTTTCTTTTCAAGCTGTTTATGAATATCCTGTGTTCCACAGATGAAACGTACAGAAGCTACACCGTATCCTCTTTCATCATAGGTTCTTTTAGCTGCTTCTATAAGTCTTTTGTTGTTTCCAAGACCAAGGTAATTATTAGCGCACATATTGAGAACTTCTCTGCCATCTTCAAGGATGACCTTGGAGTCTTGTGCAGAGGCTATAGGTGCTTCACCTTTGAAAAGACCTGAAGCTTTAATGTCTTCAACTTCCTTTGTATATATACTTAAAATATCATTTTTGCGTGCCATTTTAAATATTTCCTTTCTAATTATAAAATTTACTGAGGCTGATACTCTAGCTTATCTAGGTCTTCCCAGTTAAGGATAACCTTTCCAGATTGTCCTGAAATCATGGCATCAAAGCCAGCCTTATAGTCCTTTATATTTAATCTGTGAGTTATTATATCTGAAATATCAAGACCAGCCTGAAGCATAGTAGTCATCTTATACCAGGTGTCCCAAACTTTACGTCCATAGATACCACGGATGTTTAATCCGTTCCAGATAACTGTTTCCCAGTTAATCTGTGCATCTGGTCTCTGAAGTCCCAGAAGGGCTATCTTTCCGCCATGCTTCATATTGTTTATCATATCGTTGAAGCCGGCAGCAGCACCTGACATTTCCATTCCAACATCAAAGCCTTCGGTCATGCCGATTTCTTTCATTACATCCTCGAGTTTCTCGTTTGCAAGATTTACTGTTCTGGTCGCTCCAAGCTTCTTTGCCAGATCAAGACGATATTGGTTAAAATCAGTTATGACAACATGTCTTGCTCCGGAAAATCTTGCGATTGCAGCTGCCATTATTCCTATAGGACCAGCACCCGTGATAAGTACATCTTCACCAAGAACCTCATATGAGAGAGCTGTATGGGTTGCATTTCCAAATGGATCAAAGATAGCATACATTTCCTCAGGTATTTCAGGCTTGGTTGGCCATACATTTTCTGCTGGAATTACAAGATATTCTGCAAATGCTCCGTCACGGTTAACACCAACACCCTTGGCATCCTTGCAGTTTTCCTTGTGACCTTCAAGGCAGTTTCTGCATTTTCCGCAGACGATATGACCTTCTCCGGAAACAAGGTCTCCAATTTTATATCCTTTGACACCTGTACCAACTTCGGCTATTTCTCCAACATATTCATGTCCTGCTGTCTGCCCTACAGCTATGGTATGCTGTGCCCATTCATTCCATTGATAGATATGAACGTCAGTTCCACAAATTGCAGTTTTATGAATTTTTATCTTTACATCATTTGTTCCAACCTCGGGTATAGGAACTCTTTTAAGTGCTAATCCGGGAGCTGCTTCTTCCTTGACGAGTGCCCACATTTTATTATCGTTCATGCTGTTCTCCTATTAAAAATATTTAGTGAGTTATACCTAAATAATATCGTATTATAGGAAAATTTCAAGCAAAAATTTCCGCCAAAGACGAACAAAAAAAGAAAAATGTGCATGTCCTAAAGACAAGGACGTATGTTTTTCTGGGAAGGACAAAACTATGCTTATTATGTTATAACTTTTCTTTATAGACGATTAAAATAAATGAATTATGCAGAATGCACTAAAGATATTATATTAGATATATATTACAGAGCGGATTGTATAAAACATTTGTTTTGAAAAGGAGAATTATAAAATGACACAGTATATTTATGATAATTGTATTTCTATTCTTAAAGAGGAACTTGTACCTGCAATGGGATGTACAGAGCCAATAGCAATAGCTTATTGTGCAGCAAAGCTTAGGGAAACTCTTGGAGAAGAGCCTGATAAGGTTACTGTATTAGTGTCTGGAAATATTTTAAAGAATGTTAAATCAGTAGTAGTACCAAATACAGGTGGAAGAAAGGGAATAAAGACAGCTGTGGCAGCTGGTATCGTAGCAGGAGAAGCGGATAAGGAATTAGAGGTTATAGCAAGCGTACCAGAGGCAAAGCTCCCAGAGATAGAGAAGTATGTAAATAACTGTGAAATGGAAGTAAAGTGCCTTGATACACCATGGATGCTTGATATTTTCTTAACTGGATATAAGGGAGAGCATAAGGCAGCTGTAAGAATTTCAAACGGACATAAGAACATTGTGTATATAGAAAAGGACGGAGAGGTACTCTTTGAGAAGGAAGCTGAGAATTCAATGGGTGACAGAAAGTCTGATCTTAGTGTACTCAGTCTTGA
Organism: Eubacteriales bacterium; assembly: GCA_030525875.1. Classification (GTDB taxonomy): domain Bacteria; phylum Bacillota; class Clostridia; order Lachnospirales; family Lachnospiraceae; genus Avilachnospira. The sequence goes on from JAUNDV010000001.1 coordinate 94,412, forward strand.
CAATATATATGAGTTTGCAGAGACAGTTGATCTTGAGCTTGTAGTGGATGTATTAAAAAGACAGTTAGATTACAATACAGCTATTTCTGCTGAGGGCTTCAATGGAAATTGGGGTGCTAACATAGGAAAGCTTATGATGGAGATAGGAGAAGGCAGAATAGAGCTTGAAGCAGCTGCATGTGCAGCGGCAGGAAGCGATGCAAGAATGAGCGGATGTGAGATGCCTGTAATAATCCTTTCAGGTTCGGGAAATCAGGGAATGACTGCTTCACTGCCTGTATATAGATATGCAAAGGAGCTTGGTGTAAGCGAAGATAAGATGTATAGAGCTCTTATTATAAGCGACCTTGTTACAGTATTCCAGAAGAGAGGAATAGGGCTCCTTTCAGCATACTGTGGAGCTGTAAGTGCAGGCGTTGGTGCAGGTGCAGGAATTGCTTATCTTAACGGTGCAGATAAGGAAACAATAGGACATACTATTGAAAATGCAGTTGCAATTCTTTCAGGAACAATCTGTGATGGAGCAAAGCCTTCATGTGCAGCGAAGATTGCTTCAGCCGTTAATGCAGGAATTCTTGGACACAAGATGGCAAAGAGTGGAAATAACTTTGGTGCAGGCGAAGGAATTATTGGAAATGATATAGAGGATACAGTTGAAAATGTAGGAATCCTTGCAGCAAAGGGAATGAAGGAAACAGACAGAGTTATATTGGATATTATGACAAAATAATTTAATCATAAAATTAACAAGGCTGATCATTAATGAATAAAGCCCCCTAACAGAATTTTGATTATGATTCTGTATTTATAGAAGAGAACCCGGCTATGATAATTCTTAATTAAGAATATATCTAAAAGCCGGGTTCTCTTGTGATAAAAAAGAAGTGATATTAAATTAAATATATAGGCTGATTTATATAGGTTAATTATATATAGACTAATTAAATACTTATTCCACCGTCTACCATGCAAATGCTTCCAGTTGTCCAAAGCGATTTATCAGATAAGAAAAATTCAATTGCTGGAGCAAGATCATTTTTAGCATCTCCTATTCTTCCAAGAGGATAGTTAACGACCTTATCCTCTGACCATTTGTCATAGTCTTCCTGAGAGTAATTTCCATTTGCGACATATATATTTGTATAAACAGCTCCAGGATTTATACTGTTAACACGTATATTGTATTTTCCGAGTTCCTTTGCCATATACTTTGTACAGCTGTCAAGACCAGCCTTACTTGCACAGTAGGCGATTGAGCCACCAGGTCTTTCAGATGCCATTGAAGATATATTCACTATGGAAGCGTTGGTTCCCTTCTTTAGGAGAGGAAGCATGGCTTTTGTAAGAATGAAAACTCCAGTAAGATTTATATCAATGGCTTTTTTCCAGTCCTCAAGAGACTGATCTTCAATTCCGCCAAATTTAATTATTCCGGCAGCGTTAACAAGCCCGTCAAGATGTCCACATTTTTCATTTATTGCAGAATAAATACGTTTTGCATCTTCAACAGAGCTTATATCTCCTTGCAGAAATTCTACATTTTTAGAATGAAGCTTTTTCTTCGCGCTTTCTATAGAGGCTAAGCTTCTTGAAACAGAAAATACAAAGTAATTTCCGCTTTCGATAAGGTATTCGATTGTTCCAAGCCCTATGCCACTTGTTCCACCACTAACTAAAACGATTTTTTTATTTGTATCCATAATAATTGAGCGATATAGCCTTCCCTTTCATAAAATTAATTTTTAAATATCAAATATTATAACCTGAATATCAAAACTTAAATATTGATATTGTGTTCTTCAAGAAAATTGTCTGCCTGCTGGAGCAGAGTATCTATAACTGTATTTAATACAGGATGTGCAGCTGCCGCTTTATCAGAATAAAAAAGGCAAAGACTTCCTTTAGTTTTCTGGTCTTTAAAAGGTATGGCAACAAGCTGGTTATCATGATTTTTCTGGTAACGTTCCAAGGCAGGATAATATGATACAGCATATGCATTATTATGCATTGCAACAGAATCAATTACATTTTGGAGTGTATCTACTTCTATTACATGCTTTTTACCAACATAGTTAATAATATTTGTCATAACAGATTCCAAAAAAGCACCTTCTGAACGGACATCTCCAGCGGATACTGGAATCATAAGATTCATGTCCTTTAGTGCATCAAGCGTAATGCTTTTCATTTTTGCAAGAGGTGAAGCTTTGTTAACAAGACACATATATTCGCCATCCATCAGCTTGATCGGAGGTGTTCCTTGTATATTGGTATAATTTGCCAGCATTTTATTGTCACATACATCAATTATAAGATTAGGTTCAGATATATCAGAGCTTATATACTGTTCAGGATTAGGTACTGAACGGAAGTTAATCTCCAAATCTGGGAACAGTCCCTTTATCTGATATATTGCTACCGGAACTATAAAGTCGGAAAATGATACATAGCCGTAAATTTTTATACTTGGAAGTTCAGGTGTATTATGTATGTTCAGCCAGCTGTCATATATTTCAACAATCTTTTTGGCATCCTGAAGTATGCGCTTACCATCTTCTGTAAGAGCGATACCAGTTTTCTTTCTAACAAACAAAACGAAGCCCAATTCCTCTTCCATTGCATTTAACGCTTTGGTAAGGCAAGGCTGGGTAATAAATAGCTTTTGTGAAGCTTCGTTTATGGATTTTGACTCGGATAAGGTAATAAGATATTTTAAAGTGTTGATTTTCATGTAATGATCACCTTTGCTTATAACTTTTTATTATTACTATGAAAATATAAATGAATTATGCAAAATGCATAAAATATATTATATTTAATATATCAAATATATGAGTTTTTGTAAATAATTTGAAGGACATATCCAATATTATAAGAAAAATATAGTTTCAAATATAAAAATGAAAAATGATTTGAAAGGAGCAGCTATGGAAAGAAGAGAACTTGTACAGAATGTATTTAATGGAAAAGCAGGAGACAGAGTTCCTATTGGATTTTGGTGGCATTTCGTAGAGGGATCACGTCATGCAGACGGATTCTATGATAATGACATTGCAGACAGAGTAATTGAAGGTCACAAGGCAATGCTTAAGAAATTTCAGCCAGATCTTTTAAAGATAATGTCAGACGGATTTTTCTGCCACCCATCAATTATTGAGAATGATGTAAGAAGAGTAGAGGATCTTGGAAAGATACAGCATATTACAAAGGATCATCCATGGGTTAAGAAGCAGATCAGAGTTATCAATGAAGTACTTGCAGAGACCAATGGAGAAGTGGTTGCAATGTATAATATGTTTAGTGCGGTTCAGCAGCTCAGACTCTATATCGAATACATTTTAAATGATAGAGCAGCATATCGTGCACTTATGATCGACCATACAGCAGAAACAATGGAAGCCCTCAAAATAGTTGAAGAAGATACAAATATGCTTCTTGATGAGCTTAAGAAAAATACAAAGATCGATGGAATTTATTATAGTGTCCAGATGCTTCAGCATGAAGAGGCTGACGAGGAATTCCATAATAAGTGGATCGTTCCAAGTGATCTTGTAACATTAAAGAAAATTAATGAGAACTGGGAATATAATATGCTTCATATTTGTGGATATGAGCATTATCATAACAATGTACGTTTCTATACCCAGTATCCATGCAAGGCATATAACTGGGCAACTCATACAGATAAGATTGATATGAAGGAAGGAAAGGAAATATTTGAAGGTCACTGCGTATGTGGTGGATTCGATAATAATGCAGGAACACTGATAGAGACAGGAACAATAGAAGAACTCAAAGCATACACAAAGGAAATAATTGAGCATGCGGGCAGAGAAGGTCTTATAATTGGTGCTGACTGTACAATTCCTCCAACAATAGATGTAGCAAGACTTGAAGCTATAAGAGATGCAGGAAGATTATAATTAATAGCTTAATCATATATCATAACCAATTTCTGGCTGCTGCCTGTTTTATCAAGGTGGCAGCCAATTTTATAAGATATAGAAGATATTTGCATCAAAAAGGCTTGACACACAAATATATATATATTATACTAAACAAGCTTAATTAAATAGCAAGGCGCAGTAGCCAAGCGGTAAGGCGTAGGTCTGCAACACCTTGATCACCGGTTCAAATCCGGTCTGCGCCTCTATAAACCTCGAGAGAATATTCTTTCGGGGTTTTTTGTTATGTAAATTTTTGATAATGCATATTATGCACTTTTTCCTAATACACAAACAATTCTATGTGCTATAACTACAGTAAAGGTAGGGCAATGAAAATGAAAATAAATAAGATGAAAAATACAGTATTGTTAATATTTGCTTTTATATCTGCTGCATGTTTATGCGGATGCGGAAAAACTCAGTATGCAGATGGTGAAAATATACTTGAGGAGCTTCCAGAAGATAAAAAACTGGTTGTATATACCTCCCACAAAAAAGAAACCTATGAACCTGTGATTTCAGAGTTTGAAGAAAGAACAGGGATATGGGTAGATGTTCATACTGGAGGAACGATGGAGCTTATGGAGAAAATAAGTTCTTCAGAAAATGAAGAGGCAGACATTATGTTTGGAGGCGGCGTAGAAAGCTACGAGGCCTTTAAGGCTTGTTTTGAGGCTTATAGCTGTAAGGAAAAGGATAAGATACAAGAAGAATTTAAAAACACTGAAAATATATGGACAGCATTTACAGAGCTGCCAATTGTATTTATATATAATAAAAAGCTTGTATCTGAGGATATGGCTCCTAGAAGCTGGAATGAAATTTTAGAATTAAAGTGGACAGGTAAGATAGCCTTTGCAGATCCTCTTAATTCTGGAAGCAGCTGTACTGCACTTGAGACAATGCTTAAGGTTACAAATGATAGTGACATAATAGAGAAGTTCTACAATCAGCTTGCAGGAAGACAAAGTCCGGGATCAGGATATGTAATAGATGAGGTTTCAAAGGGCAGGGCACTTATAGGTATAACGCTTGAAGAAACTGCACTTAAGGCTATAGATGCAGGAAAAGACATAGCAATAGTCTATCCTGAGGATGGAACCTCTGCCATACCTGACGGATGTGCAATTGTTAAAAATGCCCTTCATAAGGAAAATGCAAAACTGTTTATAGACTTTATTATAAGCAGCGATGTACAGAGACTAGCCTCGGAAAATTTATACAGAAGGTCAGTTAGACGAGATATTGTAGATGAAAAAGAGAGTATAGATATTATTAATTTTAATATAAAAGAAGCAGTTTACGAGCAGAAGCAGATATTAGAGCTATGGAAAAAGCTTCGTACTGGAAGGGAGAAGAAGTGAAATCAGATAAGATTAAGTATTCATTTAGAAAAAAGCTTCTCCTTTGTTTTGTAATTTCATCTGTAATACCCATTGTGCTTTCCTGCATTTTCCTTATACAAAGTATGAAATTTAAGGTTCAGCTTGACTATACCAGAAGAAATAATGAAATGGTGGCTGTTATTGAAGATAAATTTTCAGAAACTTTTGCTGAAATCGAGGATATAGCGGGACAGTTTGCGGAAACAGCTTATATAAAAGAAGCGATGGAAAATAGCATCGTAGATAATAAGTATGTATACAATAAACTGTACGATTTAAGTTCTGGACTAAGAGATAAAGCTATTTTCAGTATATATTCGGTAGAAGGAAAATGCCTTTATACTACAGGTAATACAGATGAAGCAAAAAAACTTCCGAATTACTGCGGTATATTAAAAACCGCAAATACACATAGAGATAGCATGGTGGTAAGGAAGGAGCAGCACTATAGGTCTGACGAAACTATCCTCTTGAGATCAGTAAAGGCCATTATAAATGAGCAGGACGAAATAGTTGGATATTTTTCTGCTGCCATGGGAGAAAGAGAATTAGAAAATATATTGAAGGGATGTTATAGCAGTAAGGACAAGCTTTATATTTTCAATGAATTTCTGGAACCTGTATATATGGCAGGGGTGCAGGATGAAGAAAATGTTATAACGGAATTAAGGCATAGATATTTTACTGAAAATGATATCAATGGGCCACGTATGAATAAGACTGTAAGTATTGATGCCATAGAGGACTATGGCCTTTATGTTTTGCTTGTAAGACCTGAAATATTTACAGGGGATATTACAAAGAGCATGTATATTGTTCTTGTTATTCTTGCTGTATTAAGCTTTATACTGTGTTTTGTGATAAGCAGCAAAATGAGCAAGAGGCTGTATGAACCGGTTGATATTTTAAACAAGGGAATGAGCAGAGTAAGAGAAGGTGATTTTGATGTAAGGCTGGTACCGGTAAGCGATGATGAACTAGGACAGCTTACAGATAATTTTAATGATATGGCACAGGATATAAAATCCTACATGGAGGAGCAGGTAAGGCAGCAGAAAAAGCTTAATGAAACAGAAACTGCCATGATGCAGGCTCAGCTTAATCCGCATTTCCTATACAATACGCTGGATACCATAAAATGGGCAGGTAAGGCCAATGGATCAAACGAGGTTGCGATTCTTTCAACGAGACTTGCTAAAATCCTCAGGGTAAGCATATCAGAGGATAAGTTTATAAAACTGGAGGATGAGCTGAAGCTGGTTGAATATTATGCAGAGATTCAGGAAATCAGGTTTGAAGGACATTTTGTTATAGAGGACAGGATACCAGAGGAAATGAAGTCCTGTTATGTTCCAAAGCTTGTAATCCAGCCTATAGTCGAAAATTCTGTAATACATGGCTTTAAGGACAGTAACGGTGGAAAAGTTATTATTTCAGGAAGTATAGTTAAGGAAGATTGCAAGGAAAAAATGCTTATAAATATTACTGATGATGGATGCGGAATCGATGAAGAGGTAATTGACAGACTTAACGATAAAAACAGCGAAAATATGAGGGGACACATAGGCTTCTATAATGTAAAGAATATTATAAACTTGAACTATGGAACTGAATATGGTGTTGTAATAGGAAAAAATGAGCCACAAGGAACAAGGGTTACAATAAGTATGCCAGTAGTAAGGGGAGGTGAAGACCATGTTCAGACTGATAGTAGCAGATGATGAAAAATTTGTTCGTCAAGGAATAATTCGTGAAACAGACTGGAAGGCACTTAATTGTGAGGTTGTTGCAGAAGCTGTTGACGGTCTTGATGCACTTGAAAAGATAAGAAAGTTTAAACCTGATTTTGCTATATGTGATATAAGGATGCCAAAGCTTAGTGGAATAGAAATGCTGAGGATACTTAGAAATGAAAATAATAAGATTCCTGTTATATTTCTTACCGCATATAATGAATTTGACTATGCCGTTTCAGCATTAAAGCTATATGCATCTGATTATATTTTAAAGCCATTTGATGACGGGGAGCTGGAAGAGGCTGTCAAAAAGCTGGAGCTTAAGCTTGCTGAAAATGAGAAAGAACAAGGCAGGAGTGATAAAGAAAATAACAAACAAATACTTGGCTATGAATATCTTAAGCCAGAGCTTGATAAGTACAAGGGCGCCTATACCAGAGAGGCCATAAAGTACATAATAGAACATGTAAATGAAAATGGAATCAGTATTAAACTTATAGCAGACAGTATAGGAATTAGCGAAGGACATCTGAGCCATATATTTAAAAAGGAAACGGGAGAAACTCTTGCTTCATATATTACTAAATGTAAGATAGATGCAGCAAAGCAAATGCTTGAGGATTGCAGATACAAGGTATATGAGGTTGCAGAGCTGGTTGGATATAAGGATATATCTTATTTTTCAAGTACTTTTAAGAAACTTACAGGTATGAGCCCTATTGAATATCAGGAAAGGACGGTACAGGATAAAAGTACGGAATCATACAATTAAATAAAGAAGAAAATAGAAATTAGCAGAAAAAACAAAGAAATAACAGGTTTACCCTCTGTTTTGGAAATATATATTTTTATAAAATATATACAACAGATAACGATTAGCGCATAAGATAATGTGCACAATATACAAAAGGAGGGAAACTATGAAAAAAGGTATAGCATCATTACTGGTTGCTTCTATGCTGGTTATGAGTCTGGGAGCATGTGGAAAGAAAGCAGAGCCTACGGAGTCTTCAGCTCAGGATGCTGCAACTAATACAGAAGTAGAGACAGAGGCTAAGGCTGAGGAACCTCAGGGAGAGCTCTCAGAGGTTGATAAGATTATTCTTGAGGCTGAGGGAATGAGCATGGAAGAGCTTGCAAAGAAGGCAATTGAGGAGTCAAATGGCAAGACCTTCTATGGTGTTGGAAATTCAAGCCGAGGCAAGACTGCACTTCCATTATTTATTGAGTATCTTCAGTCAATTGATCCATCCTATAGCATGGAATATGAGTGGCAGCAGCCAAAGAACAATAAGATATTTGAGCAGCTTTCAGCAGACTCACTTAAGGATCAGGGAACCTTTGCAATGACTCTTATACAGGACGGAAATCAGATTGAGTCAAAGATGGTGCAGACAGGAATCCTTAAGACCTTTATACCAAAGGAGTGGGCTGAGGCAAATGGAACATCAGCAGCAGAATATAATGGCTTCTTACCATTACAGACCTTAAATAAGGTATTTATGTATAACACAACAGGAGATGTCAGGTTTACAAACTGCTGGGATTTCGTAGCGAAGGATGTACATCCATTATTCATGGACATTGATTCTGAAATCGTAGGAAAGAACTTCTTATACATGCTTACAGCTGATAAATATGCAACTTACTTAAAGGATGCCTATGATGCACTTCCAGAGGATAAGAAGGCATATTTCCAGCCAGTAATAGAAGAGGTCAAGACAGATGCAGAAGATTTGGGACTTGGAGAAAATGGAGCCTATGCGCTTGCATGGATTAAGCTTTGGGTAGAGAACTACAATGCACAGACAGATGATGGACCTATCTGTAATACGCTTGTAACAGATTCAGCAACAGACCAGTCAGGATTGCTTGTTTATTCTAAGCTTCGTTCAGTTGAGGAATCAGCAGGTGTTTCACTTAATAACATCAATGTAGCTGCATACAATGATGGATATAAGGGAATCGGCGGATATGGCTACTGCCATTACCTCTTTGTAACAGATAATTCACCACTTCCATGGACAGCATGTGCATTTATAGCATATATGACATGTACAGAGGATGGTTTCAGTGCATGGGGCAAGGATATGGGCGGATACTCATCTAACCCAGAGGTTGCAAAGGCTATAGAGGCAACATACCAGCACAGTAAAGGCGGTATGAATGAAGCTGGAGAAGTAGTATTTGATTGTAAGAACGATCGTGGCTATGACTGGTGGGTAAATGAAGGACAGCTTGTACTTGAGGATCCTGAATATTGCAGTTCAGTTGCATTTACAGTAGGAAGCTGGATCGAAATGCTTACAAAGTATAGTGATGCTGCTAAGTAAGACTTGAATGGGGGTGTCGCAGACAAAATGCGGCACCTCATTTTATCTAAAGCTGTCAGGAAATGACAGTGTGAAATTTGTTGAGGAAGCTTATTTATGGAACAGGTAAAAATAAAAAACAATAAAAACAATACTGTTTCTTTAAATAAAGTAAGAACATATTTTTCCAAACCGCAGAATATAATTCTTCTGCTGTTTGGAATCGTTCTTACTTTTACAACCTTTGCTCCGGTAGTAGCAATCGTCAGGGATACCATAATAATACATCCAGGAACCATAGATGCTCATCTTACAGGTAAGGTAAGCGGATATACTCTGGTAAACTACATAGATTTGTTTACAAGCCGTCTTGCAAAGGCTAATTTATGGAGACCTCTTTTTAATACGGTAATGCTTGCCGTACTTACATGTGCAATTTCCATTTCTTATGGTGGTATATTTGCATTTCTTGTAACAAGAACAAACCTCAGATTTAAAAAGTACTTAAGCTCTATATTTATTTTTCCATATATCATGCCTCAGTGGACCTTGGCTGTAGTATGGCAAAATCTTTTTAACAGTAATACGGTTGTGGGAACATCCAATGGACTTTTGGCATCTCTATTTGGAATACTGATGCCGAAGTGGTGGTGTCAGGGTTTGTTTCCGAGTGCTGTAGTGCTGGGACTGCACTATGCTCCGTTTGCATATATTCTGATAGGAGATATTTTCAGAAATATGGATTCAAATCTGGAGGAAGCAGCTACCATACTTAATACGCCAAAATGGAAGATAATGGGAAGAATTACACTTCCAATGGTCAAGCCTGCTATTCTTTCAACCATTTTGCTGGTATTTGGAAGTGCGATGGGAAGCTATCCTGTACCTCATTATCTAGGACTTACGACTTTGTCCACAAAGTATATTTCACTTAATTCAAAATATACCGGAGAAGCAAGTATACTAGCTATCATAATGATGATCTTTGGTGTACTCATTCTTACAATGAACCAGATGAGTCTCAAGAGCAGAAAAAATTATACTACAGTTACAGGTAAGGCTGGTCAGCTGTCGAAGATAAACCTTGGCAGTTTTGGAAGAAGCTTCATTGCTGTGATATTTATAATACTTACGTTCTTTACAAGTATTTTCCCTATATTTTCATTTGCACTCGAGACCTTCCTTCCAAATCCGGGAGACTACAGCTTCCTTTATACGGGAGATATGAGCAATCTCACCACAAAGTGGTGGCTTACAAATGAAAATATTACAGAGATGGGAATGTATGGACAAAAAGGAATACTTTATAATGAAACTATTTGGAGTGCCTTTGGAGGAACCATGCTGGTTGCCGTAAGCTGTGCTCTGATAGCAGGAACTATAGGTATGCTCATCGGATATGCAGTGGCTAAAAATAGGAGAAGCAAATGGGCGAATTATGTTAACAGCGTTGCCTTCCTTCCATATCTTATGCCTTCAATTGCAGTTGGTGCAGCCTTCTTCATACTTTTCTCTAATGAAAAGGTAAACCTGTTTAATACATATACCTTACTTATCATTACAGGAACTATTAAATATATTCCATTTGCAAGCAGAAGTGCACTTAATTCCATGCTTCAGCTGAGCAATGAGATAGAGGAATCAGCAATAATACAGGATATTCCATGGTTTAAGAGAATGACAAGGATAATAATACCTATTCAGAAATCAGCAATAATAAATGGATATATGCTTCCGTTTATGACCTGCCTTAGAGAGCTTTCACTGTTCCTGCTGTTGTGTACCCAGGGATTTATACTTTCAACGACCTTGGATTACTTTGATGAGATGGGATTGTATGCATTTTCAAGTGCTATAAACCTTATCCTTATCATAACCATACTTGTGTTTAACACAATAGTGAATAAGCTTACAGGCACCAGTCTTGATGATGGAATAGGATCTGAGGATTAGGAGGGATTTTATGCCAAAGATTGTTTTGGAAAATATAACAAAAAGATGGGGTAAGTTTTACGGAGTAGATAATCTCAGCTTAGTTATAGAGGATAATTCGTTTATTACACTTTTAGGTCCTTCAGGTTGTGGAAAGACTACCATACTAAGAATGATAGCAGGACTTGAAACGCCTACGAGTGGAAAAATCAGTATTGGTGACAGAGTTGTATTTGACAGTGAAAATGGCATCAATGTTCCGGCTAATAAGAGAAATGTTGGATTTTTGTTTCAAAACTATGCTCTCTGGCCAAACATGACCGTTTATCAGAATATTTCATTTGGATTGAGCAATGTAAAAAAGGAAATGCCTGTATATGATTTTGAAGCGATGAATATTTCTGAGGAAATGAATGCTATCAGGAATCCAAAGAAGCTTTCAGAACTGATAAATGAGAGTAAGGATAGAAATGGAAAAATAGATGAGGAGAAGGTATATCTTAAAATAATCGATGCCTACACTGTTTCAATATTTACAGCAAAGAAGATATATGGATTTGGAATACATACGGCAGAAAATCCTGAGAAAAAAGCAGCAGATGTCACGGACGGGCTCAGGTCAAAGCTGGATGGAATTATAAAGGCTCATGAAGCAAAGAATGAAAAGCTTGAGGATAACTTTGCAGTATCAGTTGATGGAAAGGTAAAAACAGAGGTAAGAAAGCTTACAAAAGAAGAAATAGATAAAGCAGTAAGAAGAGTTTCAGCTATTGTTAAAATAGGAATGTTTATGAACAGATATCCTGCGGAGCTTTCAGGAGGACAGCAGCAAAGAGTGGCTATAGCAAGAACTCTGGCGCCTGAGCCATCAGTATTATTTATGGATGAACCTCTTTCAAATCTGGATGCAAAGCTTAGACTTGAGATGCGTTATGAGCTTCAGAGACTTCATGTGGAAACCGGCAGTACCTTTGTATATGTAACTCATGACCAGATGGAGGCCATGACTCTTGCAACAAAGATATGTCTTGTTAATAATGGAGTACTTCAGCAGTATGATGCCCCACTTGATGTATATAATAAGCCTATAAATACCTTTGCCGCAGATTTTGTAGGAAGTCCTTCTATAAATTTTGTTGAAGCTAAGGGTGTACAAAAGGCTGATGGAAGCTTTGAATTTAAAATTTTTGACGAGCTTCCAGTGAGATTTATTCCAGATGCTGATATAAGTGTAGAAAGCTGGAGAGAAAAGACTACAGATGAAATTCTTAAGCATAATTCAGAGGTAGTTGAAAAATCTAATAAGGATGAAAACTTTAGGTATCATATAGCGAAGGTAGAGGAAGAGGATTATAGCATTGAGGATGAACCAGAGATAACAGACCAGGATTATGTTATAGGAATAAGACCTGAGTTTATTGAGGTATCGGAAAATAAGGGCATGAAGGCTGTTGTATATGGAGCGATGCCTACAGGAATGGAATCAACGCTTAAATTCAGAGTTGGTGACTTCCTTATCACAGGAGTTGTTTTCGGAGGAATAACCTATAAGATTGGAACTGAGGTTAATATAGATATAACGGGTAAAAATATTCTTCTATTTGACAGAAGAACAGGAAAAATGATCTGTTCAGGAAAGCTTGAACTGGAGCAAAAATAATCACAGTAATGTCTTTATTAACTTTACATAAAAACCTAAGGAACGTGTACTCTCTTGCAAGGAAAAGTGTATTACGATACAATAGCTCTAATTATTGAAACCGGGAGCTTTAATATGAAATACAAAATACTTACACTTGACTTAGATGGCACACTTACAAATTCAAAAAAGGAAATTACTGAACCTACAAAAAAAGCATTAATTGAGATTCAGGAACAGGGCAAAAAGGTTGTACTGGCTAGCGGACGTCCTACTCAGGGAATAATTCCTCTGGCTTGTCAGCTTCATCTTAAGGATTATGGAAGCTATATATTGTCATTTAATGGCGGACATATAATTGACTGTCGTACAGGTGAAGTTATATACAATAAGACACTTCCTGAGGACTGTCTGAAGCCTTTGTATGAAATAGTTTCACAGTATAGAGATAAGGGCGTTGATATTATCTCATATGGAAATGAAAAGCTTATTTCAGGTATTTGTCCAAATGAATATACAAGACTTGAATCAAAGATAAACAATACTCCAATATTTGAATCAAAGAATTTTTTAGAGGATGTTAAAGGTCCACAAAATAAATTCCTTATCACAGGAGAGCCGGAAGTTATTAAAGAAATACAGGAGAAAATGATTAAACATTTTCGTTCTTATCTTAATATATACTGCTCAGAGCCATTTTTCCTCGAAATAATGCCACAGGGCATAGATAAGGCACATTCACTGCTTAGACTTTTAAATAGCATTGGGCTTACTGCTGATGAAATGATCTGCTGTGGAGATGGTTACAATGACCTTACCATGATAGAAACAGCAGGACTTGGTGTTGCCATGGCAAATGCCCAGCCAGAGGTTCTTGAGAAAGCAGATTACATCACAAAATCTAATGACGAGGATGGAGTGCTTCATGTCATAAACAGATTTATGAGAGATTAAATGAAGCATTTTCATGAAAAACAAACAAGTACCTCCGAAAATAAGCAAAAAAATATAAGAATATTACCTTGTTGTATATAATCAAGTATGCTAAAGTATTGATAAAATAGGAAAATATATCTTATTTTGAAACTTACCAATTAATTTTTATAATAAAATGCCTTCGGAGGGATAGGGAAAATGAAACTTTTAAAAGAAAGAATTCAGCAGGATGGTAAAGTAAAGGAAGGAAATATTTTAAAGGTAGACTCATTTTTAAATCATCAGATTGATGTTGAGCTTCTTGGAGAGATTGCTAAGGAATTTCAGAGAAGATTTGCAGATACCGGAGTAAATAAGATTCTTACTATTGAAGCATCAGGTATCGGCATTGCTGTTGAAGTAGGAGGAGTTTTTAATGCACCTGTACTTTTTGCCAAGAAGGCAAAGACAAAGAATATAGCGGGAGAGGTATATACTTCAAAGGTTATGTCATATACACATGGAAGAGAATTTGACATTATCGTATCAAAGGATTTTCTTGGAAAGGATGACAGAGTTCTCATTGTAGACGATTTCCTTGCAAACGGCGCAGCACTTGAAGGACTTATTTCACTTGTAGAGGCAGCAGGAGCACATCTTTGTGGCTGTGGTATAGTAATAGAAAAGGGCTTCCAGCCGGGAGGAGAGAATCTCAGAAAGAAGGGTATTAAGCTTGAATCACTTGCCATAGTTGATGCTATGGATGCAGAAACCGGCGTTATTACCTTTAGAGAATAAAACATTTATTATTTTGTAAGAAAATTAGCACAGACAGCTTAGGCCGTTTGTGCTATTCTTTTATTGTGGATTTATGCGCAAAAATGATATTTTCAAGGGGTCAATACCATGAGAAGATTTATCTTAACAGCCGTAGCTGTGGCTGCTTCGGCTTTTATTTTACAGACAAATACATATGCTGATGTTATCGATATAAGCGGAGCACCGGGTGAAGCTGTGAGCGAGTCGGTTTTGGATGTGATGGATAACAGACCTACGCAGATAGTCGAAAATGATAATGCCAATATTGTAAAAGAAAATATTTTGGAGATAGGCAGTGATATTTTTTCAAATGGAACAATTAGTAATTCTCCTGAGGGCAATTCATATGTAGGCCCGACCTCTGATATAAGTCAGACTGCCCCTGGAAGTATGCATTCAAATGATATGGGAACAGAGGTGAGTCTTCCTTTTAAATTAGCTTTACCAAATGTTTCAAATGGCAGCTTTAAGGTGGCTGAGGGAAGTGTACAGCTGAGTGATGGAAGCTGGGACGTGATAGGCAGGGATAAGATACTTCGAGGTCCTTATTACAGGGTGCTTAGAGAGGTAACAGACAATAATGGTGTTGAATGGTATGTCTGTGATATTTCTGCAAGTAGTATAGGCGCTTATAAGACAGCTGATGGAAGTAAGGCCGAAGAGCTGTGGCTTAAGAAATCAGATTGTGCGGAGCTTAGCTCTATTTATCTTAATACTACAAATCAGACGAGAATAGATATCGTAATAGCAGCTTTATCCCAGCTTGGAAAGGGATATACTCTTGGTGGCTCGGGAGAAGATAGCTATGATTGTTCAGGCCTTGTAAATTATGCTTACAAACAGGCTGGTGTCAACATCCCTAGACAGTCCTCAGCAATATGTGCCATGTCTGAACAGATTACTGTAGACCAGCTTAGACCGGGAGATATATTGGGAAGACCGGGACATGTAGGCATATACATTACAGATGGAATATTTGTACATGCATCAGAAAATTCTACAGGTGTTGTTTCCGAGTATCTGAATAATTACAATAATGCCATAGGATTTACAAATTATATAAATGCTGTGGGAGACTGACATTTGAAAATAAAATACGAATAATAATAAAACATCTGTTTTTAAGAGAATTTAGGTTCATTAAAAAGCAGATGTTTTTATATTGCGATTGTAGTATAATCACATATCATATAAATAAATTTTAAGCGAGGTAAGAAAATGTCAGAAGTAAAGCATCCTATAGTAACATTTTTAATGGATGACAAGAGCGTTATAAAGGCTGAACTTTATCCAGAGGTAGCACCTAATACAGTTAATAATTTCATCAGTCTTATCAACAAGAAATTCTATAATGGAGTTATTTTCCACAGAGTTATCCCAGGCTTTATGATTCAGGGTGGAGATCCAAACGGAACAGGTATGGGTGGCCCTGGATATTCTATTAAGGGGGAATTTTCAGGAAATGGCTTCAAGAACGATCTTAAGCATACAGCAGGAGTTCTTTCTATGGCCAGAACTATGGTTCCTGACAGTGCAGGCTCACAGTTCTTTATCATGCATGAGGATGCGCCACATCTTGATGGACAGTATGCTGCCTTTGGTAAGGTAATTGAAGGCATGGATGTAGTAGACAGAATCGCAAAGGCTAAGAGAAACTTTAGCGATAAGCCACTTGTAGACATTGTTATGGAGGAAGTAACTGTAGATACATTTGGAGAAACATATCCAGAGCCTGAAAAGTGTTAATTTATTAAAGTAAATCATATTAAAAATCCCCTCTTTTATATTCTTTCTGTTTTACAGATAGTAGTTAAAAGGGGAATTTTTTGCAGTCATAATTTAGTTTGTGATTTTACAGATTTGAAACAATATAAGAAGAATAAATAAAATGAAAATGCAGACCAGTATTGCCTTTTCCATAAGAAAATGTGTAAAAATGACGCCAGCGACAGCACCTATAGCAAAGAATAATATTATTCCAATGTAGGATATAAATTTTTTGAAACTTTCTCTATCCTTATCATAAATAAATTTAAAGAGATTTTCCATGCTGCCTTTTATATTTCCGATACACATGGTAGTAGCTGCATTGATATTAGTAAAATGCTGAAAGGCCTCAACCTGAATCGCACAGGAGAGAGAAATTATGCTATTTGCCAAGATATCATATTTTCCAAATGGAATGAAAACATTTACCATCAAAAGTAACATCTCAATGATAAGAATTTTCTGATGCCAGTGAAAAAGCTTCTTTGTTCCTTCTGAATTAGCTCTTAAAATGCAGGCGATAAGTATTCCGATAGAGAAGAAGCTTAGAGGAAGAAGATAGTGAAGGATTCCGCCAATATTTCCAGAAAGTGCATTTATGCCAAGCAGAATAAGGTTACCTGTCTGGGCGTTGGCAAAAACATGCTGTCTTCCTACATAGGAGTAGGCATCCTGAAAGCCGCCTACAAAGCTTAACAAAAAAGCAAATAACATAGTTTCATTTATTTTTGTGGATATTTTCATATTTTCAGCCCCGAGTTGTTGATAATTTATTTTCCAGTTTTTTATAATAGCACATAATGAAAATATTTAAACTTAAAAATCAAATTGCATGCTTTATACAGTCTATAATGATATAATAAGAAATACAAAAAGATGAGGAGAAAAGTGATGATGTGGGGAGATAAGCCATACCACAGTCTTGATTATGAATTAAAGCAAAGATATGGTGGAAAGGTGTATAAGCTTTCTCTTACCTCGGGCTGCAGCTGTCCTAACAGAGATGGGAAAATAGGCACGGGTGGTTGCATTTTTTGCAGCGAGGGAGGTTCTGGCGATTTTGCAAGCCGCTTCAATCTTGATATTAATAGTCAGATAACGGAAGCTAAATCAAAGGTTAGTTCAAAGTGTGGAAAAGAGCCAGCTGGATATATTGCATATTTTCAGTCCTATACAAATACATATGGAAATGTAGATTATCTTAGAACTATATTTGAAGAAGCAATGAAACCAGATGATATTCTCGGACTTTCAATAGGAACAAGGCCAGACTGTCTTCCGGAGGATATACTGAAAATGCTTTCTGAGCTTAATACTATAAAACCTGTATGGATTGAACTGGGATTGCAGACTATACATGAAAAAACAGCAAAGATAATCAATCGTGGATATAAGCTCAAGGTGTTCGAGGATGTATTAAAGAAACTTAAGGAAGAGGAACTTGAGGTCATAGCTCATGTGATAATTGGCCTTCCGGGAGAGTCAGATAAGGATATAAAGGAAACTATTTCGTATCTTGTAAAGGGGATTGATGGTTACAGGATAGATGGAATCAAACTTCATCTTATGCATGTTATGAGAGGTACTGAGCTGGGGAAACGATATGAGCAGGGGACAGCTGATATACATGAATATAGCCTTGATGAATATGCAGATATGCTGATCGATATCATAGAAATGCTTCCACAGGATATGGTAATACATAGGATTACAGGAGATGCACCAAAGAAGCTGCTGTTAGAACCTGAATGGAGTGCAGATAAAAAGAGAGTATTAAACACTATACATAAAAGATTTAAAGAAAGGAACAGTTATCAGGGAAAACATTTTCCTAACTGAAAGAGCAATGAATAGCGTAGAAGAAGTAATAAAAAACAGGGTGTCTTTGAGAAATTATGATGACAGAGATATAAGCAAGGAAGATCTTGATAAGATTCTGGATGCGGCCATGCTTGCACCAACAGCTGGAAATCAGATGCTGTATTCAATTATTGTAATAAGGGATCAGGAAATGAAGGACAAGCTTTCTGTAAGCTGCGACAACCAGCCTTTTATTAAGAGCGCCCCAGTGCTTTTGCTTTTTGTAAGTGACCAGTCAAAATGGTTTAATTATTATAAGCTTAACGGAGTGAAAGAGTTTGCAGACAGGACAGAAGGACTTAGGTGGGAAGAGCCGAATGAGGCAGATCTGATGCTATCTATAGAAGATACTATGATAGCTGCACAAAATGCTGTTATTATGGCAGAAAGTCTTGGAATTGGTTCATGCTATATTGGAGATATACTCGAAAAATACGAGTATCACAAAGAGCTTTTTGGACTTCCTGACAATGTCGTTCCAATTTCTCTTGTTTGCTTTGGATATTATAAGCCGGATGCAAATCGTGTTCACAGAAAACGTTTTGATAAAAAGTATGTTGTTTTTGAGGAAAAATATAAAGAGCTCACAGCAGAAGAGCTTACAGATATGTTTAGCGAAAATGCCAGGACCTTTATAAAAACTCCTACACAGACGGCAGATAACTATGCACAGGCATTCTACAAGAGAAAGACAGGAGCTGCCTTCTCAAAGGAAATGCATAGATCGGTAAAAGCTATGCTGGAGGGTTACACTAAAAATAATAAATGATTGTCTGTTTTTTACAAACGAATCAACATTTGAAACCTGCTTTACAGCAGGTTTTATATTTTTTAGGGCGGCAAAATGAGTTTACAAATACTTTACTTGAAAAATAATTAAAATAATATAAGCTTTATATAAAAGCCATATTAAATATTTTCTGTAAAGGGGAAAAAATGGAAAAGATATATGTTATAGAAGACGATGAAAATATAAGAAATCTTTTGGTTATAGCACTTACAGGATTTAAGTATGAAGCAATTGCTTTTGAAAATGCAGAGGATGCACTAAAAAATATAGAAAAAGACATGCCTGATATGGCTATATTCGATTTAATGCTTCCGGGAATGGATGGAATAACAGCAATAGGAAGAGTTAGAAAGATGCCAAAGCTTGCATCTATACCTATCATGATACTTACAGCAAAGGACAAAGAGCTGGACAAGGTAATTGGACTTGATGGTGGCGCTGATGACTATATGGTAAAACCATTTGGTGTGCTGGAACTTGGAGCAAGAATCAGAAGTCTGCTTAGAAGAGGAAAGAGCGAAAGAAATTTTGAATCTGAGGAGACAAATGCAGAGAGTGATAATTTACAGCATGGAAAGGTGCTTAAATATAGAGAGATAGAAATAGATGAAAGAAGGCATGAGGTTCTTGTCAATGGAAAGGCTGTAGAGCTTACAAACAAAGAATATAAGCTATTATGCTATCTTATGGAGAGACCGACCTTTGTTGCAACAAGAGATGAACTTCTAAATTCTATCTGGGGCTATGACTATGATGGAGAGTCCAGAACCGTTGATATGCATATAAAATCCCTGAGACAAAAAATAGGTGATGATGGAGGAGAGATTATCCAGACTGTAAGGGGAGTAGGATATAAACTAAAATAGTATGAATGCATTTTTTAAAAATAAGTATTTAAGATTTTTAAATATAAAAAAGGCCATACGTGAGATGGATGAGCTTAATGAAAAGCTCATGAGAGAAAGAGAAATAAAGCAGGAATTCTTCGCAAATGCCAGCCATGAGTTAAAAACTCCAATAACCTCTATAAAAGGTTATGCAGAGCTTTTGGATAGTGGTATGGTCACAGATGAAGAAATGAAAAAGGATATGATCAGCAGGATAAAAAAAGAAGCTGACCATATGACAGCTCTCATTTCAGACATATTGGAGGTATCAAAGCTTGAATCCGGAGAAGAAGAGCCGGAAATCATGTATGTTGATATCAGCCATATGATAAGTGAGCTTATTGAAACCTTCAAGCCAAAGGCAGAAGAAAATAAGGTAAGTATTCACAATTATACTAAGGAAAATGTTTATATTTATGCAGATTACAGTCATATTGAAGAAATTGCTTCAAATCTTATAAGTAATGCGATAAGATATAACAGAAAGTCTGGAAAAATATGGATTAATGCTTATAATGAAGGTAATATGCTCATTTTCAGAGTCAGGGATACAGGAATAGGTATTGCAGATGATGAAAAGGAGAAGATATTTAACAGATTTTACAGGGTTGATAAAGGCAGGTCTAAGGCAACCGGAGGAACAGGACTGGGACTTTCTATAGTTAAGCATTTGCTGAGCTATTACAATGGAACCATAGATGTAAACTCTAAGCAAGGCAGCGGAAGCGAGTTTGTCGTAAGAATTCCATCACATTACAATAAAAAGAAAAATTAAGTGAAAGGATTGCACAGGCTCAAACGTTTATATAGTAGCAAAGGAAGAGTTTTTCTTAAAATGACGAGGCAGGAGAAGTTAGAATACATTGCATCAGTATATATGAAATCCATGTGGCAGAAGGCTTATGGGGTTATTTCTGATGCACATGAAGCTGAGGATGTCTGCCAGGAAGCCTTTATTAAAATCATACGTATAATAGATGAAATAGAAGATGTAAGCGAGCCAAAAACCAGAGCCCTATGCAATATAATAGCGAAGAATACTGCTATAGATTTTGCCAGAAAAAATGGCAGGGCTGCGCCGACAGAAGATATTTATCTGGATCTTGAGAGTGAGCCGGAAACCAAGGATACGCCAGAGCAGAATGCCGAGTCTAAGGAAGCTCTTAAAGTCATAGAAGAAGAGATAGAAAAGCTCAATGAAAGCTATAGAGATGTTATAAAGCTAAGGTGTCTGTATGAGCTGAGCGCCGAACAGACAGCAGAAATACTTGGATGTAATGCAAATACAGTAAATATAAAACTGACACGAGCGAGAAAGCAGCTTAAAGAACGACTGCGGCAAAGAGGCTTTGATTTGCAGGAATAATATTTTATAGATAAAATCATGAAAGGAGGCCTTGATAAATGAGAAAAGAAGATATCCAGACAGGAAAAGAAAATAAAAGAATCTCAGAAGATATGAAGCTTGATGAGCTGATCAAGGCTGCACTTTCTGAGATGGAAGATCCGGAAGAGGATGTAGAAACCTGTCATGAGTGGTCTGAGGGCTTTGAGGATAAAATCAAGAATCTAATTGCAAATGCAGACAATATTATAAATGAACATGAAAATGTTGAAATAAATAAAGATGAATACAGTGATTTGATTGATACAGAAATTAAGTCAATAAATGAAAATAAGCCTGTTGAGATATCATTTTGGAGAAAAAATAAAAAATCGCTGATAAATGCAGCTTCACTACTTATCATTTTTGGTATAGGTGTCTATGGAATGAAGTCTGCCGGTTTATTTGGGACAGCTGCCAAGAGTGCAGAAGCTGTACCTGAGGTGGCAGCAGAAATTGCAGAGTATGGAGTAAATTCAGAAGCGGACATAGAGCCAAAGGCTACAAATGAGCCGGAAGCGGTCTCTGCAAACAGAGCAGCAGAGCCAAGACTGAAGGTGGCCACTGCGGAAACAGAGCAGGTGATTGAACCTCAGGTACCTCAGGCGTTTTCAGCGGCACCTGCAAATATAGCCGAAGATAATAATGTAGCCGCTATATTTGATGAGGTAGAAGCTGTAAGCGGACTCGATTTTGAAGTAGATGAGGAGAGTCTTAATGCTTCAGAAGTGACTTACGAGGTGCCTGAAAGCGGAGATATAGAGATAAGATATTTTAGTAATAGACTTGGGACTAAAGTTGTGCTTGATATCTGCTCAGACAAACAGGATACTGCCAAGGAAGATAGCTTTGAAAAGGCAGGAAAGTTTATAAGTATAACATTTGAAAATGAAAATATAGAAGCTTCACTTAAGAATGCTGAAATAGAAAAGTGGAAGAGCTTCATTAAATAAAACGGTATCGCAGGACGTATAAGAGCACTTAAAATCCGCAAAAGGATTGTGTGACAGTATAAGAGGCCTGGCAATACCGTTTTTATTTTTTTAATCGATATCTGAATATTTTAGGCCAAGGCTTTCTGCATCATAATCAAGTCCCTTGGTAATATTGAGGAGCCCTTTTACATATGAAAACATTTCAGCTTCGCCCTCCTCCTTGAGAACATAGAGGGCTTTCTCTAAAACAGCTCTTGTGTCCTTGTTCATTATCAGTCTGTGTCTGGAATTATAATAATAATTCCATGCATCAGCATTTGTGTATTTTGAACCATTGTAGGCAATACACGCAGCACGTCTGTCACATATCATTTCAGCCACATATCTCATCGGCATTTTACAGCCAATCATTTTTTCAGCTGGATTCAAGGAAAAATCAATCCAATATTCAAAATGATGTTTATTTCGTCCCTTGTGGTGGAGCCAGGCTCTTGAATAGCCATAGAGTCTGCGTTCGATATTATTAGGGGACATATAACCATTGTAGTACCTGACACTTGGGATAAATTCGGATAAGGAAAATTTACTCATATCGTGGAGAAGTCCCTGCTTATAAAGTCCAAGTCTGAAGCACCCCTGTGCCACATAATATTTATGAATGCTGACTGTTTTTATATGTCCAAAGAAACGTCCTAATATAGATTTATCTGCTTTGTAATCTGGAGACTGCATAGTCTGAAGCTGTCCTTTCCTGAAAATAAATTAAATATAAATAAGATTATATCAGTTTTTTGTCGTTATGCTACAGTCTTAATTACGATTCGTTTTACGCCTTAATGATAAACGAAGGCATTTTCATGTAATAATTGTAGGAAATAGACCTTGAAAATAAATACTCTAAATAATAGAATATACTGGATAGGCATCTATCAGAATATTGAATTGAGGGTTTTGAAATGGCAAAGTTATACTTTAGATATGGTGCAATGGGCTCGTCTAAAACAGCTAATATATTGATGGTAAGATATAATTACCTTGAAAAGGGACTTAATCCCTTGCTCATTAAGCCGGGAATTGATGTCAGAGATGGGCAGAATATAGTAAAATCGAGAATGGGACTGGATGCGCCATGTGAGCTTTTTGAGAATTTCAGAAAGTTGTCTAAGGAAAAAATCTCAGAATACCATGCTATTTTGGTTGATGAAGCGCAGTTTTTAAGTGCAGAGGATGTGGATTATCTTACAGAGATAGTTGATGAGCTTGGTAAGCCGGTGCTTTGCTATGGACTCAAGACAGATTTTACAGGTCATCTCTTTGAGGGAAGCAAGAGACTTTTGGAGCTGGCTGATGTAATAGAGGAAGTGCCTACAGTGTGCTGGTGTGGAAAAAGAGCACATTTTAATGCAAGATTTGATGAAGAGGGAAATGTTCTTCATCATGGAGAGCAGGTTGTGATGGGAGCTAATGAGCAATACACATCACTATGCAGAAAACATTATAAAGAAGGGAAAATTAGGCCATAAGGGCAAAATAAATATGTTTGATTTAAATAAAATTAAATTTACACCATATGAAGCAGAGGATGTAGAAAAACTGAAGGAATACTTTTACATGAGACCTAATAAGTCATGTGACAGTGCACCTCTTGACAGCTTCATTTGGAGAAATTACTACAAGGTACAAAAGTGTGTTATAGAAAATGAATGTTGTATGATGATGCTTGAAAAGGAAGAGGGCTACGCAGGCTGTGTGCCTATGTGTGATGAGGCTAAGCTTCCAGAGTACTTCAAGCTTCAGGAAAAATATTTTAATGAGGTATTAAATTCACCATTTCAGATTTATCTGGCTGATGAAGAAGGCGTTGAAGTGCTTAAAAATGCCGGTGCACTCGACAACTACGAGGTATCAGAGGAAGAAGATCTCAAAGACTATCTCTATGAGGGAGAAAAGCTGAGGACTCTTGCAGGAAAGAAGCTTTCAAAGAAGAGAAATCATATAAATAAATTTAAGCAGCTCTATGAAGGCAGATGGGAGTATAGAAGACTTACTAAAGAGGACAAGCTTATAATGCTTGCCATGCTTACTTCATGGAAGCTTAATAAGGATGAAACAAGTGAGGGAGAAGGCATAAATGAAAATGAAGAAAGCTTTGATGCCATGGAATCACTTGATGCAGAGATCTTAGGAGTACACGATATTCTTAACAATGATAGTGTTTTTGAGAATGTAAGAGTTGGCGGCATTTTTATAGATGGAGAGCTTAAGGCCTTTAGTATAGGAAATTATAATCCAAGGGAAAAGATGGCTATAATAGATATAGAGAAAGCTGATCCTGAAATTCCGGGACTCTATCAGATGATAAACCAGCAGTTTTTGATCAATGAATTTCCAGAGGCAGAGCTTGTAAACAGAGAGGATGATGTTGGACTTCAGGGTCTTAGAAAGGCTAAGCTTTCATATTATCCTTCAGGCTATGAGAGAAAGTATATGCTTAAGCAAA
Source organism: Eubacteriales bacterium (assembly GCA_030525875.1). Lineage (GTDB taxonomy): Bacteria > Bacillota > Clostridia > Lachnospirales > Lachnospiraceae > Avilachnospira. Next base: position 119,220 of record JAUNDV010000001.1, read on the forward strand.
AGGATTTTATTGCAAGATGATTAGATTTTTGAATAAAGACGAGTATGGAAGAACCAGAGAACTGTTTAAAGCCTGCTTTATGGATGATGAATTTGAGGCAGAGTATTACGCTGAAAATGGAGCAGTGCAGCAGCATAGAATTGCTGTTGTTGAAGAAGATGGAAAGATAATAGCAATGCTTCACCTTGCACCAATGCAGGCAATATATCCGGATGGACATACGGAAAATACAGAATATATACTGTGTGTTGGAACAGATCCAGAGTTCAGACATAGAGGATATATGGATGAGCTTATGAAATGGACAGAAAAAATGCTCATAGATGAAGGATTTAAGTGGACTTTCCTTGTTGCCGTAAATAAAGATATATATAGACATCTGGGATATGTATATGACTGGCGTTTTAATAAAGATGAGGCAGAGTTGCTTTTTGCGGATGAAGGACTTACAGACTGCTCAGCAAAGCTTCTTTCTGGGGAAACATTTTCAGTGCCAGAGAGACTTAAAAAGCTATAAGAAAAGATTTTCGTAAGACAAATATAAAAGCTGGTATAGAAATCACAATATTGCATAACTAATTTCTTTATTATAAAGGTATTTTCGGCATATTTTTATTTGGGAATAAATTACAGATGGCTTGATTAAAAAAAATATTTCTGATATACTATTAATCCGTGACATATTATATTGACACATAATTATCCTTGCTCCTGTGGCTTACAGGGGCCGGAGACCAAAAGGAGGGAAACACACATGAATAAGTATGAGGTTACAGTTATTCTTAGTGCGAAGCTCGATGACGAAGCCAGAACTGCGGCTCTTGAGAAGATCAAGGGATACATCACCCGTTACAACGGAACCGTAGGAGAGATTGATGAGTGGGGCAAGAAGAGACTTGCATATGACATCCAGCATCAGAATGAGGGCTACTACTACATCATCAACTTCGAGGGCGATAAGGAGACACCAAACGAGCTTGAGTCTCAGATTCGCATAATGGAGCCTGTTCTTAGATACTTAGTTGTTAGAAAAGAAGACTAAGAAAGAAAGAGTGATTATATGAATAAAGTTATCTTAATGGGCAGATTAACAAGAGATCCGGATATACGTTATACACAGTCTGATCCGGTAATGGCAATAGCAAGATTCACTTTGGCTGTTGACAGAAGACGTTCTTCACAGGATGGACAGAGAGAGGCTGATTTTATCAGCTGTGTTTCATTTGGAAGACAGGCAGAATTTGCTGAGAGATACTTACATCAGGGCACTAAGATTGTGGTTACAGGCCGCATTCAGACAGGCAGCTATACTAACAAGGATGGTAATAAGATCTACACAACAGATGTAATTGTTGAGGATCAGGAGTTTGCTGAATCAAAGGCAGCTTCAGAGGGAAGAAGTGGAAGCTACAACAACAGTGGTTTTGGCGGATTCGGAGGATCATCAGATATGGGAACATCTGTAGGTGATGGATTTATGAACATCCCGGATGGAGTAGAAGACGAGGGATTACCTTTCAACTAATCTATTTCAAAATTTTAAGAATAACAAGGAGGACATACCGATGGCATTTCAGAAGGCTGAAGGCAAAGAGGCTGGTGCTCGTCCAAAGAGAATGGGCGGATTCCGTAGAAGACGTAAGGTTTGCGTATTCTGCAGCGAGAAGGCAAAGCCAATTGATTATAAAGATGTTGCAACATTAAAGAAGTATATCTCTGAGAGAGGAAAGATTCTTCCTAGAAGAATTACAGGAAACTGTGCTAAGCATCAGAGAGAGCTTACAGTTGCTATCAAGAGAGCAAGACATCTTGCACTTCTTCCATATACAGTAGAATAAATAAAAATGTATATAAGCTATGGTCCCACATAAAGTGGGGCCATATTTTTAGCTTATAAGACTTTGTAAGATATACCTGTAAATAATTAGGACATCGCCTGATCATTTCTTTATGATTTAGCGATGTCCTTTTTTGTTTTAATTATTTTGCATTAAGTGCAGCCATTGTAATGTAGTTATATGGCTGGTTGAAATGTGGAAGGAAGAAGATGTCCATGAGTTTCATCTTATCTATTGTAACCTTTTCCTCAATTGCAAGTGAGAACATATGAATTCCCATTGAAATATCTTCAGCTGATGACATTTGTGCACCAACTATTCTGCGGCTTTCTGTTTCATAAACTATACGTATTTTTACCTTTGCATTTTCCTTCATAAATGCAGGTCTCTGGAAGTCCTCATAGTCTGTCCAGCTTACATCTAAGCCGTTCTTTTTAGCGGCCTTGACAGAAAGTCCGGTTGAAACAAGGTGCTGTCCAAATACAGATATTCCGTTAGAACCTTGAACGCCCTGAGCTTCTACAGGATTGCCTGCTATATTGTGAGCTGCAACTATACCTGATCTGATAGCATTTGTGGCAAGTGCTATATATGTTTCCTTCTGAAGGGCATTGGAGTAGATAGTAGCGCAGTCTCCGATTGCATATACATCAGGATCGCTGGTCTGCTGATGTGAATCTACCTTATATGCACCAGCAGCGCCAAGTTCAAGATGATTTTTGCCGAGGAGATTGTTAGGTCTGAATCCAATTGCGTTTATTACAAGCTGAACCGGATATGAGCCCTTATCTGTTACAATTCTTTCAACCTTTCCGTTGCCCTCATATGCGGTAACTCTCTCACCAAGTCTGAGGTTTACACCATTATCTGAAAGAGCCTTGTCCATATCAGATGAGAACCACTCGTCATAATAGCTTGCAAGTGTAGTTGGCTCAATTTCAAAAAGGTAAACCTCTTTTCCTCTGCGCTTTGCTGCTTCTGCAATCTCAACTCCGATATATCCAGCACCTATAACTGCTACAGCCTTGACTTCATCTGAAGAAATCTGTCTGTCAACTTCCTGTCCATCCTGAAATTTCTTGAGGAAATTAATACCAGGGAGATCATTTCCAGGAAGCTCAGGGTTGATAGGAATAGAACCCGGTGCAAGTATCAGTTTGTCATAGCTTTCTGAAAATGCATTTCCGTCCTTATCTTCACCGTATACTATCTTATTTTCAAAATCAACCTTGGTTACAGTGGTCTCCATCATAACCTTAGCGCCCTTCTTTTCAAAGGCTTCTTCATTTGTATAGAATAGCTTCTCATATGAATCGATCTGACGGCCAACCCAGAGAGCAGTTCCACAGCCGAGATAACTGATATTGGTATTCTTGTCTATCATAACTACTTCGTTGCCAGGGTAGTTATCTAAAAGTGTATTGGCTGCGGCAATTCCGCCATGGTTGGTACCTACTATAACTGTTTTCATGATTAAAATCCTCCTTGATTATTCTGTAGCTTTGTACATATAAGTAATTATAAAATATTGTGTTATGTATTTAAAGATTCGAATTTATATATTATAATAAAACTAAATCATATATAAACAATAGGAATTTGTCCTTAGCGATATAATATCCTATTTTGTCAAAGAATGCAATCACAAATTGTCAAAAAATGAACAATCATGTAAAATATAATAAATATCCGTAGGAGAAACGTTAAAATGATAAATAAAAATATAAAATTGGTAGCTTTGGATATGGACGGAACTCTTTTAGACAGTCAGAACAGACAGCCTGAGGATTTCGTATCATGGGTCGAGGCACATCAGGATATCCAGACAGTTATAGCAAGCGGGAGGCAGTATTATACTCTTAAGGAGATGTTTCCATCTATTTTTGATAAATTGATTTTTGCAGCTGAAAATGGTGCTATAGCCTTTAAAAATGATAAAATGCTTTATAGCAGCGATATAGGTTATGCAGATCTAAAGTGGTGTGTAGATTATTTTGAACAGGATAAAGCTGCACATGTGATTATATGCGGTTCAAAGGCAGCATATATGAAGCACAATACAAAGAAGGTTGAAGATGTGTGCGGAATTTATTATAGGAAATTGGAGTTTGTTGATTCGCTTTATGATATTTTGGAAACGGATAGCATGATAAAGCTTGCTATTTACTATGAAAATGCAAAAGTCAAAGAGGCCTATGACAAAATTACTGAGCTTCCAAAATCCCTTGAGCTTGTTATTTCAGGAAAGAACTGGATGGATATTTCCAACAAAGGAGTAAGCAAGGGAACTGCAATAGAGGAGCTTCAGAAGAGCATGGGGATTAAAAGAGAAGAATCGATGGCATTTGGAGATTATCTCAATGACTATACGATGTTAAAGAGCTGTGAAGAAAGCTATGCCATGGCTAATGCACAGCCGGAGCTCAAGGAAATAGCAAAATATATAACTTCTTCAAATGACGAAGATGGAGTAATGAAGATACTCAGGCAGCTGTGATATAGAATTTTCATAAAATAAAAACAAAATGTACACAATTTTTTAATATCATCTCTTAAGTAATTAAGGAGGATATTGAAAAAATGAGCAAAGAAAAAAACAAATATTCAGATAAGGGTACTTACAAAAGAGATACGATAGCAATGATAAGTGTACTTGTTATACTTTTTCTTGCACCAATAGGAATAACTCTTTATGAGGGAAGTAAAAATACAGCTGAAGAAAGTGCAATACAAACTAATATAGACGAGGAAGTGCTAGAAGATGTCGGCTTGCTTACACCTTCTAATGCAACACCTTCAGAGATAGACGAAACAGTGGCAGAATAAGGAAAAAAGGATGAAAAATTATCGGTTCATAATAGAATATGATGGAAGCAGATACAACGGATGGCAAAGATTAAAGGAAAACGATAATACCATTCAGGGAAAGCTTGAAAAGGTATTAAGTCTTATGACAGGCACTGAAGTCAGGATCATAGGTTCTGGAAGGACAGATGCTGGAGTACATGCAAGAGGACAGATTGCAAATGCAGTTATGGATACAAGGCTTACAACTCAGGAAATAAAAGCCTATATGAACCGATACTTGCCAGATGATATAAGAGTAAATTCTGTAGATATAGTTTCTGACAGGTTTCATTCAAGATATAATGCCTCAAGGAAAACATATACATATTATATTTCAACTTCTGAAAAGTCATCGGTTTTTAAAAGGAAATACCTTTATAGTTATGGAGAAAAGCTTGATATAGAAGCTATGAAGGAAGCATCCCGATTTCTTATAGGAGAGCATGATTTTAAAAGCTTTTGCGGAAACAGGCATATGAAGAAATCTACTATAAGAAATATATATGAAATAGATATTAGATACGATGAAAATGAAGGAGTTGTGAGTATTTCATATACTGGAGATGGATTTTTACAGTATATGATACGTATAATGACAGGAACCTTGATTGAAACCGGAAGAGGCGATAGGAAGCCAGAGGATATTGTCCAGATATTAGATAAAAAAGACAGACAATATGCAGGATATACAGTTCCGCCAGGGGGGCTATTTTTAGAAAAGGTAAGCTTTGATTGAAGCTTACCTTTTTAAATACCAGTTTTTAAATAAATTTTAGCTGTTAAGTCTTACACAATTGTCATATGCAAGCTCCTGAAGAATCTTATAAAGCCCCTGAACATTAAAGTTCTTAGGAAATTCAAGAGTATGTGATCCGTATTCTATGCCGTGTGCCTTTAGATAAGGTGTTTTGATATATGTAAAGGTAATCTCACTGTCATCAAATCCAAATCCAGAAGTTTCCATAGTAACTTCTACTATTGAGTGTAGATTAATAGACTCAATTCTTGTCTTTGTTCCGGTAGTGCCCTGTTTATCAGAAAAAATAATTCTTTTATCAGTAAAAATAAGAGCATCTCTAATAAGCTTAAAGCCCATAGTTATCTGTTCATTATCCATAAGATACTGACCATATTCTTTTTCTAACGCCTCAACTGACTGTTCACTGTAATTACTTGCTATACCACCCTGTAAAATACCCTTCATGCCAAATGCCATAAGCTAACCTCCTTATTTAGTGAAAATACATAAACCATATATATTAGATATTAATATAAGTTACTTGAAATATAACATATCCATAGTCTGTTTTCATTATGAAAATTATAAAATATCAACTATAATTAAAGTCGTTTGAAAAAGTTGACACTTACGCTGAAAAGTCGCTTGAAAAAGTTGAAGATTTGAAATATCCTATAGATAAATCAAGGAGGCGGAGAGGCTATGTTAAAAAGGAAAATAGAGCAAAAATTAGTTGAATGGAAAAATTCTGAAAATCATAAGCCACTAATTATCAAGGGATGCCGCCAATGCGGTAAAACATTTTCAGTTCTTGATTTTGCTAAAAAGAATTATAAAAATGTTGTATATTTAAATTTTTTCCAAAATCCTGATTACATATCCATATTTTCAGGTTCCTTGGAAGTGGATAATATTGTAATGATGTTGTCTGCTTTGTTAGGCAGTGAAGCGGTTTTTGAAAGTGGAAATACAGTCATTATATTGGATGAAATTCAGGAATGCCCAGAAGCAAGAACGGCTTTGAAATTCTTTAGGATTGATGGAAGATATGATGTGATAGGAACTGGTTCTTTGCTGGGAGTAAAGGGATATGGCAAGGAACCAAAGTCTATACCAGTAGGATCTGAAACAGTTATTGATATGTATCCTTTGGATTTTGAAGAATTTTTATGGGCTAATGGGATTAATGAAAATGTAATTAGCATACTTAAACAGTGCTTAGAAAGAGAAGTGCCTGTTCCAGAAGCTCTGCATAAACGTATGAAACAGCTTCTTTTACAGTATACTGTAGTTGGTGGTATGCCAGATGCTGTACAGACCTTTATAGATTCTAAGCAAATGGATGAGGTGCTTAAAATTCAGCGTGATATTGTTAGATCTTATGAGGATGACATGGTAAAGTATGCAGGACGAAAGGATAAATCACACATTAAGGAATGTTTCCAGTCAATTCCAAAACAGCTTAGCAAAGAAAATAAAAAGTTCCAGTATTCAGTTGTGAAGAAGGGTTCAACAGCATCACAGTATCTTGGGAGTCTTCAATGGATTGAAGATGCAGGTATAATAGAAAGATGTTACAATTTATCGATTACTGAGTTGCCTTTAGATGGAAATGCGGAAGAGGATGTATTTAAGGTATATATGTGTGATTGCGGTTTATTTGTCAGCATGTTGGAGGATGGCACACAATATGATATTTTACAAGGAAATTTACATGGATATAAAGGCGCGATTTTTGAAAATTTAATTGCTGATATATTGGGGAAAATGAACCGCAAGCTTTATTATTTTCATAAGGACAGTGGTTTAGAAGTTGACTTTGTTATAAGGTATCAGGGACAATGTACCTTGCTAGAGGTAAAGGCGGCTACTGGAAATACTAAAAGTACAAAGACTATTTTGAAACATCCTGAAAAATATCATGTAAATAGTGCCATTAAACTTGGTGATTACAATGTGGGGAGAAATGATCAGATTTTGACATTACCACTGTATATGGCATTTTTGCTTACGAAGTTTTAAGTGAAAACAACAATTTTTATTTAATAAAATCGTCATAAAGCCTTTATAGTAGTTTGTTTTTTGCTGTGCTATAATTTTATGTAAACTTGGCAGAAAGGAAGTTTATGTAAAATATGAATATAAAAAATATAAGGCTTGCTTTAAGTAGTTTGGTATTTTCGGCTTTTATAAGCATGTCAGCATTTGCAGCATGGCAGCAAAATGATCAGGGTTACTGGTGGCAAAATCCTGATGGGAGCTATCCAGCTAACAGCTGGCAGTGGATTGATGGAAATAATGATGGTATTTCGGAGTGCTATTATTTTAATGCTGACGGATATATGGCAGCAGATACCGTTACAGAAGATGGTAATACTGTAAATGCTGATGGTGCATGGGTAGAAAATGGAATAGTAGTTACAAAGAGCACAGAGAATTATACAGTAAATAAATCAGAAGCAACAGCATCAGGAAATGAAAATACACAAAGCAGCTCCTTCAAATTAGGAGATCTCAATGTGTATATGATAAATGAATTCACAAATGCTAAGGTCACATCTAATCTTCCGGGATCATATATAATAAAGAGTGAGGATGGAAACTGTTCTGTTGGTATTATGATGGTGGATACAAGTGTTAGTGAAAGCCTGCATGAGCTTGTTATGCAGATGGAAGATCTTGGAGTTGATTTTAATACACCCGAGATAAAAGAAACCTTTATAAATAGTATAGATACATCTTTTGTGAAGCTTTATGGAAATGAAGATTCCAGAGATGATTCAGAGTTCAAAACTGGAACATGGAGACATCTGCATTACAATGAAAAGCAGTTTTATATAAGTAATAAGCCTGTGCCTACAGATGTGTATTTCTATTTTCATAATATGAAGTCATATACAGTTATAATTTCAGGCTGTGAGGATGCTTCCCAGTTTATGAATAACAACATTAGCTGGCAGTAATACAATTATATGATATAATGTAAGAATATATAAAGGTTTATATATTTTTAGATTCATATAAGGGCGGTAAGATATGGTAACAATTAAGGATGTAGCTAGACAGGCCGGAGTTTCGGTATGTACAGTTTCAAGAGCTATTTCAGGCAAGGGATATATAAAAAAAGAAACATATGACAAGATAATGCAGACTGTAAAGGAGCTTAATTATACCCCAAGCAGAGTTGCTGTAAGTCTAAAGACAGGTCAGTCTAATCTTTTGGCGCTTATTGTACCTAGTATCAGAAATGTTTATTATCCTAAGCTGGCAAGATTTGTGCAGAATTATGCCTACGAAAATGGATACATGATGATATTGTGTAGTACGGACTACAGCCTTGAGAAGGAAAAGCAGTTTATAAAATCATTATGCAGCCAAAATGTCAGCGGTGTGATGATCAGCACCTGTTCAAATGAAAATGCTCATATAAAGGAGCTTGGCAATTATAATATTCCTTATATTTATTTGAACAGAGCGTATGAGGATGACATTGAAAGATGCATGCTTATAGATAACAGAGAGGCGGCAGATAAAGCGGTAAGTTATCTTATAGAGAAGGGACATACAAATATAGGCGGTCTGTTCAGAACCTTTAATAACATGAGTTACGAAGAAAGGTTAATGGGCATGACAGATGCCATGAAGAGAAATAATATAGCTATAAATGAAAGTAATATTCTTCTCAATCTTGTTGATCCAGAGGACTCATACAATGAGATAGAAGCCCTTCTTAAGAAAGAAGACAGACCGGAGGCGATATTTGCCAGTGACGACATGATGGCGTATGCCGTATATAAGGTTGCTTACGATCTTAAATTAAATATACCTGAGGATATCTCAATAGTTGGCTTTGATAATTCAATGATGGCAGATGTAATAACTCCGCATCTTACAACATTTGAAACACCTGCAAAGGAGCTTGCAAAGCTTGCAATAGATTATATTGATACCTATCTTAAGACTGGAGAACAAATTGAGGCTCCTGTATTAAAGGGAAGACTTATCATAAGAGAGTCTGTAGCTGACAAAAATTAAAAAACAGCGCAATATATAGCTTGGATTTGTGTTGTCGTACTGTAAATTTTTAAAAAAATATATTGCATATAAACGTTTATATGTTATATTATAACTACATGATTTAAGAGAAACGAGGCTTTTAATAAAAGCTTAAATGAAAATATATAAGAAGAGGTAAATTATTATGGAGATGACACTTAGATGGTATGGACCTGGTCACGACACTGTAACACTTCAGCAGATTAGACAGATTCCTGGAGTAACAGGCGTAGTTTCTACACTTTATGACAAGATGCCTGGAGAGCTTTGGACACAGGAAGAGATTCATGAGCTTAAGTCAGTTATTGAGGCCTCAGGATTAAAGCTTTCAGGTATTGAAAGCGTAAATATTCATGATGATATCAAGACAGGCTCTGGAAGAAGAGATGAGTATATTGACAATTATATTAAGACTCTTGAGAATCTTGGTAAAGAAGATATACACATGGTATGCTACAACTTCATGCCTGTATTTGACTGGACACGTACAGATCTTGCAAGAGTAAGAGAGGATGGTTCAACTGTACTTGCTTACAATCAGGAGATCGTAGATAAGATTGATCCAGAGAACTTCTCAGATTCAATAGAGAAGATGTCAAACGGATTTGTTATGCCAGGCTGGGAGCCAGAGAGACTTGCTAAGCTCAAGGAGCTTTTTGCACTTTACAAGGATGTTTCAGCTGATCAGCTTTTTGACAACCTTGTTTACTTCCTTAAGGCAATACAGCCAGTTTGTGAAAAGTATGATATCCGTATGGGTATACATCCAGATGATCCAGCATGGCCAATCTTCGGACTTCCACGTATCATGACAGGAAAGGATGCAATTGTTAAGCTTCTTAAGGCTGTAGATGCACCTTTCAACGGAATTACATTCTGCGCAGGATCACTTGGATCAAATCCTAACAATGACCTTTGCGAGATTATCGAAGCAGCTAAGGGAAGAATTCCATTTGCACATGTTCGTAACTTAAGACACAATTTCCCTGGAGATTTCGAGGAAGCTGCTCACCTTTCATCTGACGGATCACATGATATGTACAAGATGATGAAGACCTTCTATGATACAGGATTTGACGGACTTATCAGACCTGACCACGGAAGAATGATCTGGGGCGAGCAGGCTATGCCAGGTTATGGTTTATATGACAGAGCTCTTGGAGCAGAGTACCTTCTTGGACTTTGGGAAGCTATTGATAAGGCAGCTAAGGCGTGATTCGAATTATATTAAGAGGTATATAAATGAAATTAACATTAGATGGAATTAAGGACCGTTCAGCATTTGAGGCAATAAATATTGCGCTTCCTAAGTACGATGGAGCAGAAGTTGCTGAAAGAACAAAAAATAACCCACGCTGGGTACATTTTGGAGCTGGAAATATTTTCAGAATATTTATTGGAGGAATTGCTGATACACTTTTAAACAAGGGAGAGGCAGATACAGGAATTACCTGTGTAGAGACCTTTGACTTTGATGTTGTAGATAAGATTTATAAGCCTTTTGATAATCTTGTTCTCGCAGTAACCTTAAAGGCTGATGGTTCAACAGATAAGAGAGTTCTTGCATCACTTACAGAGGCAATCAAGGCACAGTCTGATGTTGCAGCTGAGTGGAACAGACTTAAGGAGATTTTTGTTAATCCTGAGCTTCAGATGGTATCATTTACTATTACAGAGAAGGGATATGCCCTTAAGGGTTCAAATGGAAACTTCTTCCCATTTATCCTTGAGGATATTGAGAAGGGACCAGAGCATGCTAAGTCAGCTATGGCTGTAGTATGTGCACTTCTTAATGAGCGTTACCTCGCGAATAAGGCTCCGCTTGCAGTTGTATCAATGGATAACTGTTCACATAACGGAGAAAAGCTTAGAAGCTCTATCCTCACAATGGCAGAGGAGTGGGAGAAGAAGGGCTTTGTCGATGCAGGCTTTGTTGAGTATGTATCAAATGAAAATGTAGTAGCATTCCCATGGAGTATGATTGATAAGATCACTCCTAGACCAGCAGAGAGCATAGCTGAGGAACTTGAGAAGAATGGTGTAGAAAATATGCACCCTGTTATTACATCAAAGAATACATATATTGCTCCTTTTGTAAATGCAGAGGGACCACAGTATCTTGTAATAGAGGATAATTTCCCTAATGGAAGACCTGCTCTTGAGAAGGCAGGAGTATATATGACAGACAGAGACACAGTAAACAATGTAGAGAGAATGAAGGTAACAACCTGTCTTAACCCTCTTCACACAGGACTTGCTGTTTACGGATGTCTCCTCGGATATACAAAGATTGCAGATGAGATGCATGATGAAGAGCTTGTAAAGCTCGTAAACAATATCGGACCAGTTGAGGGTATGCCTGTAGTTATTAATCCAGGAATCCTTTCACCTGAAGATTTTGTAAAGGAAGTTATAAATGACAGACTTCCAAACCCATTTATGCCAGATGCTCCTCAGCGTATAGCTGTTGATACCTCACAGAAGGTAGGAATCAGATATGGTGAGACTATCAAGGCATATGTAGCAAAGTACGGAGATGCGAAGAAGCTTACAGCTATTCCACTTGCAATTGCAGGCTGGTGCAGATATCTCCTTGCTGTGGACGACAATGGAGAGGCCTTTGAGCTTTCACCAGATCCTATGGCAGCAGAGCTTTGCGCAAAGCTTGAAGGAATTAAGGTTGGAGAGCCATCGAGCTATAATGGACAGTTAAAGTCAATACTTTCAAATGCCAATATTTTTGGAATTGATCTCTATTCAGCTGGAATAGGAGAGAAGATTGAAGAGATGTTCGTAGAAGAGATTGCAGGAAAGTCTGCAGTAAGAGCAACTCTTAAGAAATATTTAGGTTAAACTTTTCTTCTTATATAAAAACCATTTTTGTGAATGACCTTTGCTTTTCTGGCAAGGGTCATTTGCTATTTCTGGCCTTTAGACTATAATTAAAGGAAATGTATTGGTAGGGAATGATTTAAATGACAATTATAGAGCAACAAAAAGTATTCTTTAATAGAGGCTGTGAAAGAGATATTAAGTTATGAAAGATAGATTTTATATAAAAGAAGTCGCCGATATAATGGGAGTTACAAGAGATACTCTTAGGATATATGAAGAGGAAGGGCTTATATTTCCGCAAAGGGATGCAAATGGTTTCAGGGTATATTCAAAGGATGATATCTACAGACTCATTGCAATAAAATTCCATAAGGCAAATGATATGTCGCTTAAGGATATAAGGAATGTATTAAACAGAAATGAACCAAGGGATATAATAGCACTTATAAATAATCAGATAAAAACAGAAGAAAGTCTTATTGCACTTCATCAAAATAATTTAAAGCGACTAAAACTTGCGAAATATTACTACAGGGAAACAGAGCAGGAAATCAGCATTGAAGATGGAGTAATGGAAGGAGCCTATATAGTGTCTGACATATATACAGATTTTATGGATACTGTAAAAGCTTTCTTTAAGCTTTCCAATGATGATCCTGATTATGCAATGAGTTTTTTAAATGTAGAATATGATGTAAATTCCTCGATAGAAACGTATAAGAATTCCTATGTTATTTTGGATGAAAATGAAATAAATGCACTTAGGAGAGGCGATATAAAGGAAAAATGTGAAAAGCTTCCTGAGGCAAAATGCATAAGGTGTATAGTTTCATCTGATGAACCAGTACCAAAGAAGGAACATCTTGAAGAAATTTTGAAATATGCTGAAAAAAATAAGATTAAATTGACAGGAAGAATTTATGCACATTTTCTTTACCAATTTGAAAAGGAAAGTGATATAAATTATATTATAGAAATTCTTGCAGAAAGGATGAGCTAGGATATGGAGTATAAAAGATTTAATGATACCATTGTATTGAGACTGGATCCGGATGATGAAATCTGTGAATCTATACTTAAGGTAGCAGACAAGGAAAATATAGGTTTGGCCGAGATAAACGGGCTCGGTGCAACGGATGATTTTGCTGTGGGAGTTTACAACGTGGAAAAACAGAAGTTTCTTGCAGATCATTTTAGTGGTTATTATGAAATTGTTTCTTTGACAGGCAATTTAACTACAATGAATGGTAAAAGCTATCTTCACCTTCATATGAGTGCAGGAGATAAGGATGGAAAGGTTGTAGGCGGACATCTTAAATATGCTGTTATAAGTGCCACAGCAGAGATATTTATAAGAATTATAGAGGGAAAGGTGGAAAGGGAAGTAAGCACTGACACGGGACTAAATATATTTAAGTTTTAATCTGCAATAACAATCTAATCGGACGAAAAAAGAAAATATGACTTAAAAACAATCATAAAATCAATCGTAAATTTTTACGATTGATTTTATGCGTATTTATGCATATAATATAATTAATAAGTCCGTAAAAAGGTGAGATGATTATGCGTGAAACTAGAATATTGGAATTCAAGGAAACAATTACAAATACTTTCTTAAAAACAGTTAGTGCTTTTTCCAATTATGATGGTGGAAGTATTATTTTTGGTGTAGATGATGATGGAAATGTGAAGGGATTGACGGATGTAAAGCAGGCATGTCTTGATATAGAAAATAAAATCAATGACAGTATTTCACCTCAGCCAAATTATACACTTGAGATACAGAAGGATGAGCAGACGATAAAACTCACTGTTTCCAGTGGACTACAGAAACCGTATTTATATAAATCCAAGGCATATAAACGAAACGATACAGCAACGATAGAAGTTGATACGCTGGAATTTTCAAGGCTTGTATTAGAAGGAAAAAATATTAGCTTTGAAGATTTGCCGTGCAAAGATCAGAAATTGTCTTTTGAAACTTTGCAGATTAAGCTGAAGGAAAGTATTCATATTGAAAGCTTTAATCAGGATACATTGAGAACATTGAATCTTTATGACAATGTAAATGGATTTAATAATGCAGCAGGACTTTTGGCCGATAAAAATCATTTTCCAGGGATCGATATTGTTAAGTTTGGAGAAAACATTAGTATTATTCAAAAGAGAGTTACTTATGAAAATATCTCTGTTTTAGATTCATATGAAAAGGCGCTTGCTGTATTTAGGGACTATTATCAGTATGAAATAATAGAGGGAGCAGATAGAAAAAAATTAGAGAAAATACCAGAAGCTGCTTTTAGAGAAGCTATTGCAAATGCCCTGATTCATAGAATCTGGGATATAGATTCACACATTAGAGTTTCCATGTTTGATGACAGGATAGAAGTTGTATCTCCGGGGGGATTGCCGGCAGGAATAACAACAGAAGAATATTTGTCAGGTAAACTTTCTGTTTTAAGAAATAGAAATCTTGCAAATGTATTTTACAGATTAGGCTTTGTTGAGATATTTGGGACAGGAATTACAAGAATAAAACAATTGTATGTAGACAGTCAGACAAAACCCGATTTTGAAGTTTCAGAGAATGCTATAAAAATTGTGCTTCCATTATTTGAGAAAAATGCTAATTTAAATGAAGATGAAAAAGTGATTTACAGACTTTTAAGCAGGAATATGCTTAAGTCTATGAGCGAAATAGCACCTTATGTACCGTTTGGCAAATCAAAAACAACACAGCTTTTAAAAGATATGAGCGAAAAAGGTGTGATTACAATAGAAGGAAAAGGCAGAGGCACCAAGTATATAATTAAGTAATTGATGAAAATTAAATACTTATAAAATACCTGTCAGAATGAAAAACAGGAATTTAACATAAAACGTCAAATTATATGACTTTATAAAACCTGCATTTCATTCTGACAGTAAGATAGTTAATTAAGAAGAGTTTACTAGTTTCGTTATGAATGAAAATAATCAATTTGCGTGGAGCTTTTTACCCCTCTTTATAGTTCCATCGCTGTTCCATTCTGTGTAAACATATGGGTCATCACCGATGATTCCATTATCTGTGAATGTATAGGTATTGAACATATACTCTACAGGTCCAGTTACCAGGGAGCAGTCATTTTTATCAAAATAATAGAGATTACCATTTATTTCCATTGCACCGGCATTTAATTCACCTGTATCTGATGCAAAGTACCAGGTATTATCACGCTGTATCCAGCCAGTTCTCATGAGTTCATCATTTCCAAAATAATACCAGTGGTCATTGGTTCTTACCCAGTTATTTACGCAATAATTACCATTTCCCCAATCATACTTAACACCCTGTGGTGTATGTACAAAAGTTCCTGCAAATGAAGAGATAGCTGAAAATGTACTTATAAGAGCTGTTGCTAAAAATATTCTTTTAAATGTCTTTTTCATAAAAAATACGACGCATATAGATATGCGCTTTCTCCTTTCTTAATTGATAAGATGAAGATAAGGTATGGACTAGGTCTATATGCAATATAAAACCGTGTTTTGTAAGAAACTTAATGAATTTGTAAAAAACAAAAAATCGATAAAAAGACATAATGAAGTATAATGTTGTTTAGAACGGAAACTAAAAAATTATAAAGGTTTAATATAAGGATTTATATAAGGATTTAAGGTAATGAAAGAGAATAAAGAAAAAGATTTTAAGAAGGAAATATGGAGACCGGGCACTATGCTTTATCCGGTTCCAGCTGTCATGATAAGCTGTGCTGACAGGGAAGGTAGAAGCAATATAATTACGGCAGCATGGACAGGAACGATCTGCTCTGATCCTGCGATGTTATATGTTTCAATAAGAAAAAATCGTTTTAGTCATCATATGATAAAGGAGAGCGGTGAATTTGTTGTAAATCTGACAACAGAGGAATTGTGTAAGGCCACAGATTTATGTGGAGTAAAGAGCGGAAAAGACGTAGATAAGTGGAAGGAAGCAAAGCTTACACCTATGAAGGCAGAGCATGTTTCAGCACCGCTTATTGCAGAAAGTCCGGTAAATATAGAATGCAGAGTGAAAAATATTCTTGAGCTCGGAACACATGATATGTTTATAGCAGATGTACTCTCAGTAGATGTTAGCAGCAAATATATAAATGACAAAGGAAAGCTTGAACTGGAAAAATGTGGTCTTATAGCGTATAGCCATGGAAGTTATTGTAAGCTTGGAGAACAGATAGGAACCTTTGGCTATTCTGTACGAAAGAAGCCAGCAAAAGTGAAGAAAAAACCAAAATCTAGCAAGATAGGTAGTGTGAAAAAATAAATTCATGAAGCTTGAATTGTAAAAAAAATACAAAAAATATTTAAAAAAACATTTTTTTATTTTCATTTTGTTGAAATATGTATTCTATAGGAGTATTATAAACTTATTATAGTATACGGAAGTGAAGTATGAATTATCAAAAGCTATGTAATGAAATAAAGGGGAAAATAATAGTTTCATGTCAGGCCTTGCCGGGAGAACCACTCTATTGTGAGGAGAGAACATTTATGGATCTTATGGCAAAGGCTGCTAAGAAGGCGGGGAGTCCGGCTATAAGAGCAAACAGCATTAGGGATATTAAAGCTATTAAGGCAGAAACTGGATTGCCTGTTTTTGGAATTATCAAACAGCAGTATGATGGTTTTGATAGTTATATAACGCCGACTATGAAGGAAGTAGATATGCTTCATGAAGCTGGAGTTGAAGTTATAGCCGTAGACTGTACAGATAGAAAAAGAGGTGACGGCTTAAGTGCCTCAGAGTATCTTACACAGATAAAGAACAAATATAAGAATCAGCTTATAATGGCAGATATAGCCACTTATGAAGAGGGTATGGCAGCTTATAAGGCTGGAGCTGATTTTATAAGTACGACTATGTGTGGATATACTGAAGCTACAAAGGAACATACAGACGGACCTGCGCTAGAACTTATAAAAGATCTAAGTGAAAGTATTAAGGATATACCGATTATTGCAGAGGGACGCATACACAGTCCTGAGGATGCAGTAAGAGTATTTGAAGCCGGAGCCTATGCTGCAATAGTAGGAGGAGCCATAACACGTCCTCTGGAGATTGCTTCACGTTTCATTAAAGCAGCAGATGCATATTTTATAAACAGAAAGGAAAATAACAATAATGATGCATGAAGATTACCTGGGGAAGATAAAATCTGCATATAACCAATTTACCAAGGCAGAAAAGAAGGTTGCTGATTACGTGCTGGCAAATCCAAAAGAGGTTCTGTTTATGTCAATTTCAGACCTGGGTCTGGCTTGCGGAGTTGGAGATACATCGGTATTCAGATTCTGTAGAACAATGAATGTAAAGGGATATCAGGAATTCAAAATGCTTCTTTCACTTTCTCTTAATACAGGAAATACAGAAGGAAAGCTATTTGCAGGAAAAGATATAAATCTTAATGATTCAATAAGAGAGCTGAGTCAGAAGGTTCTTGCTACAAATATAGGAGCACTCAATGAAACCTATTCACTTCTTGATTTCAATGAGTTTGACAAGGCTGTAACATATCTGCATGATGCAGAAAGAATAATCTTTTTTGGAGTGGGAGCCAGTGCACTTGCTTCACTTAAGGCAATGAATAAATTTTTGCATATTATTCCTAATGTATATACTGTTCAGGATTCACATATGCAGGCCATGGTTGCTGCTACAATGGGAGAGAAGGACGTAGCTGTGTTATTTTCATATTCAGGCTCTACCAAGGATACCGTGGAGGTTGCTGAGCTTGCAAAGAAGAATAATGCCAGGATTATCTCAGTTACCAGATATGTAAAATCACCGCTTACACAATTTTCAGATATTACCCTCCTTTGCGGTGCAAATGAAGGACCTCTTCAGGGAGGAAGTACTTCAGTAGAAGTAAGCCAGATGTTTATTGTGGATCTTCTTTATAGTGAATTTTACAAGAGATACTATTCGGACTGCGCTGAAAATAACGAAAAGACTTCAGCTGCTGTAAGCAACAGAATATACTAAATTAATCACAGTTTTTTCACAATTAAGATATAAAATTTAAAAAAATATATAATCCTAAAAAATTTTGATTCAAAAGAGATATAAGAGACAGAAGAGAAAGGAGGATATACAGAATAAAGGTATGTCTTTCCTGTTTATCTGTCTCTTTTTGAATTTTAGGCTTTAAAATATAAATATTTTTTATATAATTATAATATCAGTTTTATAGTACTCAAAATGGCAGCAGCGAAGAGTAAATAAAACAGTACGAGGAACTTAAATATTTATTTGTGGAGGAAGTTATAAATGCTTGAAACTGGTATTAAGGCACCTGATTTTGAATTAATGGATCAGAATGGAAATAGTGTGAAGCTGTCAGATTTTAGGGGAAAGAAGGTAGTGCTTTATTTTTATCCTAAGGATATGACTCTTGGCTGTACATCCCAGGCCTGTGGATTTGCAGAACTCTATCCTCATTTTCAGGAAAAGGGAGCAGTTGTAATAGGAATAAGTAAGGATAGTGTTGAGAGACATAAAAAATTTGAGGAAAAGTACAATCTTCCATTCATTCTACTCTCAGATCCTGATATGAAGGCAATTGAGCCTTATGATGTCTGGAAAGAAAAGAATATGTATGGCAAGCTTACCATGGGTATTGTCAGAACAACTTATCTTATAGATGAGGCGGGCATGATTATAGAAGCAAAAGGAAAGGTAAAGGCAAAGGAAAATCCTCAAAATATGCTGGATTTGTTATAAATTATGAAGATTATCATATCACCTGCAAAGAAAATGCATATAGATGAAGAAACATTTTCAGTTTTATCAGAGCCAGTTTTTGTAGAGGAAGCTGGGAAAATCAAAGACAGACTTAAGGCTATGAGCAGAGAAGAGCTCAAGAAGCTATGGAAATGCAGCGATGAGCTTACAGACCAAAATATCGAAAGATTGAAGAGTATGGAGCTTCACAGTAATCTTTCTGCAGCGATAAGCTCTTATGAGGGAATACAGTATCAGTATATGTCGCCTAGGACTCTCGAAAGCGATGCTCTTACATATCTGGATAAGCATCTTCGTATTATTTCTGGATTTTACGGGATAGTAAGCCCCTTTGATGGTGTGAGGGAGTACAGACTGGAAATGCAGGCTTTGCTAAAGTTTGAAGATAAGAAAAATCTTTATGATTTTTGGGGAAGCAGGATATGTGACTATATCATTGAAGAAGACTTAAAAAGTGATGAGGATGAGGTAATAATAAATCTTGCATCTGAGGAATACAGCAAGGCGGTCCTGCCATATATAAACGGACGTGTAAGATGTGTAAGTATTAGCTTTCTTAAGCTCACAGATAAGGGATTAAAAAAGCAGGCGACACTTCAGAAGATGGCAAGAGGAGAAATGGTCAGATATATGGCTGTGCATAAGATTACTGATATCGATTCACTTAAAGCCTTTAACGGGTTAGGCTTCGAATTCTGCGAGGAAATGTCAGATGAGTCTAATCTCATATTTATAAAAAAGAATATTTAATAAAGGACGAAAATTACTCATGGAAGTAAGACTTGATTCAGATGATATAAAGAAGCTGGTTCTAAATCTGGCATTACCTAGTATGATGGCTCAGTTTGTAAGTGTTTTGTACAGTATAGTCGACAGGATGTATATTGGAAACATTCAGGGCATAGGTGAGATTGCTTTGGCGGGAGTAGGCGTTTGCGGACCAATACTTACTATGATTGCTGCATTTTCATTTTTGATAGGAATAGGCGGAGGACCTCTTGTAAGTATACAGCTTGGAAAAAAGCATGAAGAAAAGGCAGAGAAGATTTTGTCGGACTGTTTTATGATGCTTCTTATCATAGCTGTGTCTGTAATGGCTGTTTCATATCTTCTCAAAGATAACCTTCTTAGATGGTTTGGAGCTTCAGATGCTGTATTTCCATATGCTGATGAATATATAAGCATATATCTTTCAGGAACTATATTTGCACTGATGTCTACAGGAATGAACCAGTTTATTATATGTCAGGGATATTCAAAAACAGCTATGCACTCAGTAATGATAGGCGCTGTACTGAATATAATTTTAGATCCTGTATTCATTTTCGTATTGGATATGAATGTAGCAGGAGCAGCTTTAGCTACTGTGCTTTCGCAGCTTGCAAGCTGTATATTTGTACTAGGATTTTTATCCAGCAAACGCTCTGCACTTAGGATACATTTTGGAATTCCTCTAAAAAAGAATGTAAAAAAGGTTCTTAAGCTTGGAATGAGTCCTTTTCTTATTATAGCATTTGATAATGTAATGCTTATCGCTCTTAATTCTGTTATTACAAAATATGGAGCCGGAGGAGAGGGCGACATGCTCCTTACCTGCAATACGATACTTCAGTCCTTTATGCTGATGATAACAATGCCTCTTGGAGGAATAACAGGCGGAACCCAGACGATCCTCGGATATAACTATGGAGCAGGAAGAAGAGATAAGATAATAAAGGCACAAAAATATATACTAATGCTGGCAGTAGCATTTTGTGCTGTTATGTTTGTAATAGCCCAGCTTGGATCTGGATTATTTATAAGGATATTTACAAGTGATCCTGCATATATAGAGATGACAAAGAGAATAATAAAAATATACACTCTGGCAATAATTCCTTTAGCTATACAATATGTGATAGTAGATGGTTTTACCGGTATGGGTATATATCAATATGCATTTGCATTATCAGCATGGAGAAAGACTATATATTTTCTAGGTGTATTTATTATTCCTGCCATATTTGGAATCGAACAGGTTTTCTGGGCAGAGGTAGCCTCAGATATATTGGGACCTATAGTTTCAATAACACTTTATTTTACTTTAGGGGTTAAGTTGTTGAGAAAAATCTAAAAAAAATAAATAATTTATAAAAAATCTAAAAATAAGTTTGACAATAAAATATCGGTTTGCTACTATAATTAGTAAAAATACACAAAATATTATCATGGTTACAGTTTGTAAACTGTTAAAATGAAGAAATAGGAGGGATGAAGATGGCAAAAGAAATCATCGATGCTGTAAAGGCTGCAGAGCTTAAGGCTGCTGAGGATATTAAACAGGCTAAAGCCCAGGCAGATGCAACGATAAAGGCAGCTAAAGAAGCAGCAAAAAAAGAGCATGATGAGCTTTTAGACAGAGCCTGTAAGGATGCCCTGACAAGAAAAAAGGAAGCTGAGCTTAAAGCGGAGGCAATTCTTTCAGAGGCAAATGAGCTTTCAGTAAAAGCGGCTGACGAATTAAAGGCATCTGTAAGATCTAAAGAAGACGAAGCAGTCAAATCAGTGATTTCTTCACTTCTTGAAAATTAAAAATAAAATTAAATATAGCAAATAAGAGAGGGGGTAAAAGGATATGTCTAAAGTACCTATGAAGCGAATCTTTATAGCAGGCCTTAAACAGGACAGAAAAAAGATATTGGAAACGCTTCAAAGGACAGGAGTTGTTGAAGTCTTGACAGAAAAGTGTGAGGATGATGAACTTAAGACCATGAATGTTATGAGCGAAGCTGTAGCATTCAGCAAAAATTCAGCACTTGCCGATCAGGCCTTAAGCGTTCTTGACATGTATGCTCCAGATACAGAAAAAAGTATCTTTTCTTCATTAGAAGGTGCTAAGGATTTAAGCACAGCCAGATATGAAGAGGAAAGCCTGAACAGAGAAATATATCTGGAAAAGGCCGATGATATATTAAAGCTGGATAAGCAGATAGCTGAAGACAGAGCTTCCATACCTAAGGCTGAAAGCAGACTGGAGACACTTGCTCCATGGATGAATTTTGATCTTCCGCTTGATTTTAGTGGAACAGAGAGTACAGTTGCATGGATTGGCACTGTAAATGGTCAGATATCTATGGAAGGTCTATATGCAGCATTTTCAGGCGAAGAATCAGAAAGACCAGAAAGTCTTGACATCAGCATTATAAGCCAGTCAAAGGAAATGACATGCATTTTTGTAATCTGTCTTAAGGAAGATAAGGAGCTTTGCGAAGAAGGCCTTAAGCGTCTTAATTTCGCCAAGGCACAGCTTAGCACGATGATTCCAAAGGAAGAGTCAGAGGCAATCAAGGCTGAGATAAAAGAGCTTAATGCAGATATAGAGAAATGCATAGAAGAAATCAGGACATATTCACCTGAAAGAGAACATTTAAAATTTATTTCTGATTACTATTCAATGAGGTCAGATAAATACAGCATTCTGGATAAGCTGCCTCAGTCAGAATATGCATTCTTTATCGATGGTTATGTGCCATCAAGATATGCGGATGCTCTCAAGGATAAGCTTGAAGCAGGCTTTGATATTGCAGTGGAGCTTAGAGAACCAGAGGAAAATGAAGATGTTCCTGTAGAGCTTAGCAATGGAATGTTATCTGAGCCTATGGAAACAGTAGTTGAGAGCTATTCTCTTCCAAATAAAAATGAAATAGATCCATCAAAAATACTTGCTGTATTCTATTACATTTTCTTTGGAATGATGCTTTCAGATGCAGGCTATGGTCTGCTTATGGTTCTTGGAACTGGATTCATACTTTTGAAGGTAAAGAATCTTAAGCCTCAGATGAAGAAGATGATGAAGCTGTTCTTCTACTGTGGTATATCAACCACAGTATGGGGATTCTTGTTCGGAAGCTTTTTCGGAGATGCAGTAAATGTAATAGCAACGACGTTCTTTAACAGACCAGATATAGCTTTAAGACCTATATGGTTTGAGCCAGTAAGTGAACCTATGAGACTTCTTGTATTTGCATTTGGTCTTGGTATAGTTCATCTGTTTACCGGTCTGTTTATAAAGCTTTATCTGCTTTGCAGGCAGGGGCTTTATAAGGATGCCTTTTATGATGTAGTTCTTTGGCTTATGTTTGTAGGCGGAGGTATAGTATATCTCCTTACCATTCCTATGATCACCAGTATGCTTGGACTTTCAATAAATCTTGGAGATCCATGGCCAATGGTTTCAGCAGTGGTTGCGATATTAGGAGCTGTAGGAGTTGTTCTTACAGGAGGAAGAGAATCAAAGAACTGGTTCAAGAGAATTTTAAAGGGTGCTTATAGTGCTTATGGAGTGACAAGTTATCTTTCAGATATACTTTCATATTCAAGACTTTTGGCACTTGGACTTGCTACAGGTGTTATTGCACAGGTATTCAATAAGATGGGAAGCATGCTTGGAGCAAGCTGGTATGGAATGCTTATTTTCATTATAGTTTTCCTTATCGGACATGTGATGAACCTTGCAATCAACATACTTGGAGCTTATGTACATACAAACAGACTTCAGTTTGTTGAATTTTTTGGAAAATTTTATGAGGGCGGCGGAAAACAGTTTGAGCCGTTCACAGAGCATACAAAGTATTTTAAGGTTAAGGAGGATAATTAAATTATGGCTAATTCAGGATTGTTTTGGGCTCTTTTAGGTGCCGCATTATCAGCAGGTCTTGCAGGTGCAGGATCAGCAATTGGTGTAGGTGTTGCAGGTAGAGCAGCATCAGGTGTTGTTACCCAGGAGCCAAATATGTTCTCTAAGGTTCTTATTCTTCAGCTTCTTCCAGGTACACAGGGTATCTACGGATTGCTGATTGCATTTATTACACTTACACAGATCGGTATCATGGGCGGAGATCCTAATATTTCACTTGTTAAGGGACTTTTATACTTCGCAGCATGCTTACCTATGGCTATCGGCGGACTTATATCTGGTATTGCACAGGGTAAGTGTTCTGTATCAGCTATCGGTCTTGTAGCAAAGAGACCTGAGCAGTTTGGTAAGGCAATGATTTTCCCAGCAATGGTTGAGACATACGCAATTTTAGCACTGCTTATTTCTATCCTTTCAATCTTCGGTATTGTAAATGTTCCAATATAATTTTTGGATAAGAGCATTTAGTATTGACAGAGAGGGGAACAGATAATGAGCGGACTTGATAAGATAGTCGGTCATATTACAGGAACAGCAGAGGCAGAGGTTAAAGAGATTCTTGAAGCTGCCAAGGCTAAGGCTTACGCTATCGAGAAGGAAGCAGCCCAGAAGACCATAGCTGAATGTGACCGTATAAAAGAAAAGTCTGAAAGAGAAGCTGCAAACATTATAGAAAGAGGCAATGCATCAGCAGAGCTAAAGAGGAAACAGCAGCTCCTTATTGCAAAGCAGAGTCTGATAAAGGAAGTTATCAGCAAAGCCGCATTATCTCTTCAGAATCTTTCAGACGCGGAGTATTTTGAAGTTTTAAAGAAACTGTTTAAGAAACATTTACCAACTCAGGATGCTGTTATTTTATTTTCAGAAAAGGATTTAAAAAGACTGCCAGATGGATTTGTGGATGAGCTTTCAGCAATGCTTTTGGAAAGCGGACATGAACTTAAGCTTGGCGGTAAAGCTCCAGATATAAAGAGTGGTTTTATACTTGATTTCGGTGGAGTAGAGGAAAACCTTTCTTTTGAAGCTTTAATGGATAATTCAATGGAGCTTCTGATGGATAAGGTAAATAAGGAATTATTTATGTAACAGCCGAAGGAGGGTATAAATGACAGGAGCCTATATAGATAAAGACTATGTATATGCTGTAGCACGTATCAGAAGTGCGGAGCTTAAGCTCTTTGATAAAGCTGTTATGGACCAGCTTATACAGGCTCACAGCGCTGATGAATGTATAGACCTTCTGCTCGAAAAGGACTGGGGAAACGGAAGCAGAAATGCAGACGAGATACTCAGCACAGAAAGAGAAAAAATATGGGAGCTTATAGATGAGCTCATACCGGATAGACAGATATTCAGCATTTTCAGACTGCCTAATGATTACAGCAATCTAAAGGCTGCTATCAAGGAGTCGGTAATGGATTACGATTATCCGGGTATCTATATTCAGGAAGCAAATATAGATCCAATGCTTATCAGACAGGCTGTAAAGGAGCGAAATTATCAGGAGCTGCCTGATGAAATGGCAAACCTTGCAGCTTATGCACACAGTTTGTTCTTAAAGACAAGAGATGGACAGCTCTGTGACATTGTCGTAGATAAGGCCTGCATTGAAGCAATCTTAAAGGCAGGAGCAGAGAGTGGAAATGAATTTATAGAAATGTATGCGGAGCTTGTTGCAGTATCGTCAAATATCAAGACAGCAGTAAGAGCAGCCAATACTGGAAAGGACAGGAGTTTCCTCGATAAGGCAATATGTGATTGTCCTACTCTTCCAGCAGAGGGACTTATAAAGGGAGCTCTAAGCGGTATTGATGGTATATGCTCATATCTTATGTCAACTGACTACAGCGAGGCAGTTGGAGAGCTCAAGAAATCGCCTGCAGCATTTGAGAGATGGTGTGATAACCTGATTATAGGAAAAATCAGATCGGAGCTATACAATTCATTTGGTATTGGGCCACTGGCAGCATATGTACTTGCCAGAGAAAATGAAATAAAATCAGTAAGAATTATTTTATCCGGAAAACAGAATGGATTTTCCGAGGATGTAATAAGAGAAAGGGTGCGAGAGACTTATGTATAAAATAGCAGTTATGGGAGACCGTGACAGTATATATGGCTTTGCAGCAGTGGGACTTGAACCTTTTCCTATTACAGATGCGGAAGAGGCAGCAGCAAAGCTAAAAGAGCTTGTAGAAGGAAACTATGCTGTGATATATATCACGGAACAGCTTGCAGCAAAGCTTGAGAAAGAAATAATCCATTATTCTGAACGCAGACTTCCGGCTATTATCCTGATACCTGGTGTTTCAGGAAATACAGGAAAGGGAATACAGGCGGTTAAGCGTTCTGTAGAGCAGGCTGTTGGTTCAGATATCATATTCGGAAATGATTAAAGGAGCATAAATGAGTAAGGGTGTAATTAAAAAAGTTGCCGGACCTCTTGTTATTGCCAAGGGGATGCGTGATGCAAACATGTTTGACGTTGTACGTGTTTCTGATCAGCATCTTATAGGAGAGATCATCGAAATACATGGAGATGAGGCATCAATCCAGGTATACGAGGAAACCTCAGGACTCGGACCTGGAGAGCCTGTTGAATCAACAGGTGTGCCAATGTCAGTTGAACTTGGACCGGGACTTATAAGTAGTATATACGACGGAATTCAGAGACCTCTTGTAAAGATCATGGAGGCTACAGGATCAAACCTTCTTCAGAGAGGTGTTGAGGTTCCTTCACTTGACAGAGAGAAAAAATGGCTCTTTACTCCTACTGCAAAGGCAGGGGATGAAGTTGTTGGAGGAGATATAATCGGTACAGTTCAGGAAACCGATATTGTTCTTCATAAGATCATGGTTCCAAATGGAGTTAAGGGCAAGATTAAAGATATAAAAGCAGGAGAATTTACAGTAACTGAGGATGTCTGTGAGATAGAAACAGAAAAGGGTATTGTAAATGTACAGCTTATGCAGAAGTGGCCTGTACGATCAGGAAGACCTTATGCAAAGAAGCTTTCACCTGATGTACCTCTTGTAACAGGACAGAGAGTTATAGATACTCTTTTCCCAATTGCAAAGGGCGGTGTTGCGGCAGTTCCTGGACCTTTCGGATCAGGAAAGACTGTAGTCCAGCACCAGCTTGCTAAGTGGGCAGATGCTGACATAGTTGTTTATATAGGCTGCGGTGAGCGTGGAAATGAGATGACTGACGTTCTTAATGAGTTCCCAGAGCTTAAGGATCCAAGAACAGGCAAGTCACTTATGGAGAGAACAGTACTTATTGCCAACACTTCAGATATGCCTGTTGCCGCCAGAGAGGCCTCTATTTATACAGGTATAACAATAGCTGAGTACTTCAGAGATATGGGCTATTCTGTAGCACTTATGGCTGACTCAACATCAAGATGGGCAGAGGCACTTAGAGAGATGTCAGGACGTCTTGAGGAGATGCCAGGTGAGGAAGGATACCCAGCTTACCTTGGATCAAGACTTGCACAGTTCTATGAGAGAGCCGGAAGAGTTATTTCAATGGGAAGCGAAGGAAGAGAAGGTGCATTGTCAGTTATCGGTGCAGTATCACCTGCCGGAGGAGATATTTCAGAGCCTGTTACCCAGGCAACACTCCGTATCGTAAAGGTATTCTGGTCACTGGATGCAAACCTTGCATATAAGAGACATTTCCCAGCCATCAACTGGCTGACTTCATATTCTCTGTATCTTGATAATATGGAGAAATATTTCAATGAAAATGCTGCCTCAGACTGGACAAGCTTAAGAGCAGATCTTATGAGACTTCTTCAGGATGAGTCAGAGCTTGATGAAATCGTTAAGCTTGTAGGTATGGATGCTCTTTCAGCGCCTGACAGATTAAAGCTTGAAGCTGCCAGATCTATAAGAGAGGACTACCTGCACCAAAATGCATTTAATGACGTTGATACATATACCTCACTTACAAAGCAGCATCTTATGATGCAGCTTATACTGGATTTCTACAGAGAGGCAAATGAAGCACTTAAGGAAGGTGCAAAGGTAGACGACCTTGTTAAGATCGAATGCCGTGAAGCAATAGGCCGTTTCAAATATGTAGAAGAGGACAGAATTCAGGACGAGTACAACAGAATTGTTGAAGCTCTCAAGAAGGAATGTGCTGAATGCGTAGCAAGAAAGGAGGAATTCTGATATGCCTAAGGAGTATAGAACTATACAGGAAATAGCAGGTCCTCTGATGCTCGTTAGAGGCGTTGAGGGAGTTACTTACAATGAGCTCGGAGAAATCGAGCTTGCTGACGGAACAAGAAGAAGATGTAAGGTACTTGAGATAGATGAGGGAAATGCCCTTGTACAGCTTTTTGAAGCATCAACAGGTATCAACCTTGCATCATCAAAGGTAAGATTCCTTGGAAGATGTATGGAGCTTGGAGTTTCAGGAGATATGCTCGGACGTATGTTTGATGGTCTTGGACGTCCTATAGATGGAGGTCCAGAGATAATTCCAGATGCAAGAATGGATATAAATGGACTTCCTATAAATCCAGCAGCAAGAAGCTATCCTGAGGAGTTTATCCAGACTGGAGTTTCAGCTATTGATGGACTTAATACACTTGTAAGAGGTCAGAAGCTGCCTATCTTCTCATGTTCAGGTCTTCCACATGCCAACCTTGCAGCACAGATTGCAAGACAGGCAAAGGTTAGAGGAACAAGCGAGCCTTTCGCAGTAGTATTTGCAGCAATGGGAATTACATTTGAGGAAGCAAACTTCTTCATGAATTCATTTAGGGAAACAGGAGCTATCGACAGAGCAGTAATGTTCCTTAACCTTGCAAATGACCCTGCTGTAGAGCGTATATCTACACCAAGAATGGCTCTTACAGCAGCTGAGTATCTTGCTTTTGAAAAGGGCATGCATGTACTTGTAATACTTACAGATATTACAAACTACGCAGATTCCCTTCGTGAGATTTCAGCAGCACGTAAGGAAGTTCCTGGAAGACGTGGATATCCTGGATACATGTACACAGACCTCGCATCACTTTACGAGCGTGCAGGAAGACAGTCAGGAAGAAACGGATCAATCACAATGGTACCTATACTTACCATGCCTGAGGATGACAAGACACATCCTATTCCTGACCTTACAGGATATATTACAGAGGGACAGATTATTCTCTCAAGAGATCTTTACAGAAAATCAGTAGCACCTCCTATAGATGTTCTTCCTTCACTTAGTCGTCTTAAGGATAAGGGAATTGGAAAGGGCAAGACAAGAGAGGATCATGCAGATACAATGAACCAGCTTTTTGCAGCATATGCAAGAGGTAAGGATGCAAAGGAGCTGATGGTCGTTCTTGGAGAGGCTGCACTTACAGATATAGATAAGCTCTATGCTAAGTTTGCAGATGAGTTTGAGAAGCAGTATGTTTCACAGGGCTACAATACAGATAGAAGTATAGAAGAAACACTTGACCTTGGATGGAAGCTTCTTGGTATACTTCCAAAGTCAGAGCTTAAGCGTATCAAGGATAAGTTTGTAGATGAATATTACAGACCTTATGAGGAATAATTTAAGGAAAATATATCACTAAGCAAATATATCATTATTAGGATACAGCAGAAAAGAGGGTATAAATGGCACAGGCACAGGTTAATCCTACAAGAATGGAGCTGACCCGCCTTAAGAATAAGCTTAAAACTGCGAAACGTGGACACAAGCTTCTTAAGGATAAGCGTGATGAGCTGATGAGACAGTTTCTCATACTTGTAAGAGAAAACAAGGAGCTAAGAGAAAAGGTTGAAAGAGAGATAAATCTTTGCAATCGTAACTTTGTGCTTGCAAGAGCCGGAATGAATGCCGAAGCGCTAAATGTGGCATTGATGGCTCCTAAGCAGGAGGTATATCTTGAGGCAGAAACAAAGAATGTTATGTCGGTAGATATTCCAAAGTTTACTTACAAGACAAGAACCTCTGATACCAATGATATCTACTCCTACGGTTTTGCATTTACCTCTTCAGATCTGGATGATGCGGTTAAGAGCATTGCTGACCTGCTTCCGGACATGTTAAGACTGGCTGAGTGCGAAAAATCATGTCAGCTTATGGCTACTGAGATTGAAAAAACAAGGCGTCGTGTTAATGCACTTGAGCATGTAATGATACCTCAGACAGAGCAAAGCATCAAATACATAACCATGAAGCTGGATGAAAATGAGAGAAGTTCACAGATCAGACTTATGAAGGTTAAGGATATGATGCTGGAACAGGCACATAAATTTTCAGAGCATGACAGTTTGGATACTTATCCAGTTGTTATAGAAGAGGAAATGGTATAAAATAGTAAAAAAATAATGAAGCGGCTGCACGTTATATTACGTACAGCTGCTTCGTGCGTATAAAAAGGAGATATTATATGAAAGAGACTGCATTGGTTATTATGGCAGCAGGCATTGGATCCAGATATGGAGCAGGGATCAAGCAGCTTGCCAAGGTTGGCCCTTCAGATGAAATTATCATGGATTACAGCATTCATGATGCACTTAAGGCAGGCTTCAATAAAGTAATCTTCATTATCAGAAAAGATATCGAAGAGGAATTCAAAGAGGTTATAGGAAATCGGATCGAAAAGGTAACAGAAGTAAAATATGCATATCAGGATCTTCATGACCTGCCTGAGGGATATGAGCTTCCAGCAGGAAGAACAAAGCCATGGGGTACAGCTCAGGCTATCATAGCTGCAAGAGAGTTGATCGACTGCCCATTCATTGTAATAAATGCAGATGATTTTTATGGAGCTGACGGCTTTAAGAAGATTCATGATTACCTTGTAGAAGAGCATGAGAAAAATGCTAATAAACTGGATATCTGTATGGCTGGCTTTGTGCTTGGAAATACCTTAAGTGACAATGGAACAGTTGCAAGAGGAGTTTGTAAGGTATCAGAAGAAGGCGTACTTAAATCTGTAACAGAGACCTTTGAAATTGCAAAGAAAGATGGAAAGGTAATGGGTAAGGATAAGGCTGGAAATGATGTCGAGCTTTCAGAGAACGATGTTGTGTCAATGAATATGTGGGGACTTACACCAGAGCTTGTAAAGGTTCTCATAGACAAGTTCCCTGGCTTCCTTAACAGCCTTAAAGAGGGAGATATAAAGTCAGAATATTTGCTTCCTACAATAATAGACGATCTTATCAGAGAAGATAAGGCTGAGGTAAAGGTTCTTTCAACAGCTGATAAATGGTATGGTGTCACCTACCATGAGGACAGAGAGCATGTAGCAGAGGCAATAAAAGATATGATAGATAAGGGAATATATGCCAATAAGCTTTTTGGATAAGTATAAAATTTTCAAATAAGGAGTCAGGATTTGACTTATAACAGAGAATCAAAAAAGAATAAATTAAAAAGTCAGGTAATAACACCTGAAAATGAAGATAAGCCTCACAAGAGGCATATATCAGCAAAGATAGTCATAGCAGTGGCTGCATGTATTGCAGCCATCGCTTTGTTTGCTTATTTACTGTATAATCGAAAATTCAGCACATTCTATGATGTAATATGGGAAGAAGAGCTGTTTGATGAGGGCTCAAAGGCAGATGCCTTTAGAGAGTACATTCCTTATGCAGATGGCATGATAAGATATTCAAAGGATGGTGCTTCATACATAGATTCAGATGGAAAAACTATTTGGGAAAAAAGCTTTCAGATGAATTCGCCTGCTGCAGATGTAAATGGAGAGTATGCGGTGATAGCAGATGAGGGCGGCAGCAGTATCTATATTTTCAATGAAACTGGAAATACTGGAACCACAACGACTCTGCTTCCACTTACGAAGGCTGTGGTATCCCAGTATGGAGTTGTTTTCGCTATACTTAAGGATAAAAATGCTGAGTGGATAAGCGCTTTTAAGCCAGATGGCGGTGCGATTGACCTATCTGTAAAATCTATAATATCTGGGGACGGCTATCCTGTAGACATATCAGTTTCTCCTGATGGTAGCCAGCTTATTACGTCCTATGTAAGCATAGAAAACGGAGTCGTTTCCAACAAGGTTATTTTCAGAAACTTTGGAGAAATAGGAAAAAATACAGATGCTAGAAGAATAGTAGGTGGCTTTTCAGATGAATTTCAGGGAAAGCTTGTAAGCAGAGTTCATTTTTCTGATGAAGTATATTCACAGGCCTTTTATGGCGGAGGAATAGTATTTTTCTCAAACAAGGTACTTACGAGTCCAAAGGTTGTAAATAGTGTCGGGTACAGCGAGGAAATGCTTTCAATAGCATATTCGGATAAGTATGTGGCAGTTGTGTTAAGGCAGGAGAGTGAGGAAGCAAAGGCACCATACAGACTTGAGATATTCAGAACAGACGGTAAGCTGCAGGGCACAGCAGAGTTTGATTTTCAGTTTGAAAATATGGCTATTCAGGGAGACGAGATAATATTTACAGGCAAAAACGATGTACACATCTATAGGTGCAATGGAAGTATAAAGGCAGAGCTGGAGATGGACGGAGATGATCCTGATACTGTGATAAAGACAAAAATCCCGGGTGAATATATAGCAGCCGGAGGAAATAAGCTGATAAAATTCAAGTTAAGATAAATATTCTGAATGAAAATGATACGAAGTAAGATATATAAGGGGTAAGGCATATGAAATACTGTATAGGAATTGATATTGGTGGAACTACAATTAAGCACGGCATTTTTACTGAAAATGGTGAACTCATAAATAAATATGAGCTTCCTACAAGATGCGGTGAAAATGGAAAATATATTTTTTCAGATATTGCTGACGGCATTAGGGCAAAGCTTGCAGAGCTTCAGATAGAACTCTCAGATGTTATAGGAGCAGGTATGGGTATACCAGGTCCAGTACTAGCAGATGGATATGTAAATGTATGCGTAAACCTAGGAATAAGCAGTATTTATCCGGGGCAGGAATTAAGTAGACTGCTTGATGGAATGGAAGTAAAGGTCTCAAATGATGCAAACGTTGCGGCACTTGGAGAATTATGGCAGGGAGCAGGAAAGGGAAAGAGCTCTGTATGCATGGTTACACTTGGAACAGGTGTAGGAGGCGGAATTGTCATAAATGGTAAAATAGTAGACGGCGCTCTTGGAGCAGGAGGAGAGATTGGACATATCTGCATGAATCCTATGGAAGAAGAGAGCTGTAACTGTGGCGGAAAGGGTTGTCTGGAGCAATATGCGTCTGCTACAGGGATAGCGAGAGTGGCCAGAAGAATGCTAGCTTCTAGCGGACAGGACTCAGAGCTTAGGAAGTTTGAAAATATCACAGCAAAGGATGTATGTGATCTTGCAAAGTCAGGAGATGAGCTTGCATATGCATCCCTCAGGAAGTCTATGAATTTACTTGGACTTGCTCTTCAGCATGTATCTATGTGTGTAGACCCAGAGGTGTTTGTAATAGGTGGAGGAGTATCAAAGGCAGGAGAATTTCTCACAGACATGATAGAGGAAGAATTTGTAAGATACAATAAGCTTACAAAGACTGACTATAGAAGAGTGCTCTTGGCCAAGCTTGGAAATGATGCAGGAATATATGGCTGTGCGAAAATGGTCCTTTAAAATATAAAGAATTATTCCACCTTATGATTGAGAATGAATGATTAATGCTGAGCTAATGGAGAGAGTCGGATTTAGTGCAAACATCATTACCAGACTGAAAAGTTACGAAGGAGATATTTTGAGGACATACAAGGATAAAGCGGAATTAAAAGATGAGATAAATAAAAGCTTTGAAAAGTATATTTCTGAATTTGATAATATTCCTGAATCTTTAAAAGATAAGAGAATAAGCGAAGTAGATAGAACGCCAGCAGAAAATCTTGCTTATCAAGTTGGTTGGACGACATTAATTTTGAAATGGGAAGACGATGAGAAACATGGAATCGAAGTGAAAACACCATCAGATATGTTTAAGTGGAATCAGTTAGGCGATTTATATCAATGGTTTACAGATACTTACTCACAGTTGTCATTGGAAGAAATGAAAGATAGATTAAAGGAAAATATTACAGCTATACACACAATGATTGATGAAATGAGCGAGGAAGAATTATTTCAACCACATATGAGAAAGTGGGCTGATGATGCTACAAAAACAGCGATATGGGAAGTTTACAAGTTTATTCACGTTAATACTGTTGCTCCTTTTGGTACTTTTAGAACTAAAATTAGAAAATGGAAAAAGATAGTACTGTAAATTTTTGCTTTAACGAAATATGTACTTTCAAATATGCTGTTAAGTGGAGGTGCACCTTAAAGTACATACAGAAAAGAAAAATACGAATCTTCTGCAGAAATTCAAGTATCAAAAATACTGATTTCTGCGGGAGATTCGTATTTTGAGATTTAGAGTTTAAAAATTGGTATTAACCAACATTCACCTTTCATAAAATCAAAATTGCATTTACAGCTCCGCAGATGGGAGAGAAAAGATAAATTCTGTTCCAACATTTTCAGTGGAGATAACATCAATGTGCTCATTGTGTGCAGAAATTATTTCCTTGACTATACTAAGTCCAAGGCCAGTTCCTTTCTTATCCTTGCCTCTTGAAGAGTCAGATTTGTAAAACCTGTCCCATATTTTCTTGATTGAATCCTTTGGTATGCCGCATCCAGTATCCTTAACTGAGATAAATACCTTTTTCTGTCTCATAGAGGTACTAATGTATATCGTAGAATTATTTTTTGAAAATTTGATTGCATTGTCAATAAGGTTATAAAGCACCTGCTGAATCTTACCATAATCTGCAAACACCATTTCGGTTTCAGCAGCAAAGGTCAGCTCAAAGCTTATATTTTTCTTTGTACAAATATTTTCATTTGAGGCACAGACATCCTTGATGGTACGGTTTATGTCAAAGTTAGATTTGTTTAAAAGTCCCTTTGAATTGAGAGAGTTAAGAGTTATCATTCCCTCAGTAAGCTTATTAAGCCTTTCCGTCTCAGATATAACTCGTTGAATATACTTTTCCTGCATTTCCGGAGGGATGGTTCCATCCAGAATAGCTGTCAGGTAACCTTTTATGGAAGTGAGCGGAGACCTGAAATCATGCGATACATTTGCAATAAAGTTTTTTTGATACTCCTCCATATTTGCAAGCTCACTGGACATATAGTTAAGTGTGACCGCAAGATAACCCATTTCATCCATATGGCTGGATTTGATTTTTATTTCATGCTTAAGATTACCGGCGGCATATTCCTTAGCTCCATAAGTAATTGTCTTAAGTGGCTTATATACTGAATTAGTAAATACTATAAGTAATATAAGCGATAGCAGGAAAATGATAGCGGCTGTCAGGTAAACTATATTGAGAAAATCATTGGTAGATCCCGTTACTTCGGACATAGGCATATGTATGACTATATAACCGGCAGGAGAATACTTATAAATAATGGGTGCAGAAACACTAAGCATATCAGCATTAAACATATTGTAGTAATTGCCGATAGTGTAGTTATCCGTACCGGATGCCGGATCAAAATTTTCTATAAGATGCTGGTTAAATTTACCATTATTCGAATCGAGAATAATCTTACCCGTGTCATCAACTATCCATATATTGGAATTGATAAACTTACCAACAATATTTAGCTGGTAGGGGATAGACCTTTCAAGTGCATCTGTTGAGGAAATGCTACTTTCATAGGTGTTAGCTATGACGACAGCTTCATCATACAGGTTTTTCGCATTTAGATTTACAAGGTAGCTGTAAGTAAGCTTGGATGAAAATGTAGCAATAGTTACAAAACCTATTAAACCAAATAAAATATAGCCTTTTATAAATTTAAAATATAGTGAATTCTTCATAGTTTATTTACTTTTTCATAGTATATTAATTATAATTGTAGCAAAAATATGGTAGCAGCAAAATTAGAGATATAAGCTTTGCTGCAAATGGTTTCTTTTGTAGAATTATAACATAGGTTCAGTGAGAATTAATACAAGAATATGAATAACGAGAAAGATAAAGAGCTTAACAAGAATAATGAACTTAAGGAGTCCAAGAAGAGCTTTATAGTAGAAAAAGTCGTTGGAAGAGATATAAGCAGAAAGCATGCGGCAAAGCACATGTTGCTTGCACTAGCAAGTGGGCTATTGTTTGGGCTTGCAGCTGCATTTACCATAATAATGGTAGGAAAATCCGTAGCTTACTTTTCTGCTAAGGATGAAGATGAGCTTAGTACTGAGTCAAAGTCCGTTGACGAGTCTTACAGCAGTGAAATTACGGAAAATGAAGAAAGCCAGAATCCTCAGGATATTAAGCCGGAGATAGAGCCAGATACAGAAAATACCATACCTGTATATCTGGATGGAAAAGAATATTTTATTAAAAAAGAAGAGCTTACAAGTATTGTAAAGGAAGAGCTGGAATCAGGAAATTATGCTCTCAGTGATTTAAATAAGACTTCTGAGGAACACAAGAAAATAATTGAAAATGCTGCCAGATATGTAGTAGCTGTCAATGCCTTGTCTACAAACCAGAGCTGGTTTGAGGATACGGTTGAGGTTTCAAGTACATTTTCAGGAATAATTATTTCAGAATCAGAAGGTGAAATACTTATACTCACAACAGAAGAGGCAATAAAAAATGGAACTGTCTTTAATGTAAGCTTTTATGATGGAACAGTTAAGGAAGCTGTAGTAAAGCAGAGCTCACATCATGACAAGGTGGCGGTAATAGCTGTTTCAACAGAAGGACTTGGCAAGGACTTCATAGAGGCAGTAGAACCTGTAAGCTTTGGAAATAGTGACAATATAAAGCCTGGAGATACAGTTTTAGCTGTTGGCGCTCCTATAGGTAAGGTAAGATCTTATGAATTTGGACAGGTTAATTATGTAGGACATAATGAAATTACGGCAGATGGAAGAAAGGATGTTTTCTACAGCCAGCTTCAGGCAGATACAGAAAAGGGAACCTTTATACTTAATCTCAATGGAGAGCTTGTAGGAGTTGCAAAGGCAACGGATGAGGATACAAGATATTATGGAGAGGCTTCAGCTGTAAGAATAATAGGCATAAATTATCTTAAATATATCATAACACATCTTATGGAAGGCACAGAGGTTCCATATATAGGCATAAAGGGCAAGAGCATAAGCTTTGATATGAAATACAAAAATATACCTCAGGGCATGTATGTAATGGAATGCATAGAAGAAAGTCCTGCTTATATATCAGGAATAAAGAAGGGAGATATAATTACAGAGCTTAATGGAAGCCTTATCTCAGATGCAGAAAGCTATGATTATGCAGTAAAAAAATTAAAAAATGGAGAATCCGTAAAGATAAAGCTCAAGAGAAATTCATCAAATGGAGAATACAAGGATCTTGAGTTTGTACTTACAGTAGGAGCAAGATAATGAATAAAAATGAAGAATTTGAAGTAATAATTACAGATATGAGTGACGAAGGAGCCGGCATTGGAAAATATGCCGGCTTTACATGGTTTGTAAAGGATGCAGTAATAGGAGACAAGGTACTTGCAGGAGTTACAAAGCAAAAGAAAAATTACGGCTTTGCAAGGCTTATAAAGGTACTTGAGCCATCAAAGGATAGAATAGAGGCCGCATGCCCTATAGCAAGACAGTGCGGAGGCTGTCAGCTACAGGCCTTGAGCTATGAGGGCCAGCTTAGATTTAAGGAAAATAAGGTACTCAACAACCTAAGAAGGCTTGGCGGATTTGATTTGGAGAAAATGCAGGAAGCAGGTTTTGAAATTCTGCCTATACTCGGCATGAATGAGCCATATTACTACAGAAATAAAGCACAGTTTCCAGTAGGAAGAAATCGTGATGGAAAGGCAATAGCCGGATTTTATGCAGGAAGAACACACAATATAATTCCGTGCACAGACTGTATGCTCGGCTGTAAGGAAAATAAGATCATCCTCGAGACTATACTTGACCATATGAACAGGAATAATATCGTTCCATATGATGAAATAAAGGGAACAGGAGTACTAAGACATGTACTTATAAGAAAGGGACGTACCAGCAAAAAGCTGATGGTATGCCTTGTTATAAATACAGACAAATATCCAAAGCTTAGTGAGCTCACAGAGCTTTTGCTTTCACTTAAGTTTGAGGATGGAAGCAGTATTGCTTCTATATCCTGCTCAGTTAACAAAGAAAAAACCAATGTTATCATGGGAGCTAAAATAAGAAATGTATATGGTCCGGGATATATAGAGGATTCAATAAGCTGCCTGGAGGATAAGAAACTCAGCTTCCGCATTTCTCCGCTTTCATTTTATCAGGTAAATCCTGTTCAGATGGAGAGACTGTACAAGACAGCACTTGATTTTGCAGAACTAAGTGGAACTGAAAATGTATGGGATCTGTACTGTGGAATAGGAACTATTTCATTATTTCTGGCACAGAAGGCAAAGAAGGTATATGGTGTTGAAATCATACCTCAGGCCATTGAAAATGCAAAGGACAATGCAGAAAGAAATAGTATGGATAATACAGAATTCTTTGTTGGAAAGGCAGAAGAGGTACTTCCTGAATGGTACAAGAAGAACCCAGATGAAAAAATCGATGTTATAGTAGTCGATCCTCCTAGAAAGGGCTGTGATGAGGCCTGTCTTAAGACTATGGCTGAAATGTCTCCGGAAAAGATAGTTTATGTCTCCTG
Organism: Eubacteriales bacterium; assembly: GCA_030525875.1. Taxonomy (GTDB): domain Bacteria; phylum Bacillota; class Clostridia; order Lachnospirales; family Lachnospiraceae; genus Avilachnospira. The sequence goes on from JAUNDV010000001.1 coordinate 157,661, forward strand.
TGATTCTGCAACACTTGCACGAGACCTCAAGTTTCTCTGTGCAAATGGCTATGAGCTGAAAAAGGTAAGAGCTTGCGATATGTTCCCACAGACGGTGCATGTAGAGTGCATAGCGTTACTACAAAGAGTGAAGTAGTCAAAATCCTTCATTTTCAGCAGTTTTATAAGCATATCGTGTTTATTGATGATACAGTTATACTTGGACTAAGTTAGAACTCCAACAACGGAGTGCAATTTAGTCCAAGTATTTTTTTGCCCAGAAAAGGGCGCAAAATCAACGAAACAGGAGGTTGAGAAAACCGTGTGTAAGATAATCGTGATGGCAAACCAGAAAGGGGGCGTGGCGAAAACCAGCAGCACCCGGAATCTGGCCTACTCCCTGGCGGAGATGGGACAAAGAGTGTTGGCGGTGGATTTTGACCCCCAGACCAACTTGACGATCAGTTTTGGTATTGCGCCAGCGACCGTAAGGGAATCAACGGCATCCCTGATGATGAAGATGCTGATGGATGAGGCTCTGCCGGACAAGGATACCTATATTTTGAATATTGGGCGGGTTGACCTGATCCCGTCCAAAAAGGCTTTGACCGTAGCAGAAGTGAATACATGATGAAGAATCCATTCGGCGCTTCTATGTTGGCGGCGCACTGGGAGTAGATATGTGGGCGGCGGAAGAAATTCTCCGATTGAAGGAGCAGCCTGGATATGCTGACATTGAGTTGATTGTAGCCCTGCCATTTGAAGGGCATGATTTGAAATGGGATGCGATAAGTAAGAAACGGTTGCAGACGATTATCCATAATGCTGCAAAATGTGTTATCGTTGGACAAAATGGGGATGCGTCCGATTATAAAAAGAGAAACTACTACATGGTAGATCATGCGGATATTCTCCTTGCTGTTTATGATAACAACCGGAAAATACGCTCTGGGACAGGTCAGGCCGTAAATTATGCTTTGAAGCAAAATCTTCGTATTATTTTTCTTGATCCTGATACAGCGGAAATAAGTTAATTATTTGCTTCATTCACAAAAAATTTCCACGGATACTATTGCATCATTTTTTGTTGCCTTTTATAATATAAATACCGTTTCCTTGTTTTGTGTTTTATTGAAAGGGTGACAGTCAGCAATGGCGCGAAAATCCTATTCTGATAAAGAGCGTGAACAAGTGAAAGAGGCTCTGTTGAGGACTATTCTCCAATGTATTATGAATCGTGGACTTGTTCACAGCAGTATTGATGCTCTTTGCAAAAGCGTTGGGATTTCTAAAACATTCTTTTACAGCTTTTTTTCCTCAAAAGAAGAACTTGTATTGCAGGCACTTCGGTATCAGCAGCCCAAATTGCTGTGCTATGCACAGGAACTGATGAATAACCCCGAATTCAGTTGGAGAGAAAGTGTGAAAGCCTTCTTAAAAAATTGTTGTTACGGAGGAAAAGCTGGATTTGCAATTTTATCCATAGAGGAAGAACAGCAAGTATATCGCTGCCTTTCAAAAGAAAGTTTTCAGGCGTTTCGCAGCGATCAGGCACGCTTATATCATGATTTGCTTACAATTTTCGGCGTTCCTGCAAACAAGGTTGACCCACGATTGTTTGGCAATTTGTCCTTAACAATGATGATGATTTATAAAGCAATTCCTGATACGATGCCTTTCCTGTTTCCAGAAGTGGCAGATGATATGGTGGAATTTCAGATCAATGCCTTGCTGGATGAAATGCAGCGGGCAAAAAAGAATCAATAAGGTGATTGAGATGCACAGAGATAAACTTCCATGCTCTGTGAGATTACAGAGCAGCCAAGTACATTCAAATATTCGAGAAGGTCGGATTTTTAGAACCGGCTTTTGGTTCTGTGCGGCCTTTTCATGTCCTGCGTTCGTCTGCCCTTGTGGCAGTGCGGCGCAGGACATTTTTTATTGTTCGGAAAGAGGTGGCCTGATATGAGTTTACCAAAACGAAATAGTGTGGACGGGCGCTGTTACTGGATGAAGCCCGAGGTACAGGAGGAACTGCAACCGCTCTTTGACCAGTGCATCCAGGATGCCATTGACGGGAAAATCACGCGGCTTGATGATTCCCACTGGCCGCCGGTAGTGGTCAGCAGTCAAGGTGCACCCTTTGAGGTGTGGCAACTGCTTAGGGCATGGACCGAAATACAGCGGGCCGAGACCCTGGATGCGGAAAAGGCCATCGCCTTCAGCGAAAACCTGCGCCGCCAGAGCCGGTGGGGTGAAATTGACCACCATTTACTTGATATGCTGAAACGGGAGCTGCAGGAGAAGTATTTTGTCGGAACAGGTAATGAAGATGACCACTTCTGGGATCGGGAGTATTCCCTGAAACCAGGCATCCATGCAGAGCAGGTCCCGGAGCCGTTGCTGCGTTTTGCCTGCTATGTGGCGGTGAGCTATAAAGTGTATGGTTTGGACTTTCAGTATCTGGACGCCAATTACCTCTTTGGATTGGTGGAGAAAGTCCGTCCTGATATGGTGAAAAAGCTCCGGGAACATGGAACCGGCAGGCTGCCGCTCTCTCTGCAAAAGAGGAAAACAGAGCACTTCACTGCATCGGCCAACGATGCCTTTGCTGTGATCCGTATTACTGCCAGGAACAGCACGGAGGAGTGCTGCCATGAAGTACTGAACTACCTGTGTGAGCTTCTGGAGCAGGAGGATTTTCCCCGCAGCTATGCGGTGGAGTTCAAAGGGCCGGAAAAGAGGTATCTTCCCATCACAGGACTGCCCAAAAAGGGAGTAAACCAGCTCTTTGCCTGTGCCGTGCAGTACCCCGGTCTCCACCCCCTGATGGAACGGTACGCCCGGCTTGCCATGCGGCAATATGAGCAGTACACCAATCTCAGCGATGAGCAGTGCGCGCTCCCCGGAAGTTTTGCCGTGTTCGCCCTGGGAATGCTGGGGCAAGAGTGGCAGCAGCTGGTATGGGATTATCTCGATCTCTGCGATGATGAGCACTCCCACTTACAGGAAAAATTCCTCCGGGAGTATGTGAAACAGTTCGGATTTACCGCCGATACCGTCCCTGTATTTGTCCGTGGGGTGCTGTCCATGCAGAACATGAAGTATTCCAAGGACTATACCGCGTGGATGGCAAATGCAGAAAGCCTGGGCGCTCTGCTGGAGGCAAAAATCCACCTGTCCGAGATCGTTCCAAGCGGTTTTTCCTCCGATGAGGATGACGATGATGGCGAGGACGAGGAACCCGCAGAAGAAATAGAAGCCAGCCCGGAGGAAGTGTTGCAATACGCATGGGAAACGGTCTGCTATGTGATCTGGGGCAAAGCCAGCGCCAAGGGTGGTCAGAAAGTGGTGGAAGCGGCGCCGGAGGAACTGAGAGAACAGTATCAGAAAATTTTTCAATAGGATGACAGGAGGATTCGGATGAGTGAAATAAGCTATTCCAATGTACCTCCCATGATGGCCGCCATCAAAAGCGGCGACATCAAGGCGCTTCGTTCCCTACTTCATGCAGGGCATTCGCCCAATGAGCCGCAGTGCTATCAGGTAACGATTGGAGCGTGGCCGCGGGAGGAGGAAGTCTCTCCGCTGGAATTGGCTGTGCTGGAAAATCGGATGGACATGGTACAGCTCCTGATGGAATCCGGAGCGGATTTGACCCATAACCCGGAAGAATTGCTTTACGGCTCCCTGCGCAGCCCAGACCTGACCCTGTTTTCCTTTTTGGTAGATGCGGGAATCAGAATCCCAGCAGGACAACGGGATATATGCAGGCTGTTTCTCCACTTGGCGGATCGGCATGAGCCTGATCTGCTCCCAATTTTGAAAAGGCTGGGCATGGATTTGAAACAATACGGCGGTGAAGCCCTGCGCAGTATGGCGAGCCATGGGAATCTGCCGCTGGTGGAATATCTAATTCAAAACGGGGCGGACATCAACTATCACAAGCCGGATATGGTGTTCCCCTACGCTTCCACTCCTGTCACGGAAGCGGCACGGCACAATGATTTTCCGATAGTGCGCTGGCTTGTGGAGCAGGGTGCGGATATCACCATCCCGGATAAATACGGTGACCGGCCCTACACCGTGGTGATGCTAGAATAAAAATAATACAAGTTGAACGTGAACTATTCTTAACATAAATG
>JAUNDV010000013.1:0-28464 GCA_030525875.1 Eubacteriales bacterium
AGGATGAGCATTGGCTCTTTCCATTTTATTTTTACACCATTATATGGACATAACTGTTAACAGAGGAAAAAGGTACAAAACTCTATGAAGAGGAGTTATGTCCTCCAATTAAGTGTAAAAAGCTCTGCCCGGTGGCAGATGACCTACAAGAAATCTATATGCTGTTGTTAAGAGAACCTGTTTCCATATAGCAACGGTTTGTGCTGTGGTTCTTATTTCCAGTAATTTCTCTCAAGTTTTTTGTAGCTGTCCTAACTTTTTTTTGCTTCTTTATCGTTATCACAATCTTTTTCATCCATGAGTAGCGCTGCCTTTTCAATAATTTCCATTACAGCTGGAAGCTTCGTTTCGTCAATACTGATTTTTTTCATATTCTACCTACAATTCTGATTTTTATTTTGCTTAACTCACCGATAAACTGGAATTGTTAATTTGGAACAAGTCCTATAATGCCAACTGCTATTGTATCAAGAAAAAGTATAAATGCTATCACACAAACAATTAAAATAGTCACAATGACTTTAATAATTAGTTGTTGATTTCTTCTTAAATCACTCTTGCTGACAATTCTTAGGGCAAAAATCAAAACAACGATAATAATAAGAGAAACAATATTATAAAGAATTACTGTGTCCATCTATATATCTCCCCATCAATTCCGATTTATTATAATCATTCTATCATACCGTTATGAATAAATCATCGCATGCAAAATAATTTCTTCTGCCGATGATACCATCTGGATTATGCTTTTCCTTTCTTTTATTCCCTTTAATTAGCCATGAACGGTTTTGTACCTATAAAGGTTTACACATACTCTAATAGTTACAAAACCCAATCTTAGATGCAAAAAAAGATGAACCCGAATTTCAGATTCACCTTTTCCATGTACTTACCTAAATACACTCTAAATATACTATAACTATATTACAGATATACTCCAGATATATTCCGGATACATTATTTTATTATTCCATTACTTCTTCTTATAGCTTATAACGACTGTTTCAGCGTGCTTTACTTCACCCTTGCTCTGCTCAATCTTAAAATCAAAGCTGTCCATATTTGTTATAACTACAGGAGTTGACACAGGATAGCCCTTTGATTTGATAAATTCAACATCACACTCCATGAGGAGATCGCCCTTCTTAAATGTATCTCCTTCTGAAACCTTTGGAGAAAATCCCTCTCCCTCAAGTCTTACTGTATCCATTCCAAAATGAATAAGAAGCTCAAGTCCATCTGCTGACTCAAGTCCAAATGCATGTTTTGAATCAGGGAAGGTTGACACAGTTCCATCAAATGGTGCGTAGATCTTACCATCTGTTGGCTCAATTGCTACTCCATCCCCAAGTATCTTCTGTGAGAAAAGTTCGTCCTTTACCTCTGTGATATCCATTACTGTTCCATCAAGTGGAGCGTAAATCTTGCCTGCGTCAGTTTCTTTTTTCTTAAAAAAATTAAACATAATACTTCCTCCTAAAAGCTTGTGTTTACACATCATATGTACTTATTATATGCATTTACCTTATGCTACTATCATATGTCCATTCATATATGAATATATTTGCATATATGAATACAACTACTCATGTACACTTAATAAAAGCCTAAGCCGATAAAACACATTTATAAAATGATATCACAAAGCTTAAATATAATCTATAATTTCTTCAGGAGATGAGATAATTATATCTGCTCCATTTGACTCAAGCTCTTCTTTATCTCTAAAGCCCCATAGTACACCAACTGTTTTCATGCCAGCATTTTTGCCTGTCTGCATATCTGTATCTGTATCGCCAAAATACAGGCACTCCTCAGGCTTAACTGAAAGCTCCTTAGCTATCTGCAGTGCCCCTGCAGGAGATGGTTTTCTCTCCACCGAAGGTCTGTGTCCATAAACCCTGTCAAAAAATTCATTTCCAAAAAGATCAGCTACTACCTCCTTGGTCTGTGCATCCGGTTTGTTAGAAAGAACGGCAAGCTTTATACCTCTATTTTTAAGTGCATTCAAAAGCTCTAAAATTCCTGCATAAGGCTTGACCTCATACATACAATATTTTGAAAACTCCGCCATATAGCTATCAAAATAATACTGAAAATCATTTTCATTGTCAGGCTCATGTACAAGTGCGCCCTCATTTAAAACTATGCCTTCTTTGACTTCCCTCTTTGTATCCTTAAGATATCTCCTTACTAATTCTCCGGCTCCATTTCCAGCATAATATTTAAAATTATCCTTTGGCAGCTCCATAAGTCCCTCTTTTTTCAGAGAACTGTTAGCTGAAAATGCTATAGATGTCACAGTATCTGACAAAGTTCCGTCAAGATCAAAAATGCAGGCTTTTATCATAGTTTGTCACCTCTTTAAAATTTAGTCCATGTTTTCTTCATAAATAAAAGCATGATTGGGAATATTTCAAGTCTTCCTATAAGCATACATCCACTTAGGATCAGCTTACTGAAATCTGAAAATCCCGAATAATTTCCCACGGTTCCTACCTCGCCAAGTCCAGGTCCAATATTGTTAAATGTAGCAATTACAGCTGTAAATGTAGTAGGCCAATCCAAATGATCAAGTGATACAAGAAGTATAGCAGCAGCTGTTATAACCATATAAATAAAGAAATATGCACCTGTTGCCCTTATAACGCCTTCATCAACAGCCTTTCCATCCATATGCACCTTCTTAATGATTCCAGGATGCAGGATCGCTCTTGCCTCTCTTACATATGATTTAAATAAGAGAATTGCCCTTGAGACCTTAAGTCCTCCTCCTGTTGAACCAGCACAGGCTCCACAAAACATAAGGAGAACAAGTATTCCCTGTGAAAGATTAGGCCACAGATTGACATCTGTTGTAGCAAAGCCCGTAGTTGTTATAATTGATCCTACATGGAAAGAAGCATCGTGAACCGCCCTTCCAACAGAATCATACACATTATGACATACAAGGTTAATAGTAATCAAGGCTATTGAACCAACTATAATCATAAAATAAGTTTTAACCTCTTCCATTGAAAATGCAATACTAAATCGCTTAAGTATCAGCAGATAATAAAACTGGAAGTTAACACCAAAGGCTATCATAGCAATCGTAATAACCGCCTGCTGGGCCATTGTATATGAGGCACAGCCTGAATTAAGTACTGAAAATCCTCCCGTTCCGGCAGCTCCAAATGAAATACATATAGCATCGAACAAAGGCATTTTCAGTAAAACAAGTACTATTCCTGTAAGTAAGGTCAAAAAAGCGTAGATACTATATAAAATTCTCGCAGTATCCTGTGCCTTTGGTACAAGCTTTGAAATGGAAGGTCCAGGGCTTTCCGCTTTCATAAGATTCATCTGTGTTCCGCCTGAAAGAGGAACCATTGCAAGCATAAATACCAGTATTCCCATACCGCCTATCCAATGCATCTGGCTTCTCCACATAAGCAGACTATGTGAAAGCGCCTCGACATCTGTAAGTATGCTCGCTCCTGTTGTTGTAAATCCAGAAACAGTTTCAAAAAATGCATCAAAAGCACTTGGAATAGCACCATCAATCATAAAAGGAAGCATACCTGTAAGAGACATTGCTATCCATGTAATTCCAGTGGAAACGAAGCCCTCCTTTGAATAGAGAGAGCCTATCTTAGGTTTTTTTCTTGTAAATGGAATGCCAATTGCAAGGCATATTACCGCAGGTATAATAAAAGGTATAAGACTGTCTCCATATATAACTGCTGTCACCAGAGGCAGAGCAAAAAGCACTGCCTCAATATTCAAAGCCATGCCTACAACATAGGCTATGATCCTTATATTCATCTCTATCTCCCAGTCGTCATCATTTAGCTAAAATATCACTCAACTTAAAGATTCCCTTATTTGTTGTAACTATAACAACAGAATCCTGATCTTTGATCATATTTTTACCTGACGGAACGATAAACTCTCCATCCCTTATTATGCAGGCAACAATAATATCCTTCTTAAGATTAAGCTCTGTAAATGAAATATTGCAAAGCTTAGGATCATAGGTCGCCTTAAATTCCATAACCTCTACCCTGTTGTCAATATATCTAAAGAGCTTTTCAATATTTCCGCCTATTCCATTATCCAGAGCTCTTACATACTGTGCAATCTTATCTGCACAAAGGAATTTAGGAAATACTACGGAATCTATGTCAAGAGCATCTACTATATCATTAAGATCAGTTCTGTTTATTTTTGTAATAACCTTTGCATCTGAACAGTTCTTGGCATAGTTTGCTATTATAACATTTTCCTCATCAATACCTGTAAGTGCAACGAATGCATCAGCTTTTTGGACACCATGCTTAATGAGGAATTTTCTGTCGGTTCCATCCCCATATATTATTTCTGCCTCAGGAAAATATTCAGAAAGGAGCTGACAACGCTTTTCATCATTTTCAATAATTCTTACGTGCTTGTTTTTTGATAGAAGCTTTTCTGTAAGATAATAAGCTATGGTTCCACCGCCTGTGATAAGGCAGCTTTCCACAGGATTGTTGTTTATATTAAGCTTTGCAAAAAACTTCTTCATCTCTGTCACTGTAGAAACGAAGGTTATATCATCGCCGGTCTCTATAACAAAGCTTCCTGAAGGTATTGTAATCTCGTTATTTCTGCATACCGCACAGGCGAGAATATTACAGCCTGACTCTTTTCTGGACTCCATCAGACTCTTTCCAGAAAGTCCATGCTCTTCTCTTACATGAAGTGTACAGATTATAACTTTGCCATTTGCAAAATTATCTATACGGCTAAGTGCCGGATACTGAAGAAGCTTATATATCTCTCTGGCTGCATCATATTCAGGATTGATGATTTTAGAAAGTCCCAGCTTTTCTTTAAGGAAATCATATTCCTTTGAGTAAAGAGGATTTCTAACTCTTGCTATAGTCTTTATTCCACCAAAGCTTCCTGCAATAACGCATGACAGCAAATTAAGCTCATCATATGGACTTACTGCAATAAAAATATCTGCATTTTGAAGTCCTGCCTCCTTTAAAATATTTATATCAGCTCCATTTCCGCAAAGAGTCATGATATCTATCATTTCTGAAGCATGTTCAAGTGCATCTGCATCATTATCTATAACCAATACGTCATGTCCATCATTAACAAGTGTTGCGGCAAGCTCAGTTCCAACTTTACCACAGCCTACGATTACAGCTTTCATTTTATATTCACCTCTACATAATAATGAGGAAGACATCTACAAAAAATACCTGGTCTTGTCCGGGCAATCTATAAACGTTTTCCTGTAAAATAATTTACTATTTCTTGTTGTTTTATTTCTGGTTTTCTTATTGTTTTATTTCTGATTTTATTATTATTTTGCTTACGCTTATCTTTATACAATCTTAATACCTTCATTATACATTAGAGTAAAAAAAAGGCAAGATGAGGCGTTCAAAAAAAGAGCTGTTGCCTCATAGACGAATTATCATCTACTTTAGCAATAGCCCTTTTTATTAATACACTATCTTACCTCTTAAATTTTCTGAGGCCTTTACTTTTATTGATTTGATTTTTGAACCATCATAGCTATATATTTTCTTATCTTTAAGACCTTCTAAAATCTTATCCTTCACATTAAGAACTTCCGAAAAAGCATCATAACTACTATTTTGATTATAATGAACTGAAATATAGATCTCTCCCTCTTCAATTTCATTGTCTACATAAAGCTCAGGTTCTATAGCCCCGGCATCATAGTATATCTCTAAAGCTATGGTATTATCTGGAAATGCTTCTGATTTTTCCACAAATTCTATCGATGAATCATTTCTCCAATAAGAATCCACGTATATCCTATTGTATCGCTCATCTTCTGCAAGTGTGTATACAAGCTCCTTTGACTTATAATTAGCTGTATCAGCTTCTATTCTTCCTCCATAGCTTAAATTACTAAATTCAGCAAGTGCAACGCCTGTTCCAATACCCGTAAACAATACACCTATAAGAAATACTCCAGCTGCTATTTTATGTATACGTCGCATTTTTATCTCCTTCCGTTTCTCTTATTTTATCTGTCAGATTTATTACTCTTTCACTGGTTCGCTCCCTGATTCGATAAGGATTTGCTTTTCTCTGCGTCCTCTTCTTACAAATAAGCTCAATATAAAAGCTACAAAAGCACCGGAGCAAAGTGTGATTCCTATAAGTCCAAGCACAACTCCTATAAGTGGATAGCCCTCAGCAAGAAATACAATCGCAGCACCAAGTCCGAAAATGCTTAACAATAATACAATTACACCCATCACGGCAATAAATAGAACAAAAGCATCCCAGCCAATGATACATAAGAAAATAAATGCTGTAAGACAGAAGGCAGCAGCTTTTTTTATGATATTCATTAAGCTACTAAATATGCTAGTTCCACCTGGATTATTTTGTTTACCTTCTTCTCTTCGCATAGTTATTTTTTCATTTGTCCTTCTGAATAAATTTATAACCTTCTCATATTGCCTTTTTATAAAAGCGACAATTCTGGAAGCTATGTTTTTAACCTTAGCTTTGATGCGTTCAAAAAATCCCGGCATCTTCTCACCTACATTTTTCGCATATCCGGAAACTGATTCAGCTGCCTTCTTTCCTTCCTGACCTGCTGTTTCTGCTGCCGTATGAAAAATACCTGAAATCTTTCGCTGTCTGTCAGCTCTCACATGATAGGCAAGAAGTATCTGCTCTGAAAGCTCCTTTACGCTTCCGAAATCCTTTATGGCCTCTTCCTCTGTCTGTCCCTTCTCTATCTTTATATCTATGTGCTGTGAATATTCATCTATGATATCGTTAACCTCTGCCTCTTCAAGTACATGAAGCTGCTTTCTAAGTTCATTAAGAAATGTCTGCTTATTCATAATCTACCTCTTTTAAAAACCTGCATACATTTTCCTGCAGTTCATTCCATTCCTTTTCCAATGCATCTCTGTAAATGATGCCTGCTGACGTAATATGATAATATTTTCTAGGCGGTCCCTCATTGGACTCTCTTAAATAAGTTTCAAAATAGCGTTCATTTGTAAGCCTTCTCAAGAGCGGGTAAATGGTTCCTTCATTAACGTCTATTACTCTTGATACTTCTTCTACAAGTTCATATCCGTACATATCTTTTTTTCTTACAGATTCAAGAACTATTAGCTCTAAAACCCCTTTCTTAAGCTGAACATTCATCTTATCCCTCCCTTATACATATATACTATACATACTACTATGTATTGTCAAGTAGTATGTATAGTCTTTTACCTTTCGCTTACCTTAAATAAATATCGATATAATATAAAAAGACAACAAAAAACCGGAACAGCTTACATTTTCCGTTTACTGTCCCGATCTTCTCTTGATTGTAAAAATATCTATTTAATAATTCTCGGCATGAACCTCAAAATATGACTTTGGATGATTGCAGGTAGGACATATTTCAGGTGCACTTGTACCTACTACAATATGTCCGCAGTTGCGGCATTCCCATACCTTGACTTCAGATTTCTCAAAAACCTCTTTGAGTTCGACATTTTTAAGGAGAGCCCTGTATCTTTCCTCATGGTGCTTTTCTATTGCAGCTACAAGTCTGAATCTCGCTGCAAGCTCATGGAATCCTTCTTCATCTGCTGTTTTTGCAAAGCCCTCATACATGTCTGTCCACTCATAGTTTTCGCCTTCAGCAGCACTTAACAGATTCTTTGCAGTATCTCCAATTCCATTAAGCTCCTTAAACCAAAGCTTTGCATGTTCCTTTTCATTATCCGCTGTCTTCTGGAAGAGTGCGGCTATCTGATCATAGCCTTCCTTCTTGGCAACTGAGGCAAAGTAAGTATATTTATTACGTGCCTCTGATTCACCTGCAAATGCTGCTTCAAGATTCTTTTCTGTCTGTGTACCTGAATATTTTGTTGCCATATTGCAATCCTCCTAAGTATCTGTATTTTAAAATTTTTATTTTACCATCGCCAAAATCTCATCCTTTGGCTTTGCTCCCATGCTTCTTGTAACTATTTCCCCATCCTTAAAAACAATTAAAGTTGGAATAGACATTACCCTGTATCTCATTGCAAGTTCCTGATTATCATCTACATTTACCTTTACAACCTTGATATCAGGATTCTCGTCTGCGATTTCCTCTACGATAGGCACTACCATCTGGCATGGTCCGCACCAAGGTGCCCAGAAATCTACAAGTACTGGTCTGTCTGACTTAAGAACTTCCTCATCAAAATTACTTACATTAATATTTAAAGCTGACATTTTTCGTCCTCCTATTGTTTTTTATTGTTTGTTGCTTTGTGGCTTTAATATATACCATCTTTGCTCTCGCTTCAGTGACTTTGTCACTTAAGCCTTCCAAAGTCCGTGAAGATTACAGTATGCATATACAGCCTCAAGTTCATCTCCATCACAAAGTACAAAGCCTGCCTTTGGAGCCTCTCCCGGATTCAGATATTTCATCTGTGATCCCTTCTTTGTATGTATTGCAATCCATTCAATAAAATGCTCTGGAAGCATTGGATGTTCAACTGATCCTACTGCTACATTTACAGTATCTCCATCCACAGAAACTACTGGCACATGCTTTTCAACAGCAGCATCTGTAGTCCCCGGAATAAGCTCCATCATCTTCTCTCCACAGCAAACTACAGGAACTCCCTTATCCTCCACCATAGCAACTATATTTCCACAATGTTTACATTTAAAATATTTCCTCAACATTTCCTCCATATTTCAGTTCAGCATATCGCTACTTTTAATTCTAGCATTTCTATATGAACAAACTATGTACAACTATTTTATCTGTATTTTTCTCTATGATATAATCAAAACATAAAACTATAAACTAGGAGGCTTTTATGCAAGAAAAATTTAATAAGGGCACTTTTATGTCTGATGAAATGCTTTCATGCCGAACTCTCTACAAAGCAAATGGGTTTTCTGAAGATGATTTTAAAAGGCCTGTAATAGGAATATGTAACTCATTTACAGATATAGTTCCCGGCCACAAAAATCTTCGTGAAATATCCCAACAGGTTAAATATGGTATTTATAGAAATGGCGGAACTCCTGTTGAATTTGGATGTATAGCCGTTTGTGATGGTGTTTGTACAACACATTCCGGCTCACGTTATTCTCTCCCGTCCAGGGAAATAATAGCTGATGGAATAGAGATAATGGCGAGAGCGCACCGCCTTGATGGACTTGTGCTTGTGGGTTCCTGTGACAAGACAGTTCCAGGCATGCTCATGGCCGCCGCAAGACTTGATATTCCATGTATTTTCATTGCAGGTGGATGCATGCTCGGCGGTCCTGCCTTTGGCGCAAAGCTTAAATCAGATTCAACCTGCAGTGAGGAAGCCTACGGTATGTATCAGGCTGAAAAAATATCCCATGAAGATATCCTGAATATTATGGAAACCTCCTGTCCTACTATCGGCTCATGCCAGCATATGGCAACAGCAAATTCCATGTGTTGTATGGCAGAGGCAATGGGCATGAGTATTCCGGGTTCCGCTGCTATTCCTGCTGTATATAATGAACGTACACGTGCAGCCTTTAAAACCGGAGAAGTTATCGTTGATATGGTCAGAAACGGACTTACGTCAAGAGATATTATCACTGAAAATGCTATTAAAAATGCAATTATGGTTCTCATGGCGACAGGTGGTTCTACGAACTGTGTAATCCACACAACAGCCATTGCCCACGAAATTGGAATTGATGCCAGGTCAGTAATGAGCTGGTTTGAAGAATACGGCAATACAGTTCCTCTTATTTCAAGAATAAACCCTGCATCACATGAATATGATTGTGAGGACTTCTTTAAGGCTGGAGGAATACCTGAAGTACAAAAACAGCTTAAATCGATTCTTTACAATGATTGTATGACTGTAACCGGAAAAACTATCGGTGAAAATGCCGAAAATTATATCAGTATGTATGAAAAAAATCCTAATGTTATAACAAGTCTGGATAAACCATTTTCAAAGCTTGCAGGTCTTGCTATCATGCATGGCAATCTTGCACCTGATACAGCTGTAGCAAAGCCGGCAGCAATTGCTGAGGAAGTAAGGCATTTTGAGGGAACAGCTATATGCTTTAATGGAGAAGATGAAGCCAACGAAGCTATCGGAAAACGTCTTATAAAGCCGGGACATGTTGTAGTTGTACGTTATGCCGGTCCTAAGGGAGCTCCCGGCATGCCTGAGATGTTTAAACCTATGAAATTGCTTTATGGGCAGGGTCTTAACAAATGTACTGCGCTTATTACAGATGGACGTTTTTCAGGTACAAATAATGGTTGCTTTGTCGGACATATTTCTCCTGAAGCTGCTTCTGGTGGCCCTATAGCACTTATTAAGGATGGGGATAAAATAGAAATCGATGTCATAAACAAAAAAATCGAATTAAAGGTTTCTGAAGAGGAGCTTGAAAGACGCCGTGCTGAATTTCACTACGAATCACCAAAGGTCGATGGATATCTAAAGCGCTATGCTGATCAGGCTAAAAGTGCAGATCAGGGTGGAATATTGGAGTAAGTGGTCAAGCCTGATTTATAAAGCTTCTTTTGGATTAGTGTTAGGCTGCTTTGGCTTAGTGTTAGGTTTTTTGGAATTAGACTGCTTTGGATTAGCCTTAGACTGCTTTGTACCTTTTTAGGCTATGTAATCATTTACATGGTACAAACTTATCCCCCTAGAAGGTGTTTTGTACCTTTTCTTTCTTTTTATAGGGCTTTAGGTACAAAAATTTGAATTTCAGGCAGTTTTTGTACTTATTCTAGCTTGTGTAAACGTTTATATATACAAACTAAGCTCTGGCAATAGCATTTTTGTACCTATTAACTCAGATAACTGCGGTTTAGGTACAAAAGCAAGAGTTTCAGGTAGGTTTTGTACTTATTCCACATTATGTAAACCTTTATAGGTACAAACTTAGTTATTACTAGGTACAAACCTTAGTTCTCACCAGATACCTACAAAAACTTACATTTTTAATATGTCATTGCCAAGGATAAAATTAAAACATCCCGGTATTAAAGCACTTACTAAAGTGTTTATGTATACCGGGATGTTTCTACTTAATATTAATATTTCCAGCTAAGTTTTTATTTGAATTTTTCAGCTATAAAAACTCTTTATATTCTTTGCTTACTGGCAGTTCTCATCGATGAATGCCTTAACCTCATCCTGTCCCTTGCCGATTGCTGACTTAACTTCTACAGAACCATCAATGATTCCCTTCTTAGCTGCCTCAAGTGCTGCCTTTCCTTCCTCTGAAAGGAGATTGTTGATAACATCACCCTCAACGATACCAACTGCTTCATCTGCAAGTCCGAGAACCTCATACTCACCGTATGGAAGCTTTCCTGTGTCAAGGAACTCACCTATTACATTGTAAACAGCATTTCCAACCTGCTTGATAACTGATGTTGCAAACTTCTCCTGAATAGCCTTATCATCACTGTAAAGAAGTGACTGGTCACTGTCTACACCGATAACAAACTTACCAGCTTCTGCTGCTGCATTGTGAACACCATTTCCTGATCCACCTGCACATGCGAAGATAACGTCTGCACCAGCATCGTTGTACTGGGTCATAGCCTGTGTCTTTGCAGTATCAGGGTCATTCCAGGCACCTACGTAATTGTAAACAATCTTTGTATTTGGATCATAAGCCTTTGCACCCTGAATGTATCCCCAGAGGAATTCCTGAATAACAAGTGACTCATCCATTCCACCGATAAATCCAATTGTTCCTGTTGGCTCCATGTCTGCTGTTCCGTTCTTTGCAAGATCTGCTGCAACTATACCACCAAGGTATGCTGCCTGGCTTGTAGCAAAGTCTACACCGTAAGTATTTCCATTTTCACACTGTGAAACTACATCTTCACTGATGATTGTAAATGCAATCTCAGGATACTCATTAGCTACTTCTACAAGATTATCCTTGAAGTCTGAAGCTGTGATGATAAGGTCTGCACCTGCATCTGCTGCCTCATACATAGCCTGAAGGTTTGCCTGAAGATCAACTGTTGTCTCAACTACATGTACATTAGCTCTGTCAGCATAGTCCTTGGTTGCACGATCTCCACCCTCAGCCATGCTGTCCCAGTAAGAAAGATCTCCTCTGTCTCTGATGAATACATAGATTTCCTTCTTCTCACCGCTTTCAGCCTCTGCTTCTTCCTTGGCTGCTGCTGTTGTAGCCTCAGCTGCCTCTTCCTTAGCTGTTGCTGTTGTCTCTTCTGTCTTGCCGCCACATGCTGTAAGTGCTGTAACTGTCATTACTGCTGCCATAGCTGCTGCTGCAAATCTGCTCCATTTTTTCATGTTACTTATCCTCCTTATTCTCTTCCGCTTCCTGCTTGCATATCTCATAAAGCTTCTGACGGTATGAATCATCATACTCATCCCAAAGCGGAGTTACCTTACTAGCCTCATCAAGGAAATAGAATACATCTCTTCCCCTTGCTCTTCCCTGAATAGTATGCATATCAATTGCATAATCTGGAATCTCTGGAACATAGCCCTTGTTAAATTCCTTCATGATAATATTCTTGATATGATCTGTTGATCTCTCCTTCTGACATCTGCAGAGGTAACGGATCGCATACATGAAGAAAATAGGTCTGTCTCCATCTGTATAAGCAAACTGCTTGTGAATATCAAATAATGTCTTAACTATTACAACTGCCTGAGGATCACCAAATCCGATATCCTCTACCGGAATAACGAGGAGACGGTTCCACATCTTATCCTCATGGAACTCTGATGTAATATAAAGCTCGTATGCCATGCGAAGTGCCTTGTCCTCTTCACCACGTCTGATGCATTTCTGAAGCGCTGAAATTACAAGATCTGCTTCAAGACCATTTTTTGTTTTTGTGTTTGACCATGGATCATAATATTCCTGTGCCATTTTGATTCCTCCTAAATTGTGTATCTATTTTCATGCTGCCTGACTAAGGCTTGCAAGCTTTTCTTTTCTACGTTCTACCATCTTACGTATAGCCTGGATTATAACAAGCACTACGATGATAAATAAATAAGGGAAAGCTTCAATGAGCTTCAGATCTATCTTACTGTACAGCTGCAGGTAAACTGTAATGGTATCTGAAAATCCGTATAGAAGTGAGCTTAAGCATCCTACTATCGGGTTTCCCTGGCTCATTGCATCCATAGCAAGAGACATATATCCTCTTCCTGCAACCATTCCTGTTGTAAATGATTTTAATGCTCCCATTGAAAGATACATTCCTCCAAATGCACAGGCAACTCCACATATAGCAAGTGCAACAAACTGATGGAAAAGAACGTTAATTCCTGCTGTCTTGGCTGCTGAAGGATTTTCGCCAACCGCTCTTATATTAATTCCAAGCTTTGTCTTATAAAGCATCCATGAGGTAAGGGCTACAACAAACCAGGCTATGTATGTAACCATATTCTGTCCTGAAAGTATTGTTCCTAAAACAGGGATATCCTCTATGAAAGGAATATTTATATTAGGGAAGGTAAGGCTCTTAAGAGCACTTGAGTTTGCCTTACTTCCTGTGAGCATAACCAGTACAAATACTGTACCGCCAGATGCTATAAGGTTAACGGCAACACCACAGGCATTCATGGCACCCTTCATTATGAGAGCAAAGTATCCAAATACAAAGGAAATAAAAATTCCCATTAATACTGATACTATACAGCCTACCCAGAGATTCTGTGTAAATGCACTGACAACAACTCCTGTAAGTGCACATATAAGCATTGTTCCCTCTATTGCGAGGTTAAATATTCCAGACTTGGTCATCATGTTAGCGGCAAGTGTCGCCAGCATAACAGGTGTAGTACTTGCAAGTACTGTTTTCCAGAATGTTGGGGATAAGAAGAACTCCATCATGCCTCTGCACCTCCTTCCTCAGCCGCTGCCTGCATAAGTGATACTTTCTGATCGTGTCTGCGCTTTATAAAGTAAAGGAATCTCTGTGAAGCAACGAGCAGGATGATAATTCCCTGAAGGAAGGTAACAATTTCAGGATCAAGATCTGTAGCTCTTGACATTATCTCCGCTCCAACTCTCAGATACGCTATAAAAAATGCCGTAAGCGGTATATATGTAGGATTTCCATTTGCAAGCATGTATATAAGAAGTCCATCCCATACATAGGCTGTCTGAAGCTGCCACTGGAAACGCTTATAAACACCTACCATCTCGATAGCGCCTCCCATACCAGCTATAGCACCACCTATAAACTGCGCCATAAGTATAACTGCGCCTGTCTTTATTCCAGATGCCTTTGCAAACTCAGGATTACTTCCAGTTACTCTTACCTTATATCCAAAGGAAGTCTTATTCATAAGGAAAATTACTAAAATTGTAACTACTATCATTACTATGAAGCCATAGTGAAGAGTAGTTCCCTTGATCATTGTTCCAAGTCTTGCATGATCTGGGAATTTGTAGCTTCCCCAGCTTCCGCTCTTCTCAAGGAAGAAGGTACTTATGATTGAAAGTCCAAAATAATAGAATATTGAGTTTGCCATAATGGCAAGTACTACAGGATTTACCTTTGTATATTTGTTAACTATTACAGGAAGCATTGAGATAAGACCTCCTATAACAGCCGCTGCAAGGATAAGCACAAACTGGTGAATACCATTTGGAAGCGGACAGGCAATAGCTATAGCAGTTGCAACTACCGCACCCATGTAAAATGATGCATCCGAGCTTATGTTGAAGATACCTGACTTTAAGCAAAGTGTAAGTCCAAGTCCTGTAAATACAAGCGGTATAGCTCTTACGACTACATTGAAGAAGCTTCTCTTAGTCTCAAGAGGTCCAAGCATAAGCTTCTCAATAGCAAGTCCCGGCATATCACTTACAAAGAATATTATTACAAATACCAACAGAATAGAGAGCAGTAGTGCCGCTATTGTCCTGATGACACTGAAATAATTCATGATATCAAATTTTTTCTTATTGTTATCTGTTTTTCCCATGACTTATTCCACTCCTTCCTGTTTCTTTATACCGAGCATGTAAAGTCCAAGCTCCTGCTCAGTAACCTTTGGTGAATTGCTAAGTGATGCAACTATTTTTCCTTTATGCATTACGAGTATTCTATCGCTAAGGGAAATAAGCTCGTTAAGGTCAGCTGATGAAAGGAGTATAGCTTTATTATTCTCTCTCATTTCTAGAATTTTTGAGTGAATAAATGAAATAGCTCCTACATCGACACCTCTTGTTGGCTGGTTAAGTACAAGTAAATCGCTCTCGGCCTTAAACTCTCTGGCAACTATGGCCTTCTGGATATTTCCTCCTGAAAGGCTGCCTATTGCCTGATTCTCATCCTTGGTCTTGATCATAAATTCCTTGATCTGATCACGGCAGTGCTCCTTAACCTTATTCTTCTGAATCATTCCAAACTTATTTGCAAAGCTATCAATGTTTGTAACTGTAAGGTTTTCCTGCACGCTCATTTCTGCTGCACAACCGTCAATCATTCTGTCCTCTGGAACATGTGACATACCTGTTTTTCTTATGTTAGTTACAGATTCTCTGCTTATATCCTTGCCATTAAGGAAAACTCTTCCCTCCATGGCACGCATATTTCCTGTAATAATTGAAATAAGCTCTGATTGTCCATTTCCTTCAACTCCGGCAATTCCTACGATCTCGCCTCTTTTTACTGAAAGATTTACACCCTGAAGCTTAGGAACCTTAAATTTATCTACATATACAACATTTTGAACTCTGAGAATTTCTTCTCCCGGCTCAATCTGCTTCTTGTCATATTCAAAGGAAATTTCTCTTCCTACCATAAGATTTGAAATATCCTCTTCCGAAACATCCTTTGTAAGATATGTTCCCTTTGTAACTCCACCTTTTAATACAGTTATCCTGTCGCTGATTCTCTTAACCTCATTAAGCTTATGTGAAATGAAAATGATTGTCATTCCTCTCTTCTTAAGCTCTATAAGTCTCTCAAAAAGCTCCTCTGTCTCCTGTGGTGTCAAAACCGCTGTAGGCTCATCCAGAATAATAAGCTTTGCACTTCTATAAAGAATCTTGAGTATTTCCAGCTTCTGCTTCATTCCTACGCTCATGTCACGAACTCTTCTTGAAGCATCGATATCAAAATTGTATTTTTCAGCTACCTCATTTGTAATCTGAATATCTCTTTTCTTGTTTGATATGAAGCTTGTTTTTGGCATTCCAAGCATCATATTCTCTGCTCCGGTCAATGAATCTACCAGCATAAAATGCTGGTGTACCATGCCGATTCCATGCTCTATAGCATCTTTACTGGATTGAAGCTTCAGTTCTTCACCGTTCATATAAATATGTCCAGAGGTAACGCTCTCAAGCCCGTACAACATTTTCATAAGTGTACTTTTGCCTGCACCGTTCTCTCCCACCAGCGCATGTATTTCGCCTTCATCGACTGTAAAATTGACATTATGGTTTGCAAGTACGCCGCCTTCGTAGATTTTAGTAACGTCTTTTACTTCCAGTAAATGTCCCATCAGCCATTCCCCCTTCTTTAATAATAATTTATTTATCAGCTATTCCTTTTAGGTAATTAAATTTTGGACAATAGTTCTTCAGTCCTTGCAAAAAATTCCTCCTGGAAAGCCTTTGTATCTACAAGTAATGCAACCTTTGTATCATAATGTGGATCGTTGCATCTTAGCACATCCTCTACTGTCCTTCCCCTTTGTGGACCATCTGTATAACAGGTTAAATGCATAGGTATAGTTGTCAGTATCTCAGGATTTACAGCTGCAACTGCTGCCAAAGGATCGTGAAGTCCACAGCCACCAAGATAAGGATGATATTCCTTATATGCTCCAAGATAATGCTTAAGCGCCTCATAGAAGAAAAGTGCTGATTTTGTACCAAGCTTATGCCATCTCTCATGATCCTCGTAGCTAAATAAGGTCTTTCTTGTAACATCAAGTCCGACAAGAACTATAGGAAGTCTTGATTCCAAGACCTCTTTGGCTGCGGGAACATCTATCCTGACATTTGCCTCCATCCATACTTCTTTATAATTTCCTACATTTCCGGGAGAGGCTACAGCTCCTCCCATCACATATACTGCGCCTATCCTGTCACAGATATCAGGATCCTTTCTAAGCACTCTTGCTATATCTGTAAATGGTCCGCTAGTGACCCATATAAGCTCCTTGCCGTACTTATGACTCAGATCTATGATAAAATCAGTTGCTTCTTCAACCTCTGCACCTTCGCAGTCTTCAACACAAGCCTCTCCAAGTACTCCTCCAAGTCCTTCTATTCCATGAAAACGACTTCCATTACTGTAATCGTAAGGAATTCCGCTAAGTTCACGGTCGCTTCCCATTTTTAGAGGAATGTCGTCCCTTCCAAGAAGTGAAAGCACATATTTAGTATTGCGGTATACATTATATACATGCCCCATGCCATAGGAAGCAGTTATCCCTACAAGTTCGCATTTATCCTGTGCTGCAAGATAAAGAAGTGCAAGAGCGTCATCTATACCTGTATCACAGCTGTATAATATTTTTTTACACATATATTTTCATCCTCAGCTTATAACAACCTCTGAAACCCCAATATCCATGGCAAGCTTCTTTAGTCTGTTCATATATTCATCCGAAGGCACTGATACATTCATAGCCGGCCTTACTCCCCATGGCCTGAACTTTATCAGCTTGTATCTTATATCTGGATAATTTTTCAATACCTTGGAGACCTCTGTAACAGTTTCTTCATTGTCCAGATAATCCGGTATCACAACTGTCCTTACCTCATACAGCTTATTTATATCTGCAAGATAATGAAAATTCTCTATGACAGTTTTATTCCCTCTGCCTGTAAGCAGCCTGTGTTTATCCTCAGACCACGCCTTTATATCCAGCATAGCCATATCCATTTCATCTGTAAGCCATGGCATATCTTTAAATAAAAGCTGTCCGTTGGTATCTGCAAATGCCGTCTTTCCAAGCTCATGAAAACGTCTAAACAGCCTTGTGATAAACCTATGATAAAAGGTACACTCGCCTCCCGAAACAGTAATTCCAGTAATAAATGGAAGTGCTGTCCCAAGCTCAGCTACTATATCATCTACAGTCATTAATTTAGTCTTTGGAGTACTATTGTGAGTGCAGACCCCAAGACATTTATCACAGGCACAGCACTTATCTTCATTCCATATAACTTTGCCGTCCAGAAGAGATAAAGCTCCAGTTGGACACACCTCAACGCAGGCGCCACAGTTTATGCAAAGTGCCTGTGTTTCCGGATTGTGGCAGTACCTGCATCTAAAATCGCAGGCCTGAAAAAATATTGAACTCCTGTTTCCAGGTCCATCCACACAGCTAAATGGAATAATTTTGTTAACAAGTCCTCTGTCAGCTTCCTTATTAAAATCACAAGGGCTAAGCTTTGACTCACACATTTCTTACACTTCTCTCAAATATATGAAGTCCCTTACTTGCTCCGCTTCCAAGAACTGTCGAATTTCCAAGACAAGCCTCTCCGGAATCATATTTTAATATGTCAGATTTCTTTACAAGGTAGCCTGTAACCCTGATAACATCTGAATCGCTTGAGTAAAATGAGAAATATCTCATATCCATAGCAAAGGCACCCTTTATAATATCGAGAACGGAAGCTGGATTTTTCATTGCCGTTTCTTCAAATGGGAACAGCTCTCCAATACCTGCCGCAAAATGCTTCTGTGTCTTAGCTGTAAACAAAAGCTGCTCAGGAAGTGATGGTTCTTCACCTACTGGTATTCTTGTATTAGGTGTAACACCTTCATCTGTAGATATTCCTACCTGCCCATGCAGAGCAAAGCTTCCGTATTTAGGCTTGTAAGCTGTGACCTGGGCATTGATAAGATCAAGTACATGAAGTGCAAACTCCTCTGCTTCCTTGCCATGTCCATATCTTTCCTCAGGCTTTGTAAGTCCAAGTACCTTATTGACACATTCAGCAAGACCCACAAGTCCAAACATTCCTACAAATTTATCCTTGCTTATAAGTCCCTCATCAGCAAGGAAGCTATTTTCAATGAATTTAGCTTCGTCAAAGATATAATTATCTCTCTTATCCATCTGCTCACACTGTGCAGCCACAGCACGAGGAAGCAGGTCATTCAGAAAATGCTCCTTATCCCTTGCTTCATCTGAAAGCTTCTTAAGATTAAGTCTTCCAAGTGTAAGTCCGCCTCCGCCTATAGGAAGTGCATTATAGCAGCTTACTATAGCATAATCGCTTCCCCAATCCTTGGTATACATGGCATCGTTTACAAAGCTTGGCTTAGCTGTAACAAGTCCTGTCTCAATTGCCTTTATTGCAAAATCATCAGGCGTATGCTCATTATAAATAAGCGACATATTTGGAACTGGTCTTTGCATTTTTGCTGAAAGCTCGAGAATGATTCTTCCTGCCTTTGTATCATATGGTCCGATATCAGCATGACAGAATGAATCACTTATAGTTCTATCTATATTTGTAAGGAAAATTCTTATCGCATGCTCTGCCTCTTCCTCATCCTTTACAAATGGCTCCAGCAGTCTGTCAATATGTCCTATATAAACCGGACCATCTATAACAGAAGGCACATGCCTGTACAATATAAGGAGATTTGAAACTGCATCCCAGATATCCTTTGGTGGCTCCAGCATGAGAAATTTACTTCCCTGCTTCATGAATTTATCGTAATCCGGAAGCACATATCTTGGTCTGTAAGGAACATTTCCCTCTCCCATATCAAATACGATATCTCTGTCTACAAACCACTGTGCATCCTCACTAAGCTCAACAGGATCCGGCAGATTTTCTGCTGCCTGTGCTAAAGCTATTATTCTCTGAGGATATGTATATTTTGGATCCCTGATAATTTCTTTAATATTATCTATCTTGTTCTGCATAACTATTTCCTCTCTTAGACGAATATCCTTATATATTAAATTTCATCTCTGCCCTGATGCAAAACTACAAAACTCACTGCCTCTGACATGAAGCTTTGCATCCATAAGACATTCCCTGCATCTTGCTGAATCAATGCTTCCATTCAGTCTGTCCATAAGAAGCTCATAAGCGAGCTTTCCCATTTCCCTCTTAGGTCTGTCTACTACTGTAATCTGATATCCTAACATATTAAGTGTTGAAATATCATCAAAGCCGACAAGTCCGATATCTCTTCCCGGCTTGATATTATGCTCATTCATATATCTGATGCAGCCAATTGTTCCTGAACTATAGCTTACAAGTATGGCTGTAGGAGCATTTTCAAGTGATAAAAACTTTTCGCAGGCCTTATATCCGCTTTCTTCATTAAAATCACCGTTATATATCAGGTCATTTCTTATTTCTATATTTTGCTCCTTTAATGCTTCTATATATCCATCAAGTCTGGTTCCCTTTTCAACGACCTCAGGAGCTGTAATGATTCCGATACTCCTGTGTCCATTTTGAAAAAGAAGCTGCATTGCATCATAAACTGCCTTGCGATTGTCCATAATCACAGAATCAAAGCTGGCTCCCGGTATCTCTCTGTCTATAAGAATAACTGGTATTCCACTTTTTTCTGCTGTTTCGAGGTCTTCCAGCGCCCTGGTGCCTATTACCGGCAAGATAAGTATACCTGTAACCCTGTGCTCAAGTGCCTGCTCTACAGCTCTTAGCTCTCTGTCTGCATCATCATTTGTATTGTAAAATAAAACGCTGTGTCCGTACACGTCCGCACATTCTTCAATAGCATCCAAAATGTGTGTCATAAACGGATTCATACGTCCAGGCATAATAACTGCGATGAGCGAGGTCTCGGATTTTATAAGACTTCTTGCTATAGCATTCGGTCTAAAATTATATTTACTTATTACTTCCTCAACCTTTTTTCTCGTTTCTTCCTTCACATATCCACTGTCATTTAAAACTCGTGAAACTGTACTCACCGACACCCCAGACAGTTTTGCAATATCTTTTATAGTCATATATCAAATCCCCCATACCGCTGTCTGAACAGTTAGCCTGTTATCTTATATTATCTTTTATTTTCCTCAAGAAAAGCATCTATCTCTTCTCTGTAAGGCATTGACATTGTTGTTCCCAGCTTCTGAACTGAAAGTGCTGCAAGTGCATTTGCAAAAACAGCTGACTCCCACAAATCCTTACCCTCTGAAAGCGCTGCGAGAAGTCCTCCGTTAAATGCATCTCCCGCACCTGTTGTATCAATTGCCTTAACCTTGTACGCAGGAACTATTCCCTTCTTACCATCAGCATTGATATATACGCCTCTTCCACCAAGAGTAATGAGAACATTCTTTACGCCTCTTTCAAAGAACCATAAAGCCGCCTTATCTGCCTGCTCTTCGCTGTCTACCTTTACTCCTGTAAGAATCTCTGCTTCTACTTCATTTGGTGTAACAAGCCATACCTTTGAAAGCAGTTCATCTGTAACCGGCTGAACCGGAGCTGTATTAAGAATAACCTTCACTCCCTTATTGTATGCAAGATTAATAACCTGCTCTATAGATGACATATTTGTCTCAAGCTGTGTAAGCAGATACTCTGCACTATCCATAAGTCCCGCAGTTCTTGAAGTTTCTTCCTCTGTGATAGTACCGCAGGCGCCTGAAATAACTACGATTTCATTTTGGCTTGTATTTTCATCTACCATAATAAGAGCACAGCCTGTCTCTGTTTCCTCTGAAAATAAAAGCTTGGAAGTATCCATACCCAGATCCTTCATTGTATTAACAGCTATATCCCCAAATGTATCCTTGCCAAGCTTTGTAATCATTGTTACATCTGCTCCGGCCTTATGTGCTGCAACACCCTGATTAAACCCCTTGCCTCCAGGTCCCATCTTGAACATACTGCCCTTTACTGTCTCCCCAGCAGCTGGAAGATGTGGAGTTCTGCCCATGAGATCAACTACAAAACTTCCAAAAACTATAACCTTACTTCCCATAATAAAAACCTCTCATTTTGTTCATAGTGAATTAAGAAAACGTTACCACAATTTATTATTTCATTTATTATAACATACCGTTTTTCAAATAGGAACTAATAATTATTTTTTTATATTTTCAAATTTTGCAAATTATTTTCATTTTGCAGAAAGTAGTTTATTCATAATTAAAATATTTAAATCAAAGGTTTTTAGCTTATTTTTTTCATGGAATAAAATACTTATATTTCTATCCTTAATTGCTGTTATAGTACCTTCTCCAAATCTTTTATGTGTAACGGCCATACCTTCCGAAAAACCGTCTTTAAATTTTTTTATATCATTTTCACTGATACTTTCTTCAAGCAGCTGCCTAATAAATGAGGACTCCTCAGATGTCCTTAGAAGAAAAAGATTTTCCTTTGCTCTTGTAGCACCTACATAGAAAATACGTCTTTCCTCCTCATAGGCCTCAAGCTCCTTTTTATCCATCTGTTTTGTATTTACAGCTGTCTCTTCAGGGAAAATGCCATCAATCAAATCAATCATATATACATTGTCGTATTCCAGGCCTTTACTTCCATGTATGGTAGAAAGAATAAATGG
This sequence comes from Eubacteriales bacterium, assembly GCA_030525875.1. Taxonomy (GTDB): domain Bacteria; phylum Bacillota; class Clostridia; order Lachnospirales; family Lachnospiraceae; genus Avilachnospira. Next base: position 22,547 of record JAUNDV010000013.1, read on the forward strand.
ACAGCTGTAGTCATTTTCCTTATCTTGAATGATTTGCTTTAGCTCCTCAAGTCTCAAGAGGAACTCATCAATAGTAGCAGTCCTTTTAGCAATTGACTTTAATACAAAGGCCTTTGTATTTCTAAGGCCAGTTCTTTCCATGTATTCGCCATATCCCATACTGCTTATTATACGGTTTATTGCCATTAATGGCGTTCCAAATGACAACTTTTTTAGCTCTGCCTCAAGTCTCTGCATGCTGTTTATAGTTCCCTGCTTTACATCAGGATACATATAAGTTTCCTCAAAAACCGAGCTTCCATTTTTTCTTGAAAGAGCGCATATATTGCCAGCTGCTGTTTTGCTGAGATAGGTCGATATTTTATAATATATTTTTTCAAATAAGTCTGTATTATATATATCCTTTGAATATCTCAAAATATCCTGTATATCCATGACCAGACGATTTGAAAAAAATGACATTTCCGCATTTCTTATTCTGTAAGGCAGGTTATTTCTCTCCAGCAAATCTATAAGCGGTATTATACTTTCATTTTCTCTATATAGAACAGCCGTCTGACTTTCGCACTTTTCAGCAAGTCTTAACAGGTATTCATATTGGGCATCCCTGCCACTAAGCTTTATTTCCCTGATATCAGCTCCTGCACTCCTTGTTGGTATCATCTGCTTTTTATGCCTTAGCTTATTTTTCTGTATAAACCTGTCAGCAGCTTCAACTATCTTTGCATTTGATCTGAAATTCTGTTCCATCAAAAGCACCTTTGCCCCAGAATAATTTTGTTCAAATGAAAGCAGGGCCTCTGGATAGGCCGCTCTAAATCCGTAAATACTCTGATCCTCATCTCCGACCATAAAAATATTCTTAGTTTTAGCTGCCAAAAGTGCAATTATTTCATGCTGTATTTTGGAGGTATCCTGCGCTTCGTCCACACATATATAAGGATAGCTATTTTGACAGTATTCCAAAAATTTAGCATCTGAGCTTAACATGTTATAGGCATAAACCATCTGGTCATCATAATCCATCAGCCCCTGCCTCCTAAGTTCAGAACAATAGCCCTTATATATTTTCAGAATGCTATATCCACTTTCCTTTTCGAGCTCCTTTATCTCCTCATCTGAAAGCATCATATTTTTTATATATGTAATCATGGTTTTGATTTCATTAAGATCACTTTCCTCCGGATATTTATGCTCATATTTTTGATACAGAAGGGAAATAATCATAAGCAGCTTCTTTTCATCATTTTCAAGTGAAAATGGCTCCTTGCCAAGCATTCTTCCATAGGTCTTTATAATTCCCTGGCATATGCTGTTTATTGTACGGAATTTTATTCTTGAAGCATTTTCCTCTCCAAAAAGCTTTGCAAAACGCTTCTTCATATCATTTGTAGCGGCAACAGTATAAGTAAGGACAAGTATTTTTGCAGGATCAATGCCACAGCAAAATATCATATAGCCAAGTCTTGCCACAAGCACTGTCGTCTTTCCGCTTCCGGGTACAGCAAGAAGCAGTACAGGTCCATTTACGGCCTGCACTGCTTCTCTCTGTTGATCATTTAGCTTTATGGGGAATCTATTTATAAATGTATTAAAATCCATATTAAGGTTTATCTTACCTTTTTTATATTTGTGTATCCTGAAAATATTTCCGGAATCTCATCTGTGAGTACTACTGCATCTTCTATATCGCCAAAGGTAACCGGTGAAATGCGGTTAAACTTACTGCTGTCTGAAAGGACGTAACAGCATTTACAGTTTTGCATAGCACAGCGTTTGATCCTCGCCTCGCCTACATCCGGTGTCGTAAAACCAGCTTTTCTGTCAATACCATTTACTCCGAAAAATCCTTTTGTAAAATTATATTTTTGAAGTGCTGCATAGGCCTCTTCTCCAACTATCGCCTCTGTTACAGACTTAAGCTCTCCTCCTATCATTATCACCTTATGCCCTGCTTCAGCAAGCATCAATGCATGTGCTACTGCATTTGTCACAAAGGTAACATCTGACTTTTCTATAAACGGAATCATAAGTCCTGTTGTCGTACCTGCATCCAGATAGACAAAATCCCCTTCTTCTATAAGTTTTGCTGCCTGCTGTGCAATTACAAGCTTTTGATCCCGATGCAAGGCTCCCTTCTCTGAAACGGATTCCTCTCTTGTTTCCATTGAAGCCTGATTCAAAACCGCTCCTCCAAAAACCTTAACAAGTTCACCCTTGTCATGCATCTCATTTAGATCCCTGCGTATAGTAGATTCTGAAGCATCAAGGTATTCCTTCAGTTCCTGTATTGTGACACTGCCTTTATTTTTTAAAAGCTTAAGAATCTCCATATGGCGTGTTTCTGTAAGCATCCTACACCTCACAAATTTTTATTTTATTTTGCAGGCTTCTTTAATACTCCAAGTAATACTGTTCCCACGATAGTACCTACAGCAAGCGCTGCAAGATACATCATTGCATTTCCTACTACAGGGAATACGAAAATACCACCATGAGGAGCCATAAGTGTACATCCAAAGGCCATTGAAAGCGCACCGGCTACACCAGATCCTGCGATACATGCTGGTAATACATGTAAAGGATCAGCTGCTGCAAATGGGATTGCTCCCTCTGTAATAAATGCAAGTCCCATAATAAAGTTTGCAGGACCAGACTCACGCTCTGCCTTAGTGAATTTATTCTTGAAAAGCATGGTAGCAAGTGCAATTGCACAAGGAGGAACCATACCACCAATCATAACTGCTGCCATAACGTCATAATTTCCAGCTGCTATAGATGCAGTACCAAAAACATACGCTGCCTTATTAAAAGGACCACCCATATCTACTGCCATCATGCCTGCAACAACGATACCAAGTAAAATCTTGCTAGAACCTCCCATGCCTGCAAGTCCTTCGTTAAGAGCGGTATTAAGTATACCTACAGGAGGCTCAACTAAAAAGTTCATAATAAGTCCAATAAATGCAATTCCAAACAATGGGTAAAGCAATACTGGCGCAAGCTTCTCTATTGTATCAGGAAGCTTTGAAAATGCTTTTCTGAGAAGTACTATGATATAACCAGCAATAAAGCCTGCAAGTAAAGCTCCAAGAAAGCCTGATTTGCCATTAGCTGCAATCGCACCGCCAACAAAACCAACTGCAAGTGCCGGTCTGTCGCCTATACTCATTGCAATAAAGCCAGACAGGATAGGAAGCATAAATCCAAATGCAAGTCCTCCTATACCCTTCAAAAGTGCAGCTACCGGTGTAATAGTTCCAAAGCTTGCTCTTGCCTCAGCCGTAAGTGAATTAATGTCTACACTCATTCCATCGATCAAAAATGCAAGTGCAATCAGTATACCACCTCCAACAACAAATGGAAGCATATTTGATACTCCATTCATAAGATGTACATATATCTGATGTCCAAATGAACCTGACTTCTTTGTCTCAGTTTGAACCTCACCTGTGGCTCTGTAAACTGGCGCATCTCCAGACATTGCTCTTGAAATAAGCACATCCGCCTTACTTATGCCATCTGATACAGGACATTCAATAAGCTTTTTTCCATTGAAGCGATCCATAGGAACCTTGGCATCTGCCGCCACAATAATGCAATCTGCCTCTTTGATTTCCTCTTCTGTAAGAACATTTTTGGCACCGCCTGAGCCTCTTGTCTCTACCTTGATAGAACAGCCCTTTTCCTTTGCCGCCTTCTCAAGTCCCTCAGCTGCCATATATGTATGAGCTATTCCTGTAGGACAGGAGGTTACTGCCAAAATCTTCTTTGCATTCTCTCCGCTTTCTACAGTATACTCTGTTTCAACTCTTTCTTCATCTGCTTTATCAATTATTTTCATAAATTCATCTACAGACTGGACATTCTTAAGTGAGTCTACAAAATCCTCATCCATAAGCATTGCAGAAAGCTTGCTGAGCACCTCGAGATGCACGTTGTCCTTTGTATTTGGTGCTGCAATAAGGAAAAGCAGTGTTACAGGCTGGTCATCAAGTGAATCGAAATCCACTCCATCCTTAATGACCATTGCTGCAAGTCCCGGCGCATTGACAGCGTCACAGCGGCCGTGTGGAATAGCAATTCCCTCTCCAACACCTGTTGTGCTCTCCTCTTCTCTTAAATATACCTGCTTTCTGTAAGCTTCAATGTCTGATATTTTTCCGCTTTTTGCCATAAGCTCGACAGCCATATCCAGCGCTTCCTGCTTGGACTTTGGCGTCTTATCAAGTGCTATACTTCTTCTATCCAGTAATTCTGTGATACGCATATATTTCCCCTCCTGTTTTATGCGAGCGATATACTTTTTTGAAATATTGTTTAACTTTTTATCAAAGGCTATTGTATATAGCTTTTATTTCATCTCTTGTTGCAAGCAACTCTGAAAATGCACTCGCACTTCCAGCTGAAAGCCCCATTTTAAACGCATGCTCATAGTCCTTAGCTTCTTCATAGCCTGCAATAAATCCTGCAACCATGGAATCCCCGGCTCCAACAGCATTTATAAGCTTTCCCTTAGGTGCTTCATGCATATGAACATTTCCATCTGCATCTATAAGTACTGCTCCTTCTCCTGCCATCGAAACAAGTACATTTTGAGCGCCCATTTCCTTGAGCTTCTTCGAATACTCAACAACTGACTCTCTGGTATTTAGCTCAACATTAAATATCTCGCCAAGTTCATGATTATTAGGCTTAATTAAAAATGGCTGACATTCCAGGACGTTTAACAAAAGCTCCTTTGTCGCATCTACAACAAATCGTACGCCCTTACCACTTAGCCTGATCATAATGTCCTTGTATATTGAATCTGTCACACTCTCAGGAATACTTCCCGCAAGCACGAGTATATCTCCAGATTCAAGCTTATCCAGACGACCTAGCAGCTCTTTGAGTGCTTCCTCTGTAATAACCGGACCTCTGCCATTTATTTCTGTTCCATCTATTGACTTAAGTTTGACATTGATACGTGAAATGCCATTCCCAAGTTCAATAAACTCACAACGGCCTCCAGTTTTCTTCATTCTTCGCTTGATTTCCTGCCCTGTAAATCCTGCGATAAATCCCAGTGCTGTGTTTTCTATTCCAAGGTTATTAAGAACTGTAGAAACATTTAGTCCCTTGCCTCCGGGAAGCATCTGCTCTTCATCTGTTCTATTGGTAAGTCCTAATTTAAAATCATCTACCGACACTATATAATCCAAAGAAGGATTAAAGGTAACTGTATAAATCATTTTCTATGCCTCCTCTTTGTGCTTTCATTATAGTTTCAAATTCAGTCATAATCAATCATAAAACTTCACAAAATATCAATTTATCTTTTGTATATATTCAATAATTGAAAGATTCTAGATTGAATTCAGTTATTGTCAGTCACATTCAGTCATCGGTTGGAATATATTGGCGTAATTTGGTATATATTTGTAACGTAAACGCTATGGAACATTTACCTTACATCAGCAAAAGACCACGCTACAGTAGCCATTACTACCATAACGTGGTCTTTTTATTTTTCTTAAATATAGATCATTTCAAATCCAAAGCCTCTTCCCACTCAGATTCCTTAAATCCGATAAGTACTCTGTCCTCTTTTATTAATAATGGTCTTTTTACCAGCATTCCGTTTGATGAAAGTAGCTTTAACTGTTCATCTTCACTCATATCTGCAAGCTTATCTTTAAGTCCAAGCTCTTTATAAACTAGTCCGCTTGTATTAAAAAATTTCTTAAGTGGAAGCTTACTCTTAGCATACCATTCCTTTAATTCTTCATATGTTGGATTTTCTTCAGATATATTACGAGCATCATAATTTATGTCATATGAATCCAGCCATTTTTTTGCCTTCTGACAGGTTGAGCATTTTGGATAATAAATAAAGAGCATCCTGATACCTCCAAGTTAAATATTAATTTTATTCT
>JAUNDV010000013.1:28474-55215 GCA_030525875.1 Eubacteriales bacterium
TATTCTATATCTTAGTTTTTATTTTATGTTTTAGTTTTTATTGCCTTATATTATAACTGCTTTCTAACTATTTTATATTCATCATTTGAAATTTGATAAGGGCATATAAAGCGTTCGTTTGTCAGCATAGCCATATATTCATCCTCATCCATATTTGCCTGACATACATATTCGTCATAATCCTCATCATAAATATAATTTCCACAATTTTCGCAATCCATTGTATATCCTCTTTTTATTCTTTATTAGTTATTGTTGTATTATAAATTTTGACACTATCTACTACTATAAAGAAAGTATATCCATGCTATTACAGTTATAAGCCATTAAATCGCTACTTATTAATACATCATTTAATCAATTTTGATAATCTTTCTACAGCTTCCTGATATTCTATTTTATCTTCCTCAAACTCCCATGTATGATTATCAATAAACTGTTGTGCATGCTCTATTATTTCTGATACAGAATCCTTGTGCTTTATAATAAAATCCGAATCGACCTCGCAAGCTTTTTCCATCAATTCACCTGCATAAATATCTCCTGCATATGGATCGTGAAGCAAATAGACTAATAGCATTTCATATGCTGTATCCAGAAACAGCTTCTGCCTTATACATCTTGCCACATCTGAAATTGTAAGCTCACCAATGTTCTTCTCAATAACTTGATTGTACCACATAACCAGAGTATCATTGCCTACTAGTTTATCGCATTCATACTTATCTTTTATTTTTTCTTCCACTTTTCGATTCCTCCATATGGTTCAAAAAGATTATCTATTCTTTTAATATGTACTTTAACAACTTTTAATGCCTCTTCAAGAATTTTCTTTTCATTCTGCCCAAGATTAGGATTCATTAATGATCTAGTACATTTCATAAATCTTAATCATAAACTACTTGTACAGACCATCTTTAGATAATAAATACAAAGCTCTTTGATAATCTACCTTAAAATAATTTTTTAATCATACCAACGCAATCTCCAATAATTCTGCTCTGGTTTTTCTGTCGTGCAAATCTAAAATTTAAATATTTTATCAAGTTTCTGACTTGTAAGTCTGAAACTTTTGACTTATTTGGATTTTTATGAACTTCAAATGACTAATGTAAACTATCTCTTACTCTATTCTTGTTTCAGCTAAATATATTCCCCATTCCTTTAATTCATTAGGTAAATCCAAGATAGTTTTATTATTCCATTCAAAGCGTTCAGATATTCCCGGTGTTTCTTCTGAAAATGTATCCCACGCTGTAACGAGATCATCAACCTGATTTATTTCGTGTGCTTCAAAAAATCCAGCATATGATGATAATTTCTGGCTATATATTGTTATTACATTGTACTTGTCCTGCATAATTTCATCGTTACTTTCATGACATCCAAAACCAAAGCTAACTAATCCATCATTTATAAGAAGATCACCATATCTTTCCATAAGAGCAAGACAAGCTTCTCTTGAGCACCCATCAATATAATATACATCCTTATGAGTCTCTTCTAATATGCCAGGAGCTATTGGTGACTCTCGATCTAAATTCACTGGCAATTCCAAAATGAAGAACATCGGTTCATCATGAAGTACAATAAAATGCTGGAAGACATCTAATATCTTTTCTGCATTTACATTTGCCATCATAGACACATCATTGCATATCTCATAGCCTTCATTTAATTTTTCTGGATTACTGATTTTATGTCCTTTTACTAAATTAAGCATGTCGTTCCTCCTATGATTTTAATATTAACTACCGTCTCAATAGTTGTTTCAATTTCTAATTGTTTTATCTTCTAATTCCAACATGTACTTATCAAAATCTGACATAAACAATCTGTCCTGAATCACGCGGTATTTTTCAAATTCTGTCTCAGCTTTTGCCTTGGCAATCTCAGCAGTAATTTTACCTGCATCCTGAAGTACTTCCCTGTCATCTGCCATCAGGAATAAATCCAGGCGTTTTGACCAGTCTTCCATTGTCATTGGAATATGACGTTCCGCACGGTCTTCCGCTAAATCCAGATAAGCGGATACGATACGCTCCAGTGAACGCATTTCCTGCTCACTCAGATAATTCTTCGCAATGCTCCCATCACTTTTTACAATCTTACCTTCTGGTGCTGCCGCCCATGTAGTTAATCCCATATGTGGCTTATCTGCAACTGCACGATCATAAATCAACTCTGCTGCTGTGTGTCCATGTACTGCATAATGCATCTTATTCTGCACCTTTGCAAAGAATTCCTTTGTTGTTTTTGCTGTACGGTCATAATCAAGAGCTGTAGCATAGATATCAGTTATCTTCTGATAAAATCTACGCTCAGAGAGACGTATCTCACGAATCTGCTCAAGTAAACGGTCGAAGTATTCTACTGTAAGCACAGAACCGCCATTTTTCAGACGTTCATCATCCATGACCCAGCCTTTGATGGTGTAGTCCTTGACGATGCCGTTAGCCCACTTGCGAAACTGCACAGCTCGCTCATTATTCACCTTGAATCCAACAGCGATAATCATTTGCAGATTGTAATGAGCCACCTCTCGGCTCACCTGACGGTGACCTTCGGTTTGAACTATCCGGAATTTCCGGATAGTTGCATCTTCCTCAAGCTCTGAGTCGTAATAAATCTTCTTAATATGCTCATTGATTGTACGGACATCCACATCATACAATGTAGCCATCATCTTCTGTGTCAGCCATATATTCTCATCCTCATAGCGCATCTCAATACTGTCCTGCTGATCACCCACAGAAGCAACATAGGTTAAATATTCCGCTGCGCTGGAACGGATGGTAATTTCATCCTTCTTCTTTTTCAAATTAACTTTTCTCTCCTATACACTTGATATCAATACTACCATCTCTGCATGTGATTTTTAGGCTATTTTAGTAAACAAGTCCATATATATATCAAAAATGCCATGTATATCAATACTTTCAGAAATTGTAATATGTGTATGACATCATTTCAAAGTTTCAGCAAATTAAGATAACTTAAAAATATATTATTTCATCACTTACTTCTTATCCTTTGTTTCAAGCGCAATCCATTCCAATTCCAACACAACCTTTTTCAAAAAAGTTAAAAATCACATATTTTCAGAGTCATTTTAGCTTTATAAAGTATGATAAGATTGATACATTGTACCTAAAAGGATGGAAACTTCAAACGCATTTTTTTAATATTTATCTGTTTTCTTTCCATTACATTTTTTGCAAAGCATTTGACAGTTTTCAGGAATAGTATGACCACCTTTACTCCAAGGTTTAATATGGTCTCCCTCCATTTCTCCAAACTCAAAGTGTTGTTTACAAATAGGACAAATACCGTCTTGCTTGCTGTAAGCAGCCATCTTATCTCTCTTATCAAACGTCCTCAAATTCAGAAACCTACCTGCAAATGGATCTGTATCTTTGCAGAGAAGATATTCATAAATACCTTTTGTTTTTTGCACATCTTCATCTTCATGAAGCCTTTTTACTTCCGCATTCATTAGAGACGAATTATATGAATTATTATGATACTCATTGTAAAGATGACACCAGTCTAATCCCTTCATATCCGAATAATATTTAGGAAATATTTTCTCCGCCCATCTAATAACATCTTGAAAATACTGCCATAGTTCATCTGCATCATTATCTGATTTATGTGCAGCCATATATTCAGTAATATCTTTAATTCCTTGATAATCACAAATTCCTTTCAACGCTTTTTCAAGAAGCTCCTGCCTGTTTGGGTCTCCAATAATGTATTTATCTGATAATCCCTTAGCAGCGCAGTTTCGCTTAGAAAAATATCTCTTTGCATCCGATAACCATTCGCCTGTATAAACTGAATTACGCAGTTCCTGATCCGTCAACTTTTCTCCTCCGATATTTACAACTTTGAACCAATCCAACTTTTCCGACTCATTACCCTCACATATGTAAATCATAAAGTCATAATTCATTATAGTATTGTACATATCATCAGTAAGTGAATCCCAATAATATTTCTTTCCATCAAGACTAATCGGAAACTGATGTTTTAAATATTGCATTACAGAAAGTGTCCTCTGCTGCCCATCAAGGACCTCATACTGTTCATTTCCAATCTTTACCCAATACATTACATTCAATGGAAATCCCTTTAATATCGTATGAATAACTGCTTCGGCCTGCTCTGTATCATATACAAACTCTCTCTGATATGCCGGGCGTATTGCTAACTTACCACCGTACGCAAACACTCCATCATCGCCGTTATCAGTATAACTTTCAAATATATCACTTACTTTAACTGATTTAGGCTCTATTTTCATTGCTCTTTCTCCTTCTGATTAAAATTCGATTATAAATTTTTTTACCCTAAATAACTGTATAATATGAAAATCCCCCCAAATATCTTGCACTATTTGCCAATCCAAGTATTTCAAATTGCTCAGGATTGTATTTGTCAAGAAATGTTATCGGTACTCCCATAACGCCACTACATTTTTCTCTTAATGAGTATTCTTGCGTAAGTTTCGCGTCCATTGACTGTAAATCTATGTCCGAACTTTGGATTATCTGGGACGTATCTGTCAAGCCCGACAATAACGAACTGGTCTGGGTTGTATTTGTCAAGGAATGTGATTGGCACTCCCATAATTCCGTTACATCTTGCGTCTGATGACAATTCTCGCATAAGTAATGCGTCTGTCTGTCTGTCTGTCTGTCTGTCAAATAATTCTGACTTTCTTCAGCAACATATGTCAAGTTATTTTTTGAAAATTCTTCCGTTTTTTCAGCATATGTTGTAATAATAGCATCCTTATCTTTAATTAAGCCATGTCCTTTTATAGGTGTATTGGGATTCGTTCTAATATCGTTGGCGTTAATAATATCAAACTCATCCGGATTATGTTTATCCACATATGTGATAGGAACTGCCATATATTCAAAATAGTCTTTCGGAATATCCGCAACTCTATTCACATTTATTGCATCGTAATTATCATATTTTGGATAATCACTTTCATTACCATAATAATTTTTATATAAGATAAGTTTTTCATGTCTCTTTTCGTGGTCCAAATTTGTGTACCAACAAATCGTTCCAAAACTCCTCCATTTTTGCCCATTTTCATCAATCCAAAATCTTGTCGCTCTTGGTTCGTAGTGATCTGGAACACGAAACGCCATATCTCCTAATTTACATCCTAACCATATTTTATTCTGTTGGATTAGGGGAAATATTTCCTTATATGTAATATTATTTTGATTTCCAATAATCAAAAATTTTTTGTTATATTCCATCAGTAACGCCACATATTCTCTAAATAAACTGAACGGTGGATTTGTAACAACAATATCCGCTTGTTTCAAATACTCTATACATTCATCGGAACGGAAATCACCATCACCTTTTAGTTTTTTTACTCCTCTCTTTTTCGATTTTAACAAACTGTCAATATCTTCGTCTGAAACACCTCTGCCATTTGCCATTGGAACCTCTGTTATGTCCATAACATAACCATTTCCAGTAACTACTGGCTCATCCATCCAATCAAATAATACCATTTGTTTTCCAACAACTGTTGACGTACTATAAGATGTACAAATAAGTCTTTTCAAGCCAAGATAGTTAAAATTACGCAGAAAAAACTTACAAAAATTACTTTCAAATGGGTCATCGCAATTACACAGAACCGTTTTTCCTTTGAAATGTTTTTCGTAATGGTTTAACTCGTTTTGTATATCCTTGTATTGTGTATAAAATTCATCTTGTTTTGCCACACTCGCAGCATTTAAACTATGATTTTTAGCCATTGCTTACTCACCTCATCTTCATCAACAAATTCCATAACATCCTATATCGTACAATCTAAAATATCACATATCTTTTTTCAAAATATCTATCAAAACATCAAACCTTTATCAATTAAAAGAGTCCAAAGTCATTTATAACCAACTACCAAAGCATATTCCATCGCACTCCAATACTCAGAAACATCTTCACATACTCGCTTAATATCTTCAAATTTCTTGTATTCTTTTGCTATCAGTTTGCTCATAGACATACTTCTTTATATGAAATCATCTTAAACTTCTGTAGCACTTCCTCAACTACCGCATTATTGATAATATTTAGACTGTCGGCTATTATTAAAACTCCTCTCTTATTCCCTTGACATCAAACATACCGTCTCCACATGCTCCGTCCAAGGAAATAGATCCACAGGCTGTAGCTTCTTAACCTCATATCCCTTCTTTTTAAAATACTTTATATCTCTTACCTGCGTTTCCGGGTTACAGGAAATGTATACAACTCTGTCAGGGTTCAGATATGAAACAGCATCTATGAACTTTTCAGTGCTTCCTGACCTTGGTGGATCCATAAATACAACATTGGCATAGTTTTCATTTTCAGCCATATCTGTCATAAAATCACTGGCATCCTGCTCAAAAAATCTTATATTTTTAACGTTGTTAAGCCTTGCATTTTCCTTGGCATCCTTGACGGCATCAGCATTCAATTCAACACCTATTACTTCCTTGGCCTTCTTTGATGCGGTCATGCCTATTGTTCCTATTCCACAATATGCATCAATAACAGTCTCTTTTCCGCTAAGGCTGGCAAACTCCATAGCCTTTTTGTAAAGCTTTTCTGTCTGCTGTGAATTTATCTGGTAAAATGAATTAGGCGAAATGCGGAATCTGAGTCCACAGAGAACATCCTCTATATATCCCTTTCCATAGAGAACTATGTTTCTGTCTCCAAGCACCATGCTGGTATCCTTGTCATTTACATTTAATACTACTGTATTTATTTCCGGATGTGCCTTAAGCAAGGCCTTTACAAAATTATTTTTGGATGGAAGTATAGGCGTACTTAATACGAGTATGACCATGACCTGACCTGTGGAAAATCCTCTTCTGACCATAACATGTCTGAATATTCCATATCCTGTATCTTCATTGTAGGTTTTTATCTTGAAGGACTTGAGCATGCCCTTTATCGTAAGGATTATTTCATCTGCAAGCTCATCCTCTATCATACATTTTTCAATATTTACAACCTTATGTGTACGTTCCTCATATATACCAGAAATAACATTTTTGCCATCGTAGTCAAATACAGCATGTACCTTATTTCTGTAGTGATAAGGCCAGTACATTCCTATGATAGGCTCTGGCTCTATTATTCCTTTAAAAAGCTCTTTTACTTTTTTCTGCTTTTTATCCAGAGTTTCTTCATATTTAAGTCCCTGATAGTCACAACCTCCACATTTTTTTGCATACTTACATGCGGATATATTTTCATTCTTAGCTTTTGTATTCATATTCACTATATCTCCAAAATATTTTTATCTAAAATGCTGTCAGTCCTCCTGAGACGGACATCTTATCTCAACAAGCATCTCTATTGCCTTATGCATCATCCTGGCTTCCTTTGTATCTGCTGCCTTATAATAAACCTCCTTGCCAGCTCTGCGGCTTGTTATAAGTCCGCCCGCCTTTAGCTGTTTAAGGTGATGGGATATAGCAGGACTGCTCATATCCATCATGACTGAAAGATTTATAACGCACTCCTCGCAATGACAAAGTATCCAAAACAGCTTCATTCTTGAGCTATCGCTTAGCTGCTTAAATACTTCTGAAACAATCATAAAGTCCTCAGTTTCAGGCATATGAGAAAAATCCGCTTCAAGACACTGCCCATGATCATGTGGTGTTTTACATTCTGACATTAGCTTCACCTTCCAAAATTAGATATTTATTTTATTTTATCATAAAACCTTTTTATATACTATTGACATATTTTTGAGGATGAACTATATTAGATTTAACAATTAAGCAATCTTTTAATTGTTATAAAAATGTATTATTCTTTTACATATAATCCAATAATACAACTAACTATAATTTTTAAGAAAGAGGGTATATATCATGAAAAAAACTTACAAAATCGACGTTGACTGTGCTAACTGTGCAAATAAAATGGAAGAGGCTGCCAAGAAGACTTCTGGCGTAAAAACAGCAGCTGTTAACTTTATGACACTTAAGATGAATGTTGAATTTGAGGATGGCGCAGATGCCAAAGATGTAATGAACGAAGTCCTTAAAAACTGCAAAAAGGTTGAAAGTGACTGCGAGATATTCTTCTAAGGAGCAGCTATGAATAAGAAGCAAAAGAAAATGCTAAAGCGTATCATCGCAGCTGCCGCCATGATGATACTCTTAGAATTTATACCTTCACAAGGTATACTGAGATTCATACTGTATATGATTCCGTATCTTATCATCGGCTATGACATACTAAGGAAGGCAGTCAAAGGAATACTTAACAAGCAGGTTTTTGATGAGAATTTCCTGATGGCAATAGCTACTGTCGGTGCCATCGTCCTTGCTGTAAGTGGTAATGGCGATTACACAGAGGCCGTTGCTGTTATGCTCTTTTATCAGATTGGTGAGTTATTCCAAAGCTATGCTATCGGCAAGAGCCGTAAAAATATAAGTGAGCTCATGGATATAAGACCGGACTATGCCAATCTCGAGATAAATGGCCAGGTCGAGGAAACTGATCCCGATGAAGTTCCTACAGGAAGTATAATCGTTGTAAATCCCGGTGAAAAAGTTCCTATAGACGGAATCATCATAAACGGAAACTCAAGTATCAATACTCTGGCTCTTACCGGAGAAAGTATACCTCGTGATGTTTCTGAAGGAATGGAAATAATAAGTGGCTGCATAAATCTTTCAAGTCCACTAAGAATCCAGACTACAAAGGAATTTGGCGAATCCACAGTTTCCAAGATATTAGAGCTTGTGGAAAATGCCAGCTCAAGAAAGTCAAAATCCGAGAACTTCATCTCAAAATTCGCAAGGATTTACACTCCTGTAGTTGTATATTCAGCGCTTGCACTTGCACTCATTCCTCCTATAGTAAGCCTTATGTTATCCATGCCGGCAATGTGGTCAGTCTGGCTCTACAGAGCTCTCACCTTCCTCGTAATAAGCTGTCCTTGTGCTCTTGTTATAAGCATACCTCTTAGCTTCTTTGCAGCAATAGGAGGAGCAGGTAAAGAAGGCATTCTCATCAAGGGCTCTAACTTTATGGAAAAACTCGCAAAGACTGACTGTGTAGTATTTGACAAAACAGGTACTCTCACAAAGGGTGTATTTGAAGTTAGTGGAATCTATAACAACACTATAGAAGAGCACGAACTGCTCAGATATGCAGCACATGCAGAAAGCGCATCTTCACATCCTATAAGCCGTTCTCTCATAAAAGCTTATGGAAATGAAATCGATCGTTCTATAATCGGCAGAATTGAAGAAATAAGTGGAAAGGGAATAAACGCTGAAATAGATGGCCACAATATAAAGATTGGAAATGCCAGACTCATGGCAGATGCTGGTATCAACTATGTAAGCTCCTCTAATTTGGGTACTCTTATATATGTTGCTCTTGACAATGAATTCGCAGGAGAAATAGTAATATCCGACATTGTAAAGCCTCAGTCAGCTGAATCAATAAATAAACTCCACAATATCGGTGTCAAGAAAACAATCATGCTTACAGGCGACTCCGAAGCTGTGGCAGCTGAAACCGCACAGAAACTAGGCCTTAATGGCTGGTACAGCGAACTACTCCCAGGAGATAGGGTCTCCAAACTTGAGGATCTGCTCAGACAGCAATCAGACAAAAGCTCTCTTGCCTTTGTTGGTGACGGAATAAATGATGCTCCTGTCCTTTCACGAGCAGACATAGGTATCGCAATGGGTGCTCTTGGATCTGATGCTGCAATTGAAGCCGCTGATATCGTGCTTATGGACGACGATCCAATGAAGGTTGCAAAGGCCATCCGCATATCCAGACACTGCATAAAGATAGTATATGAAAATATCTATTTTGCAATAGGAATCAAGCTGCTTGTGCTTGTACTCGGCGCATTCGGTCTTGCCAATATGTGGGCAGCCATCTTTGCAGATGTAGGTGTAATGGTACTTGCGGTATTAAATGCAATACGTACTCTAAATGTTAAGAAGCTTTAAATGAATTTGCACTCACCAACATAGTAATATTTTAATCATACAAAAATGAGCTGTTGCTCCTGTAGGTTTTCTACCTTTGCAACAGCTCATTTTTAATAGGGAATCTTAACAAAATACTCCTATCACATCCCCAGATCCAGTGTCTGCTGTACCCAGGTCTTCGGCTGGTAATTTGTTATCAGGAGATGCTGGGTTCCCCTTTGCTTTCTATCCTGATAGCTGTGTATGTATTTTTTATCAAAACAGCTTATGTACAATCGCTCTCCATTCGCTGTCTTCTTAGCATTAGGATATAGTTCTCTTATAAATTCTGTATCCTTTATCACCAGCATAAATTTTGCCTTGCATTTTTTTATCAGATATTTAGACAGCCTGATATGATCCTTTCTTGAAAATTCATTATTGTCATAGCTTCTAAACTCTGTATCATATGGAGGATCTAAAAATATAAAATCATCTTCCTTAGGATCTGTCTTATCAAGAAAATCCATGAAGTCCTCGCAGTATATCTCTGTTTTATCGAGAAGTTCTGTTACCTTGCCGTGTCTTAGATGTTCAATCTTCTTATCAAACTGTTTTCTGTTATATGTAAGCCCGCCATAAGGTACATTGAATTTTCCTGACTTATTATATCTGAACATTGCAGCATAACAGTATTCCCTTAGGAAAAAGAAAATGGCAAACACCATTTCAGGCTCAATATGCTCCTTCTTGTGGTAATTGTAAAGGTATCTCAAATGCATGTAATAGGCATTTTTAACAGCGCATTCCAGATTCTGCATTAGCTCCTCTCTAAGTAGTAGCCCCTGCTCAGCCTCTATTTCCCTTAGTCTTATCATTTTTGATGTCATGCTATCCGCAAGCTCCGCAAGAAAATGAACTATGCATGGATTAGATTTACGCTCAAACAGTCCTCTCCAGTTTTCTGTAGCTTCACTTACCTTCTCAATTATTATATCTCCAATTTCATAATCCTTGATCCTGTCCTTACAATAATCCCTATAGATTTTCTCAAGCAGCTCAGCATCATCGTCACACAGCTCTGAAAGGCAGACCCAGTTTGAATTAATCATATCCAGCCAGTAAAAGAATCTTTGGTCCTGAGACTTTGCCAGTCTGTATATTTCCATCAGCTCGGTTGATTTATCATTTATAAATGCCTTATCATAGTTAAGAGCGAAATAAACCGCACCAGCTCCCACAAAAGGTTCATAATAATGTTCTGCATTTTCAGGAATATTTGGAAGAATGTGGATTAACTCCTTCTCTTTGCTTCCGGGATATTTTAATAAAGGGCCTAAGTTAATCTCCTTGATTGTAACTGACATAAAAACTCCTTAAAATCTATAGAATGATGACTCCTACAAGTCCTGCAAGACACATGACCAGAATAGGATTACTCTTCTTTTTCATTAATAATAAAAATGCAAGTATAAATATTAAAATATTTCTAAATTGTAGTTCTTCATAGATCATATTTCCATCTACAAAGCATACAAGCTTTAATATATTCAAGCCTGCTGAGGCGATCAATGCTATAACTGCTGCCCTGAGAAATGAAAGGACATAGGTTAGAAGCTTCATTTCCTTATACTTTCTGTATATATATGAAAGCAGGGAAACTATAATTAATGAAGGCAATATGCATCCAAAGGTTGCTACTATTGCTCCGCTTAAACCGGCGATCCTTGTTCCTACAAAGGTCGCTGCATTTAAAGCTATAGGGCCTGGTGTCATTTCTGCTATGGTAACCAGATTTGAAAACTCATCCATAGTAAGCCAGTTATGTATATTTACTGCCTGATTTTGTATGAGAGGAATAGCAACATAACCTCCGCCTATACTAAATAGTCCAACCTGAATAAAGCTAAAAAGAAGTGTAAGATATATCATTTATCTTCCCCCTTTTCCTGCATTTTTTCTATCTGTCCTGCCTGATGCTTGGCCTCATTTTTATGCATTTTTTCGTTATAAAGATAAATGGCTATTCCAAATAAAGCTGCTAAAAGTATTATATATACTACATTTACATTATAAAACATTACTGCCACAAATACGCCTGCAAATACAAGTATATGTGTAATTGAGTGTAGCTTAATAAGCTTCTCAAGCATCTCACAGACAACGCTTAGGATTACCGCTACCACGCCTGCCTGCATTCCCTTAAGCATCTTGGCAATGATAACATTATCCACAAACTTTGAATAAAAATAAGAAACTATCGACAATATTACTATCGGAGGGATAATAGTTCCAAGTACGGCACTTACCATGCCTGCAAATCCTGCTGCCCGCCAGCCTACAAGTATTGCTGCATTTACCGCGATTGCTCCGGGAGATGTCTGGGCTAAAGCTGTCATGTCCAGCATTTCCTGATCGTCAACCCATTTTAACTCGTCCACAAATCGCTTTTTCATAAGTGTCACTATTACAAAGCCACCTCCAAATGTAAATGAGCTTATTTGCAGCATTGAGGTAAATAGGATCCAGCATTTTTTTATTATGTTCCTGTCTATTTTTTCTTTATTCATTCATCCTCACCTTCATATATATTTTTTAGTTGTTTTGCTGGAAAATGTCAAGAAATGAAAGCCTGATACAGACCTCATGAAGCTATTTTTCTGGATTTACTACAACGAAGAACTGCCGCCAACCCCTAAGGAGCATGACGGCAGTTCCTCTGTACTTAAACCTATATAAAATTTTTATATAACATATTCAGATAATATTACAAGAAGTAATATTTAGATATAAACAATTATAACTTAGAGAGTATAATTGTCAACAATTTTTTTAGGTTTACATAACTAGTCAATAATAGGTTTACATAACTAATTTGCAACTAGTTTACATAATTTTGCTTAAGTAAACCTACATAACTTCAAGTTCTTCCATATACCTTACGCCCTTAAACCGGCTAAAATCTCCGATAACCTGTATATGGTTCACTCTTTCATTTAAATCTACCCAAAAGGTAGCCCCAACAAGATCTCCTACCGTATCCTTACTTCTATTGATCTCTACATCGTAAATCTTGTAGTTTTTATCTCGCATCATCTGAATAAATGCACCAACTGCCTCCATGCTCTGAAACTCTGCAAAGAAGTTTATCTGCTTTGAATTTATTCTTAACCTTGTATCAAGGCGTGACATTGCTGAAAAAACTACAAGTAGAAACATACCACAGATTATTGCTCCTGAATAATATCCTGCACCTACAGCAAGACCAAGACAGGCTGATGCCCAAAGTCCTGCTGCTGTGGTAAGTCCCTTTACCTGTTTAGAAGTTATTATTATAGTTCCTGCCCCCAGAAAACCTATACCACTTATTACCTGTGCACCGAGCCTTGCAGGATCTCCTGTATTTAAGGTTACAAATAAATGCTCTCCTGTCATCATAACCAGTGCACTGGCCATACATACTATCATGTATGTACGAAGGCCTGCCGGACGACGCTTTCTACCTCTTTCTACTCCAAGGATACCGCCAAGCAGCAATGCTAGACCAAGTCTGGCACAGGTTGACACGATATTCATTTCATTGAGTGTTACAGCGATTCCATCCAATCCCGATCAGTCCTTTCATTATGTTAAGCAGCTTATCAGTATGCTTCCTTTGCCTCTGATCCTTCTACTATAGCCATTCCATTGCTTGTTCCAAGACGCTCACATCCAAGCTCTACATAACGAATTGCATCCTCAGTTGTACGGATTCCGCCTGATGCCTTCATTCTTGCAGGCTTCTTGAGGTATTTCTTGAAGAGCTCAATGTCTTCTATCACAGCTCCTCTTGTTCCATATCCTGTTGAAGTCTTGATAAAGTCAGCTCCTGTTTCCTCTACGATTCTGCACATTGCAGCAATCTGTGCTTCATTGAGATAGCAGGTCTCGATAATAACCTTTAACAGCTTGCCATGCTCATGACAAAGATCTGCAAGTGCCTTTACTTCTGCCTCTACATACTCTTCATTGCCTTCTACAAGCTTACCAACATTGATAACCATGTCGATCTCATCTGCTCCATTTTCAAGAGCTTCCTTAGTCTCAAAAAGCTTGGTAGCTGTTGTATGTGTTCCAAATGGGAAACCGATAACACTGCAAACCTTAACATCACTTCCTGCAAGCTCTCTTGCTACAAGCTTAACATTGCATGGATTTACGCAAACTGAAGCGAAGTGATACTGCTTTGCCTCATTACACTTCTCAATAATATCGTTCTCTGTTGCAAATGGCTTTAAATATGTGTGGTCAATATACTTATTAAGTTCCATTTTTCTGCTCCTTTTCTGTTTCTCTGTTTTTTCTGCTTATATGCATCTACTGCAAAATCCTCTAAAACCGGTGCAGTATGCCTTTATTATAGCAAACTACCCCGGTTTTAATTATATTATTTTACAATTATTTTCCAAGTAATGCCTTTGTCTGCTCTGAAATTGCTGCTACAGCCTGTTCTGGTGTATAATCCTCTACCTCGATGCAGCGCTGGATCTCTGTCATCATAATCTCAGAATGTATCTGTGGATAGTCCTCGTTGATAGGTCTAGGAATATCTGTATACTCCATCTGGCTAAGTGCTGTCTTAGCTGCAGGATTTGAATTAATGAAATCCTGATATACCTTAGACTCTGATGCTGCCTTGCTGCTTGGCACATAACCAGTCTGTACTGACCAGTATGCCGCTACATCCGGGCTTGTAAGATACTTGAGGAAATCCATAGTTGCTGCCGCATCCTCATCATGTCCGGCAAGCATAACTACGTTAGCTCCACCAGTAGGAACTCCAAAGCGCTTGTCCTTAGGAAGGAAAGCTGTTCCAAGCTCAAAATCACATGAATTTGTAAGTGTTGCAAGGTCTCCTGATGAGGTTACTATCATTCCAGTAATACCTGCTGCAAAATCTGAACGGGCTGCCTCATAAGAATTGTATTCTTTTCCCGGAGGTGCCTTCATAACGCCTTCTGCAATCATGCTCTTCCAGAGTGTAAGTGGCTTGATTCCTGTTTCATTATTAAATCCGATATCAGTTTCATCTTCGTTAAGGATGCGTCCATCTCCCTGCATGATAAATGCTTCATAGAACCATGCATCTATAGGCATTTCAAATCCCCAGCGCTCTTCTGGAATTGAAAGCTTTGCTGCATACTCTCTAAGCTCATCCCAGGTCTGTGGAGGTGCTTCTGGATCAAGTCCAACCTCTTTGAACATATCCTTGTTATAGTAGAACATAGGTGTACTTCTGTTGAATGGAAGTGCATAGAGTCCTTCACCCCAGTCACAGCAGTCCATAAGACCCTCATAGAACATACTTGTATCAAGACCAGCTTCCTTGGCTATATCTGTCATATTCTGAAGAACACCATAGTCAGCAAACATCTTTGTACGTCCCATCTCAAGCTGTGCTATATGTGGTGCTTCTCCTGAAGTTACTGCTGTCTGAAGCTTTGCAGCCATATCATAATAGTTACCCTGGAATTCAACTGTTACATGAACCTTATCCTGACTCTCGTTGTAATCCTTAACTATCTTGTCTACAGCTTCTCCCATGCCGCCGCTCATACTTGTCCAAAATACAACCTCGGTTCTATCCGCTGGTGCTTCTTCAGCCGCTGTGCTTCCTCCCTCAGCTCCTGCTGCCTGTGTAGTTGCAGGCTCTTCTTTGCCACCACAGCCTGTAAGGATACTAGCTGCCATAAGCAGGCTCATTCCTACTGCTACCGCTTTTTTCATAATACAAAAGCTCCTTTCTTATATTGAGTCGTTTCCCGACCTTATTTTAATAAGTTTATCAATAAAGTTTTTTTTTACATTTTCTTATTAACGTTTTCTAAATAAAGTTTATTTTAATATTCCTTCTATAACGCATCCCTTAGCATCCGGCATCTCAAACCCAAGAAGCTTCGCAAAGGTTGGTGCTTCGTCAATAATACGCTGTCTCTCTATTACCTTAGACCCAGCTACGCAAGGTCCTGCCATCATGAATACAGGCTGGGCTCCCTTTACAGGAAGATGTCCATGTGATGCTACAGAGAATTTGTAATCTGAATTATCCGGTCCAACTATCACATCGCCAGTCCATGCATTTCCAAAGCTTGTATTCTGTCCTTCAAGAACATATTCAAACTCTCCTGCAAGGTGCTGTTCTTTTCTTACCTCTTCCTTGTTGAATACAGCTTCAACGCCATATTCAGGAGTGACTCTCATCTTATAGAGAAGTTTCTCTAACTTATGTCTTACCTCTTCATCCTTAGGATCTTTCATTACAACCTGACATGAAAGTGAGGTTGAATTGCAGTAAGCATCCCATTTTACTATTTTTCCATTGTCATCAAGACTGATAAGGCCTTCCTCTACAAGAAGCACGTTAGGATTGAATACCTTGTGTACCGGAAGATGTCCGTGGTCGCTGATTACAGCAAAGTTTGTTTCCTCATACAGACCTGCATCCATGGTCGCTTCCATGAGACGTCCAAGCCAGTCATCATTTGCAATGATCGCCTGTGTCACTGCCGGACCCTGAATTCCGTTTGCATGTCTTGTATGGTCAAGATGAGCAAGATGTATAAACATTACATCCGGTTTATACCTTCTGATAATATCACAGGCGCAGCCAACCATCATATTGTCCATAAATGGCTGTGTTGTCTTTCTAAGCTTGTGCCAGTGTCTTTCCATCACGCCACCTTCTCCAAACATGTTTTCACTGCATGCTGTTTTTAAGATAGGTCTTGGATCTACTTTATCATTTTCAGGCCAGATTTCTGGTACGAGCCAGTCAATTTCAGGATCAGCACCCATGCAAGGCCAGCCTATACATGCTGTTGTAAGTCCATTTCTATGTGCCAGATCAAGAATGGTTGGAACTTTTAAATCCTTGTGATACCAAAACCAGTCCGGAGCTGGATTTCCTACATCAAGCTTCTCATTGTGGTATATGCCATGATATTCAGGCCATGTACCTGTGATAATAGAAGCGTGTGCAGGATAGGTAAATGAAGGATATACGCTGCGCATTCCGCCTTCTGCATATACACCTCTGTCTAATATCTTTTTGAAGTTGGGAAGTGTCTTAAGATACTCCATATCCTCATCAAAAAGAGAATCAACTGATAATACTATTAATTTTTTATTCATATCTCTCACTTTCACCCTTCTTATTTATTTAATGCCTGAGTAAGCAAATGCTTTTCTAATCTGCTTATTAGCTACGAGGTAAACTAAAAGTATAGGAATAACAAGGAACATATTGCCTGCCATAAGAACGTTCCAAAGACGTCCTCCCTCCTGGCTGTTAAGCATTGCAACTCCGATAGGTAATGTTCTAAATGCATCCTTTGTTGTCATAATAAGTGGCCAGAAGTATGAGTTCCAGCTTGATATGAAGCTCAACAGTCCTATTGTAAATATAGCCGGTCTTGCCATAGGAATCATGATCTTCATGATTATCTTAAGCTCTCCGGCATCATCAAGACGTGCTGCCTCAATAATTTCCTCCGGAATCTGCATAAAATACTGACGAAGCAGGAATATTCCAAAGGCGTTTGCAATAAATGGAAGTATCTGTGGAAGCAGAGACTGAAGTATTCCTGTTTTACTAAACATCAGATAAATCGGTATAAAGGTTACCTGCTGCGGAATCATAAATCCAAGAAGAACTATTCCGAAGAAGAAGCCCTTATATCTGAATTTACATCTTGCAAATGCATATGCTGCAGGGACTATAACGATATACTGTAGTATCAGTACTGTAAAACTTACGATAAGAGAGTTCTTAAGGAAGCCCCACATGTCAACCATTTCCAAAGCTTTGACATATCCCTCTATAGTCCACTGAACCGGAAGTAATGTAGGAGGATAAATAGTAGTTTCACTATATGGCTTAAAGGATGTAAATACCATCCAGATAAACGGATATGCAATTATGAAAATCAGCAGCAGCTTAAGCACTGCATTTATTATGCTGCCAACAACATGTCCGGTCTTTTTTAAGATTTTGCTGTCCATATTTTTCCTCCCTTCTTATTGATAATGTACTTTCTTACCAAGAAATACAAAATACAGTATTGTAAGTATGCCAACCAGTCCAAGAAGCACAACCGCCTCTGCTGTTGCAGGACCGAGTTTTAAGTATTTAAATGCATCAGAATATATCTGATATACCAAGGTATTTGTTGAATTTACAGGTCCACCCTGAGTCATAAGGTTAACTGTTTCAAATACCTGGAATGAGCTTATTGTCGCAACTATTGTTGTAAAGAACAGTGTCGGGCTTATCATTGGAAGTGTGATACGGAAGAAAGTTCTTATCTTTGGTGTATCATCAATTTCTGCTGCCTCATATATTTCCTTAGGCACACCCTGAAGTGCCGCAAGTATAAGAAGCGAATAATATCCAAGACTCTTCCACACCATCATACCGACCAAAGATGCCAGCGCCGTTTTACTGCTCGCTAAGAATGGAAATGGTTTCATTCCTATTGACCTAAGCACGTAGTTGATAGCACCTATCTGTGGATCCATGATCCAAAGGAATACTGTAGATACAGATACAAGTGAAATAATATGTGGTGTAAATACAGCTGCCAGGGTTACGCTGTTAAGGTGTTTCTGTGCTTTTCCATTTACCCATACTGCAAACAAGGTTGCTAGCACCATGAGTATTATAACCAGACCTATAGAATAGATAATTGTATTCTTAAGTGTGGTATGAAAATCCACAGACTTAAACAAGGTTATAAAGTTCTCTAATCCGATAAAATTTCTCTTCTTGCTAAGTAGGCTTCCATCCCTAAGGCTCGAATCGATAAGATAAAAAATCGGATAAACCGTAAAAATCGTCAAAAGAAGAATGGCTGGAAATATAAGTATATATCCCTTAAATGCATCCTTGCGGTCATGCGTCCACCATCCGGTCTTTGCTTTAGAAGCATTCCCTTTACTCATTTTATTTATGCTCCTTTCTCAAGGTTTCTGATGGCATTTTTAATCTCAGCTGTTACCTCTATACGCTTTCCATCCTTTGCGAAGGCAAATACATGCTCCTCTTTGACATAAAGTCTGCATGCTTCTCCCTCAATATCATCCTCTGTCTTAACCATTACCTTTCCATAGGCGGTTTCGATCGAATAGTTCATCTCAGCACCAAGCTGCTCCTTGGTAATAACTCTTCCAGAGATATTAAGGAGGCTCTCGCCCGGATCAATAAGTGATGTCTTTTCCGGACGGAATCCGACCTTAATTTCAGGAACCATATCATCTACGATATTCATTGGAGGAGTTCCTATAAACTGCGCTGTGTACGCATTTTGAGGATTATGATACATCTCCTTTGGAGAAGATCTCTGCATAATTATACCCTTGTCCATAAGTATGATATTGTCTCCCATACTCATAGCTTCAACCTGATCATGTGTTACATAGATAAAGGTTGTTCCAAGTCTTTTATGAAGCTCGATAAGCTCTACTCTCATCTGCTGTCTAAGCTTTGCATCAAGGTTTGAAAGTGGCTCATCCATAAGGAAAACCTTTGGCTTCTTAACCATTGCTCTTGCAAGCGCAACTCTCTGTCTCTGTCCTCCTGAAAGCTCTGAAGGCTTTCTGCTAAGATAAGGTGTGAGTCCAACCACCTCACTTACATCCTTGATAAGCTGTTCTCTTTCTTCCTTAGGTACCTTTTTATTCTTAAGTCCGAACTCAATATTGTCCTTTACAGACATTGTTGGATAGAGTGCATAGTTCTGGAATACCATTGCTATTCCCCTCTTTCCAGGATCAACATCTACGACATTTTCATCATCGATAAATATCTCCCCTGAGGTAGGCTTCTCCAATCCTGCAATCATCCTGAGTGTTGTTGACTTTCCACATCCTGAAGGTCCTACCAGTACAGTAAAGGATCCGTCTTCAATTGTGAAATTAAGGTCTGGAATAATTATTTCTTTTCCATATGCCTTATGAATGTTTTTAAGTGTTATTGAGCTCATACCCGGTTACCTCCCGCTTCCGAATCTATTATTTTAAATATTTTTTTTACTACAGATATTTAATACCACGGTTTGTTTCAAGTAGTTTTTCAGATCCTCTTATTGCCATCTTAGGCATTAATATTATCCTTCTCTCCATTTCCGTCTTTCCGTTAAGTATCTTATTCATCATCCTTATGGCCTGTACACCCATCTCGTGGGTAGGGCGGTCAACTACAGTTACATTGTCTGCAAGATTACTAAAATTCATTCGCTTTATATCATCAAAGCCAACGACAGCTATATCCTCTGGCACAGAAAGGCCTTCCTCTTTAAGCTTCTTAAGACAGCCTATAGTCATGTGATTATTTGATGAAAATATTGCACTTACCTCAGGATGTTCTCTTAATATCTTCTCTGTTATCTGCATTCCACTGTTTATTGAAAAATCCCCCTCGAACATGATGTCCTCACACAGCGGAATATTATTTAACTTAAAGGCATTTATATAACCTTCCCGTCTTCCTCTTCCCGGCACTGTATTAAGCGGTCCGCCTATCAAAGCTATTTTCCTATGTCCGTTTGAAATAAGCAGCTTAGTTGCCTCAAAGGCACCTCTTTCATTATCGATAAAAATCCCGCTATATTTTAAATACTTTACGTCTCTGTCCAAAAGGACTACAGGTATCTTCATATTAGAAAGAAGGTTCAGATATTCATTGTTGATAGAGTCATCATCATCCGATGTAGGAGTGATAATTATTCCGCCCACATGTATATCCTTTAGAAGTCTCAGATACTGTACCTCCAGCTTGTCTGACTCCTTGGTATGGCAGATAATGGTTCTTATGCCTATCTCATCTGCTATTTCCTCTATTCCCTGAATAAGCTCTATAAAAAATGAATTAGTAAGGTCAGGAACCAATACTCCAATTACATGATTTTCCTTTTTTGCACTCCTTACAAGCTTATCTGCACTAAGTCCAAGCTCTCTCATCGCTTCTTCAACACGAAGCCGTGTTTCAGGCTTTACATTTTCCGCCTGATGCATAACCCGTGATACTGTAGCTGGAGAAACATTAGCTCTTTTTGCGATTTCTCTTACGTTATCTGCCATGTATACTCCTATCCAAAATGCCTTGTCAAAGACATTTAATTGATGATGTATATTCTAAAAATTAATCTACATCTTTAAATCAAAATGTTGAAAAAAGCTGTTAAAATTTGAAATATTTTTATGTAAAAATCTATATATATCAAGTTGTTTCATGAAACAACTTTCTCTTCCGTTGTTTATCTTTAATCATATATTAGCCCAGCTGTACAGTATTCTCCAATGGCTATTCATACAGTTTTTATAAGGGCTTTTTAGTAAAGGTGCGAAAAAAACCGCCTTTTCTTAACTTGTTTCAATTTGTTTCAAAAATAAATTTTGCACAATCATTTTTTGTATGTTATTTTGTAAATGTTTGGTACAGAAAATATATATGAAACATATTTATTGTATAAAAAATACAAAGTGTAAATGAAAGGGGTTATTTAATTATGTTACGTGGAATTCCAAATTGTTTATCGCCAGAACTTCTCAAGGTAATCGCTGAAATGGGACATGGAGACAAGCTCGTCATCGGCGATGCTTTCTATCCTTCAGCCTCAAGTGCAAGACACAGCATGCTTGTAAGGGCAGATGGCGTGCGTGCTACTGAGCTTATGGATGCCATCCTCAAGTTTTTCCCTCTTGATAATTCTATAGCTCACCCTGTACTTATCATGGATAAGCAGGAATGCGATAAGGATATAGAAACCCCTATCTGGGATGAATATCGTGAAATCGTGTGTAAATATGAGCCTAGAGGAAATGACTGCATAGGAATGATCGAAAGATTTGATTTTTATAAAGAGGCAGAAACAGCTTATGCCGTTCTTGCAACAGGAGAGAAATCCCTCTATGGCTGTGTTATTTTGCAGAAGGGAACACTTTAATTATTAAAGAAATATGCTTTTAGTTAAATGCATAATAGGTTAAATGAATAATAAAAAGAAGGCCGTCCAAATATCCGACTTTGAGTCTTAACTCCAGTCTGTTACTTTGGAATGACCTTCTTTTGTTTTAAATTTTATGATTTATTTTACTGTTTTGGGTTTATACATAATCTCTGTAACAGCATATACTGTCACAAATGCATCAGGATCTGTTTTTTGTATATAATCCATCAGCTTCTTATACTCCTGTTTATTCACTATAATATTTATTTCATCACGCTCTATTCCAGAGTACGCTCCATATGCTTTATAACAGCTTGCACCACTGTGCAGGGTATTAATTATAAAGTCCAGAATCTGCTGATGCTTTTCTGAAATAATACATATACGCTTCTTTATTGTCGTTCCGAAAATGAAATGATCCAGTACTATTCCACAAAAATATGTTCCCAGGATACTGAGTACAACTGATTTTCTATCGTATACCAGTATTGATGACAGAGCTACTGCCATACCTGACATACTCATAGCCTTTCCAAGATCAAAACGCAAGAACTTATTCATAAGCTTTGCTACTATATCAAGTCCACCCGAAGAGGCATTTCGGTTAAAAAGCATTGCAAGACCTATGCTCACAACAAAGCAATAACATACTGTATCTAAGGTCTGGTCTCCTGTAACGGAAACATTGTTTGGGAATACATGCTCAAATATCCACATAACTGTTGGAAGAAGTATGGATGTATAAACAGTTTTCACACCAAAATCCTTACCTATGAGGATAAAACCAACTACAAGCAGACCTACATTGAGTATCATAGTCAGTGCTGAAACTGACAGAGGAATAAAATTAGAAAGAATCAGCGATAAACCAGAGATACTTCCTACAGATACATTTGCAGGTATCATAAAGAAATAAACTGCTGCCGCCACTATAATAGTAGCAAAGCTGATCATCGTATATTCACATATAATTTCCTTTGTTTTCATAAATCCATCCTTTATAAATTATTTCTCCAAAATATCTTCCTATGACATTTTACACTACTTGCTTTTATTATCAATTACTTTCTAACGAAAATCAGGCGAAAATACACCTAAAGATATCAGAAAGTGACTTGACTATAGTACGAATTCGTATTATTATACGTTACGAATTCGTACTAACTATGAGGAGGTATAATTTAATGATGACAAACCGTGCAGAGATACGCAGACTGATGATTGCACTCAATAAAATAGATGGAATCTATTACTTAATTGCTAAGAAGGCCGGCACAAAGGAAAACATGCTTTCCCTTTTATATGCTCTTTCTGATGGAAAATCACATAGTCAAAAGCAGATATGCGAGGAATGGCTGATTCCAAAAACAACTATCAATACTGTTGTTAAGGAATGTATACAAAAGGGCTATGTAACATTTTCAGATACGGGTAAAAAGGAAAAAAACATAGAGCTTACAGAAGCTGGCAAGGAATTTACGCAGGCTCTGCTGGCTGATTTATTCGAAATGGAGGATAGCTCATTTGCTCAAACCACAGCAAAATACTCCGACGATTTTATTTTTGCTATCGAATATTTTACTGAAATGATGAGCCAGAAATTATCTTACTATCATGGAGAAAAGACAAATGAATGATAATTCTATAGCTTTTGAAAAATTAAATACGACCAGACTTTTTTTCCGCTGTGCTCTACCTGCCATGCTAAGCATGGTATTTAGCGCCTTATATGTAATTGCTGATGGTATCTTTGTAGGACGTTTTGTAGGTGAAAATGCACTGGCTGCAGTCAATCTTGCCATGCCCCTTGTTAATATTTCTTTTGCAGTATCAGATATGATTGCCATAGGTTCAGCTGTACACATAGCCATGCTTCTCGGTGAAAAAAAGAATGAAAATGCAAACCGTGTATTTAGCTTTTCTGTAAAAATCATTTTTGCATTTTCAGTCTTGATAGGGATTTTCTTCCTGTTTTTTACTAAGCCAGTCTTTGTACTGATGGGAACCAGCGGACAGGCTCTTAACTATGCCTTTGAATATATGTGTATTTATGCCTTGTTTTCTCCGCTCACAATGATTTATTTTGCGGCAGATAACTATTTGCGTATTTGCAACCGCCAGACCTACAGTATGGTTCTGAACATTAGTACGGCATTGTTAAATATTTTACTGGATTATCTGCTCATCGTTGTCTTTGATGGCGGTGTACGTGGAGCTGCTCTGGCAAGCTGTATAAGCATGGCAATAGGAAGCTTTCTTTCCTTACTTCCATTTTTTAGAAAAAAGCTTGAGCTTCGCTTTGTATCTGGAAAAATTCCTGCAAAACAATTCTTTTCCTTATTGGCAAATGGTTCATCGGAATTTTTCAGCAATATTTCCAGCTCCATTATGGCCTTTATTTTAAATATTGTCCTGATGCAAATAGGTGGAACGACAGCGGTTGCAGCTATGTCAATAGTTTTATATGTAGACAGTCTGATGATAATGATGATTCTTGGAATGTGTGACTCTATGCAGCCGCCTATTAGCTATTGTCACGCCGCCGGACTTAAGAAGAGAGTTGCTTCTTTTGAAAAAAATGTCCTTTTCTCAGCGGCATTACTGTCTGTCATGGCCTTTATTTTCCTGCATTATGGCGGTGGAATTATAGCTCCTCTCTTTATAAAGGAAGGCGATACAGCCTTGTTGGAGCTTAGTGTGCATGCCATGAAGCTCTATGCTTTTTCCTATCTGGTAAACTGGATAGCAAGATGCTTATCCAGCTACCTGACTGCTCTTGGCAAAGCCGTCCAGTCATTTATAACTTCAATATGTGCAACACTGGTATTTCCACTTATGGCTTTATCTGTTCTGACACCTATGTATGGCTTTGACGGAGTATGCCTTATGCCTTTATTTGCTGGCATTATGAGCAGCATCCTGGCAATTATACTGGCTGTAAATACAAAAAAAGATAAGGCAAAACTATAAAATGACTTTTATTATTTGAAAATTTAACTATCTGAAAATTTGAACTGCCCGAAAATTTTGAACTATTTGTGAAAAAAATTAAATAAAATTGACTACTAGGTCTATTTTTGCGAATTAAACTAGAGGTAAATCTTATGAAACGAGAAGAAAAAAATCAAAAGATGCGAAGAAAGATCATGGACAGCGCACTAGCTGAGTTTTCCAGTCAGGGCTATGGCTCAAGCTCCATCAATACCATATGTGTAGCTCAAAATATTTCAAAGGGCATAGTATATCACTATTTCGAAACAAAGGACGAGCTCTATCTATGCTGCGTAGAAGAATGCTTCCAGCATTTAACTGCATATATACGCAATAATATTTCAACTGATGAATGCTCTATTGAAAAACATTTGCAAAATTATTTTTCTACCAGAACCAGATTTTTTAAAGAGCAGCCAGTTTATCAGAGAATTTTTTGCGAAGCAGTCATTGCTCCGCCTGAACATCTCAAAGAAGAAATTCAAAAGCGGAAGCAGGATTTTGATACATTAAACACCCAAATCTTAAGACAGCTATTAACTCCTGCCTCCTTGCGTTCAGATATTTCAGTTGAACAAATAATTGAAATATTCCGCCAGTTTCAGGACTTTATCAATATCAGGTATCAAATGACTGACTTGAATGATACTGCCTTTGAGTCTCATGAAGAAAATTGTTTAAGAGCATTAAATGTATTGCTTTATGGTGTAATTCAAAGAAAGGATGAATATCAAAATGAAAACTGATACAGCACAATCTCAATCTGTACTTGGAGAGCTTTCTCCTTCAAAAGCTATTGTTAAGCTGGCAATACCAGCTACTCTTGCCTTATTGGCAAAGGCAGTTTATAACTTAATAGACACAGCCTATATCGGTATGCTACATTCTGATATTGCTCTGACTGCTGTAGGAATCACAGTTCCACTGTTGCTTATTATGGTTTCTATAGAAAATATTTTCGCTGCAGGTGCCGCTGTATTAGCCGGCAGACAGCTTGGAGCGAATGACAAGGAAGGGGCAAGCCGTACTGTTACAACTATCATTGGAATATCAATGATTATAGGTGCTATTCTTTGTATTGGAGGTATCATATTTATTGAACCGCTTATGAGAGCCTTTGGTGCTTCAGAAGCATCTCTGCCACTTGCCAAGGATTATGCGTTCTGGATGTTTGTTGCGGCACTTGCCAATCTTCCTGCCCAGAGTATGAACTGCGCGGCAAGAGCAGAATCCTCTGTTAAGATATCCTCTATTGCTGTAATTACAGGAGCTTTATTGAATGTAATCTTAGACCCTATTTTCATGTTTGACTGGGGATTAAACATGGGCGTTGAAGGTGCTTCCTTAGCGACTACTGTTTCACAGTTTGTAACCTTCTTTATTATGACATGGTTCTATGCAAGCGGTCGCTCTATCATAAAGATTAAAAGAAAATCCTTCCATCCTAGCTGGAATTTAATTAAGACAGTAGCAATCATCGGCATACCTACAGCTGTAATTCAGATCTGCCTGTCAGTAGCTGCTTCTTTAACAAATATTGCTGCTTCAGGACTGCCTCAGTCAGATGAAATAATCGCAGCCTATGGCGTTGTCCAGAGATTGATCCTGATTGGATGCTATGTTGTAATGGGATTTATGCAAGGATATCAGCCTGTTGCTTCCTTTGCCTTTGGAGCAAAAAATGAGGAACGTTTTCATCAGTCAGTCCGCTTTGCATTAAAGGGCTTGTACTGGTCAAGATTTTTGGTAACACTTTGTTCGAAAATCAGGCTCCATACCT
>JAUNDV010000014.1 GCA_030525875.1 Eubacteriales bacterium
AAGGCTATCCTAGACGTTCAGAATTGGATGATATTTTATATCAGCACGAAATTATTTACAGATAAAATAAAAGTAAGGAGTTTTGGAATTTTTCTAAAACTCCTAAATTTTTATAAAAATTTAATTATGACTATCTATAGATTGGGGTTATCATATATTAATGTGATTTAAGTAGTATAAATTTGAGGGGAGATTTATGATACAGAAATTACGCGAAAAATATAAAATTGCGGATTATATTATTATAATTCTTGGTTCATTTATTATAGGATATGCAATTAAGAATATTTATGATCCGGCAAGGCTTGTAACCGGAGGTGTTTCGGGCATAGCAGTAATATTCAATGCTCTGTTTGAGGTTCCGCTTTGGCTTACCAATACAATTATGAATATTCCGCTTTTTATTATAACCTATAAGATAAAGGGCTGGAGATTTATGGTTAAGACCTTTATTTCAACAATGATGTTGTCTGTTGCCTTGCTTTTAATTCCGTACAGACCACTGGTAAGAGATTTTGATCCTCTGCTTTCTGCAATTTTTGGGGGAATCATAACAGGTATTGGTACAGGTATGGTATTTATGTGCAGTGCAACTACGGGAGGAACCGATATGCTGGCAGCGGATATCCAGCATTTTATGCGGCACAGGACAGTCGCACAGGTTCTGATGGTATTGGATGGATTAGTTGTTATCGTGGGAGCAGGCATTTTCGGAATAAATACTGCTCTTTACGCTGTAATATCCGTATATCTTGTTACAAAGGTATCGGATGGTATTGTTGAAGGAATAAAGTTTGGCAAGATAGTCTATATAATTTCTGATAAACCGGAGGAAATAGCTAAAGAGATAATGGACAGACTTGGCAGAGGTATAACCGGTATTGATTCTGTGGGAATGTATACTGGTAATAAACGGACAATGCTATACTGTGTTGTTACAAGCAGGGAAATCCCTATTATAAAGGATATAATTTACAATATAGATACATCAGCATTTGTGACAGTCTCAGATGCAAATGAAGTTATGGGAGAAGGGTTTCAGGAAAATATAAATAAATAGTTGATGAGAAATACATAGACAGATTTTTGTTTTGGTGGGTATGAAAATGTAAAATCAGAGGTGAAGAATGCAATTTGAAGGAAAAGAACTAATCAACAGGTACAAAGAGGCAAAGGTTCATGTTGTAAAGCATGCAAAAACTCCAAATATCGAAATCAGGGAGCATAAGGAAAGAGGAAAGAAGGTTTTTGCAGATGGCTGTGGCTTCTATAAGCTGTTTTGGATATTTGTGTTGGGTTCATTGTTTGGAGATGGTATAGAAACTATCTTTGTAAGGCTTACAGCCGGCGAGTGGATGAGCAGAAGCTCGCTTGTATATGGCCAGTTTTCAATAGTATGGGGACTTGGATGTTTTCTGCTTACCTTTTTTCTGCATCGCATGATAGAGATGGAGGACCGGTATATTTTCATAGCAGGAACTGTGCTTGGAGGTGCATTTGAGTATCTGTGTTCTGTATTTACAGAAAAAATGTTTGGATGTATCTTTTGGGATTACAGCGGAATGGCACTTAATCTGCATGGAAGAATAAATCTGCTATATTGCTTTTTCTGGGGCATAGTTGCAATTATATGGTTGAAAATATTATATCCGTGGATGAGCAAGCTTATTGAGCGCATTCCTATAACACTTGGAAAGGTGCTTACATATGTAATGTTGATTTTTCTTATTGTAGACTGTATGATAAGTGCTGCGGCTCTATACAGAATGAATGTCAGAGATGATGTACCACCAAAGAACCGAGCAGAAGAGTATGTGGATACTCATTTTACGGACGAATGGCTTAATAATAGATATAAAAATCTTAAAGTAGTAGAATAATTGAAAGGAAGTTTGTTTATATAAATGGTAAGTTTAAATTTGGCCAGGAAAATAGCTGTTGGTATAGCTTTACTTCAGTTAACAGCATTTTCAGCCTTTGCAGAAGAAAGAGTTTTTATTCCGGGAACTAATGTAAATGGATTTCATGTAGGTGGAATGACAGTTGATGAAGCTGATGCATTTTTATCAGAGCAGGAAAGCGTTGCTGATACATTTTCCATAAAGCTTAATGATGGAAATTATGTCCATATAGACGGAAAAGACTATGGACTTACAAAGTCTGCTGATAAAAATGAATTAAATAGTATAATTGATGCCCAGATAGCCAATGGTGGTTCATTTGGAATGGGGGCTGAGTGGAAAAATGAAGTTCATGTCAATTCTAGCTTTGATGAGGGAAAATTGGATGAAACCTTAAGTCAGCTGGATTTTCTTGTTAATCAGGATAAAACTACAGATGCATATATTTCAGATTATGTTGAGGGACAACCTTTTTATATCGTTCCAGAGCATCAGGGAAATTCTCTTGATACAGAACGTGTAAAGACTGAAATAAAAAATGCACTATCCAGAGGCGAACGTTTTATTGATCTTAATACCTTGGATGTATATGATAAGATAAACATTTACAGCTCTGATGCAGGGCTTCAAAAAAAGGTAGAGGCATTGAATCAGGCAAGTAAGGTTGATGTGACACTTACAGCTGGTAGTAAGGAATTCAAAATTGGAATTAATGAGATTAAGGATATGGTTATAGGATTGGATGAAAATGGAAGATTGTTGCTTGATGATGTTGCATTTTCAGAATTCCTTAAAAGCGTTGCTGGAACATTTAACACTACAGGAACAGAGAGAGTATTCACAGGCGGAGCTGGAAGAGAGGTAAGACTTGTTTCGAATTACGGATGGGAGATGGACCTTGAAAAAGAGCTTATACAGCTAAAAGAAGACATCATAAATGGTCAGCCTGTAAGAAGAGAGCCTATATGGAAGAAACAGGCAAAGAGCTATGAGGCAATGGACTGGGGAACTACATATGTTGAAGTAGATATGGCTAGTCAGCATGTATATTATTTTCAGGATGGAAATATAGTATGGGATGCACCTTGTGTAACAGGAAATGTTGAAAGAGGAGATGCTACACCTGAAGGTATTTATTCTATATATTCAAAGGAAACAGACCGGGTGCTTAGAGGAAAGCTTCTTCCAAATGGAAAGAGAGAGTATGAGACACCTGTAAAGTACTGGATGCCATTTAACGGAGGTGTAGGACTTCACGATGCTTCATGGAGAGGAAGTTTCGGAGGAAATATTTATCAAAATAATGGATCTCACGGATGCATAAATTTACCACCGAAGTCTGCTGCAAAGCTTTATGAGCTCGTGAGTGTAGGAACTATAGTAGTATGTCATAATTGATAGTAATAAAAAACGACTGTTTATGCAGTCGTTTTTTTGTGCCGCTTTTAGCGTCGATTATTTAGTTTTCAAGAGCCTGTTTCTTTATCCTGTTAAGAGCTTTCTCTACAGCCGGGATACAGATAATGATAATAGTAAAAAGTGCTTCAAGGCCTATATAAGAAATATTGTATACCATAGAGTATGGAAGTGGTGCCCATCCATCCCAAACAGTAGATCCAAGAGATACCCATACAAGACCAGCTATTGTAGCCATGATCCATCTTCCTATAACAGCTACGATGTAGCCTGTAAGAAGACCATTTTTCTTCTTGCTGAAAATGCCGGAAACTCCAAGAATCATAAAAGCAAAAATGTAGTCAAACAAAACCTGTACAGGAGTCATTACATAAGGTCCTAATACAAACTGGAGTATTCCATATATAAGACCACAGAGAAGACCGGTTGAAAGTCCATATATCCATCCAGGAAGTACTGCAAAAAGCATAGAGCAAAGAGTTACTGATCCGCCAAATGGAAGCTCATAAACCTTTATCATGCTGGTAACAGCAGCAAGAGCTATGCACATGGATGAAAATGCTATTTTCTTAGCTGACATATGGGCTGATGCCTTTGATTTCTGCGAAAAATAAAGAACAGCAGTAAGAATAACAATGAGTGCGATACAGCCAGCATATCCGGCTGTTGTAAGGCCTCCGTCGGCGTTTACAAAAAGTGACATAAAAAAAACCTCCTTAAAAGTTGGAGGGGCATGCAAAATGAACTCAAGCTTCCCTACGTAGGCATTATCCTATTCAGGTAGTGAGGGTTTTAAGGAAAATCCTTAATCTCAGCGTTACGCGCCCCTAGCAAATTAACACATTCATCTTATATGTATTGGTTTAATTTGTCAATTGTATATTTTATTTATAGTTGTTAGAATGAAATAAGGGCAGATTCTTAGCTTTCAGAAAGTATGGCGCTATGGATCATAAAATAAAAAGAAATGTCAAATATATTATCCTGGCAGCTGGTTTTATAATATCAGCTGCTTTTTATGTAAAAAGTGGAATTCCAGATGAAATAAAGCTTTCAAATGAAGTTAATACAGATGAATTTATAGATGATGATAAAGCTGAAGAATATAAAGCAGACAGCAATTGTGAAATTAAAGAAAGTAATGCGGATAGAGATGTGAATTCTGTGGATAAAATTGAAGAATTAGATGATAATAGTAAAAAAATCATAAAAGAATATGTAAGAGAGGTTTTAGGAGAATATCTGGAAGCAGAAAGGCTAAGAGAGGAATACGATAGAGAACATACTGAAATCCTAAAAATGATAAGCTCATATACAAATGGAAATAATCCTGCTGATAGTACAAAAGAGTTTAGCAAAGATGAGATTGTAAAAAATAATGAAGAAGCAGATAGCAAAGCTGAAGACAAGATAAATATAAATACGGCAGATAAGGAAGAGCTTATGGAACTTGGAGGTATAGGAGAAAAAAAGGCGGAGGATATAATTAATTATAGAAAAGAGCACGGGGTATTTCTGTCTATAGAAGAGCTCAAGGAGATTAAAGGAATAAAGGCTTCCCTATATGAAAAGATTAAAGATTTTATTACGGTTTAGCCGTATTCATTACATAAAAAAATTAGTATTATATATCATGGATTTATGCTATAATGAATAAAATATGGCATACTGATAGCATCATATAAGGGTGCAAGAAGGAGGAAAGATGGCTGATATTGATAATCGTATTGCGCATGTAGTATATGAGGATGATAAATTTGGAAGCGTTAAGATAGCAGATGATGTTATTGTCTGCATAGCCGGACTTGCTGCAACAGAGGTTGAGGGTGTTTCAAGTATGGCAGGAAATATCACTAAGGATCTTATAGCTAAGCTTGGTGTGAAAAATATGAGCAGAGGCGTAAAGCTTGAGATGAGTGAAGATGAGGTAAGTATAGAGCTTACAATAGTTGTAACCTACGGATACAGCATTCCAGAGATTTCTGCAAAGGTACAGGACCGAGTAAAGAGTACAGTTGAAAATATGACAGGACTCCATGTAACAGATGTAAAGATTACTGTTGCAGGTGTTGATACCACAAAAAATCGATAAAAATAATTCTCTCCCCTTCAATGATGTAAGGAAGGGGAGAATTAATATGGGAGAATTTAAGATGACAAGAAGAGAGTTAAGAGAGCAGACCTTCAAAATGCTCTTTGGAGCAGGCTTTCATGAAGCTGATGACAAGGAGGAAGCACTTTCAAACTATTTAGATGAAACATATGAGTATGAGATAGAGTACTTTGAAAAGAAAAAGATAATAGAAAGAGTTCTTGAAATTGACAAGCTTGTGCCTGTACTTGATGAAAAAATCGATAGTGTCGCTGAAGGCTGGAAAACTGCAAGAATGGGAAAGGCTGAGCTTAATATAATCAGACTTGCACTTTATGAGATGCTTAACGACGAAACTGTTCCAGTAAGAGTTGCTATCAATGAAGCAATTGAACTTTCTAAGGAATATGGAGGAGATGATGCTCCTGCATTTGTAAACGGAATACTTGCAAAGCTCGTTGTAAAAGAAGGGCTTGAGCTTTAAATATGTACTTTGTTAATAATATAGAGTGGTAAAAATGGCCGGAGTTTATACAGTAACACAGATAAATACATATATAAAAAATATGTTTGCAAAGGACTTTGCACTTAATAACATTTCGATTGAGGGAGAGGTAAGCAACTGTAAGTATCATACTCGCGGTCATATTTATTTTACTCTTAAGGATGAAGGTGCTACTATTTCCTGTGTTATGTTTGGTTCAAAGGCAGAGCTTCTTGAATTTAGACTTAAGGATGGACAGAAGATAGAAGCAAGAGGCCAGATTATGGTCTATGAGAAAAATGGAACATATCAGCTCTATGTAACCAGCATAAAAAAATCAGGTCAGGGAGTTTTGTATGAGAAATTCTTAAAGCTCAAGACTGAGCTTTTGGATATGGGAATGTTTGATGCTTCCTATAAGAAAGAAATACCAAGATATGCAAAGCGTATAGGCATAGTTACAGCACCTACGGGAGCGGCTATAAGAGATATATGCCAGATATCCTTGAGAAGGAATCCTTATGTCGAGCTTGTTTTATATCCTGCACTTGTCCAGGGTGAAAATGCCAAATATAGTATAGTTAAGGGTATAGAGACACTGGATGAAATGAACCTCGATGTGATAATTGTAGGAAGAGGCGGAGGTTCTATAGAGGATCTTTGGGCTTTTAATGAGGAGATTGTAGCGAGGGCAGTTTTTGATGCAAATACACCTATAATATCAGCAGTGGGACATGAAACAGATGTAACCATATGTGATTATGTAGCGGATCTTAGAGCGCCTACGCCTTCGGCAGCAGCAGAACTTGCAAATTTTGAATATGAGGCATTTATAGAAGAGCTTGCCTTAATTAATACAAGTCTGTTAAGTGCTGTGAAAAACAAATTAAACAGGCTCGATAAAGAGCTTATAGATAAAAAACTTAGATTAAAAGCCCACGATCCAAAGCTTGAGCTTCAAAGAAAATATCAAAAACTTGATTTCTATCTCAATAGCTATGAGTATAGCTTAAAGAATAAGTTAAAGGATACTAAGGCAAGACTGGATAGTGACAGTAAGAATATCGAAGTAGGAATCAATGTAAAACTGAAGGAATTAAAACACAGACTGATGATATTAGCAGGAAGGCAGGAGGCTCTTTCACCACTAAAAAAAATATCCGGTGGATATGGCTACATAATGGATGATGAAGGAAAGACAATTTACTCTGTGAAAGATATAAAACAGGGAGACGAGATAGTTACAGTCATCAGAGATGGAAAAATAAGAAGTGTTGTTAAGGATATAGAGCAGTGAGTATCTGGCTGATTTAATATTTAGTTAGTATCTGACTGATTTGATATAAAGGAAAGTTATATGATAAAAGAGGAACTTATAAAGAATCTTGAAGATGAGAAAATAAAGGAGCTATCCATAGAAGATAGTCTTAGCATTCTTGAAGAGCTTTTGAGAGAAATAGATTCTGAAGAAACAAGCCTGGAAGATTCGTTTAAGCTCTATGAAAATGGACTTAAGCTGGTTAATCATGCAAAGAACGGAATTGATCTGGTTGAAAAAAAATTGCGTATATTAAATGGTGAGGAATAAAAAGATGGCAGGCTTTGAGGAAAAAATCAAGTTAAAAACCAAAGAAGCGCTGATAGCTATAGAAGGATATCTTCCTTCAGAGGAAGGCCTACAGCATACAATACTGGAGGCTTGCGCTTACTCTGTTGAAAATGGAGGAAAGAGATTAAGACCTATATTTAT
Organism: Eubacteriales bacterium; assembly: GCA_030525875.1. Taxonomy (GTDB): domain Bacteria; phylum Bacillota; class Clostridia; order Lachnospirales; family Lachnospiraceae; genus Avilachnospira. The sequence continues at coordinate 7,644 of JAUNDV010000014.1, forward strand.
GCAGGCTGCATATGAGCTTTGTGGTGGTTCAATGGTAAGTGAGGAACTATATCCTTTCATGGCTGCCATGGAAATGATTCATTCATCATCATTAGTCCATGATGATCTGCCATGTATGGATAATGACAGACTTAGGAGAGGAAAGCCATCAACCTGGGCAAAATATGGTGAGGATATGGGAACGCTCACGGGTGATGCTCTTATGATTTATGCATTTGAAACAGCAGTAAAATCAATGGCTGATCCTAAAAAGAAACTGGAAGCAATAAAAATACTTGCCGAAAAAACTGGTATTTTTGGAATGATAGGCGGACAGGTAGTAGATGTTGAGCTGACAGGAAAAAGACCTTCTGCCGAGCAGATAGAGTTTATTTATAAACTCAAGACAGGAGCATTGATAGAAGCTTCCTTCATGATAGGTGGAATCATAGCAGGTGCTGATGATGAAACGATAAACAAATTAGAAAAAGCAGGCTCATATATAGGTATGGCATTCCAGATTCAGGATGATATTTTGGATGTTATTTCAAGTGAGGATGAGTTAGGAAAGCCAGTTAATTCAGATATAAGAAATGAAAAGATTACATGGCTTAGCATTTATGGAATGGAACAGTCACTTAAGGATGTAGAGAGATTTACATCGGATGCTCTTCAATTACTGTCAGAGATAAGAAAAAATGATGAAAAATCTTTTTTAGAGGAGCTGTGTCTGTATCTGATCAACCGAAAAAAATGATTAATTGAAAGGCGAAGCTGTCTGATGTTATTAGATCATATAAACAGCCCGGAGGATTTAAGAAAGCTGACCTACCATCAGCTGGATATTTTATCCGGAGAAATAAGAAAATTTATCATAGAAAAAACAAGTCTTACTGGTGGGCATCTTGCCTCAAATTTAGGAGTTGTTGAGCTTAGCATTGCTTTATTTAGAACACTTAACATGCCAAAGGATAAGATAATATGGGATGTTGGACATCAATCCTATACACATAAGATATTATCCGGAAGGAAGGATGAGTTTGAAAATTTAAGAAAAATGGGTGGAATAAGTGGATTTCCAAAAAGAAATGAAAGCCCATTTGATGCTTTTGATACAGGCCATAGCTCTACTTCTATTTCAGCAGGACTTGGAATGGCTCAGGGGCGAGATATAAAGGGTGAAGATTATACTGTTGTTTCTGTGATAGGAGATGGAGCACTTACAGGTGGAATGGCCTATGAAGCTCTTAATAATGCATCCCATATCAAAAAGAATTTTATAATTATTCTCAATGATAATAATATGTCGATTTCCCGAAATGTGGGAGGAATTTCAAACTACCTTAACGGCCTTCGTACTGACGAGGGATATAATCGCCTAAAGAGGGATGTAGAGTCAGGGCTTAGAGCGATTCCAAAGGTAGGAGATATTATTGCAGACAAGGTAAAGCAGACGAAGAATAGTCTAAAACAGATGGTAATCCCAGGTATGTTTTTTGAAGATATGGGACTTACATATCTTGGACCTGTAGATGGACATGATATAAGAGCATTAGAGAGAGCGCTTAAGGATGCAAAGAAATTAGACCATGCTGTAATTATCCATGTACTTACAAAAAAAGGAAAGGGATATGCTCCAGCAGAGAAGGAACCATGGCGTTTCCATGGAGTTGAACCGTTTGATATAAAAACTGGAAAAAGTCTGGCTGTAAAAAAAGGGAAATCATATACGCAGGTATTTTCAGATACGTTGATAGAGCTTGCAAAAGAGGATAAAAGCATAGTAGCGGTGACAGCAGCTATGCCTGATGGTACAGGACTCTCTGAATTTGCTAAAAAATATCCAGACAGATTCTTTGATGTAGGAATAGCGGAAGAGCATGCAGTTACAAATGCAGCAGGAATGGCAGCAGCAGGCTTAAAGCCAGTGGTAGCAGTTTATTCTTCATTTTTACAAAGAGGTTTTGATCAGATTGTTCATGATGTATGTTTGCAGAATTTACCTGTAGTATTTGCAGTAGACAGGGCAGGATTAGTTGGATCTGATGGAGAGACACATCAGGGAATATTTGATATTTCTTATCTTTCACAGATTCCAAATATGAAAGTATTAGCTCCTAAAAATGATACAGAATTAAAGCTGATGCTGAAATATGCATTTAATGACGGAGGGCCTGTTGCAATAAGATATCCAAGAGGAACGGCTTATACAGGCTTGGAAGAATATAAGGATGAAATAGAAACAGGACATTCCGAGATAATTAAGGATGGAGAGGAAATAGCATTTTTTGCCTTAGGTTCAATGGTGAGTACAGCAGAGCATATATGTAGCAAGCTCGAATTAGAAGGATATAATCCAAGTCTTGTAAATGCAAGATTTGCAAAGCCTATAGACAAGGATATGCTAGATCAGCTTTCTAAAAATCATAAGATAATAGTAACACTTGAAGAAAATGTGCAAAGAGGTGGAATGGGACAGGCTTGCTGTTCATATCTTCACAACAGACATCCTGAAGTAAAGCTTATAAATATTTCACTGCCAGATGCATATATAGAGCATGGCGATGTCAGTGCACTTAGAGAGATGCTTAAGATAGATTCTGACAGCATTATAATGAAGCTTAAGGAGGAGGGAGTATTTGAACTCATCTCCAAAAGGAATTGATAATGAAAGATAAGGCAAAGAAAAAAAGACTGGATATATTACTTACTGAAAGAGGTTTTACAGCAAGCAGAGAAAAGGCCAAAACAGTAATAATGAGTGGAATAGTATATGTAAATGGTCAAAAAGAAGATAAAGCTGGGTCAGTATTTTCAGATGATGAAGATACTGTGATAGAGGTTAGAGGCAATGTTCTGCCTTATGTATCACGAGGCGGCTTAAAGCTTGAAAAGGCAATAAATACCTTTGATGTAAAGCTTGATGGTGCCGTATGTATGGACATAGGTGCTTCTACAGGAGGCTTTACAGATTGCATGCTGCAAAATGGTGCAAAAAAGGTATTTGCCGTAGATGTAGGTCATGGACAGCTGGATTGGAAGCTTAGGAATGATGAGCGAGTTGTCTGTATGGAAAAGACAAATATCAGATATATTGAGCCAGAGCATATAGGCGGAGAAAAGCTTGATTTTGCTTCAGTAGATGTTTCATTTATATCACTTGATAAGGTACTTCCGGCAGCAAAGCCACTACTTAAGGAAAATGCTGAAATGGTATGCCTTATTAAGCCTCAGTTCGAAGCTGGAAGAAATGAGGTTGGTAAAAAGGGCGTTGTAAGGGATAAGAAGGTCCATGAAGCTGTAATCCAAAAGATAGTAAAGCTTAGCACTTCGCTTGATTTTGAAATACTTGGACTTACATTTAGCCCTGTAAAGGGACCTGAAGGGAATATAGAATATCTCATATATATTAGAAATAAATTAAGTGATATTTCTAAGGATAAAGAGGTAGTTTGTGAAGATTCAGACTACGATTTGCCATCAGAAAGATTGGGAGAAATAAGCAGACTTGTGGATGAGGCGCATGCAGCTTTAGACAAGTAAGACTAAGGATTAGTTTGTATGAAACGTTTTTTTATAATAGTCAATTCAGATAAGGAACTGGCTGAAGAAACAAAACAAAATATAGAAGAGTATTTAAAAAAGGCTGGAAGTGATATAGATGTATCAGTCTGGAATGGACCAAAGTCTGATGAATATCCAATTCCTGATGGAACAGAGTGCATTATAACAGTTGGAGGAGACGGAACTTTAATTCAGGCTGCCAGAGCAACTGTCAACAGAAAGATACCGCTTATCGGAATCAATAGAGGGCATATGGGATATCTTACGGAGCTTCATGCAGAGGAAGGTCTTTACAAGGCTCTTGACAGGCTTCTTCAAAATGATTTTGAAATAGAAGAAAGAATGATGCTTGTAGCAAAGGTCAAGAGAGGAAAAAGATATATATATAAGGACATTGCTCTTAACGAAGTTCTTCTGGGAAGACATGGATCTTTGCATACCATAAAATTTAATGTATATGTAAATAATACCCTGCTTAATGATTACAGTGCAGATGGAATTCTTGTAGCTACGCCTACAGGTACTACAGCATATTCTCTTTCTGCTGGAGGGGCAATAGCAAAGCCGCAGGCTAAGCTGATAATACTTACACCTATATGTTCACATGCTATGAATGCCAGATCAATAATCCTTCCGCCAGAGGATAAAATAAAGCTGGTTGTCTGTTCGGAAGACCAGCTTATAGCCTGTGATGGAGATTCAGTTATGAAGCTTGAAACCGGAGATGAAATATATATAGAAAAGTCTGAGCATAAAACCAGATTTATAAAGCTAAAAAATGAATCATTTTTGGAAACCTTGAGAGATAAGATGACAGTTGTATAAGAGCTACTAAAGTTAATAGTAGATTATGGAGGTACATATGAAGGTAGGAAGGCAGGCAAAGATAGTAGAGCTGATAGGCAGATATGATATTGAAACACAGGAAGAATTGTGTGAAAGATTAAATATTGAAGGATATGATGTAACTCAGGCAACAGTATCCAGAGATATAAGAGCGCTTAAGCTGACTAAGGTTATAACTGCAAGCGGCAGACAGTGTTACAAGGTTATAGAGGGAAATACCGATTATTCAAAAAGATTTATTAATATTCTTAGAGATGGTTTTGTTTCAGCAGATATGGCTCAAAATATATTAGTCATAAAGACAGTATCAGGAATGGCTATGGCTGTTGCTACAGCTATTGACTCCTTGAATTACAATGAGATAGTCGGATGTATAGCTGGTGATGATACAATCATGCTTGCGATAAGGACTGTAGATGACTGTCTTGAAGTGATGAAGAAAATAAGAGAGCTTGTTAATGAAAAGTAAAACTTAATTTATAAAAGGATAAATATATGCTGCTTGAATTAAATGTTAAAAATATAGCACTCATAAAAGATATATCTGTTACATTTGAAAAAGGATTAAATATCATGACGGGAGAAACGGGAACAGGAAAATCTGTGATTATCGGTTCTGCCGTTTTGTGCATGGGTGGAAAGGCAAAGACAGATATAATCAGAAAGGGTGCTGATTATGCATATGTAGAAATGGTTTTTTCGCTTGATGACAGCTATAGAAGGAAAAAACTTGAAGAAATGGGTTTTTCTGTAGAAGACGGTATTATAAGTCTTAGCAGAAAAATTATGCCACAAAGAAGTATAAATAAAATAAATGGTGAAACAGTCAATCTGTCCATGCTTAGAGAAGTAAGTGGACTTTTTATAGATATATATGGGCAGAATGAGCACCAGTCTCTTCTAAATAACAAAAAGCATCTTGAAATTCTGGATATGTATATGGGCGATGAGGCAGAAGAAATTCTTATAAAGCAAAAAGCACTGTATAAGGAATGGCAGGATGCAAAGCACAAGCTTGAAAAATTCGACTTAGATGAAAAACAAAGACTTAGAGAAATTGATATAGATGAGTACGAATTAGAAGAAATAGATAATGCAAAAATCTCAGAAAATGAAGAGGAAGAGCTTCTAAAAAAATACAAAAAACTAAAAAATGCGAGAAATATAATTGAATATGTTAATAATGCGTATGAATACATAGATTCTTTGGATATTGGAATACCATCTTCTGAAATAAATCATGCACTCAAATTTGATGACAGTCTTAAAGAGATATATGATACTTTATGTGATGCGGACAGTATATTAAGTGGTATAAGAAGAGAGCTCAGGGAATATATTGAAAATATAGATATTGACGAAGAGGATTTTGCACTTACCGAGCAAAGACTGGATGAAGTACGTAATATTAAAGCTAAGTATGGACAGAGCTTTGAAGAAATTACAAGCTATAGAAACAGGCTTGAAGAAAGACTTAATGAGCTCTATGAGTATGATAAGAATCTGGAAAAAGCAAAAAAACAGCTTGCGGACAGCTTTAATAGACTTGAAGAAAACTCCAGGATGCTTCACGAAAAAAGAATGGAGTTTTCGTTGGGACTTTGCAATAAAGTGAGGGAAGAACTTTTAGAGCTTGGATTTAATAGTGTCGAGCTTGAGCTTGCTTTTGAAGAAAAAACACCTCAGGCAGATGGAAAGGATATAGTTACATTTTGCATTTCACTTAACCTGGGAGAAAAGAAAAGGCCTATTGGCGAGGCTTGTTCAGGTGGTGAATTATCCAGAATAATGCTTGCAATAAAGACTGTATTATCAAAGTCAGATGGAGTATCGACCTTGATTTTTGATGAAATAGATACAGGAATAAGCGGAAGAACAGCTCAAAGAGTTTCAGAAAAGCTTCATCTTATAGCCTTGGAACAGCAGGTTATCTGTATTACACATCTTCCTCAGATAGCAGCTATGGCAGATATACATTTTGTAATAAAAAAATATGAACAGGACGGAAGAAACACAACAGTTATAGAAAAGCTTGCAGAAGCTAATATAGAGGAAGAGCTTGCCAGACTGCTTGGAGGAGCAGAGCTTACAAGTACGGTATATGAAAATGCAAGAGAAATGAAAAAACTTGCAGATAAGTATAAAAACAAACAGCTTCATAACTGTTAATTGAATGCACGTTATGTTATAATCACAGATATAGATTTAATCTATTAAAGGTATTAGTTTATTTATTATAATGATTATTTAAGGGGGATCGATATGAAAAAGATTCTTATGCTTGCGAGTGAAGCTGTTCCATTTATAAAGACAGGCGGACTTGCTGACGTTGTAGGTTCATTGCCAAGAAAAATGGATAAAAAATATTTCGACTGCAGAATAATGATTCCAAAGTACACCTGTATCAAACAGGAAATGAAAGAAAAAATGGAATATGTTACACATTTTTATATGAAGTATCTTGGAGAAGATAAGTATGTTGGAATTCTTAAGTCTGAAATAGAAGGTATTACCTATTACTTTATAGACAATGAAGAATATTTTTCAGGAAATTCACCTTATGGAGACTGGCTGTGGGATCTTCAGAAATTCTGTTTTTTCCAGAAGGCAGCTCTTAACTCTCTTCCTCTTATTGGTTTCAGACCGGATGTTATTCATTGCCATGACTGGCAGACAGGATTAGTACCTGTTTATCTCCATGATGATTATGAGGGCGGAGATTTTTACAGAGGAATAAAATCTGTATTTACAATTCACAATCTTAAATTTCAGGGAGTATGGGATGTAAAGACTGTAAGATATCTTTCAGAGCTTTCAGACTATTATTTCACTCCGGATAAACTAGAAGCTTATAAGGATGGTAATCTTTTAAAGGGCGGAGTTGTATATGCTGACAGAGTAACTACTGTTTCAAGAAGCTATGCGGAAGAAATAAAATCAGAATTTTACGGTGAAGGTTTAGATGGCTTGTTAAGAGCCAGATCAAATTCTTTGAGAGGAATTGTCAATGGAATAGATTATAAGGAATTTGATCCTGAGACCGACTCTAAGATTGCTTTTAACTACAATCAGATGAATTTTAGAAAAGAAAAGAAGAGAGATAAAGAAGAGCTTCAAAAATCTCTTGGACTTCCAGTTGATAAAAATAAATTCATGATTGGAATAGTTTCAAGATTAACAAGTCAGAAGGGACTGGATCTGGTTTCCTGTGTAATGGATGAAATATGTACAGATGATGTTCAGTTTGTAGTGCTTGGTACTGGAGATGAGCAATATGAAAACATGTTCAGACACTATGCATGGAAGTATCCTGAGAGAGTTTCGGCTCAGATATATTACTCTGATGATCTTGCACACAAGATCTATGCTGGATGTGATGCGTATCTTATGCCATCTTTATTTGAACCATGTGGACTTTCACAGCTTATAGCTTTAAGATATGGAACTGTACCTATAGTAAGAGAGACAGGCGGACTTAAGGATACTGTAGAGGCATACAATGAATTTGAAAGCACGGGAACAGGATTTTCATTTGCAAATTACAATGCTCATGAGATGCTTGGTACAATAAATTATGCAAAATCCGTTTATTATAACAGAAGACGTGAATGGAATAAGATAATTGACAGGGCAATGTTAAAGGATTTTTCATGGAATTCTTCAGCACTTGAGTATCAGGCACTTTATGATGAATTGATAGGATATTAAGCTTATAACATAATAAAAAGGGCAGAAGATGAATATTTGGGAGCAGATAATATCAAATCAGGTTTTAGTATCAGCGGCTTTGGCCTGGTTAGTTGCACAGGTTCTTAAAACAATTATAGATTTTAAGGTATATAAGTCATTTAATCCTGAGAGACTGGTTGGATCAGGAGGAATGCCAAGTTCACATTCATCTACGGTTTGTGCACTTACAACCTCAGCTTTTATGGAGTATGGAGCTGGTTCGTTTGAATTTGCTATTTGCTTTGTTTTAGCCATGATAGTTATGTATGATGCCATGGGAGTCAGACTTGAAACCGGCAAGCAGGCTGTAGTATTAAATGCTTTGCTAAGAGAAAATCCTTTTGAATGGAAAGGGGATATTCTGGACGAGAAGCTAAAGGAGTTCGTTGGACATACTCCGCTTCAGGTCTTTGCAGGAGCAATTTTAGGTATAGTAATGGCTTTAGTTATAGGAATCAATTTTTACTGATACAGATATTAAATCCGAAGGAGTAGCTGTTTGTTGAATTTTTTTATTAATAACAAAAAAATAATAAAAAAGTATATTTTGTTAGTGACGATACTTGTTGTATCGTCACTTTCGATGTCTGCATGTAAAGGAATAGAGCTTGAAAATAAAACAGAACAGGTAGAAGGCTATAGTCAAAGTGAAGCAATGATTCTTCTTGTTAATGAACGCAACAGATATGAGAAGGCTTATACCAGTGATATATGGAAGCTTGTGGTTGATGATAGTGGAAATACATTTGATAAGCTTCTCGTACAAAATGTAAAATCATATATGGAGCAGATAAAGCTTTTATGTATGCTTGCTGAAGAAAGAGGCATAACAGTAAATAGCCAGGAAAGAGATGAGATAAGAAAATTAAGTGAAAAATATATGGCATCTCTTACAGAAGCTGATCTAAACGCCATAGGCTGTTCAAGCGATGATATTCAGGATGTATATACTGACTATTATCAGGCCAATAAGCTTATACATTCCTTAACAGAGGCAATTGATAGCGATATCAGTGATTCAGAGGCAAAGGTTATTAAGGTACAGCAGATAGTTACCTCATCACTCAAGAAAGCAAAGGCCATATTAAAAAAGATCAAGATAGATAATTCGGATTTTGAAACCATGGCAACCAGATATTCCGAATTTGAAAATGCAGAAATAGTACTCGAAAGAGGAAAGGGAGACGGACTTTATGAAAATACAGCATTTTCATTAGATGAAGGTGAAGTCTCAAATATTCTTGTAATAGATGGGATGTTTTATATTATAAAGTGTACAGACGGATATGATGAAGAAGCAACACTTAAGAGAAAAGAAAGTCTCCAAAATGCAATAAATAATAAAACATTCCAGGAAGCTTATGCTCCTTACAAGCAGGATCACAATATAAGTTTTTCAGATAAATTCTGGAAAGAAATAAGCTTCACAGATGAAAATCTGTCAACTACAGATAATTTTTTTGATATGTACAGGGAAGAATTTCCTGAGTATTCATAAAAAACAATGAATAATAAAAGGATGGACAATTATATGGGAAATGAAAAGGAATTAAAGATAATTGAAGCAGCAGTTAGAATCATAAAAGAGAGAATTGATTTTGAACCTGAGGTTGGAATGATACTTGGAAGCGGACTTGGAGATTATGCAGACAGGATAGAGAATCCGGTAAGCATTCCATACAGTGATATACCGGATTTTCCAGTATCAACTGTTGCAGGTCACAAGGGACAGTTTATTATTGGCGACTGCATGGGCAAGAAGGTTATAGCAATGCAGGGAAGAGTCCATTTTTATGAGGGATATAGCATGAAGCTTATCACTCTTCCTATAAGGATTATGAAGAGAATAGGTGTAAAGAAGGTACTTCTTACAAATGCTGCTGGCGGAGTTAATAAGTCTTTTGATCCGGGTACACTTATGATTATAAATGATCACATAAATTACTCAGGCTCAAATCCACTTAGAGGTGAGAATTTTGAAGAGGACGGACCAAGATTCCCTGATCTTACAACTGTATACAATAAGGACTTTATTTTAAGACTTAAAGAAGCTGCTGGCAAAAGAAACATAAAGCTTGAAGAAGGCGTTTATATGATGTTTCAGGGACCAAACTATGAGACTCCGGCTGAGGTAAGAATGGCAAGATTGCTTGGAGCAGATGCTGTTGGAATGTCAACTGTTCCTGAAGCTATTGTTTGTGCACACTGTGGAATACCAGTTTTAGGTATTTCATGCATTACAAATTTTGGGGCGGGAATATTAGAGCAGCCTTTAAATCATCAGGAGGTTGTAGAAACTGCAGCAAGAGTAAAGACTACCTTTGAAGAGGTTGTAGGTATTATTCTTAGAGAAGTATTTTAATTTTAAAAATGACATTTTATAAAAAGTTAATATTTATTAGCACTCTTTTAATATGAGTGCTATTGACAAAAGCCTTCATTGGAATATAATTGTTCTTAACATGAATAATTAATTCCGATGGAGGCTTTTATAATGGACGATTTCAAAAACATAAAAGGGTCACTTAGTATAAATAGCGAAAATATATTCCCTATCATAAAAAAATGGTTATATCAGGATCATGATATATTCTACAGAGAGCTTATTTCTAATGGCTGTGATGCTGTTACAAAGCTTAAGAAGCTCGCTCTTATGGGTGAATATAATACACCTCAGGATGAAAAATATAGAATAGATGTAACTGTTGATCCAGACGAGAAAACTATAACATTTTCAGATAATGGTCTTGGAATGACTGAAGAAGAGGTCAATAATTATATAAATCAGGTAGCATTTTCAGGTGCTGCTGATTTTCTTGAAAAATATAAAGACAAGGCAAATGAAGACCAGATAATAGGACATTTTGGTTTGGGCTTTTACTCTGCTTTCATGGTTGCGGACAAGGTAACGATAGATACCTGCTCTTACAGAGAAAATGCTATACCTGTTCACTGGGAATCAGAGGGAGGAACTGAATTTACAATTACAAGAGGCGAGAAATCAGGTCATGGAACAGATATAAAGCTTTATCTTAATGAGGATTCAGTAGAATTTTGTAATGAATATAAGGCATATGAGGTTATAAGCAAGTATTGCTCATTTATGCCTGTTGAAATATATCTTCATGATGTAAAGCGTGAGGCTGAAGAGGCAAAGAAGAAGGCGGAAGAAGCTGCGAAGAAGGCAGAAGAAAGGGCTAAGGCAGCAGAAGAAGGAAAGACAGTTGATAATTCAGAGGAAGAAGAAGTAAAGAATGAGCCACGCCCATTAAATGATACAAATCCTCTTTGGAATGAAAATCCTTCACAGGTAAAAGAAGAACAATATAAGGAATTTTATAGAAAGGTATTTAATGATTATAAAGAACCTTTGTTCTGGATACATTTAAATATGGACTATCCTTTCAACCTTAAAGGAATACTGTATTTCCCTAAGGTAAACACACAGTATGATAATCTTGAAGGAAGGATAAAACTCTATAACAACCAGGTATTTATTGCAGACAATATCAAGGAGGTAATTCCTGAATATCTGATGCTTTTAAAGGGCGTTATAGATTGCCCGGATCTGCCACTTAATGTTTCACGTTCAGCTCTTCAAAATGACGGCTTTGTAAAGAAGATATCTGATTACATTACAAAGAAGGTATCTGATAAGCTTTCAGGAATGTTTAAGACAGACAGAGAAAATTATGAAAAATACTGGGACGATATCAGTCCATTTATAAAATATGGCTGCATAAAGGACGTAAAGTTTGGAGATAAGATGAAGGATGCCATTATTATGAAGGATCTTTCAGGAAAATATCTCATGCTTTCAGAGTATCTTGCTTCAAATTCATTGAGCGAAGCTAAGGATGAAAATGGAGAAACTGTTCAGGCAGAGACCATTGAGCCAGAGTCAGAAGGGAATAAGGAAAGCGAAGAGAATAAAGAAAACGAAAAGAAAAATGTATATTATGTAACCGATGAGAACGAGCAGGGACAGTATATAAGAATGTTCAAGGAAGCTGGTCTCAATGCTGTTATTCTTAATCAGGTAATTGATACACCATTTATCAGCTTTATGGAGCAGAAAAATGAAAATATCGATTTTGTAAGAATAGATTCAGATCTTACAAAGGACTTTAAGGATGAGGGTGAGCTTTCAGAGGAAGAGCAGAAGTCAAGCGATAGGCTCTGCGAGATTTTTAAGAAAGCTCTTGAAAATGACAAGCTCGATATTAAGGTTGAAAAGCTCAAGGATACTGCAGTTGCATCAATGATGACCATGTCAGAGGAAGGAAGACGTATGCAGGAGATGATGAAGATGTATGCTATGTACGGTATGGGAGACATGCAGAATGATGATCAGACTCTTGTAATAAATGCAAACAATGACCTCGTAAAGAGACTTTTAACTGAGGAAAATGAAGAATATAAAAAGGATATAGCTATCCAGCTTTATGACATGGCTCTTCTTTCAAGAGGAGGACTTAGCCAGGAAAGAATGACAGCATTTATAAAGAGAAGCCAGAAGCTTATGATGGATCTTAAATAAATATAGATAATAGGAAAAAAAACTGCTATTATAGTGATATATTGTAATAGAAAAGGAGTATAGCTATGACAAAAAAGACAGATGGTGAACAGCTTTATGAGAAGTTAGGATATTCCTTCAAGCATATTGCTAAAGCAAGTCATGAGGATATAGAACAGGCTGAGCAGTTTTCTAAAGGATATAAAGCGTTTCTTGATGCAGGAAAAACAGAGAGAGAATGTGTAAACTATACCGAGAAGCTCGTAAAGGAGAATGGATATACTGAGTTCGATAAGAATGCTCATTATAAGGAGTTTGATAAGGTATATTATAATAACAGAGGAAAAAATATAGTTCTTATTACCTTTGGAAAGAGACCTTTGGCTGATGGTGTTAAATTCAATATAGCGCATATTGACTCTCCAAGACTTGATCTTAAGCCAAATCCACTTTATGAGCAGGATGAGCTTGCATATTTTAAGACTCATTACTATGGCGGAATCAAGAAGTATCAGTGGGGAACAATTCCTCTTAGTATGCATGGAGTAGTAATCCTCAAGGACGGAACAAAGGTTGAACTCTCAGTTGGAGAGAAGGATGACGATCCTAAGTTTATAGTTTCTGATCTTCTGCCTCATCTTTCAGCAAGGCAGAATGAGAGACCATTAAAGGACGGCTTAAAGGGCGAGGAACTTAATATAATCCTTGGAAGTATTCCATATCAGGATGATGCTGTTAAGGAGCCATTTAAGCTTATGGCATTAAGCCTGTTAAACGAGAAATATGGAATAACAGAAGCTGATTTTATGAGAGCTGAAATAGAAATGGTTCCTTCTGCAAAGGCTTCTGATATTGGTCTTGACCGTTCACTTATTGGTGCATATGGACAGGATGACAGAGTTTGTGCATATACGGCATTAATGGCTGCTCTTAGTGTGGATAAGCCAGAATATACAACGGTCACAGTAATGACAGATAAAGAAGAAATAGGTTCAGAAGGAAATACAGGCATGGCTTCCAGGATGCTTGCTCATCTTATGGAAGATATCTGTGATATGTATGGAGTAAAGGCAAGAGATGTATATAGAAAATCAACCTGCCTTTCATCAGATGTAAATGCTGCTTATGATCCAACCTTCCCAGATGTATTTGAAAAGCAGAATTCATCCTTCTTAAATCATGGACCAGTTCTTACCAAGTATACAGGTTCAAGAGGAAAAGGCGGGTCAAATGATGCCTCAGCAGAGACCATGGCTAAGGTCATCAAATACATGGATGATGACAACGTTATCTGGCAGATTGGTGAACTTGGAAAGGTAGATGAAGGAGGCGGTGGAACAATCGCTCTGTTTATGGGAGATATGGATGTAGATACCGTAGATCTTGGAGTACCAGTTCTCGCTATGCATTCACCTTTTGAAGTTACTTCAAAGCTTGATGTATATTATACATACAAAGCATTCATGGCATTTTATAAATAAAAGCAGGGTATTTATATACTGACTGTATAACAAAATATAGGCTGCTGTAGATTTTGCTATAGCTTTATATAGGATTTTTTCTTATAATAAGCTGTGGTAACTTTTACAGCAGTTTTTGCTGAATAAAGAAAAATATATAGTAAAAAGTGGTATTAGGTAATGACAGAATTTTTAGTAAAGCTATTTATAAAAAACAGCGAAGATATTACAAACAGAAAGGTAAGAGCTGATTATGGAGTTCTTGCAGGAGCTGTAGGCATAGGGCTTAACATATGCCTTTTTATAATCAAGTTTCTTATAGGCGTTGCAGTAAAATCAGTATCAGTAACAGCAGATGCTTTCAATAACCTTTCTGACGTTGCAGGTTCAGTAATATCTCTTATAGGTGCGAGACTTGCAGGAAAGCCAGCAGATGAGGAACATCCCTTTGGACATGGAAGGATAGAATATCTTTCAGCGCTTGTCGTATCATTTTTGATTCTGCAGGTTGGCTTTATGCTCTTTAAGAATTCACTTGCAAAGATAATTAATCCAGAGCCACTATCATTTAGCTGGGTAGGATTTATAATATTATTTATTTCAGTTTTAGGTAAGCTCTGGCTTTCACTTTTCAATGAAAAATTAGGCAAAAAAATAGGTTCACAGGTAATGCTTGCAACCGCGGCTGATGCCAGATCAGACATGATAGCAACCTTGGCAACACTTGTTTCATTATTTGTCTTTTATGCATTTGATTTTAATGTAGATGGCCTGATAGGAATAATAGTTTCATTCTTTGTTTTAAAAGCAGGAATTGATATTGTAAAGGAAACCTTGGTATCGATTATCGGTGAGGCAAATGACCCAGAGCTGGGAAAAGAAATAAGTGAATACGTATGCAACTTTGAAAATGTTTTAGGTGTCCATGATCTGATTATACACAACTATGGTCCATCAAACAGTTTTGCTTCCATTCATGTTGAGGTTCCATCAGATATGAGTCTGGATGATGCCCATGTTCTTTTGGATAATATTGAAAAACAGGTGGCATCAAAGTATAAGATGATGATTGTAACCCATGCAGATCCTGTGGATATCAAGGATAAAAGAGTTATAGAGCTTAGAGAGATAATAAAAGAGGTCGTAGATGCTGAAAATGATCCTAAGCTTAGTTTCCATGATGTAAGAATTATAAATGCCTCAGGCGGAAAGCTTAATGTTGTATTTGATCTTGTAATACCATGGAATTACAACAATGAAAAGAAAAATGAAATAATAATAAATATAAGAGAAAATATCAAAAAGAAAAATGACAAGTTAAACCTTGTTATAACTCTTGAACACAGTTACGGGAGCTAAGTGCGATGAATAAAAAAAGAAATGATATTATTTTGATATCAATATTTGTTTTGGCAGCAGTAGCCCTGCTTTTATTCCAGTTTCTTGGAAGAAGCAAAGGAGAAAATACAAGGATTACTGTAACATTAAATAACGAAGCCATTTTAAAGGGCAGGATTTATGAAGATGCAGGGCAAATAATAAAAAATGCAGATTATGTTGATTTAAAATATATATCATACGAAGATAATAAGCTGATGGTCATGAATGGCAATGATTATAACGTGCTTGTTACAGAAACTGAAGAAGATGGAAGGATAGGTATAAGGTGTATCGATGCTAATTGCAAAGACCATGTATGCATGGATGTAGGGCTTACAAGCAGTGAAGAAAATCCAATAGTATGCCTTCCTCATAAGCTTTCTGTAAGAGTGATAAGGACTGAATAGTCATTGTATTAAGTTTGAAATTATATTAAAATGAAAATATATAATGAATTGGGAGGATAAGCCGATGAATATAGGAGAAACATTAAATCTGTTAGAAACAAAAGAGTGCAGGGAATTATTTTGCAAGCTTTACGAAAAGAAAGCAGATGAAAATAAGCTTAGATACGTTTCTGTACTTGGGGGATATAAAAGTAATTTTGGAGATGGAGAGGTAGAGCTTTTTACATCAGCAGGAAGAACAGAAATTTGTGGAAACCATACAGATCATAACCATGGCAAGGTTTTATGCGGAAGTATAAATCTTGACTGTGTAGCGGCAGCAGGAAAGAATGATACAAACGAGATTAGAATTATATCAGAGACCTTTAATCAGGACTTTACAATTGATATATCAGATCTTGAACCTTCACCTAGATTTGCAGGAACAACAGATCTTACCAAGGGCATAATCAAGGCATTTTTAAATGAAGGATATAAGGTTGGAGGATTTACAGCATATACGACCTCAAATGTAATTGCATCAGCAGGAGTAAGTTCATCCGCTTCATATGAGATGCTTATCTGCTCAATAATCAATGAGCTTTATAATGATGGAAAGATAGATGTAGTTTCATATGCACATATGGGTAAATATTCTGAAAATGTTTACTGGAAGAAAGGCTCTGGCCTCATGGATCAGATGGCTTGTGCTGTAGGCGGACTTATCGCACTTGATTTCAAGAATCCTGTAGCTCCTGTAGTTGATAAGCTTGATTTTGATTTTGCAAAAACAGGCTACAGTATGATTATGGTTCAGACAGGCAAGGGGCATGCTGACCTTTCAGAAGAATATTCATCTATTCCAAACGAAATGAAGTCTGTAGCTGCTTACTTTGGTAAGGAAACTCTTTCAGAATGCAGTGAGGATGAGCTTATAGCTAATATTGCTGATGTAAGGAAAAAATGTTCTGACAGAGCAGTTATGAGAGCTTTACACTTCTTTGAAGAAAATAAGAAGGTAGATTCAGCTGTTAAGGCTCTTAAGGAAAATAATTTTGATGAAGTCCTCAAGCAGATTACAGCTTCAGGTAATTCATCATGGAAATACCTTCAGAATACTTATATTACAGGAGCGGTAGAGGAACAGGGAATTCCAGTTGCCCTTGCTCTTACAGAAATCTATTTGAAGAAAATAGGAAAGGGAGTATGCAGAGTTAATGGAGGCGGATTTGCTGGAGTTATCCAGACCTTTGTACCAGACGAATACGCTGATGAATATGTAAAATATATAGACTCACTTTTAGGACAGGGAAGTGCACATAATATGAAAATAAGACCTATTGGCGCAGCTTGTATAAATAGATTAATATAATGGTTTAAGTTTTTTCATATAAATAAGGGGAATATTTAGATACAAGTTTTTGGGATTTTATCAGTTAAATTTTTTTATTATACACTTTAGTGTAATCTGAAATATGGGGGTGATTTTAAAAGGTATTAAGTGAATTGCTTTGATGTATTGTAAAATAAAGATTGAATTTGAAAAATGTACTAAAGTAAACCTACTGTATATTGTTTATTGAGAATGAACATAAGTATTAGGAAGTACTAAATGAAAAAGTTTATATGTATTTTTTATGGGATATTGTTTAGCACATTGGTTGTTATATCTGTATTTGCTATTGGAAAATATGAGGAAACAGATAGAGGTAGCGTTTATATAACAGATGAAACAAATCAAATTCTGTATTTAATTTTTGATGAAATTTCGGCATATAATGCCGAAGGTATATGGCACGAAGATAGTAACGGTTGGTGGTTTGAGTATTCTGGAGGAGGATATCCGAGTAATACGTGGGAACAGGTGGAAAACTACTGGTATTATTTCAATGAATCTGGATACATGATAACTGGTTGGATTCAAGTAAAAGGGAAATGGTATTTTTGTGAGACATCTAGTCAAGGAGAAGCTCCACATGGAAGTATGGTAACTGGTTGGAAACAAGTTGATGGAGAATGGTATTTTTTTGAAACAGCAGGAACAGATGGAGTACCGCTAGGATCAATGATAATAGGCTGGTATACCTGGGATAAAAATGATTATTATTTTAGAGAAAAAAAGACAGGAGCACATCCCATAGGTTCAATGGTTACCGGTACTACTAAAATCGGTGATATTATGTATGAATTTAAAGATAATGGGATACATTATTCTACTTTTTGTCCGGTAGTGCGCAGAAAACAAGAGAAAGACAATTGGTGTTGGGCTGCATCAGCTGAAATGATAGGAAAATATAGAAATCCAGAAAGTGAAAAAACTCAAGCGGACATAGTGTCTAATTTTTATATATTTGATTTTGATATTGGAGGCTTGACTTTGCAAATGCCGGCGGCATTAGAATTTGTTGCTAAAGATAAAATTAAAGATACTAAAATTAATCATGGTCCATTAAATTTTGAAGAAACGAAAGCCGTTATAAAAAATAATGAGCCTTTTGTTGGTATATTGATGTGGTCAGATTCTGGATTAATTCCTAATGGACATATGGTAGTAATGACGGGATATGCTGAAAAGACAAAGGAGATAAAAATTTTAGATCCATGGGAAAATACAGAAAGTGTATTTATTCCTTATGATAAAGCAATACTTGAGTATCAATTTTTAACAGGAAGGGGAACTTATACAGATAGTGTTCTTGCTTATAAGAATTAATAATCAGTTAGGAGGAAGAGCGACAATGATAAAAATAATTATTGTGTTTACATATATTTTTTTATTATTTAATCCTAGTTTTAATTCATATGCTTCGGGACATTTAATACCATTGGACGGAAATGAGTATCAGAAAATTACATCTATGAAGGATGAGGTTTTGTATCATATTAATTATGGAGGAACACGTACAGAGCTTAATCGAGATGTAAGATCAGATGAAGTAGATATGCAAAAAGCATATAAAATCTATTCTAATTCGGATTTATTAGCATCTGAAGATATTAAGAAAGCATTGCAGGATAGTCATTATATTTGGCAAATTCCTGTTTATACAGATAATTATACGGTTTTAGTTGATATAACCAAAGTGACTTCAATTCCCAATAATATTCCTGAAGATGCAAAAGAAATGCTTAAAGATGATTTGAATAACTGGACTGTAGGAGCTGTTTATGTGTATAAGACAGAAATTGTTGATTATAATAATACTGTAATAACATCTATGAATGGTGCAGGATATAATAATGATGAATATACTTATGAGATTGTATCAGGAATTCCAGGAATAAGATATCCTGTGGCACTTGTGTTCAATTCTGAAGAAAAACCAAAATATGTAATTCCAGCACAAAAAGCCACTGCACATGCATTTAATGGGGAATGGCCTACAGTGGTAAAAAATAAAGGTGATATAGATAAATATAGTGGTAATGAAGGTACCTTTCCTGTATATAATTATGATGATGTTGTTAAAGCATCAAATTCTTATTATCAAAATGGAATGACGGGAGCAGGGATTTTTTATGAAAAAAATATTTCGAATAAAGTGATTTTGTTACTGTCGATATTAGGAATTGTGGGTGTTCTATTATTTAATATTGTGAAAAGAAAAACTAATGTAAAAATGTAAATGGTATGATTTAATGTAAAATAAAACCACTTGCTCAGTGATAATTTTCAGAGCAAGTGGTTTGTTTGTTAGGGCAAAGTCCTGTTTTAGAATGAGAGTTTTTGCTAAGAACAAAAACGAACTTTATAAAACAATAAACCACCTGCTATGCAGGCGGAAGAAGAAGCTTTAGCGTTATAAAAAAAGACCTCCAATGATATAATGAAAACAGGTTCGCCAACCGTTTAAATTAGATCAAAGGAGGAAATGCCCAAATGGACAACAACAGTTTATCACATACAACATGGAATTGTAAGTATCATATAGTATTTGCACCAAAATATAGAAGAAATGTAAGTCCGTAGGACTTAGCAAGTAGGTGATGTTGCGGGAGGCGAACCGTTCGATGAGTCTTTAGACTCAAGTGCCGGGAAAGAGCCCTTATAGGGCGAAAAACAAACCACCGGCTTAGCCGGTGGTTATGATTGTTAGGGCAAAGCCCTGTTTTAGAATGAGAGTTTTTATATCAGATTCCTACTATAACTCCGCCATCAGCAGCGTATAAAGTTGCAACACCTCTTGTATCAGCAATTACGATTTCTTCAAAATCTGCCAGAGCTCTGAGCTCTGATTCAACAAGCTGTGCACGGTCAAGGCAGTTGCAGTGAACGATAACAGCTCTTTTTAAGGCCTTTAAACCGTTATTAGCTTCAATAGCCCGCTTAACAGCGGCTTCACACATCTTCTTAAGTGCTTTATTTTGTCCTCTTGCTGTATCAAACTTTTTGATTTCACCTTCATGAGCAAACAGTATAGGCTTGATATTGAGAGCTGTAGCAAAAAGTGCAGCAGTACCAGAAAGTCTTCCATTTTTTCTGAGAAATTCCAAATTTCCGAGAACAAAGAAGGTCTGGAGCTTTTCTATGTATTTCTCAGTAAGTCTTACGATTTCATCGAATGGTAGCCCGTTTTTGCAGAGATCTTCAATAAAAAGGCCTATGCTGGTCATGCCAGCAGTACCTGAAAGTGAATTGAATATGGCAATATTTTTGCCGTCTTCTCCGTGCTTTTCTTCATAAACAGTCTTACCTATACATGCAGCATTATATGAACCTGAAAGTTTTTCTGTTATACAGACAACATATACATCATCAGCCTTGCATTCATATGCCTTGCAGTATTCCTCTGGTGATGGACATGCAGTACGAGGACATTCATGGCACTCGCTGATAAGCTTTAAAAAGCTCTTTTGATCAAAATTTTCATCATCGAGATAGTGTTTGTCACCAAGCTGAAGAATAATAGGAACTATTCCAAAATGTTCCTTATCCTCTAACATGTGCTGTGTTAAATCCATAGCACTGTCCCCTATGATTTTATAACTCATGTAAACCTCCAAAAAAATAAGTAGTTTTTGACATTTGTAGATGTAGTTTTTTAAACTACATACAACTATAGCTTATAGCAATAACACGATTATGTCAATGCAATATGCTTTATTTTATCAACATTTAATAAAGTAAGTATACATAAATAATGTCACAACTTGAGTAAAAATAAAATATGGTGTAAAATACTAGGATTATATAAAAAGTAAAGAGGTGCACAAATATGAATTTTGAATATAAAACAAAGGGTGTATGCCCTTCAAAGGTGGAATTTTCATTGGAAGATGGTAAAGTACATGGAGTTAAATTTCAAGGCGGATGCAATGGTAATCTCAAAGCAATAGGAAAGCTTACAGAGGGAATGGAAGCTACAAAGGTTATAGAGATACTTGAAGGTAATACCTGCGGATTTAAAGATACTTCATGTGCAGATCAGTTAGCAAGAGCACTAAAGGATGCGTTAACAAGGTAAGGTATCAGACGTCAGGAGGAATTTGACTAATGTCTAAGTATACAAAGGAAGAAATCCTTAGAATCGTGGATGAAGAGGATGTCCGCTTTATAAAGCTTCAGTTTACAGATATGTATGGCATGCCTAAAAATGTTAACCTGCCAATAGGACAGCTTGACAGAGCTTTGTCCGGACAGGTTGTTTTTGATGGATCAAGTATTGAAGGTTTTATAAGAAAAGATGAGGATGATATGCTGCTTCATCCAGATATGAATACCTTTGAGGTTTTTCCTGTAAGAGGAAGAGATGGTGCAACAGCAAGATTTATTTGTGATATATATCAGTCAGATGGACAAGCTTTTGAAGGTGATCCAAGATATGTACTAAAAAAAGTAATAAACAAGGCAAGAGAAAGAGGAATATATTTTGGCATTAAGCCGGAGCTTGAGTTCTTTCTTTTTAATTGTGACGATGCGGGAAATCCTACTACTAATAACCCAGAGGTGGCAAGTTATTTTGACATGTCAACACTTGATTTTGGAGAGGGAATCAGAAATGAAATGGTTATATTTCTTGAAGAGATGGGATATAAGGTAGAATCTTCACACCATGAAACCTCACCGGGACAGCATGAGATAGATTTTGAAGAGAAAAATTGCTTGGATTGTTCAGATGCTTTGGCTACTTCAAAGATACTTATTAAGATGATAGCAAGAAGGAGCGGAATGCATGCAACTTTTATGCCGAAGCCAAAGGAAGGTGTAAATGGCTCAGGACTACATATTTCAATGAGTATGTATAATGCCAAGGGAGAGAATATGTTTAGCTCAGTAAATGGAGAATATGGACTTTCTGAGGATGCTTATGCATTTATGTCAGGCATTTTAAGCCATATTTATGGAATGAGCCTTATTTTAAATCCTCTTGTAAATTCATACAAGAGAATTCTGCCGGGCTATGATGCACCTGTAGATATAAGCTGGTCTGCTGGAACGAACAGAGGATCATTTATGCGTATTCCTTCATTTAATAAAGAGAATATTTTTATTGAGCTTAGAAGTCCTGATCCTTCATGTAATCCGTATCTGGCTTTAGCACTTATCCTGGCTGCCGGACTTGATGGACTTGAAAATAGGAAGGAAAAGCTTGAAGAAGGAGTCAGCATGGGTTCCCTTCCTAAGAATCTTGGGGAAGCCATAGAAGCGTACAAGAAGGATGAATTTATAAAATCAGTGCTTGGAGAAACTATTTACAATAAATATCTTGAGGCAAAGATTCACGAATGGGATGGATACAAAAAGCAGGTAACGCCTTGGGAAGTACAGGAGTATTTATATAAATATTGATGAGCTGTACAGGTTTACGATATGAGGAGAGAACCACAGTGTGAATAATAATATTATTGTCTGTTTTAATAAACCAAATGATGTAAATGCCATCAAGACTTTGATAAGCCACTATGGTTACAGAGTGGCTTATTCATGTATGTCGGGGGCAAGAGCCTTGGAAGTGAGTGATAAACTTGGCGATGGCATTATCATATGTGGTTTCAGACTTAATGATATGATATGCATAGATCTTTATGATAACAAGCCGGATACATTTTCTGTAATAACTGTGAGTTCACCAAAAAACTGGGGGATAATCCTGCCACCATCAGATATGGCTGTTGTGGATCTTCCGATGAAACCATCAGATATGATAGCTACCTTGGAGGATGTCGAGGCGAAAATTGAATACAGAAAAAGGATGCAAAGAAGAAAGGCAAGGCTAGGAAGCGCTGGGAGAAGCGCAGAGGAAACAGAGCTTATCAATAAAGCCAAGAGCATGATAATGAAGAGCAAAAATATTACTGAACCAGAGGCATACAGGTATATTCAGAAACTTGCTATGGATTCAGGTATAAGCATTACTGAAACTGCATCTAAGGTAATTTTAACTTTTTAACAGGACATAATTATATTATAATGATAGAAGAGATAAAAAAATATTTAAAAAAAATCAGCTGGATATTTGTACCTTTTTTTTGGTACATCGTTGGAGTTGTAATTACAGAACAGCTTTTATATGGATTATTTTTATTGTCAGTCAAATATTTCTTTGATAGTGAAGCTTATTATCCTGTATTTAAGTTTATAGTTGCTAACAGATATGTACTCTTTCCTATGATTAGCGGGATTATACTTACTTCATTTTTTATAAGACTCTACAGAGAAGACTGGAAGCTGAGAGTAAGGAAGGATGGAGACAGGTATCTATTTAATACAACGGAGATAGGTGGAAAAGACAAAAAAAATATTAAAGTGCAATTTGAAGAAATGACAGGACTTGGATTTGGACTTCTTTCTTCCATGGCTCTCTGTATTCTTTTGACTTTTGGGATAAATTTTTTTGCTGGAGCAGCTTCTCTTGATCAGGCTGTAGCAGAGGCTTCAAAGCTGAAAATGTCAGATATATACATGTTTATACCAGCTTCTCTTCTGGTTGCACCGGTATTTGAAGAACTTTTCTTTAGAGGAATACTTTTTAGAAGAGCAAGAGATAGATTTGGTTTTTGGAATGCGGCAATAATAAGCTCTTTGGTATTTGGTATAGTGCATGAAAATACAGCTCAAATGCTGTTTGCTTTTATTATGGGACTGTTATTTGCCTATACATATGAAAGATACGAGGCACTTCTTCCAGCCGTTTTGATGCATATGTCTGCAAATTTAATGAGCTTTGTAATATCTATGGGCATATTTGACAGTCTGTATATGGAAAAAGGAATACTGTTTTATTGTATGATATTAATATGTTCATCTGTTACTTTATACGGCATATACAAGTTAGGAAAAAATAAAATTAAGGAATATGTTTTATTTTCTTCCACAGAAAAGGAGGATTAGACACATGAAATTACTTTCAGTAGCAATACCATGCTATAATTCAGCAGCCTATATGAGAAATTGTATAGAGACTTTACTTGTCGGAGGAGACAGGGTTGAAATACTTATAGTGGATGATGGTTCACAAAAGGATAATACCTTTGAGATTGCAAAGGAATATGAAGAGAAATATCCTAATATTTGTAAGGCAATACATCAGGAAAACGGAGGACATGGTGCAGCTGTTAATACAGGATTGCAAAATGCTACAGGAATATATTTTAAGGTAGTAGACTCAGATGATCATTTGGATCCAAAAATATTTCCAGAAGTTTTAGATAAGCTTGAAGAGTTCGTATATAGTCAGGAAAAGATAGATATGCTTGTATGCAATTTTGTATATGATAAGCAGGGCGTTGAGCATAAAAAGGTTATGAGCTACAAGACGGCCTTCCCTCAGGATACACCATTTA
This sequence comes from Eubacteriales bacterium, assembly GCA_030525875.1. GTDB lineage: Bacteria > Bacillota > Clostridia > Lachnospirales > Lachnospiraceae > Avilachnospira. The sequence continues at coordinate 32,291 of JAUNDV010000014.1, forward strand.
CCTGGGAAGATGTTAAATTCTTTATGCTTGGACAGTACATACTTATGCATTCAGTTATCTATCGTACAGAGCTTCTAAAGAGCTGTCATCTGGAATTGCCTAGACACACATTTTATGTAGATAATGTTTACGTATATTATCCTCTTCCTTATGTTAAGAAGCTTTATTACATGAATGTTAATCTGTATAGATATTTTATAGGAAGAGATGACCAGTCTGTAAATGAAAAAGTAATGATCGGAAGAATTGATCAGCAGATAAAGGTCACAAAGCTCATGCTGGGATATCATGATGTGCTTAAGGTGCAGCCGGCAAAACTTAGAAAGTATATGCTGAGTTATCTTAATATTATGATGACAGTTTCTTCAATACTTGCAATACGCTCAGGAACAGAGGAAAATATGGCTAAGAAGGAGGCTTTGTGGAAGTATCTTAAGGAGCAGAATCTACCTCTCTATGTAAAGCTTAGAGTAAGTTTCCTAGGTCAGGGTATGAACATGAAGAGCAAATTTGGAAATAAGCTTGCAGAAACAGGCTATAAGATAACCCAGAAGTTCTACGGTTTTAACTAAGTTTACTTTGAAAATATAAATGTGAAGATAGAAACATTTTAAAGATGGAATAAACTGCACAGATAAAAATAAAAATAAAAATATTAAAAAAACTGTTGACATTTCAGGATATATTTTATATACTATCTAAGCGTTGTGAAAAACAAACGCTTAGAAAACGGGGTCTTAGCTCAGCTGGGAGAGCATCTGCCTTACAAGCAGGAGGTCATAGGTTCGAGCCCTATAGGCCCCATGTATATAGGTTAGTAATCGCTGTAAAAGGCGTTTACATATATGGCGGAATAGCTCAGTTGGCTAGAGCATACGGTTCATACCCGTAGTGTCGAGAGTTCGAGTCTCCCTTCCGCTACTGATTAAGCCCATAAGTATATGGGCTTTTTTTTGTTTACAAATACAAAGTTTGGATTAAAAATATAAAGTGAAAAAAAACTTAAATAAGTATAAATGCTATTGAAAGTATATATAAGGAGTGGTATATTTCCGTAATATTTATATAGTGTTAATGCAAGTTAAAAAGGAGTCTTTATAGTGCAAAAACTAAAAACGACAATTAAAAATAATGCAGATATTTTTATGACGGGAATATGCGGAATAGTTTATTTAGTATGGTTTTTTATTCTCGAACAAAAGGTTACAGACAATTATCACATAATTCATGTAGGGCTTGATGATTATATTCCATTTGTTGAATATTTTATTGTGCCTTATCTTTTATGGTTTGTTTATGTATTTGCTGTATGGGCATTCCTTTTGTTTAAAGATAGAGAGATGTTTAAGAAACTTTCGATCTTTTTGTTTTCAGGTATGTTTTTCAGCTTATTTGTATGTACAATTTACCCTAATGGAACAGACTTCAGACCAGTAATAGATCCTGAAAAGAATATTTTTGCATTTCTTGTATATAAGCTTTATGGAATAGACACTCCTACAAATGTACTTCCAAGCATTCATGTATTTAACTCTATTGCTGTTCATATTGCTATATTGAAGAGCAAATGCTTTGAAAAGAAACCGGTCATAAAATGGGGCTCACTTGTACTTTGTATTTCAATCTGCCTTGCGACAGTTTTCCTGAAGCAGCACAGTTCAGTTGATGTTATAGCTGCTGGTTTTCTTGCATATGTAGTATATGGAATAGTATATGAGCCTGTTACAGAATCAGGTACAGGAAGAATTCTGAAGACGAGAAAAGCCGATAATTTATAAATATTTTATACTTATAAATGAGCTTATATGTTACAATCCATTTGTATTCAATATTAAGAGGATTGTTATGTATTACTATTTTATCGTTAATCCTAATTCCGGAGCTGGAAAAGGCTTAAAAATATGGAATCAGGTAAAGACAATTTTAAATAAAAAGAATGCAGAATATGAGGTTTATTTTACAACAGGAACTGGAGATGGAAGAAAGAAAGCACATGAGCTTACTTCCTCCCATAAGGAGGAAATCCGCATAATTGCAATTGGCGGAGATGGCACCATGAATGAAGTTCTGGATGGAATATCATTTGGTTGTCCTGTGATTTTGGGCTACATTCCTTCTGGCTCGGGAAATGACCTTGCAAAGGGTCTTGGTCTTCCTAAAAATGTAAAAAAACTTCTTGAGAGAGTTCTTAATCCAGGTGAAGAGATTGATACTATAGATTATGGTGTCTTAAGCTGTGCAGAGTGCGGATGTATACGCAGATTTATTGTAAGTGCAGGAATAGGTTTTGATGCTGCTGTATGCCATGATATCTTAGATTCAAGAGTAAGAGATAAGATTGGAAGATTGTTTGGAAATAAGGCAGCATATGTTGCATCAGGAGTTAAAGAATACTTATTATCAAAGCCGTCACGAGGATATATAATTCTTGATGGAGAAAGAAGAGTTGAATTAAAGCATATTTTGTTTATTTCTGCTCACATTCATCCCTATGAGGGTGGAGGTTTTAAATTTGCACCAAATGCAGATGACAATGACGGAAAGCTTGAGCTTTGTGTAGTAAGCAATAAGAATAAGCTTAAGCTGATTCCTACTCTGTTAAGCGCAAAGGGCGGAGCCCTCAAGAATACAAATGGAGTCAGATTTTTTTCCTGTAAAGAGGCTCATATTCATATAGACAGACCTTTAGCGGTTCATACAGATGGAGAAAGCTGCAATTATCAGACAGATATAGATTTCCATTGCGTAAAGGGACAGCTAAGATTTATAAGATGATTTGCAAAAGTGTGTGATTTTCACACACTTTTTTGGTATTCTATTAATGTAAAGATTTAAGAAAGGGAGATATAGGTTTTAAACAGAATCTATATATACAAATATGAGAATAGGACATGGATATGATGTGCATAGATTTGCAGAAAACAGGGCATTGATTTTAGGCGGGGTTACTATACCATATGAGCTTGGACTGCTTGGACATTCTGATGCTGATGTGCTCTCACATGCTATATCAGATGCTTTGCTTGGTGCACTTTCTTTGGGAGATATAGGTCAGCATTTTCCTGATAATGATGACAGATACAAGGATGCAGATTCAATAAAGCTTCTTCAGGAAGTATGTAGACTAATAGAAGAAAAAGGATATAAAATAGTAAATATAGACAGTACAATACTTTGTCAAAAGCCTAAATTAAAAAACTTCATTGTGGAAATGAGAAAGCGTCTTTCAGATGCAATGAATATAGATATTGAGGATGTAAGCGTTAAGGCAACTACGGAAGAAGGGCTTGGATTTACAGGAGAGGGCCTTGGAATAGCTGTTCATGCTGTCTGCCTGTTAGAAAAATACTGATAATAAGGTGTCTTAAGTTCAGTGATTGCTGTCGTAAGCCTTTATTTAAAGGTTTATATTGCAGATATTACAAAATGTGGTAGACTATTAATAATTTTAAAAAGAATAATCGCAATCGGTTTAAAGCTGATAGAAAGAGGAGATATGATAAAAATATTTGATACTATGCAGAGGAGAAAGGTTGATTTTGTACCTATTGAAGAGGGAAAGGTACGTATGTATGTCTGTGGACCTACAGTATATAACCTTATCCATATAGGAAATGCAAGACCTATGATAGTATTTGATACATTTAGACGTTACCTTGAGTATAAGGGATATGATGTTAATTTTGTATCAAACTTTACAGATGTAGATGATAAGATAATTAAGAAAGCTAATGAAGAGGGTGTTGATCCTACAGTTATTTCTGAAAGATATATCATGGAATGTAAGAAGGATATGAGTGCCATGAATATAAAGCCTGCTACAACCCATCCTCAGGCTACAAAAGAAATAGAGGGTATGATCAAACTTATTCAGAAGCTTATCGATAAGGGACATGCATATGTTGTAGAAGATGGAACAGTTTATTTTTCAGTAGAATCTGATCCTGGATACGGAAAGCTCAGCCATAAGAACATGGACGAGATGATGTCTGGACTTAGAGAGCTTAAGGTAAGCGGAGAAGATCAGAAGAAAAACCCTAACGATTTTGTTCTCTGGAAGCCTAAAAAGGATGGAGAGCCTTATTGGGATACACCTTGGTGCAAGGGAAGACCGGGCTGGCATATTGAGTGCTCTGAGATGAGCAGCAAATATCTTGGAGAAACTATTGACATTCATGCTGGAGGAGAGGATCTCATTTTCCCACATCATGAAAATGAAATAGCCCAGTCAGAATGTGCAAGTGGAAAGATTTTCTGTAATTACTGGATGCACAATGGTTTCCTCAATATAAATAATGAAAAAATGTCAAAGTCAAAGGGTAATTTCTTTACAGTAAGAGATATTATCGGACAGTATGATCCTATGGTACTTCGTTTGTTTATGTTAAGTGCGCAGTATCGTTCACCACTTAACTTCTCAGCAGATCTTATGGAGCAGGCAAAGGCTTCATATGAAAGAATATTAAACTGCACAGATAAGCTCAAGGCTCTTCAGAAGACAGTTAAGGGCGATATTTTTACAGAGGCTGAGGAAGAAAACAAGAAGATTATAGAAGGTTTTATTTCTAATTTTGAACTTGCTATGGATGATGACAATAATACAGCCAATGCAGAAACTGCAGTTTATGAGATTGTACGAATTGCAAATGCAAGTACAGATGAGAATTCTTCAAAGGCATATGTTGATTATGTTCTGGATGTGATTCATAAGCTTTGCGATGGTGTGCTTGGAGTTATTTCAGATCGTAAGGAAGTATCTTTGGATGAAGAAGTAGAGGCGCTTATAGCAGAAAGACAGGCAGCAAGAAAGGCAAAGGATTTTGCTAAGGCTGATGAAATCAGAGCTAAACTTACAGATATGGGAATCATTCTTGAGGATACAAGAGAGGGAGTAAAGTGGAAGAAAGCTTAAATTTAGAAAAGCTTATTGGACTTGGAGAAATAGAAGCTGAGGAACTTAATGGCCTTTCTCTTGCATATATAGGAGATGCAGTATATGAAATCATACTTAGAACATATATGATATCTCATGGTTCGAGAAGAGTAGAAAAGCTTCATAAGCACGTTACAGCTCTTGTTAATGCCAATGCACAGTCCAGATTAATTGGACTTATAGAAAGCAAGCTTACAGAAGAAGAGCTAGTTATATATAAGAGAGGAAGAAATTCCAAGACCATAACCTCTGCAAAAAATCAGAGTATAGCTGATTACAGGAGAGCGACAGGACTTGAGGCTCTTATGGGATATCTTTATTTGAAGAAAGATTTTAATCGAATTGCTGAGCTTTTGAATGAAGCTTTGCCAAAGCTTAATTCAATGCTTAGGGAGAGTGCTCAGGGAAATGTTAAACTTGAGCCTGAGTCTGAGCAATAAAAGTATTTATAAAATTGACTGACTGATATTGGTTTGTATTTCCGGTATCGGTCAGTTATTTTTTAGTTCAGAATAATTTATTTCGTTTGAAAAACAAAAAAAGGAACCATCACTTAAGTAATCTGTCAATTACTTTTGCAATAGCCCCTTTATTTAAGCTGATGACGGGAATCGGACCCGTGACCTCCGCACTACCAATGCGACGCACTACCGACTGTGCTACATCAGCAAAACGCTGTCATTCGAAAGCTAATTAAATATAGCATAAAGTATGACAGCGTGTCAAGTTTTAAATTATCAAGATGAAAATACTGTAAAATGCAGCTTATATCAAATAATTGTTAGTATTTTCTTTGCTATTTAAGCAAGTGAAAGAGCGACTTCCATCATGTTTGTAAAGGAAAGCTGTCTTTCTTCTGCTGTTGTTACTTCATCTTCACTATCAGATACTGTAAGTATTGCAAGTGCATTTACACCAGCTCTTGCAGCATTAGAGTAAAGTGCAGCTGCTTCCATTTCAACAGCAAGAACTCCCATTTCTGACCAGCTGTTTGCATGAGGAATATCATATCCATAGAACATGTCACCACTGAGTATATTTCCTACATGGTACTTGAAGCCCTTCTCCTCGGCTGTCTTAACGGCCTTGGAAAGAAGCTCGTATGAGCATATAGGAGCGTAATCTCCAGGGAGACCAAACAGCTTTACATAATTTGAGGTTGTGCAGGCACCCATTCCAAAGACTATATCACGAACCTTGACATTTTTATTTAAGGTTCCGGCTGTACCGACTCTGATAAGGTTTTTTACACCATAAAAATGAATAAGCTCATATGAGTAAATACCTATTGATGGACATCCCATACCGCTTCCCATAACAGAAACTTTTTTGCCGTTATAATATCCTGTATAGCCGAGCATGTTTCTGGTTCCGTTGAACTGCTTTACATCGGTAAGGAATGTTTCTGCGATGAATTTTGCTCTAAGTGGATCTCCTGGAAGGAGTACGGTTTCTGCAATATCTGCTGGATTATCACAGGCAATATGTGGAGTTGGAATTGATTTAACATGAGATAAGTCATTTATTTCTGACATATAAGATAACCTCCTATTTTTAAACAGCCTTAAAAGCTGTATTTTCTTGTACTATATATTTAAATATGATAACATAAGAAATAATATTTTTAAAGAAAAACAGAGAGGTAAAATCGTGGGATACAGCGAATTGATGCTTGAAGGAAGAAATGCAGTTTTAGAGGCGTTCAGAGCCGGAAAGTCTATAGATAAGGTGTTTATTCAGGAAGGTCTTAATGATGGCAGTCTTATAAGCATAGTCAGAGAAGCTAAGAAACATCATGAAACCAAGATCAACTATGTAAAGAAGGATAAGCTGGATGAAATGTCAGAAACTCATAAGCATCAGGGTGTAATAGCATTTGCTGCTGCATTTGAATATGCTGAGGTAGAAGATATACTCGAGTCGGCAAGAAATAAGGGAGAAGATCCATTTATTTTCATTTTGGACGGAATTGAGGATCCTCACAATCTTGGAGCTATAATCAGAACAGCTAATCTTGCAGGTGCACATGGTGTGATAATAAGATTAAACAGAGCCGTTGGACTTACTGCCACTGTTGCAAAAGCATCTGCTGGTGCAATCAATTATACTCCGGTTGCCAAGGTTACAAATATTAGTAAGACAATAGAAAAGCTGAAAGAGAGAGGGCTTTGGTTTGTATGTGCTGATATGGACGGAGATAATATGTACAAGCTTAATTTGAAAGGACCTATAGGACTTGTTATAGGAAATGAGGGCAAGGGAGTTTCTGAGCTTGTGAGAAAAAAATGCGATATGATAGCTTCTATACCTATGAAGGGAGACATTGATTCCCTAAATGCCTCTGTTGCCTGCGGAGTTATGGCATTTGAGATAGTTAGACAGAGGAGCTTGTAAGAAAACATTAAAGTATGATATAATTACTTAGTTATTTAATAGAGTAGGAGAGGCAAAAATGGCAGACGAAAGCTTAAAGATAGAAAATACAGACTGTGAAACAGTATCAAAGAATTTTATTGAAAGAGAGATAGATAAGGATCTTTCCGAAGGAGTTTATAATCATGTTCATACTCGTTTTCCTCCGGAGCCTAATGGCTATCTTCATATAGGACACGCAAAGTCTATAGTTCTTAATTCAGGCCTTGCAGCTGAATATGGCGGAAAATTCAATCTCAGATTTGATGATACAAACCCTACAAAGGAAAAAACTGAATATGTAGAGTCTATCATTGAGGATGTTAAGTGGCTCGGCGCAGATTTTGAGGACAGACTTTTCTTTGCCTCTGACTATTTTGATGAGATGTACGAAAAGGCAATCCTTCTTATTAAAAAGGGCAAGGCCTATGTATCAGACCTTTCAGCAGAGGAGATAAGAGCATACAGAGGAGATTTTACAACTCCTGGCAAAGAAGATCCTTCAAGAAACAGGAGCATTGAGGAGAACCTTAAGCTCTTTGAAGAGATGAAGGAGGGCAAATATGCAGACGGGGAGAAGGTATTAAGAGCTAAGATAGATATGGCAGCAGGTAATATCAACATGAGAGACCCTGTTGTTTATCGTATTGCAAGACTTACCCACCACAATACCGGAGACAAATGGTGTATTTATCCTATGTACGATTTTGCACACCCTCTTGAGGATGCAATAGAAGGAATTACACACAGTTGCTGTACACTTGAATTTGAGGATCACAGACCTTTGTATGACTGGTTTGTAAGAGAGTGCGAATATCCAAATCCTCCTAGACAGATAGAGTTTGCAAAGATGTATCTTACAAATGTTGTTACAGGTAAGAGATATATAAAGAAGCTTGTTGAGGATAAGGTAGTTGATGGCTGGGATGATCCTAGACTTGTTACTATTGCTGCTTTAAGAAGAAGAGGATATACACCTGAATCAATCAGAAAATTCGTAAAACTTGCAGGAGTAAGTAAGGCTGATTCCTCATGTGATCTTGATATGCTTGAATATTGCATCAGAGATGATCTTAAGCTTAAGAAACCACGTATGATGGCAATATTAAATCCGCTTAAGCTCGTTATAGATAATTATCCTGAAGATCAGGAGGAAATCTTAAGCATACCTAATAACCTTGAAGTTCCTGAGATGGGAGAAAGAGAAGTAGTATTTGGCAGAGAGCTTTGGATAGAACAGGAAGATTTCATGGAGAATCCTCCTCATAAGTATTTCAGACTTTTCCCTGGAAATGAAGTAAGACTTATGGGTGCTTATTATGTAACCTGTACTGGTTTTGATAAGGATGAGGAAGGAAATATAACCTGTGTCCATGCTACTTATGATCCTGAAACAAAGTCAGGAACAGGCAAGCAGCTTAGGAAGGTCAAGGGAACTATTCATTGGGTAAATGCCAAGACCTGCTACAATGCAACAGTACGCTTATACGAAAATCTCGTAGATGAGGAAAAAGGAAAGCTAAATGATGACGGAACACTTAATTTAAATCCTAATTCATTAGTAGTGCTTGAGAACTGTAAGCTTGAGCCAGCACTCAAAGAAGCTAAAGCATTTGACAGCTTCCAGTTTGTAAGAAATGGATTCTTCAATGTGGATTGCAGAGATTCTAAGCCGGGAATGCCTGTATTTAACAGAATAGTAGGGCTTAAGAGCTCTTTTAAGCTTCCAAAGGCATAATTTTTAGATGTGAACTTATAGTGTGGGCAAGGAGGAGATATACCTTGCCCTCATTTTCATTTATAGCTCATTTATGAGCAAAAATTGATAGAATAAGCAGGAAAAAAATATGGATGATAAAACTATTATTAAATCAACTAGTATGAGTGAGGAATATCGCAATACAAATGTACAGACTGATATAGGAGCTCAGGGAATAATAGAAAATGACAAAAATAATAAAAAGCCTAAGGGAGAGCGCAGCTTTGATGAGCCTGCGCCATTTACCGAGCCTGAAGAGCTGTATGAGCTTCTAATAAAAAAGATTAAGGAATATCATCCATCCGAAGATTTTTCTATGATCAGGAAGGCTTATGAAGTTGCAGCAATGCAGCACAAAGATCAAAAGAGAAGATCTGGAGAGCCTTATATCATACATCCTCTTTGCGTAGGTATCATTTTAGCTGAGCTTGAGATGGATAAGGAAACTATAGCAGCAGCCTTGCTTCATGATGTTGTTGAGGATACAGGCATGTCGCTTGATGAAATAGAAAAGATGTTCGGCAAGGATGTGGCGCATCTTGTAGATGGTGTTACAAAGCTTACCCAGCTTAATTATGATAAGGATAAGATAGAAATGCAGGCGGAAAATCTTAGAAAGATGTTTGTTGCCATGGCAAAGGATATAAGAGTTGTCCTTATCAAGCTCGCTGACCGCCTTCATAATTTGCGCACGCTACAGTATCAAAGCAGTGAAAAGCAGATAGAAAAGGCAAGGGAGACCTTGGATATTTATTCTCCTATAGCTGACAGACTTGGTATCAGTAAGCTTAAAATAGAGCTGGATGATCTTTCACTTAAATACCTCAAGCCGGATGTATATTATGATCTGGCTGAGAAAATAGCACTTAAGAAGGATGTTAGAGAGGAGTTTATAGCCAATATTGTCAGAGAAGTTTCTGCACAGATGAAGGAAGCCGGAATCAATGCCCAGGTCGTAGGCAGAGTCAAGCACTTCTTTAGCATATATAAGAAAATGGTAAACCAGCAAAAGACTCTGGATCAGATATACGATTTGTTTGCTGTGCGAATTCTTGTAAACAGTGTTAAGGACTGTTATGCAGCCCTTGGTGTAATTCATGAACTTTACAAGCCTATTCCGGGACGTTTTAAGGATTATATTGCAATGCCTAAGCCAAATATGTACCAGTCACTGCATACAACACTTATAGGAAAACATGGTACACCTTTTGAAATACAGATAAGAACCTACGAAATGCATAAGATTGCAGAGTATGGTATTGCAGCTCATTGGAAGTACAAGGAGTCAGGTTCAGGCAAGAAGGCTGACAGCGCAGAGGATGAGAAGATGAGCTGGCTTAGACAGGTGCTTGAGTGGCAGAAGGATGCAGATGACTCCAAGGAGTTTTTAAATATGGTAAAGTCAGATTTTAATCTCTTTACCGATGAAGTATTCTGTTTCACACCTACTGGAGATGTTAAGCATTTGCCTATGGGATCTACACCAATAGACTTTGCCTATAGCATACATTCAGCTGTAGGAAATAAGATGGTGGGAGCGAGAGTCAATGGAAAGCTCGTTCCTATAGATTATAAGATACAAAATGGCGACCAGATCAGTATAATTACCTCTCAAAATTCAAAAGGACCTAGCAGAGACTGGCTTTCAATAGTTAAGTCAACACAGGCAAAAAATAAAATAAATGCCTGGTTCAAGTCCGAATTAAAGGAAGTCAATATTGTAAGAGGTAAAGAAACTCTTGAAAAATACTGTAAGCAAAAGGGAATCAGCTATAGTGATGTTACAAAGCCAGAGTATGTTGAGGGGGTACTTAGAAGATATGCACTTAAGGACTGGAATTCAGTTTTAGCCTCTGTTGGACATGGTGGACTTAAGGAATCGCAGGTTATAGGAAAGCTCATAGAAACCAAAAATAAGATATTAAAGAAAAATATCTCAGATGAGGAAATACTTAAGGCTAATCAGACAGAAGCTTCAGACATAACAAATCCTACAGTTAAGAAGAATTCAAAGGGAGGAATCATAGTAAAGGGAATACATGATGTTGCGGTTAGATACGCTCATTGCTGCAATCCGGTTCCGGGAGATGAAATTGTTGGATTTGTTACAAGAGGAAGAGGAATAACGGTTCACAGAACAGACTGTATAAATATGATGAACCTTCCTGATGATGAGAGAATACGAATGATAGAAGCTGAGTGGCAGGCAACAGATGCTTCATCAGAAACCTACAGTACAGAAATAAAAATATACTGTAACAACAGAATTGGAATGGTAGTAGATATTTCAAAGGTATTTACAGAAGAAAAAATAGATATAACAAGTATCAATTTAAAAACTGCAAAAAATGGAACTGGTACTATGATCCTTACCTTTGATATACATGGAAAGGATGAACTTGCGAAGGTAACTGCCAAGTTAAGGAATGTAGAAGGTGTAATAGATATAGGACGAACTGCAGGATAAATCTGAATTTAATAAATTTAAAATTTTATTTACTTTCAGAATTTAACTTATTTTCTGTGTTTAATTTACTTTCAAAAATTAATCTGTTTAAAAGAAAAAGTTTACATATGCAGAGGTAGAAAATATGGCATTAAAAACAAAGATAATTCAGGTTGGACTGATAGAAACAAATTGTTATATTGTATATGATGAAGAAATAAGAAAATGTATTATTATTGATCCGGGTGCTCAGGCTGATAAAATAATAAGATGTATGGATGAACTCTGTGTTAAGCCAGAGGCAATTTTGCTTACACATGGACATTTCGATCATATACTTGCAGTTGATGATCTGAGAAATAAATATAATGAATTAAAGGTTTATGCTTTAGATAAGGAAGAAGCCTTACTCGAGAGTGCAGAGCTGAACCTTTCCCAGAAATTCGAGGTTACCATTACACTTAATAATGTTTTATATCTTAAGGATAATGAAGTACTTAATTTAATGGGACATGATATAAATGTTATTGCAACACCGGGACATACACCGGGAGGATGCTGCTATTATATTGAGGACAATGGATCACTTTATTCAGGAGATACTCTATTTTGTGAATCTTATGGAAGAACTGATCTTCCTTATGGAAGCATGACAGAAATTGTAAAATCAATAGCTGAGAGGCTTATGCCTCTTCCTGAGGAAACTGTGGTCTATCCTGGACATGAGATGTCTACAACAATAGGACACGAGCGTAAGTATAATATATGCAATGTTATTTATCAGAGAGAGATGGCGAAATGATTGCAATTATAAATGAAGAGCTTGCTGAATATGAACAGGATATACGAGAGCTTTTAATGGCATTTTTTCCGGGACATACCTTTTGCTATGAGCAGTCCGATGAGGCATTTTTTACTCTGTATGTTAAGGATGGATACATTTATGTAGAAAATGGTCCTAAAAGCGATAAAATCATACTTACAGACAGCAGGAGAGAAAATAAGTCAATTATAAAAAGACACGTATATGGTGTTCTTCATGAAATGACAGGAAAAGAGCTTCCATGGGGAACTCTTACAGGGATCAGACCTGTAAAAATCCCTGAGAAGCTTATGGATGAGGGTCTTAATGACGAAGAAATCAGAAGTAAAATGCAGAAAGAATATTATATTTCTGATGAAAAGTCTAAGCTTATTCTTGATATAGCTCATCGTGAAAGATCTGTACTTCAAAGAGCAGATATAAGAAATGGATGGAGCCTGTATGTAGGTATACCATTTTGTCCTACAACCTGTCTTTACTGCAGCTTCACCTCTTATCCTATTGAGAAATGGTCAAATAGGATAGAGGAATATTTAAATTGTTTAAAGAAGGAATTGGTCTTATTAAACAGGATTCATAAGGCAGGTGCTGGGGATGAATATGAAGGTTATATAAGCGGTAAGGAGCTTCAGACTATATATATTGGAGGAGGAACTCCTACAGCGATATCTGCTGAACAGCTAGACCGGCTTTTATCAATAATAGAAGAAAATATAGATTTGAGTCATGTTGTAGAATTCACTGTAGAATCCGGAAGACCTGACAGTATAACGGAAGCAAAGCTGGAAGTCCTTAAGAAACACAATATAGACAGAATAAGTATAAATCCTCAGACAATGAATCAGAAGACTCTGGACATTATAGGAAGGCGTCATACTGTTGAAGATGTAAAAAATGCTTATCAAATGGCTAGAAAAGCAGGACTTAATAATATCAATATGGATATTATCATAGGCCTTCCTGAAGAAAATAGAGAGGATGTAAAAAGGACACTTGATGAAATAAGAAGGATGAAACCTGACAGTCTTACTGTACATGCACTTGCAGTAAAGCGTGCTGCAAGACTTAATACAGAAGGCAAGGCGTGGAGCAATCTGGAGAGAGCAGGAATTGATGAAGCTATACAGATGACTGATGACAGTGCTGCTTTGGCAAAGGAGCTAGGTCTTAAACCGTATTATTTATACAGGCAGAAAAATATGGCGGGTAATCAGGAAAATGTTGGTTACGCAATTTCAGGCAAGGAAAACCTTTACAATATTCTCATGATGGAAGAACTTCATACTGTAATAGGCTGTGGAGCAGGTTCTTCCTCTAAGCTTGTAATTGAAAATAAAGATGCTTCAAAGTACGATGGCAACAGATTCAGAGTAGAAAGATTTGAAAATATCAAGAACATTGCGGAATATCTGCCAAGGATAGATGAACTCATGGAGAAGAGAAGAAGATTTCTGACATTTTCAGATAAAAAAGATAGCTAAACTTGACAAACCAGAGATTAATATATACAATCACAGTTGTAATTTAATAAAAAGCTATGAGGATGCACAGTAGTTATCTATATTCCTAAGAGAGAGAACAGTCACCGGCTGAAAGCTGTTCAGGTTCATGTAGATATATGAAATTCACATCGGAGCTGCACTTTTGAACTTATAGTAGGAAGTGACGTTGATGCACGTTAAGCATGAAATGAGAGCCTTTTCTTAAGGAAACTGGGTGGTACCGCGGAGCTTATTACAGCCTCGTCCCTTTATTGGGATGAGGCTTTTTATGTTAAAAAAGTACATCGCATAGTAGTATTAATAGAAAGAGGAGAGATTATTCAAGATGAAGGATAAGCTTATTAAGATGACTGAGGAAGCCATTGAGAAAATTTCAGAAAGCAGTTCACTGAACGAGCTTAATGATATCAGAGTTTTGTACCTTGGAAAAAAAGGACATATTACCTCTGTAATGAAGAGCATGAAGGATGTTGCACCTGAGGACAGACCTGCATTCGGTCAGCTCGTAAATGAGGCAAGAACAAAGGTTGAAGAAGCTCTTGATGAGAAAAAGGAAGCTCTTCAGAAGGCAGAGATGGAAAAGAAGCTTGCTGAGGAGGTTATAGATGTTACCCTTCCTGCAAAGAGAACAAAGGTTGGACACGGACATCCATGTCAGATAGCACTTGACGAGGTAGAACGTATTTTCGTAGGTATGGGATACGAGGTAGTAGAAGGACCAGAAGTTGAGTGGCAGGATTACAATTTTACCAAGCTCAATATTCCAGAGGGTCATCCAGCAAGGGATGAGCAGGATACATTTTATATAAATGATGAAATTCTGTTAAGAAGCCAGACCTCACCTGTTCAGGCAAGAGTTATGGAGCAGGGTAAGCTTCCTATCAGAATGATTGCTCCGGGAAGAGTGTTCAGATCAGATAATATAGATGCAACACATAGCCCTTCTTTCCATCAGATAGAGGGACTTGTTATAGATAAGCACATCACAATGACAGATCTTAAGGGAACTTTGGATGAATTTGCCAAGGAATTATTTGGACCTGAGACAAAAACACGTTTCAGACCTCATCATTTTCCTTTTACAGAGCCATCAGCTGAGGTAGATGTAAGCTGCTTTAAGTGCGGTGGAAAGGGATGCCGCTTCTGTAAGGGAGAGGGTTGGATCGAGATTCTTGGATGTGGAATGGTTCATCCTAATGTACTTGAAATGTGCGGAATTGATCCTGAGGTATATTCAGGTTTTGCATTTGGTGTAGGACTTGAGAGAATTGCACTTTTAAAATATGAAATTGACGATATGAGACTGCTCTACGAAAATGATCAGCGTTTCTTAAATCAGTTCTAAAAGAGGAGAGGTAATAATAATGAATACACCACTTTCATGGATAAAAGACTATGTGCCAGAGTTAGACTGTACAGCTAAGGAATACAGCGACAGACTTACACTTACAGGTACAAAAGTAGAAGGATATGAAGTTTTAGATAAAAATCTTGAGAAAATAGTAGTTGGAGAAATTCTTTCAGTAGAGAGACATCCGGATGCAGATAAGCTTGTTATCTGTCAGGTAAATGTTGGAGAAACTGAGCCAGTGCAGATAGTTACAGGAGCTGCAAATATCATTCCTGGAACAAGCGGACAGCTGGTACCTGTAGTTCTTGATGGAGGAAAGGTTGCAGGCGGACATGATGGAGGACCTCTTCCAGAGGATGGAATAAAGATAAAGGCCGGAAAGCTTAGAGGAATTCCTTCAAACGGCATGATGTGTTCTATAGAGGAGCTTGGTTCAGACAAAAACAGCTATCCTCTTGCCCCAGAGTCAGGAATATATATTTTCAGCAAGGAGCTTATTAAAGAGCTTTCTTTAAAGCCAGGTGATAGTGCAATTATGGCACTTGGACTTGATGATACAGTTGTTGAGTACGAAATTACATCTAACAGAGTAGACTGCTATGGAGTTATTGGTATTGCAAGAGAGGCAGCAGCAACATTTAACAAGCCATTTAAGCTTCCAGAAATCAAGGCCTGCGGCAATGCTGAAGATGTCAATGATTATCTTAAAGTAAGAGTTGAAAATAATGAGCTTTGCAAGAGATATTGTGCAAGAGTTATTAAAAATATTCGTATAGCCCCATCACCTGAGTGGATGCAGAAGCGCCTCAGAAACAGCGGAATAAGACCTATAAACAATCTTGTGGACATAACAAATTTTGTTATGAAGGAATATGTACAGCCTATGCATGCTTACGATTATGATCTCTTAAGCGGAAGAGAGATAGTTGTTAAGACTGCAAATGACGGTGAAATTTTCCAGACACTTGATGGACAGGACAGAGAGCTTGATCATACAATCCTCATGATTAATGATGCAGAAAAGGCCGTAGGCCTTGCAGGCATAATGGGAGGAGAAAACTCCAAGATTACAGACAATGTAAAGACTGTAGTATTTGAGTCAGCAAATTTTGATGGAGTTAATATCAGACTTTCAGCTAAGAAGGTAGGAATGAGAACAGAGGCTTCAGGAATTTTCGAGAAGGGACTTGATCCTGCTAATGCCTTAAATGCTATCAACAGAGCCTGTGAACTTGTTGAAGAACTTAACTGCGGTGAAGTAGTTGGAGGTGTTATCGATGTTTATCCTGAACCTGAAGAAACTGTAAAGGTTAAATTCGAGCCAGACAGAATCAACAATCTTCTTGGTACAGATATAGACAGGGAAGAAATGAAGAGAATCTTCTCATTGATCGGACTTTCACTTGATGAAGCAGAGGAAAATGTTATAGTTCCAAGTTTCAGAAGAGATCTTCACTGTATGGCTGATCTGGCTGAAGAGGTACTTCGTTTCCATGGCTATGATAAGATTGAAAGTACACTTCCTATAGGAGAATCAACAACAGGTAAGCTTTCATATAAGCTCCGTATTGATCAGGCAGCAAGAAATGTTGCAGAGCTTTCAGGATTTTCACATGCTATGACCTATGCATTCGAGAGTCCAAAGGTATATGACAAGCTTCTTATTCCAGAAGATTCTAAACTTAGAGAGGCTGTGGTTATATCAAATCCACTTGGAGAGGACTTCTCAATTATGAGAACACAGCCAGTAAATGCAATGCTCACAGCACTTTCTTTCAATTACAACAGAAGAAATGCTGACGTAAGACTTTATGACATGGCAAATATTTACCTTCCTAAGTCTCTTCCTGTAACAGAGCTTCCTGATGAGAGAGAGCAGCTTACACTTGGAGCTTATGGAGATATAGATTTCTTCTCAATGAAGGGAGTTGTGGAAGAGCTCTTTGAAAATATTGGTCTGAATAAGAAAATACATTATAATCCTGTATGTGAGTATTCATTCCTTCATCCAAACAGAAAGGCAGAGATTGTCTATGAAGGAGTAAAGCTTGGATATCTTGGAGAGATTCATCCTGTAGTTTCAGAGAATTACGATTTCAAGGCAGGTGTAAGAGTTTATATTGCAGTCCTTGATATGCCTTCAGTTATTGAATTTACAAGCTTTGACAGAAAATACGAAGGTATAGCAAAATACCCAGCAATGACAAGAGACATTTCAATGCTTGTACCTAAACATATACTTGTTGGGGATATTGAGGATATGATTGGTCAGAGAGGCGGAAAGATCCTTGAAGCTTATAAGCTTTTCGATATTTATGAGGGAAGTCAGGTTCAGGAAGGATATAAGTCAGTTGCCTACAGTCTTACATTTAGAGCTAAGGACAGAACACTTACCGATGATGAAGTAGGGCAGGCTATGAAGAAAATCCTTAATGGACTTCAGGGAATGAATATTGAACTTCGTTCTTAATTATGTTGGTCCTTATGCTAAACCTTAGCTTGGAGTAAATAATGGGTGAGATAAAAGAAAGACTTAATTTCATATATAAAAATATAGAAGAAGCCAAAGCCCGTGGGGAGAATGCTTCCGAAAATGTAAAGCTTATTGCAGTTTCAAAGACAAAGCCAATTGAAGATATGCTTGAAGCCTATGGATGTGGAGTCAGGGATTTTGGAGAAAATTATGTGCAGGAAATAGTCACAAAATATGATTCCATTTCTAAAGATGCGAGAATACATATGATAGGACATCTGCAAACTAATAAAGTAAGCAAAATCATAGACAAAGTTTATATGATACACTCAGTTGATTCAATTAAACTGCTCAAGGAAATTGAGAAACAGGCTGTAAAGCATGATGTAGAAAGTATGCCTGTACTTCTTGAGGTAAATGTAGCAAAGGAAGAAAGCAAGTTTGGCTTTAAAACAGATGAGCTTAATCAGGCTATAACCTTTGCTGGACAGGAATGTCCTCATATCGAAGTAAGAGGACTTATGACCTCAGCTCCTATAACAGATGATCAGGAAACAAATAGAATTCATTTTAAGGAGCTTAAGAAAATGGCAGATAAATATGGTCTCCCAGAGCTTTCAATGGGAATGACAGGAGACTATATTGTAGCTGTAGAAGAGGGATCAACTATGGTCAGGATAGGAACAGCTGTATTTGGAAAGAGAGCTTATGCCAATGATTAAAAATATAGTTTTTGATATGGGTAAAGTGCTTTTGGATTATGAATGTGATGCAGCCATAAGAGCCTTTACAAAGGATGAAAAGCTTATAAAGAAAATAAGTATGGCAGTATTTTTATCACAGGAATGGGTGCTTCTGGATATGGGAATCATATCTGAGGAGCAGGGCTTGAGCAGAATGCTTGCACATCTGGATACAGAGGAAGAAAAAGAAATAGCAGAGAAAGCTTTTAAAAACTGGCATAGGTACAATCTTTTTCCGAAGGCGGGAATGGGTGAGCTCGTAAAAGAACTCAAGGAAAAACATGGATACAACTGTTACATCCTCTCCAATGCCTCAGTGCGAGTGCCTGAATGCTGCTATGATATTATTCCGGGACATGAATATATGAGCGGAGCCTTATTTTCAGCAAATGAAAAATGCATAAAACCTCAGGATATAATATATGAGAGGTTTTTTAAGAAGTTTGATCTAAGACCAGAGGAATGCTTTTTTATAGATGATCTCTATGAAAATATCTTAGGTGCAGAAAAAACAGGAATGAAGGGCTATTGCTTTTCAGATGGAGATATCGGTAAGCTGAGAGAGATTTTATGCAATTTACGATGCAGATATTGACAAAAAAAATAAATATGATATGATAATTAAGTTATTATGTTTGGAGGTATGAAAGATGACAACTTTTGTTTCAATTATATATGTACTTCTTGGAATTGCTATATCTGTAATTGTACTTATGCAGGAAGGCAATCAGCAGGGACTTGGAAGCATTGGCGGTATGGCTGACAGCTACTGGGGAAAGATAAAAGGTCGTTCAATGGAAGGTGCACTTGAGAAGTTCACTAAATATGGAACAGGTTTATTCTTAATCCTCGCTTTAGTTTTAAATATTTTAATGAAGTAATCTTGTATTTTGATGCAGACTTAATATGGGCCTGCTGTTTATCAGATATAGAAGGTGAATTTTAAAGCAGTCCGGGCTATGCTTAGGGCTGCTTTTTGCATAATGATAAAATTAATTTAATTTAAGGATTTTAAAATTAATTTTAACGTCCGTAATTTTGAAAGGTTTGGTTAAAGATTTGAATTTAGAAAAAAAGAAAAATATTATAGTTGAGCTTATGAAGGATCCTATTTATAAGCCAATGAAATTAAAAGAGCTTTGCATGCTTTTGGATATTCCAAAGGAAAAGCGGGATGAGTTTAAGCTTATTTTGGATGAGCTTTGCAAGGAAGGAAGAATAGGCGTAAGCCCAAGAGGAAAATATGGAAAGCCAGAGCTTTATACATTAACAGGTATATTTCAGTCAAATGCAAGAGGCTTTGGATTTGTTACCGTAGAAGGAAGGGAACAGGATATTTTTATTCCTGCTGACAGAATAGGTGAAGCTCTTAACGGAGATAAGGTACGCATAACGATAGAAAAGGAAGGCGGAGAAAAGAGAGCTGAAGGAAGAATAATAAAGGTTCTTGAGCATGCTAATACAGAAATTGTTGGAATATACAGCAAGAATAAAAACTTTGGATTTGTAATACCAGATAATCAGAGAATTTTAAAGGACATTTTCATTCCGGCCGGTAAGGATAAAAAGGCCTGTAATGGAGATAAAGTCTTGGTTAAGCTTGTGAATTATGGTGACAAAAAATCAAAACCTGAAGGTGTTATAACAGAGGTTCTTGGAAATATAAGAGATAAGGGAGTAGATATACTTTCGCTTGTAAAGGCATATAATATTCCGGAGTATTTTCCTGAAGAAGTAGAAATAGAGCTTAAAAGGATACCTGATAGCGTAGAATTTGAGCAGGCAGAAGGAAGGCTGGATCTCAGGAATGTAAGCATGGTAACGATTGATGGGGATGATGCAAAGGATCTTGACGATGCTGTTTCCCTTACTTATCATGAGGACAGAGAGCTCTATGAGTTAGGCGTACATATCGCAGATGTAAGCGAATATGTCAAAGAAAAAAGCCCTCTTGATAAGGAAGCATTAAGTAGAGGTACATCGGTTTATCTTACTGACAGAGTGATTCCAATGCTTCCTAAGAAGCTATCCAATGGTATCTGCTCTCTTAATCAAGGTGAGGACAGATTAGCACTTTCTTGTATTATGTGGATAAATACTAAGGGTGAAATAGTAGATCACAAGATAGCTGAAAGCGTTATCTGTGTAAATCGAAGAATGAGCTATAAAAATGTTGATGCAATAATTACAAAAAATGATGCAAGAAGAAAGGAACAATTTGCCGAATTTGTTCCAATGTTTATGCAGATGAAGGAGCTTTCTTCTATCCTTAGAAATAGAAGAAAACAAAGAGGTGGCATTGATTTTGATTTTCCTGAGACAAAGATTACTTTAGATGCAAAGGGAAAGCCAATAAAGATAGAGGCGGCAGAAATCAATGATGCCAACAGACTTATAGAGGATTTCATGCTGGCGGCAAATGAAACTGTTGCAGAGGAATTTTACTGGAGAGAGCTTCCATTTTTATACAGAACGCATGAGGCACCTGAACCAGATAAGATAAGGGAGCTTGCTGCATTTGCAGGAGGTCTTGGTTTTAGTATAAGACAGCCAAAGGAAGAGCATGTACATCCAAAGCAGATTCAGGAACTTCTCAAAAAGATAGAAGATGATCCGGCAGAGGCAGTTATAGAAAGAATGACGCTTAGGAGCATGAAGCAGGCAAGATATACTACAGAATGCAGCGGACATTTTGGACTTGCAGCTCCGTATTATACTCATTTTACATCTCCAATACGAAGATATCCTGATTTGCAGATACATCGTATAATTAAAGAAAGTCTTCATGATGGAGGCTTATCCAAAAAGAGATTAATGCATTATGAGGAGATTCTTCCTGAAGTTGCCATAAAAGCTTCAACTCTTGAGAGAAGAGCAGAAGAGGCAGAGAGAGAATGCACAAAGATGAAAATGTGTGAATATATGTCAAAGCATATAGGAGAAGAATTTGATGGCATTATTTCCGGGGTCACTGCTTTTGGTCTTTATGTTGAGCTTGAAAATACATGCGAAGGAATGGTGCATGTTACTACTCTCACAGATGATTATTATGTTTATGACGAGCAAAAACTTGAGATGAGAGGTGAGCATACATTTAAAACCTATAGTCTTGGACAGAAGGTACATATAATTGTTTCTGGAGCAGATAAACTGCTTAGGACAATTGACTTTAGATTAGTAAAACAGAAGGTAACAGAATAATGGGTAAAGACAGTATTAAGCTTATAGCTAATAATAAAAAGGCATATCATGATTATTTCGTTGATGAGACGTATGAGGCAGGAATTGAACTTTTTGGAACTGAAGTAAAATCAATGAGATTGGGACATTGCTCAGTGAAGGAGGCTTTTATAAGACCTGACAAGGGAGAACTATATATATATGGTATGCATGTAAATCCTTACGAAAAGGGAAATATATTCAACAAAGATCCACTTAGAACAAGAAAATTACTGCTTCATAAGCAGGAAATTAACAGACTTATGGGTAAAGCTCAGGAAAAGGGTTATACCCTGGTTCCACTTCAGGTTTATTTTAAAGGTTCTCTGGTTAAGGTTCAGGTAGGACTTTGCCGGGGTAAGAAGCTTTATGATAAGAGAGAGGATATAGCTAAGAAAACTCAAAAAAGAGAGCTTGAAAGAGACTTTAAGCAGGCTAATATACGTGTGTAAGTGCATGATCAATTAGTGTTTATATGATATTAAAAAATCCGGACTTGATGACAAGTCCGGATTTTTGCTATTTAGTGGACCTGAGGGGAATCGAACCCCTGTCCGAAAACCAATTCCTCGTTCTTCTACTATCATATTATGTCAGTTTTATTCGCTTTCATACAAAGTGACATACAGCTTTATACAAAAGCTAGCTTCATAAGTACAATATATACTCAAAGCTTTGTATATATCGTTACCTGCTTTAATCGATGCCTCTTACTTAACGAACAGGTGCGTTAAGGGAGACAAGCTGCGCTTAGGCAGCTAATGCTAAATTATCTTCAGCGTTTATATTTAGTGTTTGGAATGTAACGTATTGCCTTACGGATAGCTTCACCGACTGCATGATCCCCGTCGAAACCAGTACAAGCCCAAATGAAATACATGAAAATATTAACATTTGAAATTATAAACGTCAAGTTACAGTTTTCTTACATTGCTAGTAAAAAAAAGTTATATTTGGACTCTCTTCATTTAAACTCTCTACGTTTAAATTTTCTAATGCTGTACATAAATAAAAGTATCTCTTAAAACAAAAAGACATGAAACAAAAGTTCATGTCTTCTAAGTGGAGATGAGGGGATTCGAACCCCTGACCCCCTGCTTGCAAGGCAGGTGCTCT
>JAUNDV010000015.1 GCA_030525875.1 Eubacteriales bacterium
GATGAGCATTGGCTCTTTCCATTTTATTTTTACACCATTATATGGACATAACTTCAGAGAAGTGAGTTTGTACCTAAAAACGTTTACACAAGCTGAGATAGGTACAAAATCCTGCCTAAAATGCAAATTTTTGTACCTAAACGCTCATAAAAAGAAGAAAAAGGTACAAAACGCCCTTCGGGAGAGGTAAGTTTGTACCTAGAAACGTTTACATAAGCCGAAGTAGGTACAAAGCCACCTCAAGGCAACAAAAAAGATGTTGCCGGGCAGATTAGTAATTTAATCCACTCTTGCAACATCCCTCTTATTTAAAGGAATATCTATTTTCAAAATTCTCTATTCCCAAAACATCTCGTTTAAAAGAACATCCTATTTCACTTTTTATGTCTGCTAAGGCAGGCCTTTAGCGCCTGAAAGCTTTCGTCAGAAATCACATGCTCAATACGACAGGCATCATTTTCAGCTGTCTCATGGCTTACACCGAGCCATTCAAAAAAGCCAGTAAGCAGCTCATGCCTTTCGAATATAGTTTCTGCTATAGCACGGCCTTCGCTGGTAAGGCTTATATGACTATATTTGTCTACTGTAACAAGACCCTGCTCTTTGAGATTTTTGATAGCTACGCTGACACTAGGCTTTGAAAAGCCCATTTCAGCGGCAATTTCAATACTATGTACATCTGGATGGTCATTAGAAAGTCTGAGTATAGTCTCAAGATACATTTCTGCTGATTCCTGTGTCCTTGATTTATTTGCCATAATCACACTCCGTATAAAAAAAGTAACATAATTATATCATCAAAAGAAATAAATCGCAATAAAGCTTGACAAATAAGTTAGTTTAGACT
This sequence comes from Eubacteriales bacterium, assembly GCA_030525875.1. GTDB lineage: Bacteria > Bacillota > Clostridia > Lachnospirales > Lachnospiraceae > Avilachnospira. The sequence goes on from JAUNDV010000015.1 coordinate 848, forward strand.
AACATATAAACATCCAAATAATTGGAATTCTCTTTATAAGTGATTTAAATTGATGTTGAAAATGTCCCGGTCAAGTGTCCGGGATATTTTTTGTGTAGTAAAACAGATTCGATCTGAAAATCATACTAGCTTCTACTTTTATATGCCTATTTTCAGGCTGGGTCTTGCCAGCAAGATATTCACAAAGCATTTTTGCGGAAAGAAATCCCTGCCTTACCGGATCCTTATATACAAGGTTTGTAAAAATACCTTCCTGCATACCAAGTATAGTCTCTTCAAAAAGATCATTTCCTATAATAGGTATACCAAGTGGAATATCAAGCTCATCATGCATTTCACGTATCAGGGAGCTTCCTGTAGCAAGCACAGCTCCTATCATATCAGGCATATCAGCATGGATACAGGTGGAAAAATCCTCCTTGAGTTTCTTATAATCATGGTAGCCATATAAATTTGTGATTTCAAGTCTGGAAGCATTTTCCTTATTGTAATCACTGAAGCCCTGACACATATTAAAATGAGAGGCTTTCTTGTGGTCACCCGAAAGAAGCAGTACCTTGCCACCCTCTGGTCTAAGGTTAAGAAACTGTTCAGCCATCATTCGTCCGGCAGTGTAGTAGTCGGCGCATACAGAGCCAACACAGTTTCTAAGCGGATTGTCATCTGTAACAAAGACTATAGGAAAGGAAATCTGCTCAAGTTTCGATAGAATTCTCTCGCCATCTTCTGATTTAGGCGGAGTCAGTATAAGCCCGTCAAGACTTTCAGCTTCTACAAAGGAAAATATCTCTGCAAGAACTTCATCCTGCCTGCCGGGTTCGTATGGAAATTCTACAAGTCTGATATTTAGGAGGTCTTCATTTTTCTGAAAATAATCTCTTATTCCCTCCCATATAAAATCATAAAAAATACGGCTGTTCGTTGTGTTTCCAGGGCAGCAGACAGCTATTGAAAGAACATTTTTCTTGAGATTTGCGGCAAGCTGGTTTCTCTTGTAGCCACATTCGTCAGCATAGCTAAGAATTTTTTTTCTGGTAGCTTCACTGATGCCGGGCTTGTCATTTATAGCTTTATGTATGGTATTTAAGGATACACCAAAATGCGCGGCGAGATCCTTCATTGTTACATTATTAGGCATTCAATCACTCCTCAAATGCGATAAATAAAATATTTAATTCATATTATAATATATAAACCAGGATAATGGTACATGAAAGAGCTGTTAAATCAGCTTTTGTAGGGCTGATAAAGTCTGATAAAGCCAGGGCTGTAGTTAATCACGAGTTAATCACAGGCTAATCACAATGAAAACGCTTTACCTTGACTTTAAGACTGAAAAAAGATAAAATATTTTGGTATGGTTTAACTATAAGCATGTATATAATGTTTACATAATCAAGGACTTTGGTCCTTGTTTTAGGGAGAGGATTCTGTATCAATTATTGAATGGCTTTATTCAAGTTATAGATAAAAGATTAGATTTTAGTATACTTTATAGTGGACATTGACAGATTAATAATGTAAGGAGGTGCATGATGGCACAATTAATTATCGGCTTAGTTATAGTCGTAATTCTTGTAGCGCTTGCATATATGTTCGGAAAAAATAATGCAGTCAAGGATTACGAAGCCAAGGTTGGAACGGCAGAAACAAGAGCAAGAGCTATTATCGATGATGCGGTAAAGACAGCTGAAACTAAGAAAAGGGAAGCACTCCTTGAAGCTAAGGAAGAGGCTCTTAGAAACAAAAATGAATTCGAAAAGGATCAGAGAGAAAGAAGAAGAGAACTTCAGCAGCAGGAGCAGAGACTCTTAAAGAAAGAGGAAAATGCCGACCGCCAGCAGACAGAGCTTAATAAGAGAGAAAAAGAACTCAATAAGAGAGAAGACGGAATAAATAAAAAGAGTGAAGAGGTTCAGGCTCTTCATGATCAGAAGGTTCAGGAGCTTGAGAGAATATCAGGACTCACAGCTGATCAGGCTAAGGAAGAGCTGCTTGTATCAGTAAGAGAGGATATCAAGCACGATACAGCAAAAATCATCAAGGAATATGACAATATAGCCAAGGAAGAAGCTGAGAAGAAGGCTAAGGAGTATATTGTTACAGCTATCCAGAGATGTGCAGCTGATCATGTGGCAGAGTCAACAGTATCTGTTGTACAGCTTCCAAATGATGAGATGAAGGGAAGAATTATAGGTAGAGAGGGAAGAAATATCAGAACTCTTGAGACACTTACAGGAGTAGAGCTTATTATTGATGATACTCCAGAGGCTGTAGTTCTTTCAGGATTTGACCCAATCAGAAGAGAAGTTGCAAGAATTGCCCTTGAGAAGCTCATAGTAGATGGACGTATTCATCCAGCAAGAATTGAAGAAACTGTAGAGAAGGCTAAGAAGGAAGTTGAAAATACTATCCGTGAGGAAGGTGAAGCAGCAGTTCTTGAAGTAGGAGTTCATGGAATTCACCCTGAGCTTGTAAAGCTTCTTGGACGTATGAAGTTCAGAACTTCATATGGTCAGAATGGCTTAAAGCATTCTGTAGAGGTAGCACAGCTTTCAGGTCTTATCGCAGCTGAACTTGGCTATGACGTCAGAATGGCTAAGAGAGCAGGACTTTTACATGATATAGGAAAGGCAGTTGACCACGAGCAGGAAGGAACACATATTTCTCTCGGAGTTGATCTTTGTAAGAAATACCGTGAGCCTGCAATTGTTATCAATGCAGTTGAGTCACATCATGGAGATGTTGCTCCAACAAGCCCTATTTCATTTATCGTAGCGGCAGCAGATGCTATATCAGCATCAAGACCGGGAGCTAGAAGAGAATCACTCGAGACATATACACAGAGACTCAGACAGCTCGAAGAGATAACAAATTCATATAAGGGTGTAGAGAAGTCATATGCTATTCAGGCAGGAAGAGAGGTTCGTATCATGGTAGTTCCTCAGGAAGTAAGTGAGGATGATATGACTATCCTTTCAAGAGACATTGCTAAGCGAATCGAAGAAGAAATGACTTACCCTGGACAGATCAAGGTAAATGTTATCAGAGAAACAAGAGTAGTAGCTACAGCTAAGTAAATAATACATAAAACAATAAGACTGTATATTGCTAATAAGGCAGTGTACAGTCTTTTTTATTAATATCACAGGATATTACAGTTTGACATTTTAATTATAAATGCTATTATATAAATAGTAATAAAAACTATGTATAATAATTATAGAAAATATATTTTATGATTATTATAACTATATCTATTTACTTTAAATGTTTTTATGTTTGTGTGTGATAAAAACAAAGTGAGGTATAGAAGCATGGAAATAAAGGGATTCGACATTGGCAGTCTGCATTTGAAAAAGCCTATAGTTCAAGGTGGTATGGGCGTAGGAATAAGTCTTTCAGGATTGGCAGCAGCTGTTGCAGCGGAAGGCGGCCTTGGAGTTATTTCGGCCGCACATCCGGGATTTAAAGAGCCGGATTTTGAGGAAAATACCAAAGCGGCCAATGTAAGAGCTCTGAAGCATCATATAAAAAAGGCAAAGGCGGATTCAAATGGAGGCGTTATAGGCGTAAATATCATGTGCGCCATGAATGGTTATGAAGATTATGTGCGTGCAAGCTGTGAAGCAGGAGCGGACATAATAATTTCAGGAGCAGGATTACCAGCAGAATTGCCAAAGCTTACAGAAGGCTATGATATAAAGCTTGCACCTATAATTTCTCCGCCAAAGGCAGCAAGAATACTTCTTAAGCTGTGGGACAAAAGATATGGCAGAACAGCTGATATGCTGGTTATAGAAGGTCCAAAGGCTGGAGGACACCTAGGCTATAGCAGGGAAGAAGCCACAGAGCTTTGTAACAAGGGATATGATAAGGAAATACTTGAAATCAAAGAAATAGTAAAGCTGTATGAGGAAAAATATAATAAACATATTCCTATAGTATTTGGAGGCGGAGTTTCCGGACACGAGGATTTTTGCCATTATATGGAGCTTGGACTTGATGGAGTGCAGGTTGCAAGCCGCTTTGTAGCCACTAAGGAGTGCGATGCTGCTGAGGCATTTAAGGAAGCTTATATCAATGCATCCAAGGAAAATATAGGGCTTGTAAGCTCTCCTGTAGGGATGCCGGGAAGAGCTATAAGAAATTCATTTATAAAAGATGTAGAAAATAAGAGACCTCATATAGATAAATGCTACAAATGTATAAAAAACTGTAATCCTACGGATACACCTTATTGCATAAGTAAAGCCCTTATAAATGCAGCAAAGGGAGATACAGAGCACGGACTTATTTTCTGTGGTTCAGAAACGTACCGGATAAAATGTATTACAGATGTGAAAACAGTTATTAAGGAAATAATTGAAGGATAATCAATAAAGTTTTATTTTGTTCATACTTTATTAACATTAATATTTTATAATAAATGCATAAAGAACGAGAGAGTATAAAGCGAAATACAGAAAAATTGCACATAGATTTTTCATAATTGCCCCGATGGTCGTAAAAAAGCTGTCGGGGTCTCCTCATTTATAGAGATATTTTTAATTATCAGAAATTAATTGCAAAAATGTTGAATTAAGTAAGAAAGCACACGAGCATGTCTGGCTAATTTACAGCCATGTACGTGTAGCTTTAGCCATGTGATACTTCACATATGAAACATTTTGTGCTATAAAACAATTCGGAACTGTTAAAATAAGAATTATACGGTTTACAATCATTTTAGTAAGAAATATATAGTAAAGAAGGAATAAATATGTACCAGATAGACTTTAGTAAACCTTGTGAAGTTCATTTTATAGGTATTGGCGGCATAAGCATGTCAGGACTTGCTGAGATACTTATATCTGAGGGCTTCAAGGTAAGTGGATCAGACAGGGCAGAATCAGAGCTTACCATGCATTTAAGAGAGCTTGGAGCTGAAATATATATCGGACAGTCATCCGAAAATATCAAAAATCCGGATGTAGTTGTATTTACGGCTGCCATAGCTGAGGATAATGAAGAGCTTGTTGCAGCAAGAAAGAAAAATATTCCACTTATGCCAAGGGCAGAGCTTCTTGGAGAGCTGATGAAAAATTATCAGGAAGCAATAAATATTGCTGGTACGCATGGAAAGACAACTACTACTTCCATGATTACAGAGATACTTCTTGAAGCACAGAAGAATCCAACCGTTACAGTAGGTGGTATACTCAATTCTATAGGTGGAAATATCAGAGTCGGCGGATCAGAGCTTTTTGTAGCAGAGGCCTGTGAATATACAAACAGCTTCTTAAGCTTTTTCCCTACAATATCTGTAATCCTCAATATAGAAGAGGATCATCTCGATTTCTTTAAGGACATTGATGACATAAGATACAGCTTTAAGCAGTTTATAGAAAGACTCCCTCAAAGCAGAAAGGGATTTCTTGTTATGAACGGAGATATTGAACACAAGGAGTATTTTCTTAATAACATAAAATGTGATTATGTAACCTACGGTCTATCTGAAAATGACAATTACAGAGCTGAAAATATTACCTATGATGAGCTTGCAAGACCTTCATATACCTTAGTGGTAAATGGAAAGAAGTCTGGTACAGTTAAGCTTTCTGTTACCGGAGAGCACAATGTATATAATTCACTCGCTGCAATAGCTGTGGCAGAAAGATTAGGCATTTCACTTATAGATGCCAAGGCAGGACTTAAGCATTATACAGGAACAAAGCGCCGCTTTGAGCTTAAGGGCGAATACAAGGGAATTAAGGTAATAGATGATTATGCACACCATCCAAGAGAGATAAGGGCAACTATAGAAGCTGCAAGAAAATATCCTCATGAGAGACTGGTTATAGTTTTCCAGCCACATACTTATACAAGGACAAATGCCTTTCTGGATGACTTCGCAAAGGAGCTAGGAAAAGCAGACCTTGTAATTCTGGATGATATCTATGCTGCAAGAGAGAAGAATACTATAGGCATAAGTTCCAAACAAATTGTTGATAAGATCAATGAAGCAGGAGGAAATGCCTATTATATTCCGGGAGCAGAAAAAATAATAAAATTTATTGATGAGAACTTACAAACAGGCGATTTGTTGATAACTATGGGTGCAGGAAACATTGTAGAAGTAGGAAATCAGCTGGTTTCCATGTAGTTATCCACATTATCCACAGAGTTGTAAACAAATTATGTTAATCACTTCTGTGGATATTTTTATTCATCAAAAAGCCTTATTTATAAGGATTGTTAAGAATTCATCCACATTATCCACAAAAGATTTATGGAAACCTGTCAGGTATTTCAATTTTCAAATGCCTGTGCTATGATAACGGAGCACTAAAGACAGGAGATAAAAAGAGGGGGAGATACAGATGAATTATAGAGATATTTTCGATATAAATGCTACCTTGGTTGCCAATGAATTTCTGGAAGAATATATGCCAAAGGCCAATGGCGACTATGTTAAAGTTTATCTTTACCTTCTTAAGAACAGAGTCGGAGGTATTGACTACGGTACTATAGCAGAGGCACTCTGTCTCACAGAGGGAGATGTCAGAAGAGCTGTAAAGTACTGGGAGGAGCTCGGCATTATAACTATCGGCATAGATAAGATAGATAAGCGTAAGGAAGAGAGCAAGGCTGCCGGGTACAACGATACAAGATCCAAAGCCACAGAGAGCGATATCAATAAGTCTGGCAGCGGAGCTTACCCAGCTACCAATGAAACAGTAGCTAAGAGCATTGAGGACAGGGAAAGGGCGCTTCTAAGCGAGGAAGAGCTTAGAAACAGATACAGAAGAACAGACTGCAGGGAGATCATAGATAATCTCTCTGAGGATCCAGAGTACAGGAAGCTGTTATTTATAGTACAGAAGTATATGTCAAAGATACTTACAGACAATGACCAGCAGGTATTTGCTTATCTGTATGATGGACTCCACCTTCCATGTGATGTAATAGATTACCTTGTGGATTACTGTGTACAAAAGGGACATAATAATATAAAATATATAGAAAAGGTTGGTCTTGACTGGGCACGACTTGGTATAAATACCGTAGCTGCAGCCAAGAACAGAACACGTGAGTTTGACAGACAGAACGATGATTATAACAGGAAGAAGCAGACAAGGAATAGTAAGAGAGGCATAGTCAGAGATACGGATTATGACAGCCTTGTTCTGGAACAGGTCATCAGAAAGATGGAGTAAATGGGACTTACAAGGGAGCAGTACAACAGAATAATGCGTGTTTATCAGGACAGAAGGATAAATGCGCAGCACGATATGGAGAAAAGGCAGGGAGTGGTATATGACCACGTCCCTGCCATTCGAGATTTATCATATAGAATAAGCCAGCTTGCAGTAAGTGCTGCTGAGGCTCAAATACGCAGCAATGCAGAGCTTGCATCAAAGCTAAAGAAGGAAATCGCAGGACTTTCAGATGAGAAACGGAGACTTCTCGAAGAGAGTGGCTACGGGGCAGATTATCTCGATATTCATTATGAATGCGAGAGCTGTAAGGATACAGGATATATAGGCAATGAAAAATGCGGCTGTCTCAAGAAGCTTGAATCTGAGCTTATATATGCAGCCTCAGGACTTCCAGTTATTTTAAGAAAAGAGAATTTTGCAAGCTTTGATCTAAGCGTGTATGACAATGAGGTACCTATAAAGCGACTTCAGCCAAAGTTCAATCTTACACAAAGAAGCTATATGGCAAATATGATCATGCCAAGAGTTAAGAATTTTGTGGATGAATTTGATACGGTAAAAGGCAGAAATATCCTCATGACAGGACCAACAGGAGTTGGAAAGACCTTCCTGAGCAATTGCATTGCAAAGGCCATCATAGATAAGTGCCATACAGTCCTGTACCTCAATGCAGGCGAGCTGTTTGACCTTCTCTCCAAGAACAGCTTCAGCTATGAAAGTGACGAGGTCTTAAGTGGTAAAATCGAAGAAATATACGACTGTGACCTGCTTATTATTGACGATTTAGGCACAGAGCTTAGTTCCGGATTTACAAATTCCAAACTATTTATGCTTATTAGTCATAGACTTTTACATAACTTATCAACTATAATATCTTCAAACCTAAGTTTGAACAATATCGGAAGCGTCTATGGAGACCGTATAGCTTCCAGATTTATGGAGAACTATATCAATCTGCCATTTTACGGGGCAGATCTTAGACTTAAAGGAGGAAAGCGTAAATGAGCATCAACGACGAGAAAAAAGAAAAGAGCAGACCGGGAGAGCAGACAATCGAGACAATACCAGTAGGACCTCTTGGACTTGTTCCGCTTAAGGGAGTAAGCTCACTCGCCAAGGAGATCGATTCTTATCTTGTTCAGTGGAGATCAGAGAGAGAGTCTGAGCATAAGGAAAATATTTTATTTGCAGGATATCAGAAGGACAGCTTCATAATTGAATCAGACTGCCCACGTTTTGGAAGCGGAGAAGCTAAGGGTATAGTAAAGACCTCTGTAAGAGGAGACGATCTTTATTTCATAACTGATGTTACAAATTATTCAATAACATATTCAGTAAGCGGACTTCAGAACCACTATTCTCCTGATGATCATTTTCAGGATCTTAAGAGAGTCATTGCTGCTTCAGCAGGTAAGGCTAAGCGTATGACAGTTATTATGCCATTCCTTTATGAGGGAAGACAGCACAAGCGCTCAGGCAGAGAGTCTCTTGACTGTGCACAGATGCTTCAGGAGCTTGTTGCTATGGGTGTAAGCAATATCATTACCTTCGATGCACATGATCCTAGAGTTCAAAATGCAATTCCTCTCAGTGGATTTGAAACAGTAAGCCCTACTTATCAGTATATTAAGGCAATTTTAAACGAGGTTCCTGACCTTGATATTGATTCAGAGCATATGATGATAATAAGTCCTGATGAAGGCGGAATGGGCAGAGCAATTTATTTTGCCAACGTTTTAGGACTTGATATGGGTATGTTCTATAAGAGAAGAGATTATACAAAGGTCGTAAATGGAAGAAATCCTATCGTTGCTCACGAGTTCCTTGGCGCTTCAGTTGAAGGAAAGGATGTTATCATAGTTGACGATATGATTTCATCAGGAGAGTCAATGGTAGATGTTGCAAGAGAGCTTAAGAGAAGAAAGGCAAGAAGAGTATTCTGCTGTGCAACCTTTGGCCTCTTCACAAGCGGAACAAAGATATTCGACCATGCATATGAGGATGGAATCATTGACAGAGTATTTACAACCAATATGGTATATCAGACTCCTGAGCTCCTTAAGAGAGAATGGTATGTAAGCGTAGACATGGCGAAGTATATCGCACTCATTATAGACTGTCTCAATCATGACAATTCATTAAGCAATCTTCTTAGCCCGGTTGAGCGTATTAACAAGAGAGTTAACGCTTACAAGGCAAAGAGAGCTGAAGAATGAATAGGGCTTCAGAAAAAAAGCTAATAAGTAAAGAAATAAATGCAGCAGGATCCGGTTCCAAAGATATGATTCTTAGGAACCGGATATATGTATACAGCTTTATTCTTACTGTTCTGGTAATCTGGATACATTCACCTAGTCTTGCAGTATTTGATTATGACAAGCTTATACAGGGTAGTAATATGCTGTATCGGAATATCCAGGCGCTTATTTTAAAGATTGCCGGGGCAGCAGTTCCTGGATTTTTTTTATTGAGCGGATATCAGTTCTTTAGAGATCTCAGAGAAGAGAAAATAGCATATACAGTAGAAGCTGAGGATTGCTGTGGAATCAGAAGCAGGAAAATGCATATCGCATATGGAATAATAGCCTCAAAGCTGATGAGACGTGTTAAGACCTTGCTGCTTCCTTATCTACTGTGGAATCTTATCTATTTCGCAATGAATATTGTTGCAAAGGGAGAAATCCTTAGTTTAGGAAATCTTTTTGAAGCAATAGTATACTACAAATACAATCCAGTATTTTGGTATATGCATCAGTTGATCAGGATAAGTATACTTACTCCGTTACTGTATCCTCTGATAAGATATAAAAGAACCGCAATACTTTCCCTGTCACTATTTTTTATTGCCGCAGTAAAATATGATGTACTTCCGTTTCATTTTGCAAATGAGGATGCCATTTTCTACTATGTTGCAGGTGCTGTTATTGTCTTGCACTGGGATTTTATTTCTAATGAGCTTAGTGATGTAAATCGAAGAAAAAAACAGCTTCTGGTAGTTTGCTGCAATTTGATGGCAGTAGTAATACTTTTTTTTGTATCTGATATAGCTTTTGAAAGTAATATTTTATTTTTTAATCCACACGAGCTTATGATAATGTTCCTCATATTGTTTAGAATATCCACAGCTCTGCTTGTAATGAACTTAATCATGCTCGTAGATCTTAGCAGATTTAAAGCGAGGGATATATTTAAGATCAGCTTCTTTATCTATGCTATTCATCCTATAGAAATCAAGCTTGCGAAGATAGCCCAGACACTGGCAGGACTCAATGAAAATGTTGTAATAACATTTGTATTATTTATGCTGATGCCGGTTATATGTTATGCGGTATCATACCTTGTATATAGGTTTATGAAGAGATATATGAATAGGTTTTATCTGATGCTAAGTGGCGGAAGGTGAAAAAAAGAGAATATCCTCTTATTGAGGGTACTCTCTTTTTTAGTAAATTATTATTCAAAAGTCAAATTAGGAATTGCCTCAAGTAATTTTTCTTTGAAGTATTCAAAAGCAGCATTGGCATTCATACCATCAGTATATTTGATTGCGGCTATCGTATCTTCAAAAGCACTAAGTATAGCAGTAGCATGTTCTTCTGTAGGATATATTTTTGCATTTGGAACTAAATCTTCAAAAATTACATTTCCTATATTTTGTTCTCCAAAACATTCAATATTGAAATTTTTATCTATAGTATCAGATGTTTGCATATGAGCAAGTACTAATCCGGATTTTTTTAGCTGGTTTATAGCTCCTTCGTCCGACATAAGCCAGTAGTTAAGAAATTCAAAAGCTATATCCTTTTTGTCTGATTTTTTGGGAATTACGCATACAGAGTATCCATATCCGTAACTTCCTTCAGGAGGAGCGATGAGTTTCCAGTCATTATTTTTATTATTTTCGAAGCTTCCATTTTGCATTAGCCAGCTTGACCAAGGCGTAAATAAATATTTGTCATCGGAAAATGTTTCATACCATTTTGGCGAGCAACTTGAAATATTATCGACAAGATTTAAAGATTTTAGCTTACATAAAATTTCAAAGCTGGCTTTTATATGTTCGCTTTCAGTAAATGTTGAATTTGTAATATAAGGGTTATCTGTTTGATTAAAAAGGATATATCCTGGATCGTCTAAACTTGCAAAAAGAAATATATCAGGAGATGATGTACTTTTTATTTCATAAGCCTTATCTATAAGATCATTCCAACTCTGAAAGTTTTGAATTACATCTTCAGGAGCACTAAATCCAAATGCTTTTTGCATAGCAGTTGTTCTGTACGCTATACCTGAAGCTGGAACATCTACGGGTATTGCTACGAGATTTCCATTTTTGTTTTCCATATGAGGTATTAGCTCCTCTGGGAATAATTCTTCATTTAATGAATAAGGTTCTTTATCAAATTCTTCCCATATAGGATATGAAATAAAATCTGAAAGAAAATTTCCATGTAATACACAGATATCTGGTAAAGGATTTCCAGCAGCTATTGCTTTTGAAAGACAGCTTGAATACTCATAATTTGGAATATAGGTATAGTCAAGGTTAAGGTTTGTATATCCATATTTATTTTTAAAGTCTTCAAAAATAGAAACAATGGAACTATCCCAATACCATATACTCAAAGTTTCTTGATCTGAATCCTTTGTATTTTCCGAGACATCAGATTTAGGCTTCGTTGCGAAAGATACAAAAGCAGCTATTGAAACATATACAACTATAATTAAGATAAGATTTTTAATTATTTTTTTGTTCATAACTTTCCTTTCTTAGGAAAACGTATATACCATGTCGTTCCTTTGAATTCTTCACTATAAACCTGCATTGTATAATTTCCATTATACAGATAGTTAAGTCTGTCTTTAATTGTCTGTATACCTATAGAATGCGTACTGTCTTCAGACTGAATTTGTTTATTATTTAAATTATCAATAATTTCTTGAGACATACCTACACCTGAATCTGATAGATATAGCTCTACAGAGTCTTCGCTTTCATATACAGATAGCTCTATAGTACCTGGATCATCTGATGGTACAATGCCGTGATATATAGCATTTTCTATAAGTGGCTGAAGAATATTTTTAGGTATTATTATTTCTTTATTTGATGCATCACATGTAAAGGTAAATTTATCTTTATATCTATATTTTTGTATTGTACAATATGCGTCTATAATTTTTAATTCATTATCTAAAGTATCAGTAAGCTTGTCGTCATACATTTTCATTCCGGATTGAAGCATTATAATAAGAGAACGTAGCATGTTTTCACAATCATAGGCCTTTTCATTATGAGCAAGATAAACACTTGAATTAAGCGTATTATAAAGAAAATGTGGATGTATTCGTGACATAAGCATATCTATCTGAAGCTTCTTTTTTTGTTTTTCTTTTTCATTATTATCGGCAATAAGCTGATTTATGTCATCAACCATGGTATTAAAGGTATTGCCAAGAAGCTCAAGCTCATCTCCGGTTTTGATATTGACTTTTACGTTTAGTTCTCCATTTGCAAAAGCTTTCATTTTATCTGACAGTTGTGAAAGTGGCGCCATATAGCTGTTGATAAGAATTATACATAAAAGCGTTATAACTAACATGGTAATAGGTGTTAGTATAAGCATAAAAATAATAAGATAATTCATATTGGTTGAAAGCGTATTTTCCTTACTAAATGTAACAACTGAAAGTATTCCTTTATTTAGGTGGCTTCTTATTATATAACCATCAGAGTATTTTATTGGTTCTTCTGATATATTGGAAAGAGAATTTATATTGTCAAAGTATTCTGACAGTACATAAGAATTGTCTTTACTTGTATGTATGAGAACGTTATTATTTTCATCTACAAGCATAAATTCTGTAAAGCCATTATAAAATTCAGAAAATTGCTTTTGCCATTCATCTGCGTTTAGATGTATAAGTATCTCTCCAATTTTCAATGTTGGATTTTTTGAATGATATATATTGGACTTAACTGTAATAAGTCGTATATTCTTTCTTTCTGATATGTTGAGAAAATGAGGTGCACTAAACTGAATTTGACGGCTGTCTTTAGATAAATCCTTATACCAATCCATTTTTAAAGATTCATCAAGTGTATCTTCAAATGGGTAAGCAGACCAAATGGAGTGTTGCGGAGAAATAAGTGAAATACTATGTACAAAAGTACGTCTGTTAGCATAACCTCTCATAAGATCTGAAATATTTTTAATGGTATTAAAATCATTTGCATTTTCAGGATTGAGGCAGTATTCCTGTATGTCTGATTCGAATGCAAGGCTTTCACAAAATGAATTTAAATCCTGAACAATTATCTGAAGCTGGGAAGCACCAGCATCCTGAATAAGCTGCTTTTTTTCTAAAGCATCTGCTAAAGTTAGATTCTTTGTGTAGTTTGCAATAAACATCCAGCTTAAAATCATTATTATAAAAATGAAAGCTGCGATAGCAGCACTTATTTTTTTTGCAATACTGGTTTTCATAAACAACCTCTTTAGTTAAAAACATACATTATAATCGTATATTTTAGCATATTATAGTATATATTTTATCATAATTTTAATAAAAATCCCAATTTCTAACATAATATCCGGTTTTCGAAAGTTTATAAAAATTTTATATTTGTATAATCAAAATATACACAAAAGTAATGGCACGACGCCTAAAAAATATATTAAGGGAGGATGTAAAATGAATAGACTTGTAGAACGTTTATTCCGTTACATTGCTATTGATACTCAGTCAGCTAGAGGAACAGGAACTTTCCCAAGCACTGAGAAGCAGAAAAATCTTGGAAGACTTCTTGTAGAAGAGCTTCAGGCAATGGGAATCACTAATGCTGAGATGGATGAATTTGGAACGGTTTATGCAACAATTGAAAGCAGCGAAGGGGTTTCTGAATCTGTGCCAGCTATAGGATTTACAGCTCATATGGATACAGCTCTTGAGCTTCCTGGTGTAGGAATCAAGGCGAGAGTTATTGAGAATTATGATGGAGAAGACATTGTTCTTAATGAAGAGAAAAACATAATTTTCAAAACATCACAATTCCCTAGATTAAAGGTTTATAAGGGAAAAGACCTTGTTGTTGCAGATGGAACAACACTTCTTGCAGCTGATGATAAGGCAGGTGTAAGTGAGATTATGGAGCTTGCTCATATACTTATGACAAATCCTGAAATAAAACATGGTGTAGTAAAGCTTTGCTTTACCTGTGATGAAGAGATAGGACAGTCAACACAGCACCTTAATCTTGAGAAGTTTAATCCTAATTTTGCCTACTCTCTTGATGGAGGAGAAGAGGGTGAATTCTATTATGACAATTTTAACTGTGGACAGGCAGATGTAACTATTCATGGTAAGGTTGCCCATACGGGATATGCTAAAGGGCGTATGGTTAACGCAAGTCACCTCGCTATGGAATTCCATAGTATGATAGATCCATTAGCTATTCCGGCAAATACAGCAAATAGAGAGGGATTTACACATCTTTCAAGCTTAAATTCAGAAGTTGGTATGGCGAAGATGGTATATCTTGTAAGAGATCATGAGATGACTCTTTACACACAGAAGAAGGAAAATCTCCAGAGAATTGCTGATTTCATGAATGCAAAATATGGTGAGGGAACTGTTGAAATTAACTTCAAGGATATTATGTATAACATGAGAGACAAGATCCTTGAAAATCCATTTATTATTGATAATGCTATAGATGCAATGAATGAGCTTGGAATAGAGCCGGTTGTTATTCCTGTAAGAGGTGGCGTAGATGGAGCAGAGATTACATTTATGGGTCTTCCATGTCCAAACCTTTTCACTGGTAGTGACAACTGTCATACAATTTATGAGTATTGCTGTGTACAGTCTATGGAGAAAGCACTTGCGCTTATATTAAAACTTGTAGAAAACTGTGTTAAAAAGGCCTGATATAAAATATAAGATGTAAAACTGGATAAAGTAGCATAATTAATATCTGGAAGGAGAGAAAATTATGTCAAGCGATGGAAATCAGACAGAGTTTAAACAGGTCTTAACTAAAAAAGATCTGTTCGGTATTGCTATCGGTATGATCATCGGTGCCGGTGTTATGACACTTACAGGTATCGGAATTGGAAGAACAGGACGTTCAGTATTTATTTCATACCTTCTTGCAACATTTTTTGCATTGTTCTTTGCAGTACCAGCCATTATAAGTAGTTCAATTGCACGTTTTAAGGGTGGTAACTACACAGTATGGTCACTTACAGTAGGAGAGAAATGGTGCGGAGCATGGCTCATAATTCTTATCATTGGTGAGCTTGGTATCTGTATGTATGCAATGTCATTTGCAGAGTACTTCTGTGCTTTATTCCCACAGCTTGAGCCAAGATTTGTTGCTATTGCTATTGCAACTGTATTCTTTGTAATGAACTTCTTTGGAATAAATATCATGGCTAAGATTGAGAACATACTTACGGTGGGGCTTGTAGGAGCTATCATTATGTTCATCGTATGTGGAATGCCTCATGTTAAGTGGGATACATTCTTTAGCCAGCCTGATTTCATGCTTAAGGGAGTAAGTGGAGTATTTGCAGGAGCTGCATTCCTTAACTATGCGCTTCTTGGAGCATCAGAACTTCTTACGTTTTCTGCGGAAACAAAGAATCCTAAGAAGGATATTCCTACAACAATTATACTCTCAACTGCATTTGTAGCAGCACTTTTCTCATTACTTTCAATCGTAGCAGCAGGAGTACTTCCTGTAGCAGATGTAATAGGAAAGCCACTTACATTAGTAGCAGATGTTATCTTCCCTAAGCCACTTTACTATGCATTCATAGTACTTGGAGCACTTGGAGCAACAGCAACAACACTTAATGTAACAGTAGCATTTATAACAAAGCCATTCGTATTTGCATCAAGAGACGGATGGTTCCCTAAGAAGATGGGTGAGCTTCATCCAAAGTACCACACACCACACAGATGGCTTCTTGTATGGTACATTATCTGTATCGTTCCACTTGCACTTGACTTCAGTGTAAGCCAGATTGCAGACCTTGTAATGTTTATCATCTACCTTCGTACAATAGTATATTCACTCAGCTTCCTTAAGATTCCAAAGATCTTCCCGGAGCAGTGGAAGAAATCAATATTCTATATGCCAAACTGGGCATTTACCTTACTTATGGGAAGCTGTGCAGCAGTAGCAGCATACCAGCTTATTGTTAACCTTATGAATGCAGACCCTAAGATGATTATGATCAATATCGTAGTTCTTATCGGTGCACTTATCTTCTCAGTAACACGTTACAACAGTGGTAAGGTTAAGATGCAGCCTTCATGGGAAGACGCTTAATCATTATAATACATTTAACCCCCCTAAAAATGTAAAAAAGTCGTCGGTTATTGAACCGGCGGCTTTTTTGATATGTCATCTATAGAAAAATCTTCTAAATCTAAAAGAACATAATCTGAAGGGGAATATCCTGTTACTCTATGGAAGGTAACACTAAAATATTGACTACTTTGATAACCCACGTGAGATGCTACTTCATTTATCTGAAGTTTGCCACTTTTAAGAAGCTGACAAGCAATCTTCATTCTATAGTTTGTAAGATATTTTGAAAAGCCTGTACCAACTTCTGATCTAAATAGCTTATTAAGATATTCTTCGTTAAGGTTAAGCTTATCAGCTATACTATGAATAGTTAAATCTTCCATATAATATTCATGTATTATTTGTATTATTTCGGCTATTCTAGGACTATAGCTATGCTTAGGCAACATTTTTGCTTTTTCATAGAATTCTTCAAAAAGATTCCATAATTGAGAGGCAGAAGATGTTCCTTTGAGCTCTTCCTTATATTCGTTATTTAGAGCAACATTAGAAAGTCTCTTTTCTAATAGGGTGCTCATACCATCTGTACAAATATGTATATCAGAAACTGACTGTGTTTTTACAGCTAAATCAAAATAATTTTTTAATTTAGAAAAGCTTTGCTCACTGCTATTAGATGTAAGAGCATTTTGGAATTCTTTACGTTCTGTAAGCAGAGATTTATCCATTGATTTAACATTATTATTAAGTTCTTGAATTGAAATAATTCTTTTGTTCCCTAAAAAGATACATTTAGGTTGGCATTCCTCAAGTTGCTTTAGCATAGGATAAAGATCTGAAGCTTGCATAAAAGGATTTGACGCAAGTACACAGTTAATATGCATATCAGGCGGAGCAACAGCTCCTGAAAGTTCTCGCAGAACGATATGAAGAAGTTCTGTTTGTTCAAGTATACTAACAAGTCCTGAAAATGATAGAAAAACTAAAATTTGCCCTTGAAGCCATGGAAGGCATACATACTTAAAAGTCACAGCATCAGTTTTTGGGAGATTTATGTATTCGAGCTTTTGCTCAATACGTTCTCTTAAAGCTTCACGCTGTGATCTGAAGGTTGAGGCTTCATCATCGTGATTTACCCAAAAAGGCTGAAATTTTCTTACTAGAGCTAAATAAAAAACATGAGGCGTTTTATGTGGACAAAAAATCTCATTAAATTCTTCTATTGATTTTTCTGATATAGGAGGAGGCAGTAGTAATTTCTCTATAAGCACATACTGATGAGCGTGATTATGAATCTGCTCAGTTTCTATTTTTGCTATAAGAGGAGCTAAATTATTCTTTAGAGAATCTACGTTAAATTCATGTTTTAGTATATAACCGCTTGCTCCAAGAGAAACAGCTCTTCTAGCGTAGTCAAAATCTGAATAAGCTGTAAGAAGTAATACCTCTATATTAGGAAAATCCTTTTTTATAGATTGTAGAAGATCAAGTCCATTCATTTGAGGCATTTGAATATCTGTTATAACAAGATCTGCATTTAGTTTTGGAAGCTTAAGTAAGGCTGTACGGGCATTATCAAAAGCACCTACTAGCTCTAAGTTAAGAGCAGGGGATTTGATGATTTCTTCAGCTGATGATAATGCTAATATATCGTCATCTATAAGAACAACCCTAAGTTTTCTAATTTCCTGAAACTGATTGTACAAATTAAATCCTCCTGATAAAAGATATTTAAATATTATAGCATTAGTAATATAAAGATGACAATGTAAAAGGAGATATATTGTGTAATATGTATACAAATAATAAAAAAAGTATAAAATTATTATATTTTTATAAAAATATCTTAAACTCTAACAAAATATCCTTTTTTCGAAAGCCTAAAGAAAAGCTTAACTTTGTATAATTTGTATAAGTTAATGATCAGGAAGAAAGGTGGTAATAACATGTTTCATAAAACAGTCGTTGTTGATAATACTGGAATGAATCAGTGGGCTAAGGATCGTTTAAGAGAGTTATCAGAAGAAGCATTTTTCTATGATGATTTTCCTACAGATCCAGAAGTAATCAAAAACCGCATAGGTGATGCAGACTGCCTAATGGTTTCATATTGTACTCTTATTACAAGAGACATTATTGAAGCTTGTCCAAATCTTAAATATATCGGTATGTGCTGTTCTCTTTATAGTGAGAAGAGTGCAAATGTAGATATTGTGTGTTGCCGTGAAAGAAATATTAAGGTTACAGGAATATTCGATTATGGTGATGGAGGAGTAATAGAATTTGGTGTTAGTGCACTTGTATGGCTTCTTCATGGATTTGGTGGTAAGAGATGGAAAGAACGTCCAAATGAGCTTGATGGACAGAAAATAGGAATTTTGGGCCTTGGTACCACGGGTTACAAGCTTGCAAAAGCCCTTCAGGATTTCGGAGCAGATATATATTACTCAGATCTTGTTAGAAAAGAAGAAGCTGAAAGTAGAGGTATGAAGTATCTTCCTCTCAATGAACTTTTAGAAACAGTTGATATTCTTTCAACACAGCTTCCTAAAAATTCATGCCTTCTCAAAGAAGCAGAGTTTGAAAGATTTGGAAATGGAAAGATTCTTCTTAATACTTCAATTGGACCTACATTTTCTGTGCCAGCTCTTAAGAAATGGCTTGAGAATCCGACTAATTTCTATATATGTGAGGAAGTTGGTGTAGGCGATACATATGATGAACTCAAGGATTACGAGAATTTTATGTATGTACCTGGATGTGCAGGAAGTTCAGAACAGTGCACACTTAGACTTTCACAGAAGTCAATTGCAAATGTGGAAGCATTTTTAGAGCAGAATGCTTAAATATGAATTAAAAAAGGAAAAGCTTTTTTAAATAAAGAAAAAGGAGAAAAAATTATGTCTAACGAGAGTAATCAGACAGAGTTTAAACAGGTCTTAACTAAAAAAGATCTGTTCGGTATTGCTATCGGTATGATCATCGGTGCCGGTGTTATGACACTTACAGGTATCGGAATTGGAAGAACAGGACGTTCAGTATTTATTTCATACCTTCTTGCAACATTTTTTGCATTGTTCTTTGCAGTACCAGCCATTATAAGTAGTTCAATTGCACGTTTTAAGGGTGGTAACTACACAGTATGGTCACTTACAGTAGGAGAGAAATGGTGCGGAGCATGGCTCATAATTCTTATCATTGGTGAGCTTGGTATCTGTATGTATGCAATGTCATTTGCAGAGTACTTCTGTGCTTTATTCCCACAGCTTGAGCCAAGATTTGTTGCTATTGCTATTGCAACTGTATTCTTTGTAATGAACTTCTTTGGAATAAATATCATGGCTAAGATTGAGAACATACTTACAGTAGGTCTTGTAGGAGCTATTATTATGTTCATCGTATGTGGAATGCCACACGTTAAGTGGGATACATTCTTTAGCCAGCCTGATTTCATGCTTAAGGGAGTAGGCGGAGTATTTGCAGGAGCTGCATTCCTTAACTATGCACTTCTTGGAGCATCAGAGCTTATTACTTTCTCAGCTGAGACAAAGAATCCTAAGAAGGATATTCCTTCAACAATTATACTTTCAACTGCATTTGTAGCAGCACTTTTCTCATTACTTTCAATCGTAGCATCAGGTGTACTTCCTGTAGCAGATGTAATAGGAAAGCCACTTACATTAGTAGCAGATGTTATCTTCCCTAAGCCACTTTACTATGCATTCATAGTACTTGGAGCACTTGGAGCAACAGCAACAACACTTAATGTAACAGTAGCATTTATAACAAAGCCATTCGTATTTGCATCAAGAGACGGATGGTTCCCTAAGAAGATGGGTGAGCTTCATCCAAAGTACCACACACCACACAGATGGCTTCTTGTATGGTACATTATCTGTATCGTTCCACTTGCACTTGACTTCAGTGTAAGCCAGATTGCAGACCTTGTAATGTTTATCATCTACCTTCGTACAATAGTATATTCACTCAGCTTCCTTAAGATTCCAAAGATCTTCCCGGAGCAGTGGAAGAAATCAATATTCTATATGCCAAACTGGGCATTTACCTTACTTATGGGAAGCTGTGCAGCAGTAGCAGCATACCAGCTTATTGTTAACCTTATGAATGCAGACCCTAAGATGATTATGATCAATATCGTAGTTCTTATCGGTGCACTTATCTTCTCAGTAACACGTTACAACAGTGGTAAGGTTAAGATGCAGCCTTCATGGGAAGATGCTTAATAAGCAATAACCATAAATAAAATTCTAAAAGCCCTTCTCACAAGAGAGGGGCTTTAAATTCTAAAACGCCTTATATTAGGAGATGTACTATGGATCTAAGCATATTTGATATTGTGGGACCAGTAATGGTTGGACCATCATCCAGTCACACAGCTGGAACTGCAAAACTTGCAAGAATTGCTGCCCAAATAGCAGGAAAAAATTTCATAGAGGTAAGTTTTGGACTTCATGGCTCTTTGGCAAAGACTGGACAGGGACATGGAACACCGAAGGCGCTTTTGGCTGGTGCAATAGGCATTTATGAAGATGATGAAAAATTAAGAGATGCCTATCTTTATGCAAAAGCTAAAAATATAAAGTATAGCTTTTATGAGGCAGAGCTTGATGACTGCCATGAAAATACTGTTTTAATTACATTTAAATATAAAAATGGTAAAGAACGTAATATTCAGGGAAGTAGTATTGGTGGCGGAAGAATTGTAATTACTAAAATTGATGGAACAGATACTAATATATCGGCTGAATGTCCGACTATTATGCTTACACATAAAGATATTCCAGGAATGGTAAGTGAAATAAGCCGTGTTCTTACTGAAAGTAATATAAACATTGGTATTATGAGAGTATCTAGAAAAATCAAAGGAGATAAGGCAACAACAGTGATTGAAACGGATTCCGTTATTCCAGAGGATGTTGCTTCTAGACTAGAGAGAATTAGTGGAATAATCAATGCATGTGTGATAAATCCAGCTTATAAGGAGGTTCAGTGATGTACAATACTATAGAACAGCTTATAGCTGAAGCTAAAGACAAGGATCTCTTTACCGTTATTGTTGAAAATGAAAAGCAGATTCAGGGAAAAACAGAAGAGGAGATTTGGAAATCACTATCAGACAGATGGGATGTAATGTATAGAAGTTCACATAAAGCACTTTATTCTTCACAGACTATGGTAGGTAATCTGATAAGCGGTCAGGCTTCTAAACAGGAAGATTATTCAGGTGGAAAAACATTATGCGGACTTGAATTAAATCACATGATGTCTATGGCTCTTTCAAGTAGTGAAGTTAATGCGGCTATGGGAAGAATTTGTGCAGCGCCTACAGCAGGAGCCTGTGGCATTCTTCCAGCAGTATTGCAGACAGCTGCCAACCATCTGAGATTGTCACAGGAAATGATTATTAAAGCTATGGCAGTTGCTGCTGGCTTTGGAGCAGTTATTACAAAAAATGCAACTGTTTCAGGTGCAGAAGGTGGTTGTCAGGCAGAATGTGGAGTTGCAGCAGCTATGGCATCAGCAGGTGTTGTGTATATGGCAGGAGGAACAGCACAGGCATGTGCAAATGCATGTGCAATAACATTAATGAATTGTATGGGGCTTGTTTGTGACCCAGTGGCAGGACTTGTACAACTTCCATGTTCATATAGAAATGCTAGCCAAAGTATGAATGCGTTATTAAGTGCAGATTTGGCACTTGCTGGGCAAGATCCTGTTATTCCATGTGATGAAGTAATTGATTCAATGTTCAGAGTAGGAAAGAAGCTCCCTATGGAGTTAAGAGAAACCGCTCTAGGAGGCATAGCTGCAACACCTACAGGAAAACAACTAGCTAAGAAAATTTATAATTAAAACTTTGCATATATACCCCTTTTTAGCCATATTTGAATGGCACATATAATTGAATAATTTTATACGTTCTTTCCCCTATACCATAACCGGAACGTATATTATTAGAAAATGGACTGTAGCTAAAGTAGATGTGTAAACTACTGAAGTTACAGTCCTATTTTCTTGCAATGAATTTTATAATATTATCAAAAATATTCGCTGTAAAAAGAGTGACTATAATACACAAGTTCGTTGTAAAAAGTGTAGTTGTAATACATAAGTTCACTGTAAAAAATGTGTTTATAGTACATAAACTCGTTGTAATTTTTGTTATACCACGCTATAGTATATTTATATCATAGTAATGGGGGTGTCTGTATGTATCGTATTGCTATTGAAAAATTACTAAAATGGAAAGAGAGTAAGCATCGTAAGCCAATGATTATTGAAGGTGCCCGTCAGGTTGGTAAGACTTGGCTGATGAAGGAATTTGGAAGACAGGCATATGCAGATACTGTATACATCAATTTTGATTCAAATTCTAGAATTGCAGAGCTGTTTGCCTCTGATTTAGATATAAATCGTTTGATTATGGGGTTGGAACTGTATATTGGATGTAAGATAGACCCAGACAAGTCTTTGCTGATTTTTGATGAAGTTCAGGAAGTTCCAAGAGCACTGTCATCACTTAAATATTTTTATGAGAACGCTCCACAGTATCATATTGTATGTGCTGGATCTTTGTTAGGAATCGCTTTGCATCAGGGAACCTCTTTTCCTGTAGGTAAGGTTGATTTTATGAAGTTATATCCGCTTTCGTTCAAAGAGTTTTTAATGGCAACGGATAAAGAACGTTTTGCCAAATTGCTGGATGAGAGAGACTTTCAGATGATTACTAATTTTAAACAAACATATATTGATGCTCTTAAGCAATATTATTTCGTAGGTGGAATGCCTGAAGCGGTTCAAAGTTTTGCGGAGAATGAAGACTTTAACGAAGTTCGTGAGATCCAAAAGCGAATACTTATAGCCTATGAACAGGACTTTTCTAAACATGCTCCAAATGAAATCGTTCCAAGATTACGTATGTTGTGGAATAGTATTCCTTCTCAGTTGGCAAAAGAAAATAAGAAGTTTATCTATGGACTGGTTCGTGAAGGAGCTCGTGCAAAAGAATATGAAACAGCAATTATGTGGCTTAGTGATTGTGGCCTCATACATAAGGTCAGTCGTGTCAATGCAACAGGTATACCTTTAAGAACGTATGAGGATCTAAAAGCATTCAAATTGTTCGTGTTGGATGTTGGTCTTCTTAGCTGTATGACTGGTCTGCGCCAAAGTACCTTACTTGATGGTAACGATCTCTTTGTAGAGTTTAAAGGTGCACTTACTGAACAGTATGTCTGTCAACAGTTAAAGACTATTCAAGATTTAGATGTTTATTACTACACCAATGACAGAGGGTCTTGTGAGATTGACTTTGTTATTGATACAGGCGAACTTATTGTTCCTGTTGAGGTAAAGGCAGAAGTAAATCTAAGAGCTAAGAGTTTGAAAACTTATCAGGAAAAATACTCGCCTAAAGTTTCTGTTCGTACTTCTATGACAGACTATAAAAAAGAGGAATGGCTTGTTAATTTACCTTTGTATGCGATAGAGCAGATTAAGGCCGTGAGTGAAGCTTAATAGTCTTGGCGGAAATATCATTGCTGGTATTTCCGCCATTTTTATGTATTCTTTGCACTATTTCTTGATGTAACCACTTCAATACTATATAATGTAAATATTTGATATGAAAGGTATATATAAAATATGTGGATAGCAGAGCACTGGACAGATTATCAGGTTAAAGATACATCAAATGGAGAAAAACTTGAGGATTGGGGCGGTTATCTTCTTGTAAGACCGGATCCTCAGGTTATTTGGAATACAGCAAAAAAACATAGCGGATGGAAAAAGCCAAATGCACATTATCATCGTTCAAAGAAGGGCGGAGGAGAATGGGAGTTTTTTGATTTACCTGAGCAGTGGAGCATAGATTATGTGCTTCCTGAAGGAGTTTCTTCCTATAATAATAAGGCGGAGCATGGAGACAGGCTTACATTTCAGTTAAAGCCATTTGCATTTAAGCATACGGGTGTATTTCCAGAGCAGGCAGTTAACTGGGATTGGACCTCAGCTCTTATAAAGGATAGAATTGAAAAAAGCGGCAAAGCACCTAAGATTCTCAATTTATTTGCCTATACAGGCGGAGCGACAATGGCTGCCGCAGCAGCAGGTGCAAATGTGACTCACGTTGATGCCTCAAAGGGAATGGTACTGTGGGCTAAGGAAAATGCTCAGGCCTCTGGTTTGCAAGATGCTCCTATAAGATATCTCGTAGATGACTGCATCAAATTTGTAGAAAGAGAAATCAGGAGAGGAAATCACTATGATGGAATAATTATGGATCCTCCATCATATGGAAGAGGACCAAAGGGCGAGATATGGAAAATCGAGGAAAATGTATTTCCATTTATTGAACTTTGCTCAAATCTTATGAGTGACGATCCTCTTTTCTTCCTTATTAATTCATATACAACAGGACTTCAGCCAGCAGTTTTAAAATATATGTTAGACCTTGCTGTTAAGAGTAAGTTTGGAGGACATATAGAATCAGAAGAGATAGGGCTTCCGGTTGGACAGACAGGACGAGTTCTTCCATGCGGAGCAAGCGGAAGATGGATGGCATAAGCTTATAAGATATTCGTAATAATTCAGAAAGCTTTTGTTCCTTGTTTATTGAAGTTTTAACTGTTATACTATCAATAATTAAAGTGTATTCAGCAATATTATAAATTGGAGTTTAAATAATTATGAAGAAGATGTTTAAAGTCATGGCTCTTACAATAGGAATAATGAGTGCAGCTGCACTTACCTCATTTGCTGATGGCTGGACAAAGGAGAATAATCAGTGGGTCTACTATCAAAATGGAAGTAAGATCTACAATGATTGGAAAACAGGAGCTGATGGAAGCTATTTCTATCTTGGAAATAACGGCAACATGGTGACCAATAGCTTTATTGATGGAGAGCGATATGTAGATCCTGATGGAAAGATGGTAACAAATTCGTGGAGACAGATAGATTCTAAGTGGTATTTTTTTGACAGCAACGGCAAGATGATCAAATCTCGCTCAAAGCAGATCAATTCAAACTGGTACTTCTTTGATGATATGGGTGTTATGCAGACCGGCTGGGTATATGACAATGGCGACTGGTACTACTGTGATGCCAATGCAGGTGGAAGGATGCTTACAAATACCTGGCGCAATATAGAGCCGGATCCTGAGATGATATATGATGATTCAAGCTTTTATCCAGAGGATAATAAGTGCTGGTTTTACTTCATGTCTACGGGAAAGGTATGTAAGGCAGAGTCATCAGGTACTTATAGAGAGATTATGATCAATGATCACAGATATGCATTTGATGAGTTCGGACGTATGCAGACCGGATGGGTTAAGCTTGAAGACAAGACACCGCAGATTGCAGGATATAAGTATTACAATGATTCAGATGAGATAGGAGTTTATGGAGCAGCACATCAGGGCTGGCTTTCAGCATATCCTCCTGAGGAGCAGGGCTTCGGTACAGATGTTCAGTGGTTCTACTTCGGGTCTAACGGATATCCATATTATGGAACTGATGTTTCAAATGGTGGAGATGACGAAGAGGTTCTTGAAGCTAAGTTTAAGAGATTAGATAAGAATGGCAAGAGCATGACATACCTCTTTAATGAGTATGGCAATCCTGTACACGGACTTCGCAAGGTTAGAAGAAGCGATGGAACTGTAACAAGTATGTATTTTGGTACAAAGGACGAGTGTTGCTTACAGCTTGGTGATAAGTCTGTTACAGATGCAAATGGAGAGACAAAGACATTTTACTTTGACTCAAGAGGATATGGATATAATGGAGTCAAGAATGGAAAGCTTTATTACATGGGACTCCTTCAGAAGGCAGTAGATTCAAGCTTTGCATATTATCAGCTTCCGGGAAGCGACGATGTCTGGCTTGTAAATAAATCAGGTAATATCGTTAAGAATAAGAATATCAACACCAAGGAAGATTATGTAGATTATCAGTCTGATTCCCATGGTAAGAAGGGACCTAAGGCTACAGAGGATTTATCCGAGCTTACAGAGCCGGCATTCGAGGTTTCCTACATCTGATATATTTGTAATTGTATATCATAGATAAGCTATGAATATGATAAGAAAAAACAGATAAAATGTTCTTTAAAAAATACAATTTAAAATAAAAACAAAGTTATAAAAGCACTTGCATTGCAGGTGCTTTTATGTTATTCTAATGAAGCTGTGGCATGATAGCGTGGATTCATGAGGTTGCGGCAGGATGCAAAAACATAAGTACCTGCTGGTTTTC
Organism: Eubacteriales bacterium; assembly: GCA_030525875.1. Taxonomy (GTDB): domain Bacteria; phylum Bacillota; class Clostridia; order Lachnospirales; family Lachnospiraceae; genus Avilachnospira. The sequence goes on from JAUNDV010000015.1 coordinate 27,653, forward strand.
ATGAGGAGCGAATGTCAAGACAAATCGTTGGCGACAAGTCACTGTACCAGAGAGAATAGTTCAGATTAATAAGAACTACGGGCAAATGAAGCTGTGTCAAAAATTACGACACACCCGATAACGTGTACAGTCACCACTTGTCGTACTGCATTTCTAAAGTACGAATAGGAGGCGACTTTTTTTATGGCAAAACAGATTATGAGAATCACACTTAAGGCTTACGATCATCAGTTAGTTGATCAGTCAGCTGCAAAAATCGTTGAGAGCTGCAAGAAGACAGGTTCAGAGGTTAGCGGACCAGTACCTCTTCCAACAAAGAGAGAGGTAGTTACAATCCTTAGAGCTGTACATAAGTATAAGGATAGCCGTGAGCAGTTCGAGCAGAGAACACACAAGAGACTTATTGATGTTATCAATCCAGGTCCTAAGACAATGGAGTCTTTACAGAGACTTGATATGCCTGCAGGAGTTTATATCGATGTTCAGATGAAGAACGATTCAGATAACAAGAGAGCTCCAAGAAAGCAGCTTATCACAAAGCCAGCTTCAGCTAAGAGAGTAGCTAAGAAGCCAGTAGCTAAGAAGCCAGCAGCTAAGACAGAGGCTTAAGAAGAAAAGACAGAGTGTTATACGGAATATGAAGAACACCGACCTTTAGGGACGGAAGTTTCAAAAACGTTTAACCATATAGAAAGAACCTTTCATTACAAATTGTAATGCGCTGGTCTTTCATGAATGCAGAAGCATTCCGCTGTAGATTAAAAAGGAGGAAACATTTAATGAAGAAAGCAATACTTGCTACAAAAGTTGGAATGACTCAGATCTTCGCAGAGAATGGTGAGTTAGTTCCAGTAACTGTTCTTCTTGCTGGACCATGTGTAGTAACACAGGTTAAGACAGAAGAGACAGATGGTTACAACGCAGTTCAGGTAGGTTTCTCAGATATCAGAGAGAAGCTTGTTAACAAGCCTGAAAAAGGACATTTTGACAAGGCAGGCGTATCTGTTAAGAGATATGTAAGAGAGTTTAGATTTGAGAACGCTGCTGAGTACAATGTTAAGGATGAGATCAAGGCAGACATCTTTGCAGTAGGAGATAAGGTAGATGCTACCGCTATTACAAAGGGTAAGGGATTCCAGGGTGCTATCAAGAGATATGGTCAGCACAGAGGACCTATGAAGCATGGTTCTAAGTTCCACAGACATCAGGGATCAAACGGATCAGCTACAACTCCAGGCCGCGTATTTAAGGGCAAGGGAATGCCTGGTCACATGGGATCAGTTCAGAGAACCATTCAGAACCTTGAGATCGTTAGAGTTGATGCAGAGAACAATCTGCTTTTGGTTAAGGGCTCAGTTCCAGGACCTAAGAAGTCACTTATAACCATCAAAGAGACTGTAAAGGTATCACGATAATTTGGTGGAGAGAAAGGAGGAAGCTTAACATGGCAAATGTATCTGTATTTAACATGCAGGGTAATGAAGTTGAGAAGATGGAACTTAACGACGCTGTATTCGGCGTAGAGGTTAACGAAAATCTTGTACATATGGCTGTAGTTGCTCAGCTCGCTAATATGAGACAGGGCACACAGAAGGCTAAGACCAGATCTGAAGTATCAGGTGGCGGAAGAAAGCCTTGGAGACAGAAGGGAACCGGTCATGCAAGACAGGGATCTATCAGAGCTCCACAGTGGGTAGGCGGAGGAGTTGTATTTGCGCCAACACCAAGAGACTACTCAGTATCAATGAATAAGAAAGAGAAGAGAGCAGCTCTTAAGTCTGCACTTACAAGCAGAGTAGAAGCTGGCAAGCTTATTGTTTTAGATGAGCTCAAGCTTGAGAACGTTAAGACAAAGGATTTTGCAGCTGTACTTAAGGCTCTTAATCTTGACAAGGCACTTGTAGTTCTTGATTCAATGGATCAGAACGTAATCCTTTCAGCAAGAAATATTCCTTCAGTAAAGACAACTCAGATCAATACACTTAATGTATATGACATTATGAAGTATTCAACAGTTGTTGTTACAAAGAAGGCAGTTTCAAATATTGAGGAGGTATATGCATAATGGCAGCGATTCAGTATTATGACGTAATCCTTAAGCCAGTTGTAACAGAGACATCTATGAATGCAATGGCAGCAAACAAGTACACCTTCCTCGTAGCTCCTGAGGCTACAAAGTCACAGGTTAAGGAAGCTGTAGAAAAGATGTTCCCAGGTACAAAGGTTGAGTCTGTTAACACAATGAACAGACCGGGTAAGGACAGAAGACGTGGACTTGTTATTGGTAAGACAGCTAAGACAAAGAAGGCTATCGTTACATTAACAAAGGATTCTAAGTCAATCGAGATATTCCAGGGATTATAATTTCAGGAAAATATGCAGAATAGAACTGCGAGAATAAACTAACAAAGGAGAAAAAACGAGTCATGGGTATTAAGACATATAAGGCTTATACACCTTCAAGAAGAAATATGACTGGTTCAGACTTTAACGAGATTACAAAGTCAACACCTGAGAAGTCACTTCTTGCCGGCAAGAAAAAGACAGCCGGACGTAATAACCAGGGTAAGATCACCGTTAGACATCACGGTGGTGGAAATAGACAGAAATACAGAATTATCGATTTCAAGAGAAATTCAAAGGATGGAATATCTGCAACAGTTATCGGTATTGAGTATGATCCAAACAGATCAGCAAACATCGCTCTCATCTGCTATGAGGATGGAGAGAAGGCTTATATCCTTGCACCAGCTGGACTTACAGATGGTATGAAGGTTATGAGTGGTGAGAATGCCGAGGCAAGAGTAGGTAACTGCCTTCCACTTTCAAAGGTTCCTGTAGGTGCTAACGTTCATAACATTGAGCTCCTTCCAGGAAAGGGCGGACAGATGGTTCGTTCAGCTGGTAACAGCGCACAGCTTATGGCTAAGGAAGGAAAGTATGCAACACTTCGTCTTCCTTCTGGCGAGATGAGAATGGTTCCAATCGAGTGCCGTGCAACAATCGGTGTTGTAGGTAACGGTGAGCACAACCTTATCAACTATGGTAAGGCAGGACGTAAGAGACATATGGGATGGAGACCAACAGTTCGTGGATCTGTTATGAACCCTAATGACCACCCACACGGAGGTGGAGAGGGACGTGCTCCAATCGGACGTCCAGGTCCATGTACACCATGGGGCAAGCCAGCTCTTGGTCTTAAGACAAGAAAGAAAAAGAAGGCTTCTAACAAGATGATCGTTAGAAGACGTGATGGCAGAGCCATTAAGTAAGATAGGAGGATAAAGGATTATGGCACATCGTTCATTAAAAAAAGGACCATTCGCAGATGCTTCATTACTTAAGAAAGTAGATGCAATGAATGCTTCAGGCCAGAAGTCAGTAATTAAGACCTGGTCACGCCGTTCTACTATCTTCCCACAGATGGTAGGCCACACAATTGCTGTTCATGACGGCAGAAAGCATGTTCCTGTATTCGTAACAGAGGACATGGTTGGACATAAGTTAGGTGAGTTCGTAGCTACCAGAACCTACAAGGGTCATGGTAAGGACGAGAAGAAGTCTGGCGTAAGATAATCGCCGCGTGAAAGGAGGAATCTACTATGGCAAAAGGACATAGATCACAAATTAAAAGAGAAAGAAATGCCGTTAAGGATACCAGACCAAGCGCGAAGCTTTCATACGCTAGGGTTTCGGTTCAGAAGGCATGTTTTGTATTAGATGCCATCAGAGGTAAGGATTTAAATACTGCACTTGGTATTGTTACATACAATCCAAGATATGCTTCATCCTTAGTTAAGAAGTTGCTTGAGTCTGCTGCAGCTAATGCAGAGAACAACAACAACATGGATAGAGAGAACTTATACGTAGCAGCTTGCTATGCAGATAAGGGACCTACTATGAAGAGAGTACAGCCTAGAGCACAGGGCAGAGCTTATCGTATTGAGAAGCGTACAAGCCACATCACAGTTGTTTTAGACGAGAAGAAGTAATCAGAGGAGGAAAGCATGGGACAGAAAGTTAATCCACACGGCCTCAGAGTCGGTGTTATTAAAGACTGGGATTCCAAGTGGTATGCTGAGGGCAATGAGTTCGCAGATAGCTTGGTTGAAGACTATAACATAAGAAAGTTCCTTAAGAATAAGCTCATGGCTGCTGGTATCTCTAAGATTGAGATCGAGAGAACAGCTGACAGAGTAAGAGTTATCATCTACACAGCTAAGCCTGGTGTTGTTATCGGTAAGGGCGGAGCAGAGATTGATAAGCTTAAGGCAGAAGTTCAGAAGTTTACTGCAAAGAAGCTTTTTGTTGATATAAAGGAAATCAAGAGACCTGACAAGGATGCACAGCTTGTAGCTGAGAGCATTTGCCAGCAGCTTGAGAACCGTGTATCATTCAGACGTGCTCTTAAGCAGGCTATGCAGAGAACAATGAAGTCAGGAGCTCTTGGTATCAAGGCAGCTGTTTCAGGAAGACTCGGCGGAGCTGATATTGCACGTAGTGAGTTCTACTCAGAGGGTACTATTCCTCTTCAGACAATAAGAGCTGATATTGACTATGGATTCGCAGAGGCTGATACAACTTACGGAAAGTTAGGTGTAAAGGTTTGGATCTATAAGGGAGAAGTACTTCCAGGAAAGAAAAAGGAAGGGAGCGATAGATAATCATGTTAATGCCAAAGAGAACAAAATATCGTAAGCAGCAGCGTGGTTCCATGAAGGGAAGAGCTCAGAGAGGCAACAAGATTGCATACGGTGAGTTCGGTCTTGTCGCTACCGAACCATGTTGGTTAAGAGCTAACCAGATTGAGGCAGCCAGAGTTGCTATGACACGTTACATCAAGCGTGGCGGTCAGGTTTGGATCAAGGTTTTCCCAGATAAGCCGGTATCATCAAAGCCTATCGGAGTACGTATGGGAAAAGGAAAAGGTGCTGTAGAGTATTATGTAGCAGTTGTTAAGCCAGGACGCGTTCTTTTCGAGATCGCAGGTGTTCCTGAGGAGACAGCTAGAGAAGCATTACGTCTTGCTATGCATAAGTTACCGCTTACATGCAAGATCGTTTCAAAGGCAGATTTAGAAGGCGGTGATAACAGTGAAAAGTAAAAAGTATTTAGAAGAGCTCAAGGCTAAAGACGTTAAGGCTTTAAACGAGGATCTCGTAGCAGCTAAGAAGGAACTTTTTAACTTAAGATTCCAGAATGCGACTAATCAGTTAGATAACACAGCTAGAATCAATGAGGTACGTAAGAATATCGCTCGTATTCAGACTGTTATTACTGAGAAGTCTAATGAAAATTAACCGTAGGGAAGGAGAACATTAACCGTGGAAAGAAATCTTAGAAAAACACGTACCGGTAAGGTGGTAAGTAATAAGATGGATAAGACCATCACAGTTGCCATCGAGGATAATGTTAAACATCCTTTAATCGGTAAGATCGTTAAGAAGACATACACACTTAAGGCTCATGATGAGAACAATGTATGTAATGAAGGCGATATCGTAGAAGTAATGGAAACAAGACCTCTTTCAAAGACAAAGAGATGGAGACTTGTTAGAGTTATAGAGCAGGCTAGATAACAGAAAGGAGTAACAACAATATGGTACAGCAGGAAACCAGACTTAAGGTTGCTGATAATACCGGTGCTAAGGAACTCCTTTGCATCCGTGTTATGGGCGGCTCAACAAGAAGATATGCACGTATTGGTGATGTAATAGTTGCTTCTGTTAAAGACGCAACACCAGGCGGCGTTGTAAAGAAGGGTGATGTTGTTAAGGCTGTAGTTGTTCGTACAGTTCAGAAGACACGCCGTGCAAATGGATCTTACATCCGTTTCGATGAGAACGCAGCAGTTATTATCAAGGATGACAAGACCCCTAAGGGAACCCGTATTTTCGGGCCGGTTGCAAGAGAGCTTCGTGATCGTCAGTATATGAAGATCGTTTCACTTGCTCCGGAAGTATTATAAGGAGGTGCCCCATGCGTAAGATTAAGAGAGACGATATGGTCAGAATAATCGCTGGTAAGGATAAGGGTAAGGACGGTAAGGTATTAAGCGTTAATACAAAGACCAACAAGGTTGTTGTAGAGGGATGCAATATGGTTACCAAGCACCAGAAGCCTTCAGCAGCTAATCCACAGGGTGGCATCGTTAAGAAGGAAAGTCCACTTGACATTTCAAACGTTATGCTTCTCGTGGATGGACAGCCTACAAAGGTTGGATTTAAGATGGACGGGGACAAGAAGGTCCGCGTTGCAAAGAAGACCGGTAAGGTTATAGCATAAGCGAAAGGAGGAAGAAACTGTGGCCAGATTAAAGGACATCTATAATTCAGAGATTAAGGACGCCATGATCAAGAAGTTCGGTTACAAGAACGTCATGGAAGTACCTAAGTTAGAGAAGATTGTCATCAACATGGGTGTTGGTGAAGCAAAAGAAAATGCCAAGGTTTTAGACTCAGCTGTTAGAGACTTAGAAATCATCTCAGGACAGCACGCTGTAACTACCAAGGCTAAGAAATCAGTAGCAAACTTCAAGATCCGTGAGGGAATGCCAATCGGATGTAAGGTTACTCTCCGTGGAGAGAAGATGTACGACTTCGCAGATCGTCTCATCAACCTTTCACTTCCACGTGTACGTGACTTCAGAGGAGTTAATCCTAACTCATTTGACGGAAGAGGAAACTACGCACTTGGACTTAAAGAGCAGCTTATTTTCCCTGAGATCGAGTACGATAAGGTAGATAAGACAAGAGGTATGGATATTATATTCGTTACCACTGCTAAGACAGATGAAGAGGCTAGAGAACTGCTTAGACTGTTCAACATGCCTTTTGCTAAGTAAGGGAGGAACTTAAGAGATGGCTAAGACTTCTATGAAGATTAAGCAGCAGCGTCCTGCTAAGTTCTCAACCAGAGAATACAATAGATGCAGAATCTGCGGAAGACCACACGCTTACTTAAGAAAGTACGGCATCTGCCGTATCTGCTTCCGTGAGTTAGCTTACAAGGGAGAGATTCCGGGAGTTAAGAAAGCAAGCTGGTAAAAAGCACGGGCCAGATGGCTCATTGATAAAAAATAAATGTATTATTTCTAAATGAAAGGAATACGTTAGAGGCTGGTTTTAGGAATAGCATGAAACATTTTCATGCCTATTCTAAAACTAAAGCTGTTTAAAACAGCATTAAGCCTTATAACGTGCAGGATATCGTATAATTATGACTATGAGTGATCCTATTGCAGATATGCTTACAAGAATTCGTAATGCAAATACCCGCAAGCACGAAACAGTTGATGTTCCAGCATCAAAGATGAAGTTAGCAATCGCTGACATTCTTGTAAAAGAAGGATATGTAGAGAAGTATGATATTGTTGATAACGGTAAGTTCAAGGATATCAGAATTACTCTTAAGTATACAGCAGATAAGTCTGAGAGAATTATCACAGGACTTAAGAAGATCTCTAAGCCAGGTCTTAGAATCTACGCTAATAAGGAGAATATGCCAAAGGTACTTGGCGGTCTCGGTACAGCTATCGTATCAACCAACGTTGGTGTGCTTACAGATAAGGAAGCACGTCAGAGAGGCGTTGGCGGTGAAGTTCTTTGCTTCATCTGGTAATAGATAATCTGAAAACGACTTAAGGTCGACAATTTAAGAAGGAGGAAAATACGACATGTCACGTATTGGAAGACAGCCGGTTACTGTTCCGGCAGGAGTTACCGTTACTATTGCTGACGGAAACAAAGTGACTGTAAAGGGTCCTAAGGGCGAGCTTACAAAGGTATTCGCAACTGAGCTTACAATCGTAGAAGCAGACGGTAAGATTGAAGTTACACGTCCTAACGATTTAAAGAGAATCAAGGCTCTTCACGGTTTAACAAGAACATTAATCAACAACATGGTTATCGGTGTATCTGAGGGATACCAGAAGGTACTCGAGGTTAATGGTGTTGGTTACAGAGCAGCTAAGCAGGGCAAGAAGCTCGTGCTTAACCTTGGATATTCACATCCAGTAGAGATGGATGATCCAGAAGGCATCGAGACAATCGTTGAGGGCCAGAACAAGATCATTGTTAAGGGTATCTCAAAGGAAGCTGTTGGTCAGTATGCAGCTGAAATCAGAAGTAAGAGACTTCCTGAGCCATATAAGGGCAAGGGAATTAAGTATGACACCGAGATTATCAGACGTAAAGTCGGTAAGACAGGTAAGAAATAATCTAAGGAGAGTGTAAGATGATTAGCAAAAAGTCAAAGAGCGAGATTCGTCGCAAAAAGCACGCAAGACTTCGTAATCGTATCTCAGGAACAGCTGAGAGACCACGTCTTAGCGTATTCAGAAGTAATAATCATATGTATGCTCAGATTATTGACGACACTGTCGGCAATACAATTTGTGCAGCTTCAACTCTTGAGAAGGCTGCAAGTGAGTTAGAGCATACTGACAATGTAGAAGCAGCAGCATTTGTTGGAAAGTTAATCGCAGAGAGAGCACTCGAGAAGGGTGTTAAGGCTGTTGTTTTCGACAGAGGCGGATTTATTTATCACGGAAAAGTACAGGCACTTGCAGATGCAGCACGTGAAGCCGGACTTGAATTTTAATGGGAGGAGAAAGAATGAAGCGTAATATTATTGATCCTAAGTCATTAGAATTAAACGACAAGGTTGTTGCTATCAAGCGTGTATCTAAAACCGTTAAGGGTGGACGTACCATGAGATTCTCAGCACTTGTTGTTGTAGGAGATGGTAACGGACATGTAGGCGTTGGCCTTGGAAAGGCTGCCGAGGTTCCTGAGGCAATCAGAAAGGGCAAAGAAGCAGCTACAAAGAACTTAGTTTATATTCCTATGGATAAGAACTGTTCAGTACCACATGATTTCACAGGTAAGTTCGGAAGCTCAACTGTACTTCTTAAGAGAGCTCCAGAAGGTACTGGTGTTATCGCAGGCGGTCCTGCTCGTTCAGTAATCGAGCTTGCAGGTATCAAGAACATTCGTACAAAGTCACTTGGCTCAAATAATAAGGTAAACTGTGTACTTGCTACACTTGAGGGTCTTAAGTCAATGAAGACTCCTGAGCAGTATGCAGCACTTAGAGGCAAGACTGTAGACGAGTTATTTAAGTAATAGGAGGAATAAGAGATGGCAGAAAGATTAAAGGTAACTCTTGTAAAATCTCCTATCGGTGCAGTTCCAAAGAATAAGAAGACTGTTGCAGCATTAGGACTTCGTAAGATAAATTCTACCAATGAGCTTCCTGATAACAAGGCAGTTAGAGGTATGCTTCAGCAGGTTCAGCACATGGTTAAAGTTGAAGAGCTTTAATTAAGGAGGTTAACGATGGAATTATCAAACTTAAGACCGGCAGCTGGTTCAAAACACAGCAATAACTTCAGAAAAGGCCGTGGACACGGATCAGGAAACGGTAAGACTGCTGGTTACGGACATAAGGGTCAGAAGGCACGTTCAGGTGCTCCAAGACCAGGCTTTGAAGGTGGCCAGATGCCTCTTTACAGAAGACTTCCAAAGAGAGGCTTCAACAATAGAAACAGAGTAGAGTATGTTGGAATCAATGTTTCAACTCTCAACAGATTTGAGGATGGTGCTGTAGTTGATGTACAGGCACTTCTCGACAATAAGATCATCAAGGAAACACTTGGCGGAGTTAAGATCCTTGGTTGTGGAGAGCTTACAAAGAAGCTCACAGTTAAGGTTAATGCATACTCTGAGACAGCTAAGTCAAAGATCGAGGCATGTGGTGGAACCTGCGAGGTGATCTAATATGTTTAAATTTCTGAAGAATGCATGGAAGGTAGATGAAACAAGAAAGAAACTCATTTTCACTTTCCTTATGCTCATAGTGATCAGATTTGGTTCTGTACTTCCTATTCCGGGAGTTAACACAGGATATTTCAATGATCTCTTTAAGAATATTAGTGGAACAGATGCATTCGGATGGTTTAATGCAATGACCGGTGGCTCTTTTACAGAGCTGTCGGTATTTGCGCTTAGTATCACTCCGTATATCACATCTTCTATTATAATGCAGCTCCTTACAATTGCCATTCCGGCATTGGAGCGTTTACAAAAAGATGGTGAGGACGGACGTAAGAAAATTGCCGAATATACAAGATATATGACTGTTGCTCTTGCACTTATAGAGTCTTCAGCAATGGCTATAGGATTCGGTGGTAATGGCTTGCTTTACAACTATAATTTTGGCAGCATAGCAGTCTGTGTCGTTACTATGACAGCTGGTTCTGCAATACTTATGTGGATAGGTGAGCGCATCACAGAAAAGGGAATTGGAAATGGTATTTCAATAGTTCTCTTATTCAACATTGTTTCAGGACTTCCTGATGATCTTAATACAATGTATGTTTCATTTATTAGAAACAAATCTGTAGCAGTAGCTACTGTTGCAGTCATCATCATCGCTGCTTGTATCATAGGAATGGTTGTATATACTATCGTTCTCAATGATGCAACAAGAAATATCCCTGTACAGTATTCAAGAAAGATGCAGGGAAGAAGACTTGTTGGAGGAAATAGCTCTAGCATTCCTCTTAAGGTAAATACAGCAGGTGTTATACCGGTTATTTTCGCATCATCAATAATGTCAATGCCGGTTATGATAGCATCATTCTTCCAGGTTGATTATTCAACAATCGGAGGAAAGATACTTTTCGCACTTAATTCAAGTTCATGGTGCAATCCTGCATATCCATGGGCTAGCATAGGTCTTGTTGTTTACCTTATACTTGTTGTTCTTTTCGCTTACTTCTATACAAGTATTACTTTCAACCCACTCGAGGTTGCAAATAATATGAAGAAGGGCGGCGGATTTATCCCTGGTATCAGACCAGGAAAGCCAACAAGTGATTATCTCAGTCACATACTTAACTATATTATTTTCATTGGTGCAGTAGGCCTTAGTATTGTATGTGTAATTCCAATTGCCGTTTCAGGTATCTTTGGGGTTGGACAGCTTTCTCTCGCTGGAACATCATTGATAATCGTTGTAGGTGTAGTACTTGAGACTATCAAACAGATCGAGTCACAGCTTTTAGTAAGAAATTACAAAGGCTTTTTAAATGATTGATTTGGAGGCAAATCATGAAAATAGTAATGCTTGGAGCGCCAGGAGCTGGCAAGGGTACCCAGGCACTTAATATAGCAAAGGAATATGATATCCCCCACATTAGTACAGGGGATATCTTCCGTGCTAATATTAAGAATGGTACTGAGCTTGGCATAAAGGCAAAAGAATATATGGATCAGGGAGCTTTAGTTCCTGATGAAATAACTATCGGAATGCTTCTCAACCGTATTTCAGAATCAGATTGTGAAAACGGCTATGTACTTGACGGATTCCCACGTACTATACCTCAGGCGGAGAGTCTTAGAGCTGCTCTTTCAGAAAATGGAGATAAGCTTGACTATGCTATAGATATAGAAGTGCCGGATGAAGAGATTACAAAGAGAATGTCAGGAAGACGTTCATGTCCAAAATGCGGTGGAACCTATCATATCGAGTTTAATAAGACAAAGGTAGAGGGTATCTGCGACGTATGCGGAACAGAGCTTATTCAGAGAGCAGACGATAAGCCAGAAACAGTTTTATCAAGACTTGAGACTTATCACAAACAGACACAGCCACTTATTGACTTCTATAAAGAGGAAGGAATATTAGAGACTGTAGATGGAACTGTAAGTCCAAAGGAAGTATTTAAGGCTGTTACGGAGGTGCTTGGCTGATCATGGTAACGATAAAGTCTGAGCACGAAGTAGAGCTGATGAGAAAAGCAGGGGAAATCCTTGCAAAAGTTCATCTCGAGCTTGCACAGTATGTCAAAGCGGGTATATCAACATATGAGCTTGACCAGCACTGTGAGAAAATAATAAGAGCACATGGATGTTTACCTTCCTTTAAAGGTTATGGTGGTTTTCCAGGATCTGCATGTATTTCTATAAATGATGAAGTAGTACATGGACTTCCAGATAAGAAGAAAATCATTCAGGAGGGTGACATAGTATCAGTGGATACAGGTGTCATTTACAAGGGATGGCAGTCAGATGCTGCAAGAACTCATGCAGTCGGACAGATAAGTGAGGAAGCTGCCTTACTTATAGAAAGAACGAGACAAAGTTTTTTTGAAGGTATAAAGGTTGCACGTGAAGGAAATCATGTAAATGATATCGGAAGAGCTATAGAAGACTATATCATACCATTCGGATACGGAATAGTAGAGGATCTGGTTGGTCACGGCATCGGACAGGAAATGCACGAAGAGCCGGAAGTACCAAACTTTACTTGCAGAAGAAGAGGCATCAAGCTCCGTAAAAATATGACTCTTGCTGTTGAACCAATGATAAATCTTGGAACATGGCAGGTAAGAGATACAGAGAGCGGATGGACATATGTAACTGCAGACGGATCACTCTCAGCACATTATGAAAATACTATCCTCATAACAGATGGAGAACCTGAGGTACTCTCTCTTACAGCAGAGGAGAAGAAACTTTATAATGTAAGATGATGTATCCGATAAAAATACAAATAGAGCGTTAACACAATATTCGTATTAAATTGATCAGGAGGTAACGATGTCTAAGGCAGACGTAATTGAACTCGAAGGTACAGTAACCGAGAAACTTCCAAATGCGATGTTTCATGTAGAGCTTGAGAACGGACATCAGGTGCTTGCAACAATCAGCGGTAAGCTCCGTATGAACTATATAAGAATTTTACCTGGTGATAAGGTAACTCTTCAGATGAGCCCATATGATTTATCAAAGGCTCGTATAGTATGGAGAGATAAATAAAAAAGTTAAAATAGGACAGAAAAAGTATTGCATTTTAAGAATATGTTTGATACAATATTTTGGCAACTCTGTCCAGGAAATATTAGCCGCCTTGAAAAATGCGGTGAATCCTGTATGCTTTAAATGAAATAAATGCAGCGTTTCATTTTAGTATTAATTGAGAGGTTGCATGCATTTTCACAATAAGGCTGCACAGCAGAAAGGAGATTCGTAATGAAAGTCAGATCTTCAGTAAAACCAATTTGCGAAAAGTGCAAGGTTATTAAGAGAAAGGGTACTATCAGAGTAATCTGTGAGAACCCTAAGCACAAACAGAGACAAGGTTAATCAGGAGGTAGAACATGGCTCGTATAGCAGGTGTCGATCTTCCAAGAGAGAAGCGTGTAGAAATCGGTCTTACATACATTTACGGTATTGGACTTCACTCATCACAGCGTATCCTCAAGGAAGCAAATGTTAATCCGGATACTCGTGTCAAGGATCTTACTGATGACGAAGTAAAGGTAATTGCAGAAATTATTTCAGAGACTCAGGTAGTTGAGGGTGATCTTAGAAGAGAAATCGCTATGAACATCAAGAGACTTCAGGAGATCGGCTGCTACCGTGGTATTCGTCATAGAAAGAGCCTTCCTGTTCGTGGTCAGAAAACTAAGACCAACGCAAGAACACGTAAGGGTCCGAAGAAGACAGTCGCAAACAAGAAGAAGTAATGGATTCTGTAATTTATACATGGATTTGCATGTTTTAAAAACAGAAACCGAACAGTAGAAAGAAAGTAGGTTAGTTTGATATGGCAAAGAAAGTGTCAGCTGGCGCAAAGAAAGTCGTAAAGAAGCGCATTAAGAAAAACGTTGAACACGGACAGGCACACATCCAGTCATCTTTCAATAACACAATCGTTACATTGACAGATGCTCAGGGTAATGCTTTATCATGGGCAAGTGCCGGTGGTCTGGGATTTAGAGGTTCAAGAAAATCTACTCCATACGCAGCTCAGATGGCTGCTGAAACTGCCACAAAGGCAGCTTTAGTGCATGGTTTAAAGTCAGTAGATGTTATGGTAAAGGGTCCTGGTTCAGGACGTGAAGCAGCAATTCGTGCCCTTCAGGCAGCTGGATTGCAGGTAACCAGCATTAAGGATGTAACTCCGGTTCCACACAACGGATGTCGTCCACCAAAGCGCAGAAGAGTCTAATTGGAGGTAAGAGATGGCAGTAGATAGAGTTCCTGTTCTTAAAAGATGCAGATCCCTCGATTTGGATCCAGTATTTTTAGGAATTGATAAAAAATCTAACAGAAAGTCACAGAGAGCTGGCAAGAAGCTTTCTGAGTACGGCTTACAGCTTCGTGAGAAGCAGAAGGCTAAGTTCATCTATGGTGTACTTGAGAAGCCTTTCCGTAATTACTATGCTAAGGCAGAGCGTATGGAAGGTCAGACAGGTGAGAACCTTATGATCATGCTCGAGCAGAGACTTGACAATGTTCTTTTCCGTCTTGGATGGGCTCGTACCAGAAAAGAGGCTAGACAGATCGTTGACCACAAGCACGTATTAGTAAACGGTAAGCTTGTTAATATCCCTTCATACCTTGTTAAGGCTGGGGATACAATTGAGATCAAAGAGAAATATAAGGCAGCTCAGAGATATAAGGATATCCTTGAGGTGACAGGAAGCCGTATGGTTCCAGAATGGCTTGAGTCAGACAAGGAAGCACTTAAGGGCGCTGTCAAGGAGCTTCCAAAGAGAGAAGCAATTGACGTTCCTGTAGATGAAATGCTTATCGTCGAGCTGTATTCAAAGTAATGCGTTTAACGCATTACTTTGTGCGCTCCATGGAAAGGAGTCTTATATATGTTTGATTTTGAAAAACCAAACATCGAGATCGCAGAGATTTCAGATGATAAAAAATATGGAAAGTTCGTATGTGAACCTTTAGAGAGAGGCTATGGAATCACTTTAGGTAACTCTCTCAGAAGAATCATGCTTTCATCACTTCCTGGTACTGCAGTAAGCAGAATCAAGATTGATGGTGTTCTTCACGAGTTTTCATCTATCCCTGGCGTTAAGGAAGACGTTACAGAGATAGTTATGAACATTAAAGAGCTTGCAATTAAAAATCATAGCATGGATTCAGCTCCAAAGACTGCTTACATTGACTTTGAAGGTGAGGGCGTTGTAAGAGGATCAGATATTCAGGTTGATAGTGATATCGAGATCATGAATCCTGATCAGGTTATCGCAACACTTAGCGGACCAAATGCAAAGCTCAACATGGAGCTTACACTTGTCAATGGACGCGGATATTTAGGTGCAGATAAGAACAAATCAGAGGATCTTCCAGTAGGAAGCATCGCTATCGATTCTATATTTACACCAGTAGAGCGTGTTAATATGACTGTTGAGAATACACGTGTAGGTCAGCAGACAGACTATGACAAGCTTACACTTGATGTTTATACAAATGGTACACTTGATCCTGATGAGGCAGTAAGCCTTGCAGCAAAGGTATTAAGTGAGCACTTAAATCTCTTCATTGATCTTTCAGAGAATGCCAAGACAGTTGACATCATGATTGAGAAGGAAGATGATGAGAAGGGCAAAGTACTTGAGAGAAATATCGACGAGCTTGAGTTCTCAGTTCGTTCATATAACTGTCTCAAGAGAGCAGGAATCAACACAGTTGAGGAACTCTGCTCAAAGACTCCTGATGAAATGATGAAGGTACGTAACCTCGGAAGAAAGTCACTTGAAGAGGTTCTTGCTAAGCTTAAGGAGCTTGGACTTTCACTCAATACACAGGATGAAATGTAATTAAAGTTGAAAAAGTTTTTATAATATAAATTAGGTTTACCGCATCAGCTGGTCTGATACGGTTTTCCCATTGATAAGACCACAGGCACAATAGGAGGAAATTAATAATGGCAAAGTACAGAAAGTTAGGAAAGACCTCATCTCAGAGAAAGGCTCTTTTAAGAAACCAGACAACAGCTCTTTTATACCATGGAAAGATTGTTACAACTGAGGCTAGAGCTAAGGAAATCCGCAAGCAGGTAGAGCCACTTATCGCTCTCGCTGTTAAGGAGAAGGATAACTTCGAAGAGGTTAAGGTTATGGCTAAGGTTGCACGTAAGGATGCAAACGGAAAGAGAGTTAAGGAGACTAAGGAAGTAAACGGAGTTCAGAAGAGAGTTACTGTTTATGACGAAGTTGAGAAGACAATCAAGAAGGATAAGCCATCAAGACTTAATGCAAGACGTAAGATGCTTTCAGTTCTTTACGATGTAACAGAGGTTCCTACAAAGGCAGCTGGACGTAAGGCTAACACAAAGAAGGCAGATCTCGTTGCTAAGCTTTTTGACGAGTACGGAACAAAGTACGCATCACGTAACGGTGGATACACACGTATCGTTAAGATCGGTGCACGTAAGGGTGATGGAGCTATGGAAGTACTTCTCGAGCTTGTTTAATTTATAAGTAAGAGATTAAGTCATAGTATAAAAATACATTATAAAGTAATAAGAGTCCTGGAGTTATAGCTCTGGGACTTTTTTGGTACTACATTTTTAATTATTTGTTATGATTTTGTAATTTGACTTATATATAGGGCACATTTATAATGAAAATACACAAGAAAATCATGATTTATCAATATAAATCTGTTTAGATAGAGCTGGAGGGGGAAATGAATATGAAAAAGATAGTAAAACTTACAAGTCTAACAGCTTTGTGGTTATTTATAATGTGCAGTACAGTATTTGCCTATTACGAGAGGATCAAAGATATACCTTCGGTAAAGATCAACGTGGTAACAAACGACCTTCACTTGGGAGATGAGCTGCCACAGGATGCAAGCTCTTGCGTGTCAATTCCGCAAAATGACTATTATTATCTTGAAGATGCTGTCTGGATTGATGATATATATTCATTAAAAGTTGGTGCTGAGCCACGTATGAAGGTTTATCTGGCTGCAACCCCAAAGGAAGTTTCTACAGACAAATATTCCACTCTATACTTGTTTAGAAATAATTATTCATCGTCAAATGTACGTATTAGTGGAGGAAGCTATATATCTTCCGCAAGAAGAGATAATGGGTATACACTTGAAGTAACACTTAGAGTAAAACCAATATCTGGGTCATATGACATGCCTTACAATGCATACTGGACAAGCTCTAAGGGAACAGGAAGATGGGAAGCATCAGAGAATTCTTCAGGATATTATGATGTAATATGCTATAGAGGTTCAACCATTGTAAAGAAGTTAAGTGATTACAAGGGGACAAGCTACAATTTCTTCCCTTATATGACCAAGGAGGGAGATTACACATTTAAAGTGCGTTCTGTCGCTCCTGAAGGAGTAAGCTCATCTGTTGGCAAGAATTCAGAGTGGTGTGAATCGGATACTGTTTACATAGGAGCTGATGATGTATCAGATGGAAGCGGACAGACCTCATCAGATGAAAATGGCAGTACACAGCCAAATGGAAATAATTATCCAAATGGAACAGGCAATTTAAATGTTGCCGGCTGGGTACAGAATAATGGAATTTACTATTTCAGATATCCAAATGGCGAGTATGTAAGAGATGGCTGGCTTAAACTTGATGACAAATATTATATGTTTGATGCTGAAGGCAGGATGGTTACAGGCTGGGCTCAAAATAAATATAAGATCTGGTATTATATGGATAAGAAGACAGGTGCTATGAAGACAGGCTGGCTTCAGGATGGAGATTACTGGTACTTTTTAAATACAACCAAAGATGTATACGAGGGTTGTATGGTAAGAGGCTGGTGGACATATAATGGCAAGAAATATTATTTCAATGACAGCGGAATAATGGTTACTGGCTGGTATCAGATAGATGGAAAATGGTATTATTTCTATCCAGAAGGAAGTACAAATGGTGCATATGGATATCTTGCAACTGATACAAAAATAGGACCATTTAAGGTCGATTCAAATGGTGTGTGGGTAAATTAAAAAAATAAAAGCTGCGGCTTCATTACAGAAATAGTACCTCTGTAGAAGCAGCAGCTTTTTTATGTTGCTTACATATGTTATATTTTATATCTTATTTTGGCACGCTATTACTTTGTAAGTCTCTCAACTTCTGCCTTAAGCTCTTCAACCTTATCAAGCTTCTCCCAAGGAAGCTCTACATCTGTACGTCCAAAATGTCCGTAAGCAGCAGTCTGCTTAAAGATAGGTCTTCTCAGATCCATCATCTTGATCATACCAGCAGGACGGAAATCAAATACATTTCTGACAGCATTTGTAAGGATTTCCTCGCTTACCTTGGCTGTTCCAAAGGTATCAATCATAATAGATGTAGGATGGGCAACACCGATAGCGTAACTAAGCTGGATTTCAGCACGCTCACAAAGTCCAGAAGCAACAAGGTTCTTTGCTGCATAACGAGCTGCGTAGCAGGCTGTACGGTCAACCTTTGTTGGGTCTTTTCCTGAAAATGCTCCGCCGCCATGTCTTGCAAATCCACCGTAGGTATCTACGATAATTTTACGTCCAGTAAGTCCAGAGTCACCCTGAGGTCCACCTATAACAAAACGTCCGGTTGGATTGATGTAGAATTTGGTATTTTCATCAATCATATCCTCTGGAAGAACAGGATCAAAGACATACTTCCTGATATCTTCTACTATCTGTTCGTGAGTAACATCAGGATCGTGCTGTGTAGAAAGAACTACAGCTTCGAGACGTACAGGCTTTCCATTGTCGTCATATTCTACTGTAACCTGGGATTTTCCGTCAGGACGAAGATACCTGAGTGTACCGTTTTTACGAACCTCAGTAAGCTTTCTGGTAAGTCTGTGAGCAAGAGTAATAGGATAAGGCATATACTCCTCAGTCTCGGTGCAGGCATATCCAAACATCATACCCTGATCGCCAGCTCCTATTGTATCAAGCTCAGCATCGGTCATGTTGTTTTCCTTAGCCTCAAGACATTTGTCTACACCCATAGCGATATCGCCTGACTGTTCGTCAATACTAACGATGACACCACAGGTATCGCAGTCAAAGCCATATTTGGCACGATCGTATCCGATTTCACGAATTGTTTCACGTACTGTTTTTTGAATATCTACGTATGCGTTGGTTGTAATTTCACCCATAACAAGAACCAGTCCTGTAGTACATGCTGTTTCACAGGCAACACGGCTCATAGGGTCTTTTTCTAAAAGTGCATCAAGAATAGCGTCTGAAATATTGTCACAGATTTTGTCAGGATGACCTTCAGTAACACTTTCAGAGGTAAATAAATGTTTTTCCTGCATAAAAGCTCCTTTCGTAAATAAATAAAATAAAAACCCGTATTCATATCGAACACGGGCTGAAAATGCTGGCTGCTTTTCTTGTTGTTCGAAACGAATATGTTTCGCTCAGGCGGGCACCTTCCTTAAGAAAAGGGGTTGCCGTGACTTCACAGGTCCTATGTACCTCCATCACTCTGAACAAGTAATACAATATTAAATTGCTATAAAACTATAGCACAGCAAATATTATAAATCAATAGAAAATTACAAATAGTCATTAAAATAGTCATTAAGATAAAGGGATAGTAAAGACTCGGAGTAAAGGTAAAAAAACAAAAATAAAAAGTTTTATATTGACAAATAAAAAAACAAATCATATAATACAGGACAAGTTAAATAATTTTTGTACGAAGCAACGGAGCTTGATTTTGGGTCAAGTTCCGTTTTTTTGTGTCTGAATTAAGCAAATAATATTGGATAAAGAACATAAAGAAGGAGAATTGATTATGAAAAAGAAAGCATTGGGATTAGTAATGGCACTTGTAGCTGTAGCAGCACTTACAGCATGCGGAGGAAACAGCAACGCATCAGATAATGCGCAGGAGACAACCAAGGCTCAGGCATCTGCTGGTAAGGAAATCAAATTCACTACTGGAGGAGACCAGGGAACCTACTATGGATTCGGAAGCGTGCTTGCTGGACAGGTTTCAGGTTCTACAGATTCAAAGATAACAGCTATAACCTCAGGAGGCTCACAGGCTAATATTGAAGCTATGGAAATTGGTGATGCCCAGCTTGGTTTTGTGCAGTCAGACGTTATGGCATATGCATATGATGGAACTAAGACATTTGAAGGAGCAGCGGTTAAGGATTTTTCAACTGTAGCTGCTTTATATATGGAACAGGTTCAGATAGTTACCTGTAATCCAGATATTAAGACAGTTGCTGATCTTAAAGGTAAAAATGTTTCCATAGGTGCACCTGGATCAGGAGTTTATTTCAATGCAATGGATATTTTAGGTGCGTACGGACTTACAGAAAAAGATATAAATCCAACCTTTGAAAGCTTTGGAGACAGCGTTGAAAGTCTTCAGGATGGAAAGATAGATGCAGCCTTTATTACAGCAGGTGCTCCAACAACAGCTGTTACCTCTCTTGGAACATCAAAGAAAATATATCTTGTTGGAATTGACGATGAGCATATCAATAAGCTTGTTGAGGAGTGTCCATATTACTCAAAGGACGTTATTGCTAAGGATGTATACGGAACAGATGCAGATACTACAACCGTTGCAGTAGGTGCAGTTGTAGTTGCAAGAGACGATGTAAGTGAGGATGATGTTTATAACTTCGTACAGGGCGTATTTGAAAATACTGACAAGATTAAATCAGCACATGCAAAGGGCGCAGAACTTGACCTTGAGTTTGCAGGTTCAGTAACAGCAGTTCCTTATCACAAGGGAGCAGCGAAGTATTTTCAGGAGAAGGGAATGGAAGTCCCTGTAAAGTAATAACATTTAGGAAAATATTTTCAGGCAAAAAGCTAAGCCTTAAAAAAACACTAGGAGGGGACGTTGGATGAGCTTTTTTAAGAAGCATGACGGAGAACAGGAAATACACACAACAGAGTGCGGCGGAGCAGAAGATGTTGCAGCTGTAATGAAAAAATATGACAAGGAGTCAAATGTGCGTATATGGGAAGGCAGACCAAAACAGGTTGTGCGTTATCTGATGGCGGCATTTGCTGTATATAGTATAGCAGTAACACTTTTTGGAAGAGGCCTTAGAGAAGAGCGGCTTGCCAACTTCCTTGCTATGATAGTTATAATAGGATATCTTAATTATCCAGCATCTAAGCATCATAGCAGAGTTAATCATATTCCATGGTATGACATAGTGATTATGCTTGCAGGTGCCTTTGGATTTATTTATTTTTCTTTAAATGCAAAAGAAATACTTATGCTTGCAACAAAGGTAACCAGAGATCCTTTCATGGTAGCGATAGCCATAATTTCAATACTTTCGCTTATGGAACTTTGCAGAAGAGCAGTAGGAATTCCGATTTTGATAGTTGTTGGAGCTTTGCTTGTATATACATTTTCAAATGTTAGATTTGGTAAAGTTATATATGATCTTTTCTATACAACCTCAGGTGTAATGAATACACCGATTGATGTATGTGCAAAGTATATAGTAGTATTTATTATATTTGGTGCTTTTCTTGAGAGAACAGGCATTGCAAACTTTTTCATCAATCTTGCTAACTCAATTGCCGGAGCTTCTGCAGGCGGACCAGCAAAGGTTGCTGTAATTTCTTCAGCTCTTTGCGGAATGGTATCAGGATCTTCAGTTGGAAATACTGTTACAACAGGTTCTGTAACCATACCGATGATGAAAAAGACTGGATACAAGGGAGATTTTGCAGGAGCAGTAGAGGCAGCAGCATCTACAGGAGGACAGATCATGCCTCCTATCATGGGAGCAGCAGCCTTCCTTATGGCGGAATATATGGGAATAAGCTATGGAGAAGTAGCTCTTAGAGCTATACTTCCAGCTGTACTTTATTTTGCTGGTATATATATTGCTGTACATCTTGAAGCTAAGAAGCTTGGTCTTAAGGGAATTCCTAAGGATGAGCTTCCTGATAAGAAGAAGCTTTTTAAGAAGGCCTACCTTCTCCTTCCTTTGGTAGTACTGGTAGTACTTGTATCTACAAATACAAGAACAATGCAGTTTTCAGCTGCTGTTGCTATTGGAGTTACAATAGTAGTCGGACTTATTAATAAGGATGACAGAATCACTTTTACAAAGTTTATAGATGCACTTGAGGCTGGTGGTAAAGGAACAATTACCGTAGCAGTAGCCTGTGCAATGGCAGGAATAGTAGCAGGATGCATAACTTCAACAGGACTTGCTTCAAAGCTTATCACAACTATAGTATCTGTATCAGGTGGACATCAGATCATTGCTCTTTTTCTTACAATGCTTTGCTGTATCGTACTTGGTATGGGTGTTCCTACAACAGCGAATTACTGTATCATGGCAGCAACCTGTGCTCCTATACTTATAAGTCCAGAGATAGGAATCAATCTTATAGCAGCACATTTCTTTGTATTTTATTTTGGTATAGTTGCAGATATTACACCACCAGTAGCACTTGCAGCCTATGCAGGAAGTGCAATAGCAAAGGCACCTCCTATGAAGACAGCTATCAATGCAACAAGACTTGCAATAGCAGCTTTCATAGTACCTTATATTTTTGCATTTAGTCCGGCTATGCTTTTTGTAGATACAAATGTATTTGAAATAATTATTATCTGTATATCAGCAGTTATTGGTATTACAGGTGTGGCAGCAGGCCTTAGTGGATTCCTTCATACAAAGATGTCAAATATAATTAGAATTGTCAGCGTGGCTGGTGGTCTTACACTCCTTATTCCTGGTATCGTAACAGATACAATAGGAATAATCCTTCTAGTAAGTGTTTATCTTATCCAGAAGAAAAAGGCAGCAGCAAATGTACTTATAAGCTAAAATAATAAACTACTAAACAATAAATTATGAAAATAAAACTCCTTAAATCCTTTAGATACTTTAAAAGTATTCTGGATTAAGGAGTTTTTTATTTAATAATAATGAAAATGCATTTCGTTAATTTAATATAATGAAAATGTATTTTATCAATATGCTTCAATCAGACTAAGTGAGAGAGCGATAGAATTATTTGCAGCAAGCTGTTCGAATTCAGTATAGTTCATGGTAGCCGAATCATCAGCACTGTCTGAAATGGCACGTATAATAAGAAATGGAATGCTGTTTAAGTAGCAAACATGAGCAATTGCGGCTCCCTCCATCTCACAGCAGCTTCCATCAAAGGTGTTTATAAGCATTTCCTTTACTTCCTTTGAACCTACAAAACGGTCGCCTGTAAGGATACGTCCTTCCATACATGAAATATTGTTTAGTTTTTCTGAAGCAAGCTCATAGCAGAGCTTTCTAAGCTGTTCAGAAGCTTCAAATGAAAATATATCCATCTCAGGAATCTGACCGAGCTTATATCCAAAAACTGTAGCATCCATATCATATTCAACGGCATCGGTTGAAAGAACTATATCACCAATATTAAGCTCTTTTTTCAGGCTTCCTGCTATACCTGTGTTTATTACAGCATCAACCTTAAAATTATCTATAAGAAGCTGGGTGCACATTGCTGCGTTAACCTTTCCGATTCCGGCTTTAACGACCACAACCTCTTTGTCTTTATAGCTTCCCTTTGTAAATGTAAGCCCTCCTTTTGATAAGACTGAAATATCTGAAAGCTCAGATATGATACCATTTATTTCCTCATCCATTGCTCCAATAAATCCAAGCATAATTATCCTCCGGCATATAAATTTAAAATAATTTTTATAGCAAAAAGTATACATGATATGTGCAAAATCTGCAATGGATGTGATATACTAAAGAAAAACATATATTTTCTTAATTTTTTAAAAGTTAAAAAATATTTTTATTCACTGTATGAGGCGAGCTTAGTCCCATACACTAAAGGGAGGAGAATAAGATGTCAAAAAATGTAAAACTTGACTATTCCAAAGTAATGGGGTTCGTATCAGACGAAGAAATCTGCAATTTTAAGAAAACTGCAGAACTTGCAAAAGATACACTTTTAAACGGAAGTGGAGCTGGAAATGACTATATAGGCTGGATTGATCTTCCAGAAAATTATGACAGGGAAGAGTTTGCAAGAATCAAAAAGGCAGCAACAAAAATCCAGTCTGATTCAGATGTACTTGTAGTTGTAGGAATTGGCGGCTCATATCTTGGAGCAAGAGCTGCTATAGAATTCCTTACAAATTCATTTTATAACGTAATGGATAAGAAGGACAGAAAATATCCTCAGATTTTCTTTGCTGGAAATTCAATAAGCTCAAAATACTTAAACGACCTTCTTGAAGTGATTGGCGATAAGGATTTCTCTATAAATATTATTTCTAAGTCAGGAACAACAACAGAACCTGCTATTGCATTCAGAGTACTCAAAGAAAAGCTTATTGCAAAGTATGGAAAGGAAGAGGCAGCGAAGAGAATTTACGCTACAACAGACAAGGCAAGAGGAGCATTAAAACAGCTTGCAGATCAGGAAGGCTACGAGGAGTTTGTAGTACCTGATGATGTAGGTGGAAGATTCTCTGTTCTTACAGCTGTAGGTCTCCTTCCTATCGCAGCAGCAGGATGTGATATAGATGCACTTATGGAAGGTGCAAATGATATGCGTAAGCTCTGTCTTTCTTCAGAATATGAGGAAAATGATGCAATGCTCTATGCAGCAATCAGAAATATGCTCTTAAGAAAGGGCAAAACAATAGAAATAGTAGCAAACTATGAGCCATCATGTCACTATGTATCAGAGTGGTGGAAGCAGCTCTATGGAGAGTCAGAGGGCAAGGACCAGAGAGGTATTTTCCCGGCAGCAGTAGACCTTACAACAGATCTGCATTCAATGGGACAGTTTATTCAGGATGGAAACAGATGTCTGATGGAGACAGTTCTCAATATTGAAGAAAGCCCGGAAACTGTAGTATTAAAGGAAGAAGAAATCGATACAGATGGAATGAACTATCTTAAGGGAAAGACAGTTGATTTTGTAAATAAGTCAGCTATGAATGGAACACTTCTTGCGCATACAGATGGAAATGTTCCATGTATGAAGCTTGATATAACAAAGCAGGATGCATATTCACTTGGACAGTTATTCTATTTCTTTGAGTTTGCCTGTGGTATAAGCGGATACATACTTGGTGTAAATCCATTCAATCAGCCAGGTGTTGAAAGTTATAAGAAAAATATGTTTGCTCTCCTTGGAAAGCCAGGATATGAGGAGCTTGGAAGAGCTTTAAGAGAAAGACTTTAAGAAAGAGCATACATATGCTATAATAAAAAAGTTGTTATAAGAAGAAATTAATTTTGGAGGAAACAAAGATGTCAAGACTTGTTCCAGCAACAGAAATGTTAAAGAAGGCCCTTGAGGGCAAGTATGCAATCGCTCATTTTAATATCAATAATATTGAGTGGACAAAAGCAGTTCTTACAGAGTGTCAGGCACTTAATACAGCTGTAATCTTAGGTGTATCAGAGGGTGCTGGTAAATACATGACAGGATTTAAGACTGTAGCAGCAATGGTTAATGCAATGATGGAGGAGCTTGATATTACAGTTCCTGTTGCACTTCATTTAGATCATGGTTCATATGAAGGATGCAAGAAATGTATCGAAGCTGGATTCTCATCAATTATGTTTGATGGTTCACATTTTAGTATTGAAGAGAATATCGAGAAGACAAAGGAGCTCGTAGAACTTGCACATGCACATGGTATGTCAATTGAGGCTGAAGTTGGTTCAATTGGCGGAGAAGAAGATGGAGTTGTTGGCATGGGTGAGTGTGCTGACCCTGAAGAGTGCAGACGTATTGCTGAGCTCGGAGTTGACTTCCTTGCAGCAGGTATTGGAAATATTCACGGAGTATATCCTGAGAACTGGCAGGGACTTTCATTTGAAACTCTTGCAAAGGTAAAAGAAGCAATAGGAGATCTTCCGCTTGTTCTTCATGGAGGTACAGGTATCCCAACAGAGATGATCCAGAAGGCTATTTCTCTTGGAGTATCTAAAATTAATGTAAATACAGAGTGCCAGCTCGCATTCGCAGCTGCAACCAGAAAGTATATAGAAGAAGGCAAGGATCTCAGCGGAAAGGGCTTTGACCCACGTAAGCTTCTTAAGCCAGGTACAGACGCTATCATGGATGTTGTTAAGGAGAAGTGCGAAATCTTCGGAAGTATCGGAAGTGCAGCAAACTAATTTAATTTTATTGAATCAAACATATTTAAGTGCTGTTTTGATAAAATGAATTAAATAAGTTTAAAAGCCGTTTAACATTTAAAATATAAGAGAAAAAACGCATCTGGATTATCTTAGGATATGAAGGATGCGTTATTTTTTTCTTTATGAAAATGAAAAATAAAACATAAAAACAAAAAAATATAAAAAAAGAGCTTGACGGGAGAAAAAAAAGCATATATAATACGAACCACTGCGACAGAAACAGCCAGTAAAACAGCTT